>NZ_JCADBM010000015.1:0-265092 GCF_059359075.1 Phytohabitans sp. LZ39 | reverse complement strand
CGAGCGCTGCGAGCCGCCGGCCGGGAGCGGTGCCCGCGGGAGCATACGGTCCGCAGCTGACGCGGACGTGGGCAAATCTGCCTCGAAGCAACGCCACGACGGGCGGCGACCCTGACGCCGAAAGGTCTCTAGAGACCTTTTGGAGTCAAGGCGGCTTGCCTCCAAGTCCCTTTAGGACGAGGATTTGAGCTACAGCGATGTCCGTCGTGGTCCAGATCGCTGCTCCCGCGGCCTCACCCTTGGCGGTTGGTCGCGGTTACCCCTTGCTGGTTACGCTGCGTCAGGACGGCAGAGGTAGGGGTCGGCCAAGCCTCCGCAGAGCGAGTAGAAGTCCCTAGCCCCACTCGGATCCTTGCGGGGTGCGGACGGTGGTGAGGCGCACGGCCAGGGTGCCGGCGAGCAGGGCGAGGCAGGCGATCACGAGACACCGGATGGCCTGGTCCGGCAGCAGGCGGGCGGGTTGGAACGGCAGCAACGCCAGCCCTGCGGCGACCACTGTGGACGCCGCCGCCCAGAAGGCGAACGGCCGGCGCGGTGCCGGCGGGGGCGGTCCGTGCCAGCGGCGCAGCAGCCGCGCCCCGCCGAGGTGCAGCATCAGCGCCAGCCCCACCGCGAAGCCGACGAGGTCGGACACCCGCACGAGCAGCTCCCACCACGGCAGCCCCGGCGCCACCCGAGCGTGCAGCCAGGGAAACAGGAGCCGGCCACCGTCCACATAGGGATGGGTGAACGCGTCCCACACGATGTGGCTCAGCGCGCCCAGTACGGCCGAGATCGCCGTGATCCACCATGGATGGCGCACCGTGCCGAGCACGCCGTAGTCGCGCAGCGCCAGCCGCCCGCCGGCGGGCAGGTGTGCGGCCACGACCGGCGCCGTCCAGCGCACGAGCCGCCCGCCCACCAGCGTGATCGGCGCCGCCCACCACAGTGGAGCGTGCCAGGCGTGACTGTGGATGGTCACGCCGTATCCGTCGGCGGCGTAAGCGATGTCGGGCGCGACCGCCCCGATGACGAGGCCCACGCCGTCGAACCACCGCGGCCGCCACAGCTTCAGGGGCACGACGGCGATCGGATGGGTGGGCAGCGTCAGCGGCATGCTCGGGACCGTACGGCCGCCGCCGGGGGCGTTGGTGATAGGACGGTGAAGGTTGCGTGCGGATCCTGACGCGGGCTCTACCTGAGCACGAGCGTGGTCAGCGACCGGGCCGGCAGCAGCACCGGGATGCGCCGGGTGCCGTGCGAGCGGGTGTCGGCGACGCGTTCCAGCGAGTGGGTTTCGTCCGTCAGGTACGTGGTGGTGCGCTTGACGAGCGTGTCCGTCTTGAACGTGGTGCTGGCCGTAGCCGTGCCGGTGTTGAGCAGCTGCACGGTCATCGAGCCGTCGCGGTTGCGGAAGGCGGTCGCCTTCACCAGCGGGTCGGCCACCTGGGTGGTCACCCGCACCGCGCCGGGCCGGATGAAGCGCGAGTACGCGGCGAAGGCCCACAGGCGCTTGGAGACCCGGTAGCCGTCGCCCGAGTTTGGCAGCTGGATGAACGCCCGCGTGGCACCGAGCGACATCGCGACCCAGTAGACGTAGGCGTTGGCGTTGGCTTCGGCGAACGTCTGGTGGATGCTCTCCGCGACGGCGAAGCCGGCGTGGGTGGTGCCGTCGTCCCAGGCCTCGTTCCAGGTGGTGCCGCTCGGGTTCCACTCGGTCATCCAGGTCGGCTTGCCGGTGGGCAGCGGCGCGGTGGGCCGGCTGGCGTACATGTGCCCGGTGTGCGTGGCGACCTCCCGCGCGGCGGCCGGGTCGGCCTCGATCGCGGCCGTGTACGCCGCCTGTTGGCTCCACCCGAACGAGTCGCAGCACACCAGCTCGGTGCGCAGCCCGCTGCGGCGCAGCGTCGGCCCGAGCACCTTGACGAAGTCGGCGGCCTGCGCGGGCGTGAAGCGCATCGAGGCGTAGGACGCGGTCCAGTCGGGCTCGTTGGTGAAGCCCACGTCCGTGATACGGATGCCTTCCTGGCGGTAGAAGCGCAGATACCGCACGAGGTAGTTGGCGTAAGCCTGGCGCCAGTCACCGCTGGCGCAGGCCGTGCCCGGCACACCGCAGAGCTCGCCGCCCTGCACGTCGGTGCCGTTGGTCTTCATGAAGCCCGGCGCGCTCCACGCGTCGGCGAAGAAACGCTTGACGCCATACCGCTGCGCCTGCTTGCTGAACCACACCTGCGCGCCGTCGTCGCCGTCCCACACGTAGGTGGGCTTCGCGTCCGGCCCGCCCGGGTCGGTAGGCTCGATCGTCTTCATGTGGTCGTAGACGTCGTCCGTCGACGACCCGATGCCGATCCGCACGATCGACGCGCCCGCGCCGGTCCGCTGGTCGAAGAGCAGGTCGAGCACCGCCTGCGTGCTCTCGGGGGAGAGGCCCCGATCCCCGCGCAGGAGCGTCGCCCGCTGAAACGCCGCCGCGAAGCCCAGCCCGTCGATCGACTGGAGTCGCTGCCGGAAGCTGATCGTGTCCCCGGTGTCTTGTGCCGCCGCGGACCCAGGCGCGAACGACACGATGGTGGCGGAGACCGCCAGGCAGGCGAGCGCGGCGCGTAGTTTCATGTGCCTTCCTTCCGATAGTTTTCCGGAGGCAGGCATAAACTATGGTCGATCGCCGTCGTGCGTCAACCGCCTGGTCTCGCTCTTTCCGCGGTCGAAACTTTCGAAGCCTATTTGCCCACGTGGGTGGGTGGTGGCGCGTCTTGCTTCCGCGGGCTTTAGCTCCGCTGTCGGGTCGGGCTTGGCGCGCCTGCTGCTCGGATGGGCTCGACGGTGCGCTGTGGACCCTTCGCCGCGGAAGGGCGGTGGCCGGAGTTGATCAGGGAGTTGGTGGGCGTGTCGGTCGGTGTGTCGTGACATCAACTCCCTGATCAACAGCGGTGGGCCTGGGTTTTGGGCTAAGCATCACGCGGTGCCCGACCCGGTCTGTGGGTATGACGCGAGGAAAAGGGGGTGTCCCATGAACGAGGCGCAGTTGCACAAGGTGGCCCATGACGCGGGCTTCGTCGCAGCGCTCGACCAGAGTGGTGGCAGCACGCCGAAGGCGCTGGAGCACTACGGCGTGCCCGAGTCGGCCTATGCCGGCGACAAGCAGAAGATGTTCGACCTGATGCACGAGTTTCGCAGCCGGATCATCACCGCGCCGGCGTTCGGCGGTGACCGGATTCTCGGCGCGATCCTGTTCGAGCAGACGATGGACCGTGACGTGGCCGGCGTGCCGAGCCCGCGGTACCTGTGGGAGCACAAGAACGTGGTGCCGTTCGTCAAGGTCGACGAGGGTCTCGCGCCCGAGGCGGACGGGGTGCGGCTGATGAAGCCGTTCACGAAGCTCGACGGGCTGCTGGAGCGCGCGGTCCAGGCGGGGGTGTTCGGCACGAAGATGCGGTCGTTCATCGCGCGCGCCGACCCCGACGGCATCGCCGCCGTGCTGGATCAGCAGTTCATGTACGGCCGACGGATCCTGGACGCCGGGCTCGTGCCGATCCTGGAGCCCGAGGTCGACATCAACAGCGACGACAAGGCGGAGGCTGAGCGGCTGCTCGAGCAGGGCATCGCGGAACGGCTGTCCGGCGTGCCGGACGGGCGGCGGGTGATGCTCAAGCTCACCATCCCCAGCGAAGACGACCTCTACGCCAATCTGATCCGGCATCCGAAGGTGCTGCGCGTTGTCGCGCTGTCCGGCGGCTACTCGCGGGACGAGGCCACCGAGCGGCTGGCACGCAACCACGGGCTCGTCGCGAGTTTCTCCCGGGCGCTCACCGAGGGGTTGCGGCGGCAGGAGAGCGACGAGGAGTTCGACCGGATCCTGGAGGCTTCAGTCGCCGCGATCTACGCGGCCTCGACAACCTAACGGATTCTGTCGTTACGACACCGTGATGGACGGATTTCCTCACGGACTTGACGTCGACTGACTGATACTGGCACCGTCGGGCTAGTTGTGAATCATGAAAGGAGCCCGGCGTGCTGGATCCTGCCGCCCGCTACACCGGCTACCGGTCCTACAGCTACCTCGAGGCCGGGTCCGACTACCGTGAGTTCAAGCTCGCGCCCGAGCTCGGCCGGGTGCCCGCCTACCAGGGGACGGCGCTGACCGGCGACCAGCGCGACCGGGTGCGGCGGCTGCTCACCGACAACATCGTCATCTCGCTGCACGACCACCCCTCGGTCTTCCCGGAGGACATCGGGGAGACCGTCGAGTACAACCGGACCGCGCGCCACCACACCGGCTACGAGGGGCTGGCGCGCTCCGGGATGACCGCCGTCTTCGACAACTTCATGGACGGCACCTGCTGCGTCACCAGCCAGATGGGCTGGAAGTGGAGCGACGTCATCGCCGACGTCGGCACCCGCCTGTCCGACGTCGCGCACCAGGACTACCTGGTCAAGGTCGAGCGGCTGGCCGACATCACCGACGCGCACGCGAGCGGCCGGGTCGGGCTGGTCGTCGCCACCGAGGCCGCCACCATGATCGAAAACGAGGTGGACCGGCTCGACATCCTGTACGGGTTCGGGGTCCGGCAGATGGGCATCGCCTACAGCGAGGCCAACACGCTCGGCAGCGGCCTGAAGGAGCGCGGCGACGGCGGGCTGACCTACTTCGGCGAGCGGGCCGTGCGCCGGATGAACAAGCTGGGCATCGCCATCGACGTCTCGCACTCCGGCGACCGGACCTCGCTCGACACGATCCGGCACTCCACGAAGCCGATCTTCATCACCCACGCCGGCGCCCGCGCGGTGTGGCCGACCAACCGCATGAAGCCCGACGAGGTGATCCGCGCCTGCGCCGAGCGGGGCGGGGTCATCGGCATCGAGGCGGCACCGCACACGACGCTCTCGCCCGCCCACCCGCGACACACTCTCGAGTCGGTCATGGACCACTTCACGTACTGCGTGGATCTGGTCGGGATCGACCACGTGGCCTTCGGGCCAGACACCCTCTTCGGCGACCACGTCGGCCTGCACGACGCGTTCGCCGCGCACCTGTCCATCGCCGAGGCGCACGGGCACGTCGAGCACCCGCGGGTGTCCTACGTGGACGGCCTGGAAAACCCGGCCGAGTGCTACTGGAACATCACGTCCTGGCTGGTCGGCCGGGGCTACTCGGACGACGAGATCGTCAAGGTCCTGGGGGGCAACATCATGCGCGTCCTTGCGGAGGTCTGGCACTAATGCGACGCATCCTCGTGGGCATCGCCTCGATAGCACTCGTCGCGGCCGGTTGCTCGCCGAGCAACCCGGACAGCGACTCCTCCGACAGCGGTGGCGGCTCGGGCCGGCTCACCATCGGCACCACGGCCGACGTGGTCAACTACAACCCCCTGGTCGGCAACAGCCGCACCGACACCTGGGTCACCAACCTCATGTACCCGCGCCTGATGAGCATGGACATGGAGGGCAAGCGGACGCCGTACCTCGCGACGAAGTGGGAGTACGCGGACGGCGGCAAGACGGCCAAGGTGACGCTGCGCGACGACTTCACCTGGAGCGACGGCACGAAGGTGACCGCCGACGACGTGATCTTCACGATCGACGCGGTGGCCAAGGAGAAGATCGGCGTCGTGGCCGGCCTGATCCCCGCGTACACCGACGCCACCGCGGTGTCGCCGACCGAGATCGAGTTCCACCTCTCGCAGCCGGACGGCACGTTCCTCGACAACGTCGGGTTCTGGATGCCAGTGGTGCCGAAACACGTTTTCGAGAAGGCGCCGAGCGTGCAGAAGTTCGCCAACGACAGCGACTGGGTCTCCGCCGGGCCGTACAAGCTGGAGACCGTCGAGCGCGGCCAGCGGTACGTGCTCAAGCGGGTCGACTCGTACCCGCTGGTCGACGGCGGCAAGCCCACCGCGGAGGAGGTCGTCTTCCGGGTCTTCCCGGACGTCAACACCGAGGCGCTCGCGCTGCGCAACGGCGAGATCGACCTGATCGCCAACGCCGTGCCGCCCGCGCTGGCCAAGACGCTCGAGGGCAATGACAAGATCAAGACTGTGAAGGTGCCATCGCTCGGTTGGGCGCACATGCAGTACAACGTGCAGCGCAAGCCACTGGACCGGCTCGAGGTGCGGCAGGCCTTGGCGGCCGCGGTCGACTACGAGGCGATCCGGCGGGTGGCGTTGCAAGGCTCGGCCGTCTCGTCCAACTCCTCGGTGCTCACGCCGACGCTCAAGCAGTGGCAGGACACGAGCGCCAAGGAGTACACGTACGACACCGCCAAGGCGAAGCAGCTGCTCACCGGCGCCGGCTTCAAGGACGGCAACGGCGACGGGCTCTTCGACGGCCTCAGCTTCCGCATGATCTACGACCAGGCCGACCCGAACATCGCCAAGTGGGCCCAGCTCGTGCGCGACTCGGCCAAGCAGGCCGGCGTCGACATCAAGCTGGAGGGCCTGGAGCGCAACACCTACGTCGCCAAGTACCAGGAGCGCGACTACGACATCTACGCCGGCTCGTGGGCGATCATGGACAATCCGCCGGCCAACCTCGCGCTCGCGTTCAAGTGCAAGGGCTTCATCAACTACGCGAACGCGTGCGACCCGGAGCTGGACAAGCTGATCGACCAGGCGCGGGCCCAGCTCGACCAGGCCGACCAGAAGCCGATCATCCAGCAGGCCGCCAAGATGATCACCGACAAGGTGTACGACAACGTGCTATACGTCGAGGAGTTCACCATCGCGCACTCCGCGCAGTGGTCGAACTTCCTGACCCAGCCCAGCGAGCTGCTGTCCATCGTCAACCCGCAGTCGATCGCCCAGGCCAAGAAGGGCTAGGCATGGGCGGCAGCACCCGGTTTCTGGTCCGCCGCCTGCTGCGCGGGCTGCTGACCCTGTGGTTCGCGGCGACCGTGACGTTCCTGCTGCTGCGGTTGCTGCCCGGCGACCCGGCGCTGGCCGTCGCCGACCCGACGATGACCGAGGAGCTGTACGACGAACTGCTGCGCGACTACGGCCTGGACAAGTCGCTGCCCGTGCAGTATTGGCACTTCCTGACCCAGCTCGCCCAGGGCAACCTCGGTGTCTCGTTCCGGCAGAACCAGCCGGTGCTCGACATCCTGCTCGAACGGTTGCCCTGGACGATGCTGCTGGCCGGGTCGTCGCTGCTGGTCACGGTGGTGGTGGGCATCCCGCTCGGGGTGCTCGCCGCCACCCGGGCCAAGGGCCTGCTCGACCGGCTCATCCAGGTCGGCGGGATCACCGGCCAGTCGCTGTTCGTGCCGAGCATCGGCGTGTTCCTGCTGTACCTCTTCGGTGTGCGACTGGGCTGGCTGCCGATCGGCGGCGCGATGGACGACGACGTCTACGGCCTGGCCGCGTACGCCAGCATCGCCAAGCACCTCGTGCTGCCCTGCCTGTCGCTCGTGCTGGTGCAGCTCGGCTCGTACGTGCTGACCCTGCGCAGCACGCTCATCGAGGCGCTGGGCGAGGACTACTGCCGGCTGGCCCGCGCCAAGGGCCTGCCCAACCGGCGGGTGGTGTGGCGGCACGCGTTGCGCAACGCGCTGCTGCCCACCACCACGCTGGTGGGGCTACAGCTCGGTTTCCTGGTCGGCGGCGCGGTGCTCACCGAGTCGATCTACGCGTACCCCGGCGTCGGCCGGGCCATCTACGACGCGGTCGCGCAGCTCGACTTTCCCGTGCTCCAGGGCGCGTTCATCATGCTCGCGTTCACCGTGATCGTCGCCAACCTGCTCACCGACATCGCGTACGGCGTGCTCGACCCCCGGGTGCGGGCGTCATGACCCTTCTCCGGCGCCCGACCGGTCGCCGCGCGGCGGCGCCCGGCGAGACCGTCACCGAGTCGCCCGGCCGGCTCACGTTCGAGGCCTTCCGGCGCAACCCGCTCGGCCCGGCCGCCGTGGCCGTGCTGCTGCTCATGGGCCTCGTCGCGGTGGCCGCGCCGCTGATCGCCGACTACCCCAGCGGGTACGGCGAGGACGTGCTCGCCCCGCCCGGCGGCGCACACTGGTTCGGCACCGACGACCTGGGCCGCGACGTGTTCGCCCAGGTGGTGTGGGGCACCCGGGTGAGCATCGTGGTCGGCCTGGCGGCAAGCCTGCTGGCCATCGTCGTCGGCGTCGTCGTCGGCGTCGCGGCCGCCTACTTCAAGCGGGCCGACGCCGCCCTCGGCGTGGTCGTCGACCTGTCCCTCTCGCTGCCGGTGCTGCCGCTGATGATCCTCGTCGCCGCGCTCGCCGGCCCGAGCGTGCCCACGCTCGTCGTGGTCATCGCCGCGTTCAGCTGGCCGGAGGTGGCCCGGGTCGTGCGCTCGCAGGGCCTCGCGGTCGTGCCCCTGCCGTACGTCTCGGCCTCCCACGCGCTCGGCGGCTCGCACCTGTGGATCATCCGCAAGCACGTGCTGCCGGGCGTCGCGCCGGTGGTCGCCGTCTCCGTCGTCCTGACCACCTCGCGCGCCGTGCTCTCCGAAGCGGGCCTGTCGTTTCTCGGCCTCGGCGACCCGGACAGCTGGTCGTGGGGGGCGATCCTGCACAACGCGCAGCGGTCCGGCTCCCTGGCGACCGCGTGGTGGACCACGCTCTTCCCGTCCTTGGCCATCCTGCTGCTCGTCGTCTCGGCCACGCTCGTCGCGGTGGCCTACAACGACGCCAGCAACCCGCGTACGAGGTGACCCGCATGCGACTGGCCCCGGCCTTCTACGCCGACCTCCACACTGGACTGCGCGCCGACCTCGACGCCGCCGGCCTCGACGCGCTGGTGCTCGACGACCCGCTCGACGTGGCCTACGTGACCGGCTTCGCGCACTTTCCCAACGAGCGCCCGGTCGCCGCGTACGTGCCGCGCGAGGGCGAGGTGCTGCTGCTCGTGCCCGACCTCGAACGCGAGTACGCGGCCGACCAGCAGGCCAGCGCCACGCTCGCCGTCTACCCCGAGTTTCCTGGCGAACGGTCACCCTTCGCGGTGCTCCGCGACGCCGTGGGCGCCCAGCCCCGCCGCGCGGCGCACGCGCCGTCGACGTCGTATGCCCGGGTACAGGCGCTGGCGTCGGAGTTCGCGGATACCCGGTGGACGGTCAGCGACCTGGTCGGTGCGCGCCGGCTGCGCAAGACGCCGGAGGAGATCGCGCTGCACGTCGAGGCGGCCCGGATCGCCGACGCCATGGTGGCCGAGGGCGTCCGCCTGGTCGGCGAGGCGAAGGACGACCTGCCCACCGAGGCGGAGCTGGCCGCGCACGTGACCCGCTTCGGCGCCCAGCTCATGTACGCCGAACACGAGGACGTCGTCGTCGTGCCGATGCTCACCGGCGGCCTCGTCTACAGTGGACCCAACTCGGCCCAGCCGCACCGGCTGCCCGGCGGCGACCGGCTCCGCCGCGGCGAGCCGTTCATGCTGTCGCTGGGGTGCGCGGTCGGCGGTCGGTTCGTGGAGAGCGAGCGCACGTTCCTGCTCGGCGAGCCGGCGCCGGAGCAGCGCCACTACTACAGCGTGGTCCGCGAGGCGCAGCACGTCGGCACCGAGGCACTGCGCCCCGGCACCCGCTGCGCCGACGCCAACCGCGCCTGCCTCGACGTGATCCGCCGCGCCGGCTTCGCCGAGTACCTGCGGCACCGGCAGGGACACGGCATCGGGCTGGGCTTCCACGAGCCGCCGTGGGTGGCCGACGGCGACGACACCGTGCTCGCGCCGGGCATGGTGCTCTCCAGCGAGCCCGGCCTGTACGTGCCGGGCCACGCCGGCTACCGCATCTCGGACACCGTGCTCGTGACCGACGAGGGGCCGCGGCGGCTCACCGGGTACCCGCGCGACCTGGCCGACATCGTGATCGGAGCCTGACATGCACGTCGAGATCAACGGAAACCGCCTCACCGTGGAGGTGCTCGGCGACGGGCCTGGCAAGCCCACGATGATCGTCCACCATGGAGCACCCGGACTCGGCTCGCACACCGAGCCCCTGGCGTCGTTCGGCCCGTTCGCGGACGCGTACCGCGTCGTGGTCTTCGACGCCCGCGGCTCCGGCACCAGCGAGGGCAAGCCGCCGTTCACCCACGAGCAGTGGGCGTCCGACGTGGACGGTCTGCGCGCCTGGCTCGGCGCCGAGCGGATCGTCATGGCCGGCGGCTCGTACGGCGGCTTCGTCGCGATGGAGTACGCGATCCACTACCCTTCGCGGGTCTCCGCCCTCGTGCTGCGGGACACCGCCGCCGACAGCTCCAACCAGGACGCCGCGCTCCGCAACGCCCTGTCGTCGGCGCGCGTCAAGGTCGACCGGGAGAAGCTCGACCGCATCATGTCCGGCACCGTCCGCGACGACGCCGACCTGCGCGACTGCTGGGCCGAGATCCTCCCGCTCTACGACCACGACCTCGACTGGGCGAAGGTGCGCGAGCGGGTGGCGGCCACCCCGTACCGGTACGAGACGCACAACTTCGCCTTCGCCGTCAACCAGCCGAGCTACGACATCAAGGCCAAGCTGCCCGGCATCACCTGCCCCACGCTGGTCACCGTCGGCCGCCACGACTGGATCACGCCGGTCGAGTGCGCCGAGACGATCGCATCGCTGATCCCCGGCGCCGAGCTCGTCGTCTTCGAAAAGTCCGGCCACTCGCCCCAGCTGGAGGAACCCGAGCTGTTCCAGGCGGTGGTCCGGCGGTTCCTCGCCCGCGTGGCATGATGCCCGTCGACATGTACGCGCACCTCGACTCGACCGACCGGCGCATCGTCGCCGCGCTCCAGGTCAACGGACGGGCCAGCTGGACCGACATCGCCCAGCTCACCGGCGTCTCGGTCAACACCGTGGCCCGCCGGGGCCAGCAGCTGTTCGCCGCCGGCCTGGTCCGGGTCGCCGCCGTCTTCCTCGGCTCCACCAACATGCTGATCACCCGGATCAACTGCGCGCCCGGCACCCAGCTCAGCGCCGCGCAGGCCCTCGCCGCGATCCCCGAGGTGCGGTTCGTCGCGCTGGTGACCGGCGCCTACGACCTTGTCGCCGAGGTCGTCGTGCCCAAGGACGCCGGGCTGCACTCCGTGCTGCTCAACGGCGTGCAGGCCATCCCCGGCGTGCGGGGGAGCGTGGCCGACCTCGAGCTGCACGTGTACAAGTCCACCCACGAGTGGAGCCGCCACCTGCTGCCCGATGCCAGCCAGCTCGGCCCCCCGCCGACCGTGCACGACTGCGCGCCCGACCACATCGACACGGTGGGGGAGCAGATCGTCGACGTGCTGCGCGAAGACGGCCGGGCCAGCTTCCAGGCCGTCTCCGCGCGGCTCGGGGTCAGCGAGAGCACCGTGCGGCGCCGCTTCGAGGCCCTGCACAGCACCGGCTGCGTACAGGTGATCACGCTGGTGCCGGCCGCCGCGCTGGGCTTCGAGGCGGAGGTGCTCTTCTGGGTGTCGGTCGCACCGGCCCGGCTCGACGGCGTCGCCCGCGAGCTCGCCAAGCTGCCCGGCGTGCGGTACGTGGCCGCCACCCTCGGGCAGCAGTCGCTGATGTGCGAGGTCATCCTGCCCACCCACGACGACCTGTTCCAGTTCACCACCCACACGCTGGCCGGCATCGAGGGCATCCTGTCCTGGACCGCCAACGTCGAGCTGCTGACGGTGAAGCGAGGCTTCGTCGTCACCCCCTGGGCCGCCCGCCACCTGGGTTAGGATGGCGGCTGGCTGCCAGGGAGCCACCGGTCCGCGGAAATGGGCTCAGCCCACCTGGCGTGAGCACACGCGCGTCACGATCGTTCTCCTTTCGGCCTGACCGAGCGGACATCAGGCAGACGAGAGGAGGCCATCGTGCCGACCCTGGACATGCCCGACCGTCCCCACCTCGACAGCTTCCGCCGGCAGGCCCGTGCCCTCCAGCGGGCCGCGCGGGCCGGCGACCCCGACGCCCTCGCCAGGCTGGCCCGCGACCACCCCGGCGGCCCGCCCGGTGACACGAGCGCCCTGCGGCTCAGCGCCGCGCAGGCGGTCGTCGCCCGCGAGTACGGCTTTCCCAGCTGGCCCCGCCTCACCCGATACCTGGAGACCGTGGCCGAACACGGCTGGGAGACCGGCCTCGGCGCGGCGCCCGCCACCGACCCGGCCGACGAGTTCTGCCGCTTGGCCTGCATGACGTACAGCCGCGACGACGGACCGGCCCGCTGGGCGCGCGCCCGCCAGATGCTGGCCGAGCACCCCGACCTGACCAACGCCAACATCTGGGCCGCCGCGGCCGCCGCCCGCCCCGACGACGTCGGCCGGCTGCTGTCCGAGCGGCCGCGGCGGGCGGTCGAGCGCGGCGGCCCGTTCGGCTGGCGGCCGCTGTTCTACCTCGTCTACTCGCGGTTCGACCCGACCGTGCCGGCCGAACGCGTGCTCGCGGTCGCCCAGCGGCTGCTGGACGCCGGCGCCGACCCCGACGAGGGCTACCTCTTCGACGCGCTGCCGTCACCGTTCACGCTGCTGACCGGCGTCTTCGGCGCCGGCGAGCTGGGCGAGCCGCACCAGCCCCGCCACCCGCACTGGCGGGCGCTCGGCCGCCTCCTGCTCGACGCGGGCGCCGACCCCAACGACGCGCAAGCCTTGTACAACCGGATGTTCGCGCCGGACGACTCGCATCTGGAGCTGCTGTTCGAGTACGGCCTCGGCACCGGCGACGGCGGCCCGTGGAAGGAGCGGATCGGCCAGCTGCCCACCCCCGCGCGGATGCTCCGGGTCCTGCTGCGCTGGGCGGTCGAACACCACCAGCCCGCCAGGGTGCGGCTGCTGGTCGAGCACGGGGTCGACTTCCGCTCACCGTTCGAGGGCGACGGACCGAGGTGGAGCCCCGGCGACGGCCGCACACCGGTCGAGCTGGCCCGCCTCAACGGCGACGCCGAGATCGCCGACTACCTGCTGGCCCAGGGCGCCCCACCGCCCGCCGCCGACCCGGCTCGAGACCTGATCGCGGCGGCCTTCCGCGCGGACCGCTCCACTGTGGACAAGATCCGCGCCGAACACCCCGCCGCCCTGGCCGAGGCCCGCCGCGACCGCCCCGGCCTCGTCGTCTGGGCCGCCACCCACGCATCCGGCGAGACGGTCGGCCTGCTGGCCGAGCTGGGCTTCGACGTCAACGCCTTCGGCCGCGGCGACGCGCCCGTCGAGGAGGCCTGGGAGACCGCACTGCACCAGAGCGCCGGCCACGGCGACGTCGCCCTCACCCGCCGCCTGCTCGACCTGGGCGCCGACCCCAACCTCCGCGACAAACGCTTCGACGCCACCCCACTCGACTGGGCCCGCCACCTCCACCAACCCGCGACGGCCGCCCTACTCGAACCACTCACGACCTAGGCGTGGCCGGGCGCTGAGTTCCTTTATTTAGGACAAGGATTTGGGCTACCGCGATGTCCGTCGTGGTCCGGACCGCTGCTCCCGCGGCCTCACCCGTCCGCCGTTGGTCGCGCTCACCCTGTGCGTAACCGGCCCGGGAGAAAGGGGCGGGTGGATTGAGCTCGTGCCAGGCGGTGGTCAACGTTTGTCCACAATGACCGTTCCCGGATCGGCGATCCGGGAAAGCAACAAGGGTTTCGTCGCCGCGTGTAACCGCTGCGGCGGTGTGCGCGGCGCGAGATTCGCGATCTAGGAGAGTTGGGGCGCTATTTCAACCCCAAGTCTCCTAGATCTCGAAGTTTCGTCCCCTGGCTGGTTACGCTGCGTCAGGATGGCGGAGGTAGCGCCGTGAAGACCCTTCGGGCTTGTCCCGTGGAGCCGGCTGTGGGCGGCCGGGGGTTTCGGCGAGCGCTGCGAGCCGGCGCCGGGAGTGGTGCCTGCGGGAGCACCCGGTCCGTCGCTGAGGCGGACGGGGAAATCTGCCGGAACGCCGCCGCACGCGTAACCCCGACTCCGAAGGCTCTCCAGAAACAGACATCGCGGCGGTGGCTAGGCCCAGGATGGCTGGGGTTCTTTGGGGCTGGGGCCGAAGCGGTTGGGGCCGGGTGTGCTGTCCTGCACCATGAACACGATCAGGACGATGGCGCCGACGAGCGGGATGAGGGCGATCAGCAGCCACCAGCCCGAGCGGTTGGTGTCGTGCAGCCGGCGGACGCCGACGGCCAGGGACGGCAGCAGCAGCGCCAGGTTGACGATCGTGCCGACCAGGCCGGCGGACCACAGCGACGACGAGGAGTCGGTGCCCAGCGCGATGTCGATGATGCCGGCGACGATGCCGACGAGGATGGTGAAGAGCACGAACCACCAGTACTCGGACCGGCGGGCTCGGCCTCCGAATTGGACGTACTGGGAGAGCACGGAACGCACGGCAGCGGTGAAAGACATGCGGTCAGGGTAAGCAGTGCCCGCCATCAATCCTGGAACGGCTGCGTCTCCGCCGGGCACACCGTCCCCGGCGGTGGCAGCGCGAGGTCGACCAGGTAGTGGGCCGCGATGGCCTGGGCGCAGCCGCTCCGTGGGCGGTCCGGCCGGCCGAGGCTGGTGTGGCCGAACGCGTCGACGCTGACCAGCCGGGCCGCGTCGAGCTCGGCCGCCATCCGCTGGTTGAACGTGTAGTTGGTGGCCGGATCGTGGTAGTTGCCGAACAGCAGCAGCGGGGTGGCGGCGCGCCGGTCCCAAGGGCCGTCGTAGCGCTCTGGCTGGCGAGCCGGCCACGTCGCGCAGAAGACCGCGCCGAAGGCGTGCCCGCGGCCGAAGGTCGGCGCCTGGTGCTCCCAGAGCGGCGCCACGGCCGGGAAGATCGCCGGGTTTCGCGGGTATGGCTCGTCGGCGCAGGTGACCGCGAACTCCGACTCGTTGCCCGTGTAGGGCGTGCCGGACGTCTTCGCGGCCGCCGGGCCGGCCTGGGTCGCCTCGTACACCGCCTGGAGCTGCGCGGCGAGCTGTGCGTAGAGCTGCGGTGTGTACAGTGTGGACGCAAGCTCGCCGGTGAACGTGCTGAGGTCGAGCGGCCCGAGCCCTGGGACGGTCAGTGGGCCCTGTCGCAGCCGCGCGCGGATCGCCGCCAGCTTGGCCGCCGGGTCGCCTGCGCTGAACGCGCACCGCGCGCCGACCTCCGCGCACCGGCTCAGAAACGCGTCGAGGACCGCCTCCATGCCGGCGGCGCGCTGGCGCAGGTACTCCAGCCCGTTCGTGGTCCGCAGCGCCGGATCGACGTTGCCGTCGCCGACGACCGCGCGGACCCGGTGCGGGAAGAGGTTGGCGTAGGTGGCGCCGACCAGCGTGCCGTACGAGAAGCCGAGGTAGGTGAGGCGCCGGTCGCCGACAGCCGCGCGCAGCCGGTCGAGGTCGCGCGCCACGTTCAATGTGGACACGTGCGGCAGCAGCGGGCCGCCTCGCGCGGCGCAGGCGTCGGTGAGGTCGCGGTTGGCCCGCAGCGTCGACGCGATCTC
This sequence comes from Phytohabitans sp. LZ39, assembly GCF_059359075.1. Taxonomy (NCBI): domain Bacteria; kingdom Bacillati; phylum Actinomycetota; class Actinomycetes; order Micromonosporales; family Micromonosporaceae; genus Phytohabitans; species Phytohabitans sp. LZ39. The sequence goes on along the minus strand of NZ_JCADBM010000015.1, from coordinate 249,761 downwards.
CGGGCGGGTGACCGGCACCAGGACGACCCGGCCGTAGACCGCCTCGGCCTCCTCGCCGGTGGCGAAGCACCGGATCGCGCCGCTCAGTCCGACCCCCCGCGGGTCGAAGCCGACCACGTCGAAGCGGCGCAGGATCTCGGCGGGCAGCACGCTGTCGAGCTCGATCGGCAGCAGCGTGCCCCGGCCACCCGGGCCGCCCGGGTTGACGAACAGCGAGCCGATGCGGTGCGCCGGGTCGTCGGCCGCGCGCCGCAGCATGGCGATCCCTACCGTGCCGGCGGCGGGCCACGCGTAGTCGATCGGCACCGCGTGGGTGGCGCAGTCGTACTTGTGCCGCTCTTCCACGGGCACCGCGCGGACCATCTCCTCTGGACAGTCCGTCCAGCGGAGCGGGTCCGCGCTCGCCGGCGGCGCCGGCGCCACCAGGGATACCAGGAGGAGCGCTGTCAGTGCGGCGACCAGCCGGGGCAACGGCTTCATGCCCGACAGTCTCCACCGCCAGCCCGGCCGGCACATCGCGGCAAAGCCCTAGGGACCACCCCTGACCCGGCTAGAGCCAGCCGCGGCGTCTCAAGTAGAGGTACAGGCCCGACGCGCAGGCGACGATCACGACCGTGCTCACGACGAAGCCCCACGTGGTCTCGTACCCGGGGTAGGGGAGGTTCTGGCCGAAGAAGCCGGTCAGCGCGGTCGGCACCGCGATGACCGCGGCCCAGGCGGCGAGCTTGCGGGTGATGTCGTTGAGCACGTTGCCCTGCTCGGCGAGGTCGGCCTGGAGGACGCCCTCGATGCGGTCGCGCAGGTGTTCGACCTCGTCGACGGTGTGGCGGGCGTGCTCCTCGACGTCGGTGTAGTAGGGCGCGACCTGTTCGTCGACGGTGCGGCCGTCGGTGCGCATGGCCTGGCTGACCAGGTCGGGCATCGGGGCGACCGGGCGCCGGATGGTGGCTACCAGCTTGCGCAGCGCGACGCCGCGCATCCGCACCGGCCGCGGGGCGCCGCCCTCCTCCAGCAAGGTGTCCTCGATGGCGTCCACGGCCGCGTCGACGCGCTGCGCGGCCGCGAACTGGCCGTCCACGACGACCGCGAGCAGGCCGTAGAGGAGGAAGGAGACGCCGCCGGCGGCGATCAGACCGGCGTCGGCGTCCCACCGGCCGATGAGCGGGGCGGTGTCGCCGGGTGACTTGCGGACGGTGATCAGGGCCCGTTCGGTGACGAACGCACTGATCTCGTTCTTGCTGAGGCGGAGCCGGTCGCCGGCGGCGTCGACGTCGAGCGCGTAGACGTTGAGGAACATGTGGCCCGGATAGCGCTGGAGCTTCGGCGCCTCGTGGTCCTGCACCGCGTCCTCCAGCGCGAGCGGGTGCAGGTGGAACGGGCCGGCGATGGCCGCCAGGTCGTCAGTGTCGGGGTCTTCGAGGTCGAGCCAGAGCACGGCCTCGGGGTGCTCGTCGAGCTTCGCGGCGGCCTCGCCGGCCGGGAAGCCCTCGGCGACCACGGCGCCATCCTGGTAGAGGCGGGTCTGCGTGGGGCAGGACGGTGCGTTCACCACCGCATCTTCACACTTCCACCACCACCGGGCCCGGCGGAGGGCCATACGGTCGGAGGTCATGCGGGTCCTGATGATCCTCCCGGCGCTCACCGAGGCGACGAGTCCGCTCTTCCGGCCGATCAAGTATTCGCTGTTTCCGCCGCTCGGGCTGGCCACGCTCGCCGGCTACCTGCCCGACGGCGACGACGTGCGGATCGTCGACGAGCACGTCGAGCGGTTCGACCCCGAGGACGGCGCGCTGCCGGATCTCGTGGTGATCCAGGTGTACGTGACGTCGGCCCGCCGGTCGTACGAGCTGGCCGACTGGTACCGGGCCCGCGGCGTCTTCGTCGCGCTCGGCGGCCTGCACGTGACGTCGCTGCCGGAGGAGGCGGCCCGGCACGCGGACGCCGTCTTCACCGGGCCCGGCGAGGACACCTGGCCGGTGTTCCTGGCGGACTTCCGGCGCCGGGAGCCGCTCAAGCGGTACACCTCGAAGCTCCGCACCCTGCGCGGGCTACCGCCGATCAGGCGTGACCTGATCCGGCGGCACCGCTACCTCGTGCCCAACTCGATCGTCGTGTCGCGTGGCTGCCCGCACCACTGCGACTTCTGCTACAAGGACGCGTTCTTCGAGGGCGGAAAGTCCTTCTACACGCAGGCGGTCGACGACGCCCTCGCCGAGATCGAGCGGCTGCCCGGGCGGCACCTGTACTTCCTCGACGACCACCTGCTCGGCAACCGGCGCTTCGCCACGGCCCTGTTCGACGGGATGCGCGGCATGGGGCGGGTCTTCCAAGCGGCGTCCACAGTGGATGCCGTGCTCGCGCCGGAGCTGCTGGAGAAGGCGTTCGAGGCGGGGTTGCGCAGCCTGTTCGTCGGCTTCGAGTCGGTCAACGCGGCCGGCCTGACCGAGCAGCGCAAACGGCAGAACGTCGGCCGCGACTACGCCGCCGTGGTGCGGCGGATCCACGACGCGGGCGCGATGGTCAACGCGAGCTTCGTCTTCGGCCTGGACTCCGACGGGCCGGACGTCTTCGACCGCACCGTCGGGTGGGCGGTCGAGCAGGGCATCGAGACCGCCACGTTCCACATCATGACGCCCTACCCGGGCACCGGCCTGTTTCGCCGGATCGAGGCCGAGGGGCGCATCGCGCACCGCGACTGGGAGCTGTACGACACCCGGCACGTGGTCTACGAGCCGCGCGGCATGAGCCCGCGCCAGCTGGAGGACGGGTACTGGCGGGCGTACCGCGACTTCTACCGGTGGGGCAACCTGTGGCGGGGCGCGGCGGCCAAGGAGCGGCTCGGCGACCGGCTGCGGCACCTGGCCTACGCGGGCGCGTGGAAGAAGTTCGAGCGGGTGTGGGACGCGCTGATCCGCACCCGCCAGGTGCTGCACGCGCTGCCCCTGCTGGAAACGGCGCTGAGCAGCTTCGGCGCGCGCCGGCCGGCGACGCCGCGGGGCCGGCGGCCGCCGTCACGACCGCCGGCCGAGCTGTCAGGTCGTCGCGCAGGTGGGGGTTGGGGCGGTGTTGGTGCCGTTCCACGAGGCTATGAAGCCGAACGTGGCTGAGGCGCCCGGGGACAACCCGCCGTTCCAGTTGACGTTTCGAGCGGTCACCGAGGCTCCACTTTGGGCGACCGTCGCGTTCCAGGACTGGCTGATCCGCTGGCCGTTCGCGAAGCTGAAGCTCGCGGTCCAGGCGGAGGCGGCCGTGGTGGCGGTGTTCGTGACGGCGACCTCGCCCTGGAAGCCGCCGGTCCACTGTGAAGTGACCCGGTAGGTCGCGGTGCAACGCCCGCCACCGCCGGTCGGCGACGGCGTGGGAGAGACCGACGGCGTGGGGGAAACCGACGGCGTGGGGGAAACCGACGGCGTGGGCGTCGGCGGGACGCCGCCGTCCAGGACCCGGCTGAGGACCGGGTACCAGCTGTTGGCCATCTTGCGGTAGCCGGCGTCGTTCGGGTGTACGCCGTCGCCGGTGTCGGTGGCCGTGTTGAAGCCCGTCCACAGGTCGGCGACGACGATCGGCGACTGCGCGGTGGTCAGACCGGCCGCCCAGCCGGGGATCGCGTTGTTGAACGCCACCACGTCGGCCGGGCAGGTGGCGCAGGCCGACGCGGCCATCGGGATGATCTGCGCGACGATGATCTTCATGTTGGCGTTGTCGGCGCGCATCTGGCCGACGAGCTTGGTGAACGCGTTCAGCTTGTTCTGAAGCGGGATGTGGCCGCCCCACATGTCGTTGGTGCCCAGGTGCACGACCACGACGTCCGCGTTGGCAGCGGCCAGCCACGGCGGGAGCTGGTTGTTGTCGGCGATGCCGGTGGCGGAGAAGCCGCCGTGGCCCTCGTGGTCGTGGTCGTACGTGAAGCCCGGGTTGCAGCCGCCGCCGTCGGACACCCCGCCGACGAAGTCGATGTTCGTGTACCCGGTGGTCTGGAGCCTGTTCCACAGGTAGGCCCGCCAGCAGCCGGTGCCGGCGGTGATCGAGTCGCCGAGCGGCATGATGCGCACCGGGGCGGCGGCGGCCGAGAGCGCCGGCTTGGCCACGGTGTGGACCAGCGCCGCGGTCAGGATGGCGAGGAGGGCGGCGGCCAGCTTCCTCATCGCGTCACCGACAGCAGGTGTGCTTTGTAGGCAGACGTCAGCAGCGCCTCGGCTGCCGCGGAGGTGAGCAGGGCATGTCGACGTTTCATGAGGATCTCCTCTGGGAGTGAGAGGTGACCATCAATGGGAGCGCGTCCAGGATGCTGCGGTACTTAACCCTTTAAGTCAAGCCCTTGACCAACTCGAATCGACGGGCGTCACCGTGGCGCAGGAGATGGGCGTCACCGTGCCCGACGGGCGAGCACGACCGCGCCACCGGCCCTCAGCTGAGGAGTGTCTCGCCGATCCACCCGTCCTCCGCGCAGCCGGGTGGGACGGCGAAGACGGCGGAGCCGGTAGGCGTGATCCAGTCGTTCATGAGGTCGGCCTCGGCGAGGTTGCGCTGGATGGGCAGAAACTGGGCGCCGACGTCCCGCTGGTACGCGGCGAAGACGAGGCCCATGTCCGGGCGACCGTCCGGGCCGGGGGGCTCGTCGTAGTTGTACGGGCGGCGGAAGATTCGCTGCCGGTCGTCGTCGACGTGCGCCCGCGCGATGTGCGAGGCCTCGGAGATGACGGTGAGACCAAGCTCGTTCGTGGCCGCGTAGTCGGGCAGGTCGCGCTCGTGCGAGCCGGTCAGCGGCGCCCCGGTGTCGAGCCGGCGGCCGACCGCGAACTCCTTGCCGGCGGTGTCGACGGCGTCCCACTTCTCCATCTCCGCGCGGATCCGCCGGACCACGAGCGTGGTGCCGCCCCGCAGCCACGACGGTCCACTGTCGACCCAGACCGCCCCGTCGAACTCCGGGCTGCCCGGCGGCGGGTTGCGGGTGCCGTCGAGCTGGCCCATGACGTTGCGCTGCGTGACGCCGTCGTCCTGGGTGCCCCGGCCCCGCCGGAACCCCCGTTGTGTCCATCGTGGACGGGCGAACGCGAGCGTGTCCTTCAGGAGCATCCGCTGGGTGTGCGTGACGGTGAGCGGGTCGTCGGCGCAGACCTGGATGAGCAGGTCGCCACCGCTCCAGCGCTCCTCGAGCCGGTCGATGGCGAACGCGGGCAGCGGCGCGACCGACTCCGGCCGCAGCGCGTCGAGCCCGGCGGCGGCGAAGAACCGGGGCCCGAAGCCGAACGTGATGGTGAGCCGGGCCGGGAGGGCGGCCAGGTCGGGTTCGGTGTCGGCGAGCGCCGGCCGGCCCTGGGTGAGCCGGGCGGCGTCGTCGGTGAGCAGCCGCATCATGCGCCCGAGCGCCGCCCGATCCACGCCAGGCACCAGGTCGAACGCGACGAACGCGGCATGTGCCTGCGCGGGCGTGTCGATCCCGGCCTGGTGCACGCCGTGAAACGGGACGGTCTGGTCGCCGTACACCAGCGGCGCGGCGGTGGCGGGTGCCGGACCGCCGCCGCCACCGGTGGCGCCGTGGGCGACCGCGGCGCCGGCGACCGCGCCGCCGACGGTCAGGGCCCCGCCGGTCAGCAGCCGCCGGCGGCTGACGGACGCGGGGGGAGTCGGATCGGTCATGTCGGCCCGGTCACCCGCCCATGCTCATGCTGGGCGACGCCGACATGCCGGGCATGTGCGGCTGGTAGCTCTCGTTGCCGCCGGCGAAGTCCTTGCCCAGCGCGGTGAACTCCATCGTCCCGCCGTCGGCGAAGGTCAACGTGATCGTGACCTCGGTGCCCGCGGTCACCGGCGTCGTGATGTCCATCATCATCAGGTGGTCGCCGCCCGGCTTGAGCTCGTGCGAGCCGCCGGCCGGGATGGTGAAGCCGCCGTCCTTCGGGCGCATCACCATCTTGCCGTCCACAGTGGCCACCTCGTGCAGCTCCATCATCGGCGACGCGGTGGAGGTCGCCTTGACGACGGTGACGTCGGTGCCGCTCGTGTTCAGCAGCGTGCCGAACGTCGCGGACATCCCGGATGCCGCTGTCTTCACCCACATGTCCTTCACCGCGAGCGGCTGCCCGGCCGCGGAGGGTGACGTGGACGGGCCGGCGGCGGCCGCCTCCGGGTCGGCGTCGTCGCCGCACGCACCGAGGAGCAGCACGGCCGCCACCAGGAGCAGCGCGTGGCGCCCCATCTTCCTCACGATCATCGAACAAGCCTTCCCACGATCAACTCGGTCAGGAAGGTTGGTCGACACCCGCCCGCCGAAAGTTCCCCGGCGGCCGTTCGAGATCCGCCACCCCTGGCGTATGTCTTGTTGTGATCTCGTTGAGGTGGCGGATCTCTCGGACGGCCGGTGCGACAAGCCTGTGGGCATGAGCGTTATGCATCGTGGCGACGAGCACCTGCACTACAGCGACCACTCGCACCGGTGGATCGCCCCGCCCGACATCGACCAGGCGATCTGGGAGGCCGGGATGCGGGCGCACATGGCGCAGCACCGGGCGACCATGGGTGGACCGTTCAACATCGACGAGCTGATCGAGGTGCCCAAGGCCCGCGTCCCCGGCCGGCGGGACCAGGTCGTGGAGCTGCCCAAGCGAGGCGTACCGCGCCAGCGCCGCGCCGCCTGACCCATGCGCGGGCCGGCGGCCGGCGGCCCGTAGTCTGTTGCTCCAATGAGTGACGTCGACCAATATCCCCAGGGTCGCCGCCAGGGCCGTGCCAAGGTCCGGCGGCGGCTCGTGGTCATAGCCGTCGTCGGCCTCGCGGCCGTCACCGGGCTCGGCACCGTCGCGGCGCTGTCCGCCGCCGCCCCGTCCGAGGAGGCCCGCGGCGCGGGCGTGCCGAGCACACCCGCCGGGGTCCAGCCGGACGGCTCGCTCGCCCCGCCGGCCGCGACGCCCACCGCCACCCCGACGCCGACGACCTCGGCCGCGCCCAAGACGGCCGGCACGTGCGCCCGACCCGTGAGCGCGAAGCCGGTCGTGAAGGTCACCGAGGTCAAGGTCGGTGTCGGGGTCACCGGCTACGGGTCGGAGGGCGACACCGACCCGCTGCCCATGGCGATCGCGGCCACCCCCGGCGGCGGCTCCTGGCTGGCGTGGCTGGGCACGAACGGCCGGGTCTACCTGGGCAAGCTCGACTGCGCCGACAAGCTGGTCGGCAAGCCGACGAGCTTCACCGGCATCGACCTCCAGGACGTGCAGGCCGACAGCAACGGCGGCGTGCTGCTGCTCACCCGCAAGGGCAGCTGCGGCACCGGCCCGCTGTGCGGCGGCTCGTCCAGCCCCTGCAACACCATGCACATGATCCGCTTCGACAACTCGGGCAAGCAGGTCTGGGACCGGCAGGTCACCAACCTCGGCGGCGGCCGGGAGGGCTACGACGACGGCGCCCGGTTCGTCTGGTGGTACCAGCACCACGGCCGGCTCGCGTCCGACGGCAAGAGCTACGCGGCCTACTTCGGCGTCGCCATCACGGTGCGCAACGGCAGCTGCGTCGACATCCACGAGGGCGACCGGCTCCAGGTGGTCAACGCTAACGGCACCCTGGCCTCGGGACACCGCGACAGCTTCGAGGTCGGGTGCAGCCACAGCTGGACGGCGCGCGTCGTGTGGGACCCGCGCACCAAGCACTACGTGAGCGTGTGCGCGACCGACAACGCCTGCCGCATCGCACGGCCGGCCCCGTACCGCACGGTCGCCTCCGGCACCTGCGACGGCACCCTCTTCGGCGGCGACCTCGTGCTGGCCAAGACCCGCGGCTACTGGATCGCGTGGAGCCAGGGCGGCCGCGTGCGCCTCGCCCACTTCACCACCGGGGCGGCGGACGCCACCGTCAACACCTCGGCCAGGTCCGGCCATCCGCACCTGGTCGGCTACGGCACCGGCCGCATGCTGCTGGCCTGGGGCTCGGGTTCCGCGATGGCCGCCCAGGTGTACGACGCGGGCAGCGGCAAGGCGGTGGGCGGCCAGTTCACCGTCAACGTGCGCGACCACAACTACCAGGCCTTCAAGCCCTACGCCGACGGCAGCGCCGCCTACCCGGCCGCCGGCGGCGGGACCTCCATCCGCGTAGCCCGCGTCCTGCCGATGAGCTGAGCGCGGCTACCGCCCTGTCCGTCGTGGTCCAGACCGCCGCTCGCGCGGCCTCACCCGTCCGCCGCTGGTCCCGCTCACCCCTTGCGCCCTGCTAGGGTCTCTACGGCTTGCGGCCGACGGCGCAGTACTGGTCGATGACCTCGGGCGGGGTCGTCGGGTCCGGCTTCCACTCGTTTACCGACACCACGCCGGGCTCGACGAGCTCCAGGCCCGCGAAGAGCGAGGCGATCCGCTCCGGGCTGCGCAGGTGGTACTTCGGGTTGGCGGAGACGTTCCAGATCCGCACGGCCTCGGTGACCGCCTCGCTGGTGTCGCTGCCGTCGTACATGGCGAGGAAGCTGCCGGAGGGCAGGCCGGCCATGGTGCGGTCGATGATCGCCTTGGCTTCGGCGTCGCTCTCGATGTGGCCGAGGATGCCCATCAGGATGAGTGCCACCGGCCGGGTCAGGTCGAGGGTCTTCGCCGCCTCGCGCAGGATGGTGTCGGTGTCGCGCAGGTCGGCGTCGACGTAGCTGGTGGCGCCCTGCGGGCTGCTGGTGAGCAGGGCGCGCGCGTGCGCCAGCACGAGCGGGTCGTTGTCGACGTAGACGACGCGGGAGTCCGGCGCCGTCGCCTGGGCGACCTCGTGCGTGTTGTCGGCGGTGGGCAGGCCGGTGCCGATGTCCAGGAACTGGCGCACCCCGGCCTCGCCGGCCAGGTAGCGCACCGCGCGGGTCAGGTAGGCGCGGGACAGGCGCGCGCTGTCGGCGAGCTGGGGGAGCGACTGGATGATCTGGTCGCCGACCGCGCGGTCGGCGGCGAAGTTGTCCTTGCCGCCCAGCAGGTAGTTCCAGATCCGGGCCGTCTGCGGCACGCTTGTGTCCAGCGTGGAGATGTCCTGCTGGTCGGCCATGTGCGGCACCCTTCGGTGAGCGGGGAGAGCGGCGGGGGCGGAACGCGCGCCAGCATAGCCGGGGGTCCGGATGGCCGCCGGCGCGGGCGCGCCGGAGTGTGAGGATGCTTCGGAAACGCGGGCGGCGGGGGCGGCGGCGAGCCGGTACCTTGGCGGGCGTGAGAGCCACCAAGGTGATCACGGCCGCCGGGGTCGCGCTCGTCGTCGCGGGTGCCGGTGCGGCATGGATCGTCTCCCGGCCGGAGCCTCAGCCTCCGGCGACACGGGTGCCGGCGTTCGCCACGGTCACACTGCACGGGCGCGACGGCACCTTCGGCTCGCTGGGCACCACCGCGCCGTCCGGGCAGGCGGCGACTCAGGCGGCCGTGCCCGGGTGGGACTTCGCGCCCGGCGTGCAGGCCTACCGCAGCGCGCTCGCCGCCGACGGCACGGTGCTCGTGGCCGGCGCGTCACACAAGACCGACTTCAGCGCGCCCACCGCCGACCGCGCGACGGTCGCGGCCTACCGGCCGGCGGCGGGCACGTTCGCCACCATCCAGATAGGACCGGTCCGGTCCGGCGCCCCTTCCGTGGCCGACCTGGAGCCGGTCGACGGCGGTGTCGCGTTCGTGACCCGGCCGGCCCGCGACGCGCCGCTCGACGGCTGGCCCGCCTTCGGCCTGCTGACCACTGTGGAGGGCCAGTGGCGGGTGGCGCCGGTCGGCGGCGCCGTGCACGGCGGCGATTTCAACGACCTGGCCACCCTGCCCCGATCGCGGCACATCCTCGTCGCGCGGGCCGGCCGCCAAGGCAAGGCCAACGGCGGCCTCCTCGCGGTGCGGCTGAGCGGGCCCGACCGGGAGGGCCGGTTCACCGCCGAGGTGACCGCGGAGTACCGGTACCCGCGGGTCCGCGACGGCCAGGTGTCGGTCCGCGAGGTGCGGGTCGACCCGACCGGCAGCGGCGGCGCGGAGCGGTTCGCGATCGGGCTCGACGTCGACCGCGGCGAGGGAAAGTTCTACCACCAGCTCGTCCAGGAGTTCCGCTACGACGCCGCCAAGGAGCAGATCGCCCCGGTCTCCGCCCCGGTGATCCCCGGCGACCGCAATGACGACGGCAAGGGCGCCTTCTTCGAGTACAACTCGTTCCTCTACGACCACGCCGGCAACCTCTGGGTGTCCAGATCGGACGGTTTCCGCGGCGGGCCCCTCGCCGTCTACACCGCCGCGGACGGCCGGCGCCGGCTCGCGAGCGGCGACTGCCGCCTCCGCCCCGGCCAGCCGCTCGACCGGCTGCGGGCGGTCGCCGGCGCCCGCCGCGCGTGGGGCAAGCCCTGCCCGCCCGACTACGACATCCTCCAGCCGCGCCACCTGCTCGCCATCATCGGCCTGGCACAGGACCCCGCCAGCAAAGACGTCGTCGCGCTGGCCTTCGGCGGCACGCTGCTCGCCGTGCGCGCCGTCCCGACCGGCGGCGGCCTGGCGTTCCAGGTCGGCAACCCGGTAGACCTCGGTCGCAAACTGCTGCCCATAGTGGACACCGCCTTCCCGCAACACCGCCTCGGCCCGGTCGACAGCGCCCACCGCGCCTGGGTCACCGGCATGCACGCGGCACGCACCGAGGCCGGGCAACACCTCGACCAGTGGATGTACTCAGTGGACACCACCGACCTCTTCGACCCGGCCCCGGTGGTGCTGCCGGCGACCCCGGGCCGCGCGGTCACCATCCAGGCGGAGCGCTCCAGCATCGTCACCACCACAGTGCGGCCGGGCCGCGGGTCGGCCGCGCACGAGGTCGTCTCGGACGTGACCGTCCAAGACTGCGGTGCCACCGCCGACGGCACCACCTGCGGATACGACCAGACACCCGGCGACGGCTTCGTCATCGCCGACGAAACCCGCTTCGGTCACCTCCGCGGCGACGTCGACTATCGCGTCGAGGTGCCGGCGGCCGGCCGATACCAGGTCAGCTACCGCGCCGCGACGTTCCCGGTCACCAAGACCGCGCGCATCGCCCTGTCCGCCGGCGGCCGCACCTACACGCAGCCGGTAAACACGAACGGCCACTGGACCACCGTCCGCGCCACCGAGGCGGTCACGCTGCCGGCGGGCCCACAGACCATCCGGCTCTCCCCGCCCGAGGGCAGGGGCGGCTGGTTCCTCAACTCCTTCACCCTCCAACGCCTCTGAGCGCCGAGCCAAGTCCTTTTCCCGGGTCCGCGTCAGCTGCGGACCGCCGCTCCCGCCGGAGACCGCGCAGGTCGGCGGCTCGCAGCGCTCGCCGAGATCCCCGACCTACGCTGCCACCTCCGCGCCGCAAGCCCGAGAGACCGCGACGTGCGTCGTGGTCCGGACCCGATGCCACTCACCGCAAGTTGACCATGGTCTGATCCGCAGCTGCCGCGGGTTTGGTCGCGGTCACTCCCTTTGCGGCCGTCGGATGCGCGGCCACCGGTGTTTGTCCACAATGCCGGTTACCGAACAGGCGGCGGGAGATCCAAACAGGACTTCGTCGCCCTGAGTAACCGCCGCCGCCGTGCGCCCGGCCCAAGATTCGAGATCTTGGAGAGTTGGGGCGCTATATCAACCCGAACTGTCCTAGATCTGAATGTTCTCAGCTGAGCCCGCTGACGCTGTGTCACAGACGGTGGCCGGCGAGGTCGGCCCATCCTGTGCGGGCGGGGAATGATCAACTGAGGGTGAGTGGCACTGGGTCCGGACCGCCGCTCCCGCGGCCTCACCCGTCCGCTGTGGGAACGCGGGTAGATCTTGTTACGCGTAGTGGCCCCTCGACCTTCGCGGTTTGGCCGGCTCGAGGCCGGGCCAAGCAAGGCTTCGCAAGCCCGGTATCCACGGCGCTTCGGTGATCGTTAGCCCAAAACCCGTGTTCTCGCCGGCGTGTCACACGGGTTCCGGGCTAACGATCATGACGCCGCCCACATACCGAGCCACATCCCCCAAACACTGGGAAAGTGGCCCGGCGATCCGCCGATCATGGTGTTCGCGGGCCGGCCAACCCCCTAGGCCGCAGCCAGCGGGCGAAGCCCGGCTCCCACCGCAACCACCCACCAAGACCGTGAACAAGCCGGGACGGCCCGGCCGGAGCCCGAGGCTCCGCCGGAGGCGCACTAACCGCAACCACGAAACAACCCGAAAGGAACGGAGAAGCGCCTCAAAGGCAGATGGGTCTCGCCTTGGGCTTGCACCGCGGAGGTGGCAGTGGAGGCCGGGGGTTTCGGCGAGCGCTGCGAGCCGCCGGCCGGAGCGGTGCCCGCGGGAGCATACGGTCCGCAGGTGACGCGGACCGGGGCATATGACAAGGAACCGTTACGGCGACCCGGCCATGATCTTGTGGTCGCGGTAGTAGGTGGCGGCGCCCGGGTGTAGCTGGACCGGATACGTGGCGAGCGCGGATCGGTGGTCGAGCCGCCGCGCCTCCTCGTGGGCCGCCACCAGGCGCGGCTTGGCCGCGAAGAGCAGCTCGGTCAGGCGGTAGGCGGTCTTTTCCGGCAGGGCGCGCCGCACCACCAGGACGTTGGTCACGCCGAGGGTGTCGACCGGGTCGGGCTGCTTGACGCTCGCCGGAATCGCGTAGGTCCTCGTCGCCGGGATGGTCCTCGCCTGGTAGATCTCGCCGTACCGGGCCTGGAGGCGGTCGATCTGGTCGCTGAGCGTGAGCAGGCGAAACGGCGTGTGCTTGGACATGTCGACGAGTGCGGGCATCGGCAGGCCGCCGGTGACGAACAAGCCGGCGATGTCGCGGGTGGCCAGTGCCTCGGTCGACCGCGCGAGCGTGAGGTGGTGCTCCTGGAAGGTGTTGATGTCGTGGCCGGCCTCCTGCACCACGCGGGACGCGATGGTGTGCGTGCCGGAGCCGGGCGGGCCGGTCGAGATGTCGAGGCCGGCCAGGTCGCGGAGCTGGCGGACCTTGCTGTCGGCGCGGACCACGATGTGGAGGTAGTCGTCGTAGAGCCGGGCCAGCGCCACGATCGGCAGTGCGCCGGAGAACGGGCCTTCGCCCTGCGCGGCCTGCGAGGTGGCGTCCACTGTGGCGAAACCGACGTCGGCCTGGCCCTCGGCGACCGCCCGCAGGTTGTCGATGGAGCCCTCGGTCGGCAGTACCCGCACCTCGCCGGTGACCTCGTCGCGCGCGGCGTCGGCCAGGGCGTGCGCGAGCGCGTTGTAGACGTCTCCCGCGCCGCCGCCGGCGATGACCAGCCGCTCGGGACCCGCGTCGCCGCCGTCGCAGGCGGTGGTGAGGGCGGCCAGCAGCAGGAGTGTGGTGGCGCGGCGGCCTCTCACGAGAGCCTCGCCGCGGGCAGGGTGATGCGGGCGTGCAGCCCGTGCGGGTGGGCCGGCATCAGGTCGAGGCGGCCGCCGGAGGCGGTGACCAGGGCGTCGGCGATCGTGACGCCGAGGCCGGAGCCTTCGGTGTTTTGGCTGGCCGGGTGGCGCCAGAACGCATGCGCCGCCCGTGCCAGGTCGCCGGCCGGGATGCCGGGGCCGTCGTCCACCACGTGGATGTGCACGAGGTCGGGGCCCGCGGGCTCGACCGCCACCGTGACGTGCGCGCCTTCGCCGGCGAACTTGATCGCGTTGCTGATCAGGGCGTCCAGCGTCTGATCCAGGGCCTGTGTCGCGGCGCGTACCGGGATCTGGTCCGGGCCGTGGCGGGCCAGCTCGACCCCGGCGAGGCCCGCGGCCTGGCGCCAGATCGCCACCCGTTCGTCGGCGACGGCGGCCGCGTCGACCTCGACCGCGTCGTCGGCGGTGGCCTCGGCCCGCGCGTAGGTCAGCAGGGCGTCCCACATCTCGCCCATCCGGGTGATCTCCTCGGCCACCATGCGGTAGTCGTCGAGCCCTTCCCGCCGCACCGACGGGCCGAGGTTTTCCAGGCTCAGCCGCATCGTGGCCAGCGGTGTCCGCAGCTGGTGGCTGGCGTACGAGACGAAGCTGCGCTGCCGCTCGACGAGCGTGGAGATCCGTTCGGCCATCCGGTTGAACGTGGCGGTGAGCTGCCGCAGCTCCGGCGGGCCGGAACCGCCGGGCACGCGGTCGCCGAAGCGGCCGTCGGTGAAGGCGAGCGCGGCGCTGTCGAGGTCGCGCACCGGCCGCAGCATCCACCGGGCGAGCGGCACCGCGGCGGCCACCCCGATGGCCAGCACCAGCAGGCTCAGCCCGACCAGCAGGGCCCAGCTGCGCATCGTGACCTCGTGCAGCGCTGCCGAGGGGGAGACGGTCACCGCGACGCCGATGATCTCGCCGCCCCGGCCGACCGGCTCGGCGACGACGAGCGGGTCGTCGCGCCACGGCCACAGGCCGCCGTCGAGGCCCGCGCGTTCGCCGGAGAGCGCCGCCTCGATCCGCTCGCGCACCGGCGACGCGTGCACGTCGAAGTCGAGCCGCGACGTGATGAAGAGCTGGCCGTCGCGGCCGGCCACCGCGGCGGCGATGCCGTACATGGCGTCGTACTGCTCCAGCTCCGTCCGCAGCGCGTCCTTGTAGTCGGTGCGCAGGGCCGGCTCGGCGAGCGAGGCGAAGCGGGCCGTGTCGCCGCGCCGGTCGATGAACATCTCCTGCGCGTTACGCGAGGCGATCGTGACGCCCAGCGGCACGCTGAGGCCGGCGAGCACGGCGAAGAGCAGGGTGACGTACGTGATGAGGAGTCGGCGCTGCACGAAGCCCTCCGGTGCTGCTGCTACTGCCGCGGCGCGATGCGGTATCCGACACCGCGGATGGTCTCGATCTGCGCGCCCGCGCCGATCTTCCCGCGGAGCGTCGCCATGTGGACGTCGAGAGTACGCGAGGTGCCCCGCCACGAGGTGTGCCACACCTCGGTGAGCAGCCGCTCGCGCCGCACGGCCGTGCCCGGCTCGGCGGTCAACAGCATGAGCACGTGGAACTCCTTGCGGGTCAACGTGATCGGCTGACCGTCCACTGTGACCTCGTGGCGGTCGAGGTCGACCTGGAGGCGGCCGACGGTGCGCACGCCCTCCGGCCGCGGCCGCGCCCGCCGCAGCACCGCCTCGATGCGCGCCTGGAGCTCGGCGAAGCCGAACGGCTTGACCACGTAGTCGTCGGCGCCGCCGCGCAGCCCGGCGACCCGGTCGCGCTCCTCGCCGCGCGCGGTCAGCATGATGATCGCCCCGTCGCCCTGGCCGCGCAGCGTGCGGCACACGTCCATCCCGTCGCCGTCGGGCAGGCCGACGTCGAGCAGGACCAGGTCGGCCGGCGGGGCGGCGAGCGCGGCCGCCGCGGTGGTGGCGTGCTCCACGTCGTATCCGCTGCGACGCAGGGCGGCGATCAACGCGGCCGCGAACCGGGCGTCGTCTTCCACGAGCAGCACGCGCATGCTCATCCGCCTCCTCCGCGCCGTCATGGTCATCGTGGTACAGGGAAACGCGTTCCGCGAGACCGGCGACCTTAAATGTTTGTCAAGTGGCCCGTGCTGTGATCGGGCTCTGAACGGACTATGAGCGGTCGGGGCGACGGTAGCCGCACAAGCACGGTCGACCTGAGGAGGTCCAGATCAGAATGAAGGCTTACCGGATGAAGCGGGCTGTCGCGGCGGTGTTCGCGGCCGCCGCGATGTCGGCGCTCTCGCTCGGCGTGGCCGGGGCGCCCGCCCTCGCGGACTGCCCCGCCAACAGGTTCTGCCTGTACGAGTCCGCCGGCTACAACGGCGACCAGTTCACGTACGCGCCGGGCACGTCCTGCACCAACCTCGGCTCCGGCATCAACAACGACGCCAACGCGATGCGGAACTACCGGAGCCACCGCGTCAAGATGTGGGACATCCCCGGGTGCGCCGGCGCCACCACGTACACGGCGCAGGGCGCGTCCTACGACTCGGACTTCGGCAACAACGGCTTCTCCAACAAGGCCAGCTCGCTGAAGCGCATCTGACCCACAACTGCTGGGACGCCGGGGCTCACCCGGCGTCCCAGTGTCTGTCGACAAGGGAGCGAGGAGAGATGATTCTGCGATCGGCGCGCGTTCTCGTAGCCGCGCTACTGGTGGTCGGCTGTGGTGCTCCCGTCGACCCCTTCGCGCCGACGGCGCGGGTCGAGGGCCTGCGCCTGCCGTTCGACGCGTACACGCATTCGCTGGCCGGGCTATACGCGATAGAGAACGCCAAGGACCTGCTCACCCGCGAGTGTATGGAGGCGAGAGGGCAGACGTGGGAGGCCATCGAGCGACCCACCAACCTGAAGGATCTGCGCAACCGCCGGCGCTACGGGGTCGTCGAGATGGGCGTCGCCGAGCGGGTCGGCTACCACGCGCCGGCCGGGCTGCTCACCCCGTTGGCGGTCGAGCGCCGGTACGACGCGCGCGAAGGGACCCTCACCGAGAGCCAGACGGCGGCGGCCTTCGGGCCGGGCGGTTGCGCGGACGAGGCGGCGACGCGGCTCCAGCCGGCCCGGAGTCCGGACCTGGAGCTCGTCGACCGGCTGAGCCGCGACTCACTCGACGACGCCCAGCAGGTGCCGCCGGTCGCGTCCGCGATGGGCGCGTGGCGCGAATGCCTGCGCGGCATGGGTTTCGACTACGCGACTCCCTTCGCGGCCATGTCCGACGCGCGATGGTGGGCGGACGACGCCGCCGAAGCGTCGGACGACGCCGCCGAAGCGTCGGGTGACGGCGCTGGAGCGTCGGGTGACGGCGCTGGAGCGTCGGGCGACGAGAAGGCGGTGGCCGTCGCCGACGTCCGCTGCAAGGAGCGGACCGGCCTCGTCGAGGTGTGGCACGCGGCCGAGGTGGAGATCCAGCGGAAGGAAATCCGGCGTCACCCGTCCTACTTCGAGGAGCTGGGCGCCGCGACGGAGGCCGAGCTGGCCGCCGCCCGTCAGGTGGTGGAGTAGAGGTCGAGGCGGGGGTCGCCGCGCAGGATGGCGTGCTCCAGCTCGCGCAACCCCCGCCCCGGATCCAAGCCGGTGCCGCCGGCCATGGCCGCGCGCGCGGCGCGGTAGGTGGCGAGCGCGTCCGCGATCAGGCCGGCCCGGTACTGCGCCAGCATGAGCTGGCCGACGAGCCGCTGCCGGTACGGGTGCTGCGCCACGAGCTCGACGAGCGTGCCGAGGACGCCGAGATGGTTGCCAGTGTGCAGCTCGGCGTCCACCCGCTCCTCCTCGGCCGCGAGGCGCTCCTGGGCGAGGCGGTGGGTGAGCCGCTCGACGACCTCAGGCGGCCCGGCGCCGGTGAGCGCCGCACCGCGCCACATGGCCAGGGCACGGCGCAGCGGGCCGAGCCGGTCGGCCTGGACCGCGCACTCCAGCGCCTGCGTGACCAGTACGCGAAACCGGTGCACGTCGACGCAGTGCGGGTCGGCGTGCAGCGCGTATCCGTCGCCGTGGCCGGCCAGCTCGACCTGGCCGGGGCGGAGCACCGCCCGCAACCGCGAGATGTTGACCGCGATGGCGTGCCGCGCCGTCCGGGGCGGGTGGGCCGGCCACGTGAGGTCGACCAGCCGGTCGACGCTGACCACGCGGTTGACCTCCATCGCCAGCAGCGCGAGGCAAAACCGTTGCTTGCGCGGGCCGAGGCCGAGGCGAGCGCCGTCACGCCACACCTCGACGGGACCCAACAGCCGGATGTCCATGGCCCCCCGATCCACATCGGACATTCTCCTACCGTATGCGAGCCGGCGGTGTTCGCACGTAAAGCCTTCCCTAAAAAGGGTGCGGGGCGGATAAGATCATGAGGTGCAGGATGCCTTCCGCGAGCGGCGTTTCGGGCTGTTCATCCACTGGGGCCTCTACGCGCTGCCGGCGCGGGGCGAGTGGATCCGCCACCACGAGCGGATTTCCAACGCCGACTACCAGCGCTACTTCGCGCACTTCATGCCGGATCTCTACGACCCGGCCGAGTGGGCGGAGCACGCGGCCGACGTGGGCGCCCGCTACGTCGTGGTCACCACCAAGCACCACGACGGGTTCTGCTTGTGGGACACCGCCCTCGGCGACTACAAGGCCACCAACACGCCGTGGGGCCGCGACCTCGTCGCCCCGCTCGTGGCCGCGCTGCGCGAGCGGGATCTCGGCGTCGGCTTCTACCACTCGCTGATCGACTGGCACCACCCCGACTTCCCGATCGACGGCCTGCACCCCGAGCGTGACAACGAAACGCTGCGCGCCGAGCCCCGCGACATCGCCCGCTACCGCGAATACCTGCACGGCCAGGTGCGCGAGCTGCTCACCGGCTACGGCAGGCTCGACGAGCTGTGGCTCGACTTCTCGTACGTCGACCACACGCACTACGGCCAGCGCGTGTGGGGCGGCAAGGGCGCGGCCGACTGGGGCAGCGCCGAGCTGCTCGCGATGGTGCGCGAGCTCCAGCCCGGCGCGCTCGTCAACGACCGGCTCGACGTGCCCGGCGACTTCGTGACGCCGGAGCAGTACCAGCCGAGCAAGCCACTCACCCGCGACGGCGAGCCGGTCCGGTGGGAGGCCTGCCAGACCCTCAACGGCACCTGGGGCTACGACCGCGACAACACCGACTTCAAGTCGGTCGACCTGCTGGTGCGGATGCTCGTCGACACCGTCTCCATGGACGGCAACTTCCTGCTCAACGTCGGCCCCACCGCCCGCGGCCAGTTCGACCCGCGGGCGGTCGAGACCCTGCGCGGCATCGGCCGGTGGATGCGCCTGCACGGCCGCTCCATCTACGGCGCCGGCCCCAGCACGTTCACCGCGCCGCCCGACTGCCGCTACACCCAGCGCGGCGATCGGCTTTACCTGCACCTGTTCGCGTGGCCGTTCGACGCGGTCCATCTACCCGGGTTGGCCGAGCGCCTGGAGTACGCCCAGTTTCTGCATGACGGCGCCGAAGTCCGTTGGACGGTCGCGGATCCCAGCCGCGGCGCGGCCTACGCGACCGTCGCGGAGAGCCAGCCGGCCGGCACGGTGACGCTGGAGCTGCCGGTGCGCCGCCCCGACGTCGAGGTCCCGGTGATCGAGCTCTTCCTCCGCTGATCGGCGGGCCGGCTTTCCAAGGGCGGTCCCAGACGGAGACTTCCGCGGCCCACGCCGTCGTGCGCGCGGGGCAGTGGGCAATCCGGTGAGGTCGGGTGTCGCGGGTGCCCTTGCTCCGCACCCTATGAGGGCGGCTGGGCGGTCGAGCCCGCGCCCGAGCATGGGTGACCACTATGGGGGAGCAGAGCAAAGCCACCCGCGCGCGTCTACCGGCGGCGGGACGGGGGAGGCCGCGGGAGCAGCCTCACCCGAGCGCTCAGGAGCTTTCAGAGTCGGGGTGGCTTCGAGCCCTATTTAGATTTGAGCTACCGCGATGTCCGTCGTGGTCCAGACCGCTGCTCCCGCGGCCTCACCCATCCGCCGTTGGTCACGGCACCCCTACGCGCCACCGGCCAGGGCGGAAAGGGGGCGGGGTTGATTGGGCTCCCGCGAGGCGGTGGTCGACGTTTGTCCACAATGCCCGTTCCCGGATCGGCGACCCGGAAAGCAAACGAAGTCCCGCCCCTGGGCTGGTAACGCTGCGTCAGGACGGCGGAGGTAAAGCCCGCGAAGACCCTGTCTCGCGGAGCTGGCAGTGGACGGCCGGGGGGTCGGCGAGCGCTGCGAGCCGCCGGCCGGGAGCGGTGCCCGCGGGAGCATACGGTCCGCCGCTGACGCGGACGCGGGCAAATATGCCTCGAAGCAACGCCACGACGAGCGACCCTTACCCGAAAGGTCTCTCGTGACACGGCGAACTCCGTCTCTACCGCCCGTAGCTCGTACGCGGGCGGCATGCTCACCCCTTGAACGCGCCCTTCGCGAGGTCGGCGATGAAGCCGCGCGCGAAGATGGTGAACGCGATGACGAGCGGGAACATGGCCAGCAGCGCGCCGGTGACGATCCGGCTGTAGTCGAGCTGGTGGGTGCCGTTGAGCTGCGAGAGCGCCACCTGCAACGTGACCTTCTCCGGGTTGGTCAGCACGATGAGCGGCCACAGGTAGTCGTTCCAAGTGCTGACGAACGTGTAGATGCCCAGGAACGAGAGGCCGGGACGCAGCACCGGCAGCGCCACGCTCCAGTAGAGGCGGAAGAACCGGGCCCCGTCGAGCCGGGCCGCGTCGAGCAGGTCGTCGGAGATCGCACCCTTGATGTACTGCCGCATCCAGAAGATGCCGAACGCGTTG
Source organism: Phytohabitans sp. LZ39 (assembly GCF_059359075.1). Classification (NCBI taxonomy): domain Bacteria; kingdom Bacillati; phylum Actinomycetota; class Actinomycetes; order Micromonosporales; family Micromonosporaceae; genus Phytohabitans; species Phytohabitans sp. LZ39. The sequence goes on along the minus strand of NZ_JCADBM010000015.1, from coordinate 229,649 downwards.
GCCGCGGCCGGGATGATCAGCGCTTTGAGGTCGCCGATCCAGCCGAGCTCCGCCATCGTGATGAACTGCGGGATCACTGCGAGCTGTACCGGCAGCATGAACGTGCCCAGCAGCAGCCCGAAGAGCAGCCGCCGCCCCGGGAAGTCGAACTTGGCGAACGTGAACGCGGCCAGCGAGTCGAAGAACAGCACCAGCACGGTGACCGAGCAGGCGACGATCAGCGTGTTCAGCATCGAGCCGAAGAAGTCGATGCTGTCGAAGACGTTGCGCACGTTGGTGCCGAACTCCGAGCCGAGCGTCAGCTTCGGCGGGAAGCGGTAGATGTCCTCCGTGCTGTTGGTCGCCATCACGAGCGTCCAGTAGAACGGGAACAGCGACACGATCGCGCCGAAGACGAGCGCGGCGTGCAGCAGGACGCCGCGGCGGCGGATCCGAACCTTGAGCACCGACATCAGTCCTCCCGCCGTTGCACGAGGCGCCAGTTGATGACCGCGAAGAGCAGGATGACCATGAAGACCGCCCACGAGATCGCGGCCGCGTACCCGAAGTCGTTGTTGTCGAACGCCTGGTGGTAGAAGTAGAGGACCATGGTCAGACCCTCCTGGCCGGGCCCGCCGGTGTTCGGCGTGGTGTTGTTGCCCGGGATCATGACCTGCGGCTCGGTAAACGTCTGCATCCCGCCGACCGTCGAGACGATCACCGTGAAGAGGATGACCGGGCGCAGCATCGGCAGCGTGATCCGGAAGAACGACTGCACCGGACCGGCACCGTCCACCTTGGCCGCCTCGTAGAGGTCGCCGGGGATGGCCTGGAGGCCGGCGAGGTAGATGATCGCGTTGTACCCGGTCCACTGCCAGGTGCCCACCGCGGCGATCGCGATCTTGAGGCCCCACGGGTCGCTGAGCCACCGCACCTCGGGCAGATGCAGCCAGTGCAGCACCGCGTTGGCCAGCCCGAAGTTGGAGGCGAAGACGGCGCCGAAGAAGAGCGCCATCGCGACCACCGACGTGACGTTGGGGACGAAGTAGGCGATCCGGTAGAAGCCCCGGAAGCGGACGGCCGAGTTGAGCATCGCCGCGATCACCAGCGCCAGGCACAGCATCGGCACGGTCGAGAACAGCCAGATGATCACGGTGTTGCGCAGCGAATGCCAGAACGTGGCGTCTTCCACCAGGTACTTGAAGTTGGCCAGGCCCACGTACTCCATGTCGCCGAAGCCGTCCCAACGCTGGAACGCGAGGTAGAGCGAGAACAGCATCGGGAAGAGCCCGAACACGGCGAAGAGCACGTAGAACGGGGAGATCGCCAGGTACTGCGGCCAGAACCGCCACGGCCCGCGGCGCCGCCGGGTGGGTGCGGCATGCGCACCCACCCGGGTCACCGTTGGCGCCGCCGGCCGGTGGATGGTGGTCACGTCAGCTGACTCCCAGCCGTTCCCCGATCTTCTTGGCCTCGCTCACGGCGTCGTTCCACGCCTCGTCCGAGTTCTTGCCCTTGGCCTCCACGTTGGACAGTTGCGTGTAGAACGGCGCCTTGACGGCCGCGTCGTTCGGGCCCTCGTACGCGACCGGCACCTTCTCGGCGGCCGGGCCGAAGACCTTGATCGTGACCTGGTCGCCGAAGAACGGGTCCGGCTGGTTGAGCGCCGGCATCGCGTACGTCGCCGGGGACGCCGGGAAGATGGCCGCGTCGGTGAAGCCCTGCGCCTGGTTGTCCGGGCTGAGGATCCAGCTGATGATCTCGAACGACTTGGTGGGGTTGCGGCTCGCCTTCGGGATGGTCAGGAACGAGCCGCCGTAGTTGCCCGGGCCGCCCGGCGTCGCCGCGACGCGCCACTTGCCGGACGTGGACTCGGCCGCCGACCGGATGTCCAGTGCCATCCACGCCGCGCCGATGACGCTCGGCAGCGTGCCCTTGGTGAGCGCGGCGTTGAAGTCCTGGCTGCCGCCCGGGGTCTTCGCGTTGATGCCCAGCTCGAGCGACTTGACCGCGAGGTCCCACGCGGCGCGGACGTGGTCCTGGTCGCCGATGAACTTGTTGTTCTCGTCGACGAAGCGCTTGGCGCCCTGCCCGATCGCCATGTCGAACACGGCCGTCGTCTCCACGACCATGAACGCGCCGGGCACCTTGCCCTTGAGCTCGACCCCGGCGTCGAAGAACGCGTCCCAGGTGGGCATGGCCGCGGCCACCTTGTCCGGATCGGTGGGCAGCCCCGCCTTCTCGTACACGTCCGCCCGGTAGTACAGCGCGGTCGGCCCGATGTCGATGGGGAAGCCGATCACCTTGCCGTCCTTGGTGGTGGCCTGCCGCCACTTCCACTCCACGTACTGGCTCTTCAGCGTGTCGAACCCGAGCTCGTTCAGGTCGAGGAACTGCTCCTGCTGGGCCAGGAACGTGGAGATGTCCTCGCCCTTGACCCCGGTGATGTCGGGGATGCCGGACCGGCCGCTCATCGTGGTCAGCAGCTTCTCCTTGAAGGTGCCGCCGATCTCGGACATCGTCACCTTGACGTCGGGGAACCGCGTGGCGACGCCGTCGAGCACCTTCTTGCTCAGCCCGCCGCTCCAGTACCAGAGGGTCAGCTCCTTGCTGTCTCCGCCGGTGCCGCCGCCGGCCGCGTCGTCGTCGCCGCACGCGGCCAGCCCGCCGAGCGCCGTGCCGGCCAGCCCGAGGGCGCCGAGCTGGAGCAGCCGTCTTCTGTTCATATCCATGGGGGTGCCTACCCTTCACGTTCCACAATGGATCAGTCTGCTATCGCGGTGTCGAGGAAGCCGTAGTCGGTGCCGCCGTTGGTGCGCCGCCAGGCGGCGATCTCCGCCCAGGTCGGCGCCGCGGGCGCGCCACCCAGCCGGCGTACCGACAGGGCGGCGGTGAGGTTCGCGAAGCGCAGCCGGTCGGCCAGCGGCCAGCCGGCGAGGCTCGCGACGATGAACCCGGCGCCGAACACGTCCCCGGCGCCGGTGGTGTCCAGGGCCGGGACGGAAATCCCGGGCACGGACGCGGATTCCCCCGTCGTGGCGTCCACCGCGAGCGCCCCCTCGGCGCCGCAGGTGATGACCGCGACCGGCACGAGGTCGGCCAGCCGGTGCAGCGCGCCGGCCGGTGTCGAGGCGCCGGTGTAGTGCATCGCCTCCATGGCGTTGGGCAGGAAGGCGTGGCAGTAGGAAAGCTGGCGCAGCACCTCGCGCGACCAGGTGCCGGACGGGTCCCATCCGACGTCGGCGAAGACCAGGCTGCCCTGTGCGTGTGCCCGGGCCAGCCAGTCCTGCTCCCACGGTCCGATGTGGACCATGGCGGCCCGGCTCGCCGGCGGCAGCCCGATCAGCTCGTCGGCGGTCACAGGCGGCGGTGTGCCGTGGGTGACCAGGGCCCGGTCGTCGTCGTACGCGAGGGAGACGGTGACCGGCGTGGACCAGCCGGCGAACCGCCGTGACACGGACAGGTCGATGCCCTCCTGCCGCGACAGGTTGTCCCAGCAGATGTCGCCGTAGGTGTCCGCGCCGAACGCGGCCGCGAGCGACGTGCGGGCGCCGAGCCGGCTCAGCGCCACCGCGAAGTTCGCGATGCCGCCCGGTCCGACGCCCATCTGGTCGGTCCAGACCTCGGCGCCCAGCGTCGGCGGCTTCGCCAGTCCGGTGAAGACCATGTCGTAGAAGAGCAGGCCGGACAGGAAGACGTCGACGGGCTCCGCGTCAGCCATGGACAACCTCCCGTTCATAGTTGCGCAGAATTTTGCACCCCATGAGCGAGGTTGGCAATAGTCGCTCAAACTCCGTCATAGCGCTGAGCGAGTTTGAGTGATAGCTTCTTGCCGTGCTTCCCCAACAGCGTCACGAGATGATCTTGCGTACGCTGCGGGCCGATGGCCCCGCGGCGGTGCGGGTCCTGGCCGACCGCCTCGGCGTGAGCCAGGCGACGGTCCGCCGCGACCTCGTCCAGCTCCAGCAGGAGGGTCGCCTCACCCGGGTCTACGGCGGAGCCGTGTCCTCCACCGACGTCGACGAGCCGTTCGCCGAGGTCGCCGCCGTCCGCGTGCGGGAGAAGGACGACATCGCCGCACGCTGCGCCGAGATCGTCAAGGACGGCGAGACGATCATCCTCGACATCGGCACCACCGCACACCGGCTGGCACACCGGCTGCACGGGCGCTCGATCACGGTCATCACCAGCAGCCTCGCGGTGTGCGAGGAGCTCGTCGATGACCACGACATCCAGCTCGTGCTGCTCGGCGGCGTCGTGCGCCGCAGCTACCGCTCGATGGTCGGCTTCCTGACCGAAGACGCGCTGCGCCAGGTGCGCGCCGACCGCCTCTTTCTCGGCACCAGCGGCGTGCGGTCGGACGGGCAGGTCATGGACACCACCGTGGTCGAGGTGCCGGTCAAGCGCGCGATGATCGCGGCGGCCGAGCAGGTGGTGCTGATCGCCGACGAGAGCAAGTTTCCCGGCACCGGCATGGCCCGGGTCTGCGGGCCGGAAGACCTGCACGTGGTCGTCACCAACGGCACCGCCGACGCGGGCACCCGGGCCGCTTTCGCCGACGCGGGCGTGGAGGTCCAGACCGTATGAGGCTGACCATCCTGGGCGGCGGTGGCTTCCGGGTGCCGCTGGTGTACCGGGCCCTGCTCGACGACCGCCGGGCCGGGCGGGTCACCGACGTGGTCCTGCACGATGTCGACGCCTCCCGCCTTGCCGCCATCCGGCGGGTGCTGGCCGAGCAGGCCGACGGTGTCGCCGACCCACCGCGGATCACCCACACCACCGACCTCGACGAGGCCATCCGCGGCGCCGACTTCGTCTTCTCCGCGATCCGGGTCGGCGGCCTCGCCGGCCGCGCGTCCGACGAGCGGATCGCGCTCGACGAGGGCGTGCTCGGCCAGGAGACGGTCGGCGCCGGCGGCGTGTCCTACGGGCTGCGCACCCTGCCCGTCGCCATCCAGGTGGCCCGCCGGGTCGCCGCGCTGGCGCCGGAGGCCTGGGTCATCAACTTCACCAACCCGGCCGGCATGGTCACCGAGGCGATGGCGGCGCATCTCGGCGACCGCGTCATCGGCATCTGCGACTCGCCGGTCGGGCTGGGCCGCCGCGTCGCCCGCGCGCTCGGCCTCGACCCGGCCGCGGTGCAGCTCGACTACGCCGGCCTCAACCATCTCGGCTGGCTGCGCGGCGTGCACGCCGGCGGCGTCGACCACCTGCCCCGGCTGCTGGCCGACCCGGAGGCGCTCTCCTCGTTCGAGGAGGGCAAGCTCTTCGGCACCGACTGGCTGCGGACGCTGGGCGCCCTGCCCAACGAGTACCTGCACCACTACTACTACACGCGCGAGGCGGTCACCACTGGGCGGGCGAGCGCGCAGACCCGCGGCGCCTTCCTGCTGGAGCAGCAGGACCGCTTCTACACGGCGACGGCGAGGGGCTCCGGCTCGGCGCTCGCCGCGTGGGAGGACGCCCGGCTGGAGCGCGAGCGGACGTATGGCGCGGAGAGCCGGGCCGCCACCGGCGCCGGCCCGCGCGACTCCTGCGACCTGGACGGCGGCGGCTACGAGCAGGTCGCGCTCGCCCTCATGCGCGCCATCGCGCACGACGAGCCGGCCACGCTCATCCTCAACGTCCGCAACCGCGCCCCGGGGCCGGCAAGCTCCGACCCGAGGAGCGGAGCGACGAGGGCGGAGCGCGCCGGGCGCCCGGGGCGCTCCGCGAGCGAAGCGAGCGCAGCCAGCAGAGTCACGCTGTCCATCTTGGACGCGGACGCGGTCGTCGAGGTGCCCTGTGCCGTCGACGGCGGCGGTCCCCGGCCGTTCGCGGTCGACCCGCTGCCCGAGCACGCGGCCGGGCTCGTGTGCGGCGTGAAGGCGGTGGAGCGGGCGGCCATCGAGGCGGCCGTGACCGGCTCGCGCGCCGCCGCGCTCAAGGCGATCGCGCTGCACCCGCTCGTCGACTCGGTCACCGTCGCCCAGCGCCTGCTCGACAGGTACGTGCGGCACCATCCACACCTGGCCTACCTGAGCTGAGGGAGACGGCGTTGCACGACAACCGGAGACTCGTCGAGGAACGGCTCGCCCGCGCGCTGCGCGAGCGGATCCGCCCGGCGCGCTACGCGGCGTCCGTCCCGCTGCGGGTGGAGGCCTGGCAGGCGCCGGGCGAGCCGGTGCCGGTCGCGGAGGCGCTCGCCGCCGGCTACTCACCCTTCGCGATCGGCGAAGCGTGGGGTCCGCCGTGGTCCACCACCTGGTTTCGGGTACAGGGAAGCGTGCCGGCCGCCTGGGCCGATCGCCAGGTGGAGGCGGTCTTCGACCTCGGGTTCGTCGGCGACTGGCCAGGCAACCAGGCCGAGGCGCTTGTCTACGACCACAGTGGACGACCGATCAAGGGTGTCGCGCCGCGCAACCAGTACGTCCCGGTCCCGTCCCGCGGCGACGTGCGCCTGTTCGTCGAGGCGGCGGCCAACCCGGACATCCTCGCCGGCGGCTTCCGGCCCACGCCGCTCGGCGACAAGGCGACGGCGGGCGACGTGCCGCTCTACCGGCTGACCCGCGCCGACCTCGCCGTGCTCGACCTCGACGTGTGGCACCTGACGCTCGACATCGAGGTGCTCAGCGAGCTGATGGCCGAGCTGTCCGTCAACGAGCCGCGCCGGCACGAGATCCTGCGCGCCCTGGAGCGCGCGCTCGACGTGCTCGACCTGCTGGACGTGCCCGCCACCGCGGGCCGGGCCCGCAAGGAGCTGGCCGACACGCTGGCCCGGCCGGCCCACCGCAGCGCGCACATCCTCTCCGCCGCCGGCCACGCGCACATCGACAGCGCCTGGCTGTGGCCGCTGCGCGAGACCGTGCGCAAGTCCGCGCGCACGTTCGCCAACGTCACCGCCCTCGCCGCGGAGTACCCGGAGCTGATCTTCGCGGCCTCGCAGGCGCAGCAGTACGACTGGGTCAAGCGGCACCAGCCGGAGATCTACGCCCGCGTCAAGGCCACTGTCGACAACGGACAGTGGGTGCCGGTCGGCGGCATGTGGGTCGAGTCCGACGCCAACCTGCCCGGCGGCGAGGCGCTCGCCCGCCAGCTCACGCACGGCAAGCGGTTCTTCCTCGACGAGTTCGGCGTGGAGTGCGAGGAGGTGTGGCTGCCCGACTCGTTCGGCTACACGGCCGCCTTCCCGCAGCTGGCCCGGCTGGCCGGGATGCGCTGGTTCCTGACCCAGAAGCTGTCCTGGAACCAGACCAACCGGCTGCCGCACCACACGTTCTGGTGGGAGGGCATCGACGGCACCCGGGTGTTCACCCACTTCCCGCCGATCGACACGTACGTGGCGGCGTTCGAGGGCAAGGAGCTGGCCCACGCCGTCGCGAACTACTCGGAGAAGGGGCGCGGCACGCGCTCGCTCGTCCCGTTCGGGTACGGCGACGGCGGTGGCGGCCCCACCCGGGAGATGATGGAGAAGGCGCGCCGCCTGCGCGACCTGGAGGGCTCGCCACGGGTGGTCATCGAGCGCCCGTCCGACTTCTTCCGCGCGGCCGAGGCAGAGTACCCGGACGCACCGGTCTGGTCCGGCGAGCTCTACCTGGAGCTGCACCGCGCCACGTACACCACCCAGGCGCGCATCAAGGCCGGCAACAGGCGCAGCGAGCACCTGCTGCGCGAGGCCGAGCTGTGGGCGGCCACCGCGTCCCTCCACACCGGACACCCATACCCCTACGACGACCTGGACAGGTTGTGGAAGACGGTGCTGCTGCACCAGTTTCACGACATCCTGCCAGGCAGCTCCATCGCCTGGGTGCACCGCGAGGCCGAGCAGACGTACGCGCGGGTCGCCGCCGAGCTGGAGTCCATCATCGACGGTGCGGTCGCCGCGCTCGGCGGTTCCCCCGCGGTCTTCAACGCCGCGCCGCACGCGCGGGCCGAGGTCGTCGACGGCGTCTTCGTGCGGGTGCCCGCGCTCGGCGCCGCGCCGCTGACCCCGGCCGACCCGCCGAGCATGGTGGCGGTCACCCCGCGTGTCCTCGACAACGGCCTGGTCCGGGTGGAGATCGACGACGACGGGCTGCTCACGTCGGTGCGCGACATGTCCACCGGCCGGGAAGCGCTCGCGCCCGGCGGCCGGGGCAACCTGCTCCAGCTCCACGCCGACCTGCCCAACGAGTGGGACGCGTGGGACATCGACGAGCACTACAAGCGGCAGCGGGTCGACCTGACCGCCGCCGACGCGATCACCGTCGAGTCCGCCGGTCCGCTCGTCGGCGCGGTGCGGGTCGAGCGCAGCTTCGGCTCCTCGCGGATCAGCCAGACCATCACGCTGCGGGCCGGCAGCCGCCGCGTCGACGTGGTCACCGAGATCGACTGGCACGAGACCGAGAAGATCCTCAAGGCGGCGTTCCCGCTCGACGTGCACGCCGACCGGTCCACATCGGAGATCCAGTTCGGGCACGTGCACCGGCCCACGCACGTCAACACCGGCTGGGAGGCCGCCCGTTTCGAGGTCTGGGCGCACCGCTGGGTGCACGTCGGCGAGACCGGCTACGGCGTCGCGCTGGTCACCGACTCGACGTACGGACACGACGCCGGCCGGCACACCCGCGAGGGCGGCGGCACGACCACGACCGTGCGGCTCAGCCTCGTGCGCGCGCCCCGCTCGCCCGACCCGCACGCCGACCAGGGCGCGCACCGGTTCACCTACGCGATCGTGCCCGGCGCCACGGTCGCGGACGCGGTGGCCGAGGGCTATGCCCTCAACCTCCCGCTGAGGGCGACCCCGGGTGCGGCGGCGGCCGGTGCGCTCCCGCCGCCGCTGGTGACGTGCGAGGGCGCCACCGTGGAGGCGGTCAAGCTCGCCGACGACCGCACCGGCGACGTGGTCGTGCGCCTCTACGAGTCGCTCGGCGGCCGCGCCGAAGCCGTGCTGCGGGCCGGCTTCCCGCTGGCGGCGGCCGAGGTGGTCGACCTCCTGGAGCGCCCGTTGCCCGACACTCCGCTGGAGGCCGGCGAAGTCCGCCTACCCCTACGCCCCTTCGAGATCGTCACCCTCCGCCTCCGCCCCGCCGCCTAGCCGTGTTGATCAGGGAGTTGGTGACGCGGCGCGCCGGCCGACCCGCCCACCAACTCCCTGATCGACGGCAGAGGGGCTAGCCGCGGAGGGCGGCGGCGCCCGCGGGGGAGAGGGTCAGCGCGCCGTCGAACGTGAGCCAGGACTCGCCGCTCGGCGACGGCAGGCCGGTGATCGCGTCGAAGATGTCGGCGATGATGATCGGGCACCGCCACGTGCGGTTGGCGCGCGGGATGGCGCCCTCGTTGCCGACGAGCTTGCCGGTCAGGTTGGCCGGGTCGGTGCCGGCGAACGGCGCGCCGGTCAACGATCCACTTTGGTCGGTCGTGAGCGACGTGCGGAACGGGCCGATCGTGCAGGTGTTGAGCAGCACGTCCGCCTCGGCGACCACCTCGCCGCTGAGCGAGATGTGGATCCCGTCCGCGCCGAACGTCACCGGGCCGGTGAAGTCGCTGGCCGGCTTGATCCGCACCGGGACGTCGATCAGGCCCAGCTTGTCGATGGGCACCGACAGCGGCGCGAACGCGAGGTTCGCCCGTGGGATGGTGGCCTCGAGGGTGAGCTCCGGCGTGAAGTCGACGACGCCGCAGGCCGTGCCGCTGGCCCCCGTCGCCGGGTCCAGCCGGCCGATCTTGACCTTGCCGTTGCTGAGCGTGCTGGTGAACGGGATGCCGTTCGTCGGGCATGCCGGAGCGGCCACCGCCGGGGAGTGGGGAATCGCGGCCGCGGCCACGGCGAGGAGCAGCACGGTGAGTAGGGAGACCGGACGAGTGAGCGACATGTGTACACCTCCACAAGGTGCGTGCGGGGCCCCGCAGCGTCGCTACCGATCGGTAAGTTACCGGCGAGTTTAGGACTCGCAACGGTGTCCGTCAATGTCCCGACCACGTGCGGATGGGCCACCCTGAGGCTAGTTTCCTAGGACGCTCTAGGGGGTGTGCCCGTCCGGCGGCCGTGCCACAGGTCGCGGGCGATGAGCTGGATGGTGCCGGCGACCGGGATGGCCAGGAGGGCGCCGAGGATGCCGGCCAGCTCGACCGCGATCAGGATGGCGATCAGCACCGTGAGCGGGTTGAGCTGGACGGTGCGGGCGAAGACCAGCGGCTGGAGCAGATGGTTTTCCAGCTGCTGGTACGCGACGAAGAAGACGATCAGCACGATGCCGGCGGTGACCGACTCGGTGAAGCCGGCGAGGATCGCGACCGCGGCGCCGAGGGTGGCGCCGACGAGCGGGATCAGGTCGGCGATCGCGACGAACAGGGCGATCAGGCCGGCGAACGGCACACCGAGGATCATCAGGACGACGTAGGTGAGGACACCGCAGACGAGGCTGATCAGCAGGTTGCCGGTGATGTAGCCGGTGACGGTGCGGGCGCAGGCGGAGCCGACCCGCCGGATCCGCTCGGCCGTCGCGGGCTCGAACAGGCCGAGGAGCGCGGCGACGAACTTCGGGGCTTGAAGCACCATCAGGTACGCGAGGACGAAGATCGTGACGATGCCCACGACGGTCGTCGCCACACCGGTGAGGAAGCCGAGGGTGGGCCCGCCGAGGTTCGACGCGTACTGGCGGATCTGGTCGGAGTGGCTTTCCAGGTACGACACGACGTGGAAGCGCTCGGCGAGGTGGCCGACCGGGCCGCGGCCCGCGCGGATGTCGGCGACGATCCGGGGAAAGTCGTCGTAGAGCTGGCTGCCCTCGCGGACCAGCGGCACCGCGAACAGGGCCACCAGCCCGGCGAGGAGGAGGGCTACCGCGAAGAAGACGAGCAGTGTCGCCAGCCATCGCCTGCACCAGGTGAGCCGGCGTTCCGTCCAGTCGACCGCCGGCTTGAGCGCCACCGCGAAGAACGCGGCGACGACGATCCAGACGAGCACCCGGGCCGTGTGCACGACGAGGTACAGCGACACCGCCGTCGCCAGTACCAGGGCGATGACGACAAGAGTGCGCCGCGCGGTGGTCCGCGTATCGGCGGAGGCCATGGGGCGGGGCTACCCGCCGGCGGGCGTTCCATGCATGGGTGAGGGGTCGTCCCGGGTGCGGCTGTAGAGGTAGCCGTCGCGCCACTGGCCGGCGCGAAACTCGCAGGCGCGCACCACGCCCTCCAGGTGGAAGCCGGCCTTCTCCAGCGACTTCTGCTCGGCGATGTTCTCCGGGTGGGTGCCGGCCTGCACGCGATGCATGGGCGTGTGGGTGAAGAGGTAGTCGGTGAGCATCGCCTGCGCCCGCCAGCCGATGCCCTTGCCGCGCCACTCGGGGAGCAACGCGATCCCGATCTCCCAATGCTTGGTCGGGCCGCCGAAGTCGCGCAGTGCCCAGCTCACGAAGCCGGCGGCGACCTTCTCCGGCGCCACCTCGACCATCAGCCGGCTGCTCGTCGCGCTGAGGTAGCCGTCGGCGGCGAACCGGCGCGCGGGCTCCTGCGCGTCGCGGAAGCCGGTCCAGTCGAGCCCGACGAGCCCCGGCTCCGTCGCGAACCGGCGGAACATCGCCAGATCTTCCTCGACGACCGGGCGCAGGCGGATCTCCAGATCGTTCATGCCGGAACGGTAGCCGGCCGCGGCGGGGGAGCGCCGCGGCCGGTACTCAGGGGTTCGATACCCGGCGTCAGGTGTCGGAGAGCACCGCGTAGGCGCGGTTCCAGTTCTTGGCGTCGGTGTCGGGGCGGTAGTTGTTTTCGATGTTGCCGGCGGCGTCCACGGAGAACCAGAAGACCCGCGTGCCGTACGGCACGGTGAGGGTCTCGCCCGCCTCGCGGATGCCCGCCGACGCGTACAGGGTGGACTCGAAGGTCGGCTTGGCGCCGTCGAGCGTGTAGAACACCGCGGCCGGCTCGCTCGTCTCGAACTTCACCTCGACCATGCCCTCGGTCGGGCTCGGCGCGACCGCGAGGGTGCTGGTCGGGCGCTTCTTGTCCTTGTCGTAGTCGCGGGCGACCCGGAAGAGCTCGACGAGGCCGTTGGAGAACTCCATCGTCTCGGCGTGCGCTTCCTCCCACTCCGGCTGGAACTCGGTGCCGACCTCGAAGTTCCAGGCGTAGATGCCGTACTTGTACCAGAGCATGTCACCGGAGTTGCCGGCCGCCGAGTACAGCACGTCGGAGATCGGGCCGGTCCGGGCCGGGGTCACCGCCATGTTCCGGTGGCGCTTGATGGCGGTGAGGATCCGCGAGGACGCGCCCCAGAAGTACGACTCCTCGGCCAGCGTGGGCCGCGGCGCGGAGATCCGGCCCGGCAGGCTGTACGAGCCCGGCGACCACATGAAGTAGTTGCCGGAGGAGTGCAGGTTCATCGAGAACTTGATGTTGGGGCGGCTGGCCAGCCAGTTCAGGTTCTTGTTCTCCGGTTCGGTGAGCTCGCTCGGGCCGGCGAACGTGCCGCTCGTGCAGCTCGTCGACGCGCCCGAGTACCCGTCGAAGAGGCTGTACTCGGTGTAGTTGCGGTTGTTGTCGACGCCCCAGGAGTTGCGGCCCAGCGCGTCGGTCTCGGCGCCCGGCGCGCAGTGGTTGGTCATGTTCTTGCGCTGCGAGTTGAAGTCGTAGAACGAGTAGTGCCCGCCGTCGGGGTTGATCGACGGGGCGATCCAGATGTCGAGCGAGCGGAGCAGCTCCTGGGTCTTGGGGTCGTGCTTCTGGTTGCGCAGCAGCCGCTCGGCGGTCTCGATAGTGACCAGCGGCGGCACCCACTCGCGGGCGTGTTCCTGCGCGTAGGCGAGCACACCGGGCCGGGAGCCGTCGCGGAACTTGCCGATCCGCAGCGCGTACACCGGCTGGGGACCGCGGATGACGCTGGCCGGCGCGTGCAGGTTGTCGGTCAGCGGCGTCGCCGCGATCGGCGCGACCACACCGGCGCCGGCGTTGCCCCGGTAGGTGTACGCCTTGACGAGGCTGCCCGCCGCGCCGTTGATGACGGCGGCGACCTGGGCCGCGGTGCTGGTGACGGTGCCGGCGGCGTCGGTGGACAGGCTCACCCGGATGGCCTTGCCGGTCACGGTCGCGGTGAGCGGCTGGTCGGCGGCGCCCGGGTTGGCCAGCTCGACGGTGATGTCGTTGCCGCCCTCGTGACCCCAGGCCAGCGAGTCGACCGCCACCCGGCTGTCGTTGGCCGAGCCGAGCACGACCTGCGCCTTGCGCCGGTAGCCGTTGGTCTTGTAGGGCAGCTCGACCACCTCGGCGAGCTGCGGGTACTCCGCGGCCAGCCGCTTGATCCGGTCGTACAGCTCGGTCGGGGTGAGGTAGCTGGTGACGAAGTCCTTCTGGTAGCCGGGGCCTTCCGGGGACTCGCCGGGGATCGGCAGCCACTCCTTGACCTGCGCGACCGCGACGTCACCGGTGGGGCTGGTGATCTGGATCTTGTCGGGTCGGCTGGTGACGGCGGCGGCGCCGCGGTGGTAGAGGTACACGCCCGCGTCGACGAACCGGGAGATGGTCTGCGTGCCGCCCGAGCCCATCTCGGTGCCGGGGCCGCTGTCGCGGCTCACGGTCAGCGTGTTGGCCGCGGTCTGGCCCTGGGCCCACTTCGCCTCGACGGAGAGCACCTGGCTGGTTCCTGAGGTGTAGTAGTCGGCCCGAATGATCTTGACGTCGGAGACGGTGGCGCTCCGCGCCGCGGCGCTGAACGCCTGGTTCTCCGCCTTGTGGTCGGCGATCGTCGCGTCGCGTTCGGCGATCCGGTGGGCGCTGTCCGCCGGGTCGAAGAGCGTCCCGCCGACCCGGTAGCCGAGGGTGCGCAGGCCCTTGACCTCGTTCGGGGTGACCACGGCGTGGACGACGATGCCCGCGTGCGTGTGGGAGACGTGGTGGTCGAGGTCGACGCCGGTGGCGACGAGCCGGTCCAGCTCGTCGCGGTCGGCGACCGTCACCTCGACGACGCTGGCCTCTTCGTCGGCGAGGCGTTCGAGGGCGGCGGGGGCCGGCTCGGCGGGAGCGGTGGTGGGGATGGCGGTGGCGGGAGTGGCCACGATCAGGAAGGCGGCCGCCGCCGCGGTGGCGATGACGATAGCTCTTCGCGACATCTCGGTACCTTTCATGTCCATAGTGGACGGAAGGTCGGGGGTGTTCGACCATCGTGGATGGCGCCGACTTGATCTGTCAATCACCGGCGAAAGCGTTCGTCACCTGTAACAAAGCCAGGACCGCCGCACGCGACACATGTCGCGTGGATCTAGCAGAATGTCCGCTGTGTACCGCGTTCTAGTGATCGCCCTCGCCCTGGTCGTGGCCGGCTGCACGTCACGGGACACCGTGGCGGAGCCCCTGCCGTCGCCCTCGCCTACGCCCTCTCCAACCCCGGCCGCGTCTCCGTCCGGGCCCTCGCCGATCCCGACCGCGTCGCTGACCGGGCCGCTGCGGGTGACCGCCGGCATGACCCGGCCGGGGACCCGGCTCCGCTTCGGCCAGAAGGCGACCGTGCCGATCCGCCAGTTCAACCCGCGGCGCGACGCCTATCTCGAAGGGGTGCTCGGCATCGTGGTGCAGCCCATCCGCAGCATCCCCGGCTCCCAGGTCAAGGGCAACTTCGACGCCCGGAGCGCCGCCGAGCTCAAGCGCAGCCGCGCCTACTACGTCAAAATCATCATCACGAACGAGAGCGGCAACCCGCTGCCGCTGGAACGCCCCCAGTTCGACGGGCTGTACGGCGACGGTGACCTCTCCTACAACGTGCTGATCGGCGGCGAGATACCGGGCTGCGAGGAGGTGGGCGCCCCGGAGGCCTTCGACCGCAAGGGCGCGCGCTGGGAGACCTGCGACCGGTGGATCTCCTCGCCGTCCGAGCCGATCCGGCAGGTCAGCTACCAGGGAGTGCCGTACGGCGAGGCGCCGAAGGCCTTCGCCGACTCGAAGTTCAACCGGCACTACAACCTCGGCCCCATCGTCTGGCGCTAGAGACTGACGATGGCGGACGATCTGGAGTTCCGGCTGCTGCGCTACTTCGTCGCGGTGGCGGAGGAGCTACATTTCGGCCGGGCGGCGCAGCGGTTGTTCGTGGCGCAGCAGGCGGTCAGCCGGGACATCCGGCGGCTGGAGCAGCGGCTTGGCGTGACCCTGCTCGACCGGGGCACCCGGCGGGTGGCGCTCACCCCGGCCGGCGAGCGGCTCCTGGCGCGGGCGCGGCAGCTGCTGGCCCTGCACGACGAGACGGTGCGGGAGGTGCGCGCCGGCACGGCCCCGCTCTACGTCAACGTGGTGGGCCAGAAGCTGACGCCGGCGCGGCTGCTGGCCTCGGCGCGGGAGGAGGCGCCGGACCTGGAGTTCGCGGCGACGTTCCACGCGCGGTTGGAGACGTCGGTGCCGTTGCTGCTGTCCCATCGCCTCCAGGTGGTGTTCGGCCGGCGGGCCGGTCTTCCCGCGCACCTGGCCGCGCGGGTCGCGCACCGGTTGGTGCGGTGGGAGCCGCTCGCGCTGCTGCTGCCCGAGGGGCATCCGCTGGCCGGCGGCGGGAGTGTGGCGTTCGCGCGGCTGGGCGGGCTGGAGCTGTGCCTGCACGCGGGTAACCAGTCGTCGCCGGAGTGGACGGACGTGGGTGTCCAGCTGGCCGCGGCGAGCGGTGCGGTCCTCGAGCCGGACCACCCGCCGGCGTACGGCGTGGACGAGTTGGCGCACCGGGTGCGGCGGCACGGTACGCCGGTGCTGGCGTTGAGCACGCAGCCGGCGGTGCCGGGGGCGGTACTGGTCCCGATCGTCGATCCGGTGCCGGTGTACCCGTGGAGCATGCTGTGGCACCGCGACGTGCGCCACCCGGGCCTGGACGTGCTGCGGGCGGTGGCCCGGCGGGCCGCGCGGGCCGAGGGCTGGCTCGACCTGCCCGGTGGCGCGTGGCGGCCCGAGCCCGAGGCGACAACCGGAGTGCGTTAATCGGGCGTGGACAGGTGTTGGACCGGCGGGTGGGCCGGCGCCGACCGTTGAGTCATGCCACCGTCCTTCGCCCGCTTGTGGATCGTTCAAGCCGTGTCCGACTTCGGCACGTACCTGACGTTTGTCGCGCTGCCGCTGATCGCCGTCGTCGAGCTGGACGCGTCGGCGGGGGAGCTCGGCCTGCTGGTAGGCGCCGGCACGGCTCCGCTGGCGTTCGCCTGGCCGCTGTTCGGGGTGCTGGCCGACCGGGTCGACCGGCGGCACATCATGCTGGTGACATACGCCGGCCGGGTGCTGCTCCACGCCTGGGTGCCGGTCGCCGCCGTGGCCGGTGTGCTGAGCATGGCCCAGCTGGTGGTCGCGTACTTCCTCGTCTCGTTCCTCAAGGTCGGCTTCGACGTCGCGGCGCCCAGCCTGCTGCCGGCGCTGGTCGGACCGGACCACCTCGTCCTGGCGAACAGCAGGCTGGAAGCCACCCGCTCGCTCGCGATGATCATCGGGCCGGCGCTCGGCGGCGCGCTCGCCGAGGTGATCCGGCCCAGCGGCGCGGTCGCGGTCGCCGCCACCACCTACCTCGCCGCGGCGCTGCTGGTCGGGACCATCCCGCCGCTCAGGTCCGCCGGCGGGCCACCGCGCGCGGTCGACGAGGCGCTCGGCCGTCGTGGTGGGGCCGACCGCGCCCGGCGCCGCGGCGTGGCGCGGGAGATGTGGGAGGGCGTCGCGGCCGTGTGGCGGCACCCGGTGCTGCGCCCGATGGCCGTCTCGTCCGCGCTGCTGAACGCCTTCTACGCGCTGCGCACGCCGCTGGTCGCCGTCTACGTCGTGCGCGACCTCGGCTTCCCGCCGGCCGCGTTCGGCCTGGTCCTCGGCGCGGCCGGACCGGGCGCGCTGCTGGGCTCGCTGGCCGCCGCCCGGGTCGCCGCCCGGCTCGGCTTCGGCCGCACGATGGTCGCCGCGGCCCTCCTGGCCGGTGCGCCCGTGCTGCTCGTGCCGCTCGCGACCGGCCGGGGCCCGGGCTCGCTCGGGCTGCTCGCCGGCAGCGCGCTGCTGGTCGGCTTCGGCATGCAGGTCTACAACGTCACCCTGATCGCCGGCCGCCAGGCGATCACCCCGGACCACCTGATCGGCCGCGTCACCGCCAGCTTCCGCTGGGCCGCGTGGGCGGCGGCACCGCTGGCCGCGGCCGCCGGCGGACCGCTCAGCGGTGCGCTCGGGGTACGCGGGGCCATCGCGGTCGCCGGCGCGGGCCTGCTGCTGCCGGCCGCCCGCCTGCTCGCCTCGCCCGTGCGCCGGACGGCCGCCCTCTCGGCCCGCTGATCCGCCGGTGCACGCTGTGCGTATTCATGGTTATCGTCCTGACGTGGGAGGTGGTATGCGGGTCGTCGGTCGGATGGCGGCAGCGGTCCTGGCGGTGGGTGCCCTCGTCGCGTGCGACGGTTCGGGCACAGATTCACCGCCGGCCGGGGTGTGGACGGCCGCGAGCAGCCCACCGCCGAGCGTCGCGCCGAAGGCGGCCCCGGCCGCGGCGGGCTTCTACGTCGACCCGGACACCTCGGCCGCCGACTGGGTCGCCGCCAACCCCAAGGACCCGCGGGCCGCCGTCATCCGCGACCGCATCGCGCGCGTGCCGCAGGGCCGGTGGTTCACGCAGAAGAACACCGCGGCGGTACGCTCCGAAGTGGACGCTTTCGTGGGTGCGGCCGCCGCCGCGGGGCAGACCCCGATCCTCGTGGTCTACAACATCCCCAACCGCGATTGCAGCGGTGCCAGCGCCGGCGGCATGCCCAGCCACGACGAGTATCGAAAGTGGATAGACGAGGTGGCCGCCGGGCTGGCCGGGCGCCCCGCGACCGTCGTCCTCGAGCCCGACGTGCTGCCGCTGATGAGCAACTGCCTCAACACCGCCCAGCAGGCCGAGGTGCACGCCTCGATGGCGTACGCGACCCGGAAGCTGAAGGCCGCCTCGGCGGCGGCGAAGGTGTACCTGGACGCCGGACACTCCAACTGGCTGCCGCCCGCCGAGATGGCCGGCCGGCTCGTCGCCGCCGGCATCAAGGAGAGCGGGGACGGCATCTCCACCAACGTCTCCAACTACCGATCCACGCGGGACGAGGTGGCGTACGCGAAGAAGGTCCTCGCCGCGGTCGGCGTCGCCAGGCTGCGCGCCGTGGTCGACACGAGCCGCAACGGCAACGGGCCGCTGGGCGACGAGTGGTGCGACCCGAAGGGCCGGGCGATCGGCACGCCGAGCACCACCGCCACCGGCGACCCCAAGGTCGCGGCGTTCCTGTGGGTGAAGCTGCCCGGCGAGTCGGACGGCTGCATCGCGGGCGCCGGCCGGTTCGTACCCGAGCGGGCGTACGAGCTGGCCACCGCCAGGCGCTAGAAGAGCTGGAGCGAGCCGGTCTTCTGCGCGTGGCGCTCGCCGACCCGCAGCGTCACCGCGGTCAGGGCGAAGAGCGCGGCGGAAAGGACGCCCAGCAGGGCCAGCTCGCCGCCCAGTTCGCGTACGCCTTCGCCGTCGAGCAGGGCGCCGCGGAGCACGGCGAGGCTCGTCGTGAGCGGGAAGGCGAGGCCGATCGCCTTGACCCACAACGGCATTGCGAACAGCGGCAGCCGCACACCAGCGACGAACCACAGTGGATCGTCCAAAAGGGTGTAGAGGAACGCCGAGTCGCGGGAGAACATCAGCAGGCTGTTGAGAAACGCGCCCCAGGCGACCGCCGGCACGAGGAGGGCGGCCAGCGCGAGCGGGTACATGCCGGGGTGCGCCACGTGCAGCGTGCCCGTCGCGGCCGCCGCCGCCACCGCGAAGGCGCCGAAGAGCCACGCGTTCTGCACGAGCGCGCCGGAACCGTTCGCCACCACCAGGGCGAGCCGGCTCGCCGGCGTCAGGAACAGCGCCTCCAGCGTGCCGCTCACCCGTTCGAACGAGAAGTGCCACGCGGACTGCACGAGCGAGAAGAAGAACGTGTACGCGAGCGCGCCGGCCGCCAGGAACGCCGCCAGCCGCTGCGGCTCGGCGACCAGGGGCCAGCGCGCGGCGGCGCCGGGTGTCGCGGTGACCGGCAGGATCGTGTAGTACGCCGTCGCGAGCGTGAGCACCGGCCACACCAGCATCGAGAAGACGACGAGCTTGGTGCCGAAGATGCGGCGGTGCTGCTTGAGCGCCTCGGCGAGCACCACCCGCCACGCGGCGCTCATCGGGCGGCCATCGCGAGGATCGCGTCCTCCAGCGTCGGCGGCGACACTTCGACGCGGGCGATGGCGCCGCCCGCACGTACCACGGTGGTCGTCAACTCACCGGCGAGGTCGTCGGGATGGCGGAGGGTGACCCGCGGCCGGCCGTCGACGTCCGTGTCGTGCCAGACCTCGGCGCCGGCGCGGGCGGCGAGCGCGTCCACCGCCTTGCTCGCGTCCGGCGCCGGCTCGGTCAGCGTGAGCTCCACGGTGTGCGGCAGGCGGGTGCCGGCGGTCAGCTCGGCCGGGCTGCCGGCGGCGACGAGCGCGCCGCGGTCGATGACGTGGACGTACCGGCACAGCTGCTCCACCTCGGCCAGGTAGTGCGAGGTCAGCAACACGCCCACGCCGCCGGCGGCCAGGTCGGCGACGACCGCGCGCAGGTCGCGGGCGATCGGCGCGTCCAGTCCGAGCGTCGGCTCGTCGAGCAGCAGGTAGGCGGGGGAGTTGACGAGCCCGCGGGCGATGCTGAGCCGCTGCCGCATGCCGCGCGAGTAGCGCTCGACGAGCGTGCCGGCCGCGTCGGTGAGGCCGACGAGGTCGAGCAGCTCGCCGATCCGGCGGTGGAGGGTGGCGCGCGGCACGTCGTAGAGCTGACCGAAGTACCAGAGGTTTTCCCGGCCGGTCATCCGCGCGTACACCATGCGCTCGCCGCCGGCGATGAGGTTGATCCGGCGCCGCACCTCGCGCGCGTCGCGCACCACGTCGAGACCGTCCACTGTGGCCGTGCCCGAGGTGGGGCGGAGCAGCGTGGCCATCATCTTGATGGTGGTGGTCTTGCCGGCGCCGTTGAGCCCCAGCAGGCCGGTCACCGCGCCGGGCGGGATGCTCAGCGAGAGCCCGTCGACGGCTGGCGCGCCCGCCGGCGGCCGCCTGCCGAACAGCCGGCGCGGCGGCGGAAACGTCTTGGTCAGCCGCTCGGTGACGATGCCGGCGCTCACGCGGCACCGCCCCGCTGCACGGCGATCCGCTCGGCCGGCCCGAGCAGGCGGAGCCCGACGGCGAGGTACGCCAGCCCGAGGCCCGCGCAGAGGAGCAGGTCGGGAAGGATCGCGCCGACGGTCTCGTGTCGCAGGGCGGCGCCGCGCAGCGCCCGCAGCCCCGAGGTGAGCGGCAGCGCCTCGCCGAGCCACCGCAGCGGGTCGGGCAGCGACGCCGGTGGAAACGTGAACCCGCAGAGCAGCGCCATGCCGACGAACAGCGTGTTCTGCGTGATGTGCGCCTCGCCGACCGAGATCATGATGGCGCTGAGCGGCACCGAGATCCCAAACACCGCCGCCCCCGCCGCCGCGACCGCGCAGAGCAGCGCGAGCGGGTCGGGCGCCGGCAGCCGCACCCCGATCGCCACCGCGAACGCGAGCATCACCGCCACCTCGGCCACCGTCGTGGTGAAGGCCTGGAGACCCACACCGACGAGGTACGGCAGGCGCCGGGCCGGTGCCAGGAGCTGGCTTTCGAAGGTGCCCTCGCGCTGCTCGGTGATCTGCGCCTTCGCGACCCACAGCACCATGCGGGTGGCGAACATGAGCGCGGCGGCGCCCACGGTGACGTAGCCCAGGTAGTCGCTCGTCCCTCCGTCGGCCAGGAAGACGGCGCTGACCTGGCCACCCCCGATCGCGTGGAAGGCGAGATAGGCAAGGCCCACCGTGAGCACCCCGGTGGCGACGGTGCCGACGAAGTACGTCCATGGGTACGCGCGCAGGGTCACCAGCCAGTTGCGGCGCATCGTGGGCAGAGCGGTCGGCACGTCGTATCCTTCCTGGCGAGGACTGAGTGAGTTTCGAATGGGAACTTACCCCGGAGGGGGTGGTCATGTACATAGGCCGGGTCGCCGACGAGACGTGCGGCATCGCCCACGCCGCCGCCGTCATGGGCGACTGGTGGAACCTGCTCGTGCTGCGCGAGGTCGCCCGCGGCCACATGCGCTTCGACGAGCTGGTCGGTGAGCTGGGCGTGTCCCGCAAGGTGCTCACCGAGCGCCTCACCCACCTGGTCGAGCACGACGTGGTCGCACGGGTGCCGTACCAGGACCGCCCGCCCCGGTACGAGTACCGCCTCACCGAGCGCGGCCGGGCGTTCCTCCCGGTGCTGGTCGGCATGCAGGACTGGGCCGACCGCTGGCTGCTCGGCGACGGCACGCTCAGCGCCAGCGCCCCGTCCGACGGCGCCGAGGCCGCCCGCGTGCGCTCACTGCCCGGCGGCACGATCCCGGCCGACCTCACCCTCGTCGACTCCACCGGCGCCCGACGCGACCCGGTGGCGCCCGACGTGCCCGCCACGGTGCTCTTCACCTATCCGGCGACCGGCCGCCCCACCCCACTGCCCGCGGGCTGGAACGACATCCCCGGCACCGTGGGCTGCACGCTGGAGAACCGCCTCTTCCGCGACCGGTGGCCGGCGTTCACCGGCGCGGGTGTCGCGGTACACGGGGTGAGCACGCAGCGCCCGGAGGAGCAGGCCGCGTTCGCCAAGGCGGAAGGCGTGCCGTTTCCACTGATGTCCGACGTCGACCTCCGCCTGGCCGCCGCGCTCCGCCTGCCCACCGCCCGCATCGGCCAGCAGCCCCGCCTCAAACGCGCGGTGCTCGTGGTCACCCGCGACCGCACGGTCCGCCACACGATCTTCCCGGTCACCGACATCCCCGCCGCCGTCGAGGACGCCCTCGCCGTCGCCACCGCCCTTTCGAAACCCTGACGCGACCGCCTTCGGCCCTAGCCCGCCCCCGCGGTGGGGTGGCTTCGATTCCCTATTTGGACAGAGATTTGAGCTACCGCGACGTCCCGTCGTGGTCCAGACCGTTGCTCCCGCGGCCTCACCCGTCCGCCGCTGGTCCCGCTCACCCCTTCCCCGCCCGGCTCTCAAGAGGGCAGCCCTGTCACTGTCTGGGCGGGTATACGGGACCCCTGTTGGGAATTCACGCCCAAGAGGGCTGCCCTCTTGGGGCAAGGGGCGGGGCTTGTCGCGTGGAGCTGGCAGTGGACGGCCGGGGGTTTCGGCGAGCGCTGCGAGCCGCCGGCCGGGAGCGGTGCCCGCGGGAGCATACGGTCCGCCGCTGACGCGGACATGGGCAAATATGCCTCGAAGAAAACGTCACGACCGGCGACGCCTTCCGCGAAGGGTGGGCCTGCTTGGAGGGTGGGCGGCGCGGGTACGGGCGGGAGATGAGGATCGCGCATCGCACGGTCGAGGTGGACGGGGCTCGCGTCTTCTACCGGGAGGCTGGGCCGCCGGACGGGCCGGTCGTGCTGCTGCCGCACGGGTACCCGTCGTCGTCGTTCCAGTTTCGGCACTTCATGGCCGCGCTGGGCGACCGATGGCGCCTGATTAGCCCGGATTATCCCGGCTTCGGCTACAGCGTGGCGCCCGCCGGCTTCGCCTACACGTTCGACGCGTACGCGGGGTTTCTCCGCCGCTTCGTCGACACGCTGGAGTTGCGCCGCTACGCGATCTACCTCCAGGACTACGGCTCGCAGTTCGGGCTGCGGCTGGCCATGTCGGCGCCGGATCGGGTGGCCGCGCTCATCATCCAGAACGGTGACATCTACCCCGACGAGCACGGGCCGAAGTACGCGCCGCTGAAGGAGTACTGGGCGAACCCGACCCCCGAGGGCCGCGAGAAGCTCAAGGCGGCGGTGAGCGAGGAGGGGTTCCGGGACGAGTTCGTCGGCGAGATCCCCGCGCACCTGCGCGAGCGGGTGAGCCCCGACCTGTGGCGGCTGTCCTGGTCGGTGCTCGGCGACCCGGAGCGGCGGGAGAACGTCACGACGCTGCTGGCCGACCAGGGGAGCACGGTCGCGTGGTTTTCGCGGCAACAGGCCTACCTGCGCGAGCATCAGCCGCCGGCGTTGATCGTGTGGGGGCCGGAGGACGGGTACATGCCGGCGGGCGCGGCCCGCGCCTATCTGCGGGACCTGCCGGACGCCGAATTGCACCTGCTGGACGGGGCCGGGCACTGGCTGCTAGAGACACATCTGGACGAAGCGGTCACACTGGTCCGAGATTTCCTTGATCGCGTGCACGGCACCTGACAACCGGATCGTCTGCCGTACCCGTCTCAGGGGTTGATGACCGTGACGGAAGGGCGGGCGATGCCTGACGCTTCGGAAGAGGAGTACGTCGAGTACGTCTCGGCGCGGATTCCCGCGCTGCGGCGGCTGGCGTACCTCCTGGCCGGCGATGAGCACCGCGCCGACGACCTGGTCCAGCAGACCATCACCCGGCTGTACGTGAAGTGGCGGCACGCGCGGGCCGCCGACAACATCGACGCGTACGTGCGGACCATGCTGGTGCGCACGTACGTCGACGAGCGGCGGCTGGGTTGGGCACGGGTCCGGCTGTTTCGCGACGCGCCGGAGCCACCGCCGCTCCACAACGACGGGATCGAAGACCGCCAGGTCGTGCGGGCGGCGCTGCGCAAGGTGCCGCGCCGGCAGCAGGCCGTGCTGGTGTTGCGGTTCTTCTACGACCTGTCGGTGGACGAGGTGGCCGGGATGCTCGGCTGCTCATCCGGCACGGTCAAGAGCCAGACCGCTCGCGGGCTCGCCACACTGCGGCGACTGCTCGGGGAGCGGGAGCTGGCGGGGTTCTCCACCAAGCAATAAACGAGGAGCCGATAGATGCCATCCGAAGTAGATCTGCTGCGGTCGCTCGACGCCGAGCCGCGTACACCGTCCACGGTGGACATCCGGCGGGCGATCGCGGACGGGCGCCGCCACCGGGTCCGCCGGGGCGTGGGGTACGCGGGCGCCGCGACCGTGACCGCCCTCGCCGTCGCGGGCGTCTCGGTCGCCGGCGGGCTTGCCACCGGTTCGGCGCCGCAGACCGGGGCGACCGGTGAGCCGCCGCCCACCACCGCGTCGGCCGTGCCGAAGGGGGAGTACACGATCCCGGGCACGCCGGATTGGCGCGCGCCCGTCACGCCGCCACCGACCTCCTGCACGCTCGAACAGCTGCCCACGCCCGACGGCGAGCCGATGGCGCTCATCTCCGGCGGCGACCCCACCGGCCGCTACCACGTCGGGCGCTCCTACCCGAAGGGCGGCGGCTACCAGGCGGTCATCTGGAACGACGGCGCACCGAAGAAGGTGATGCTCCCTGGCGACCTGGAGGAGTCGCTGCGCGACGTCAACTCGTCGGGCACCGCGGTCGGCTGGAGCTACGCCGGCGGTGAGGACGACAGCGGCCCGGTCCCGTACGCCTACCACGACGGCGAGGTGTCCAAGCTGCCGGGCGTGCGCCGCGGATCCGCGTCGGCGATCAACGAGGCGGGCGCGATCGTAGGCGACGACGACGCCGGTCACGCGCTGGTCTGGCCCTCGCCGGCGACCGCGCCGATCCGGCTGCCGGTCCCCGCCGGCACCAAGGAGGCGACGGCCGTCGACATCGACGAAGACGGCACCACCGTCGGCAACGTCGGCAACAACCGGGCCTACGTCTGGTTCCCGGACGGCACCCACCGCGCGCTCCCGGTGCCCGACCTCGACGGCAAGCCGGGCGCGACCACCCGGGTCTTCGCGATCCGCAACGGCTGGGCGACCGGCCTGGTCGCCCACGAGGGTGCCGCCAGGGGCATACCCGGCGGCGCGGAAGCCGCCAAGTCCGGCGGCGGTAGCGTGCCGATCCGGTGGAACGTCCGCACGGGTGAGGTGATCCGGTTCGACGGGTTGACAGGCCCCGCGGACGCGGTGAACGCGCAGGGGTGGCAGGTCGGCATCGGCCAGCGGGACCGCGCGGTGCTCCTCGCCGGCGACGCCACCGTCGTGCTGCCGGACCTCGGCGAGCCGGGCAACCTCGCCACCATCGCCAACACGCTCAGCGACGACGGCCGCACCGTCGCCGGGCAGTCGGACGACTCGACCGACACGATCCAGGCGGTCGTCTGGCACTGCGAGTAGAGCCAGAGGAGGGTCGGCCCTCGTCGGGCCGACCCTCCTTCATCACCTGGCGCGCTGGAAGACCGTGATGAGCACACCGGCTCCGACGGTGGTCGCGCTGGTCAGCTTCCAGGCCGACTTGTCCGGGGTATCGGCGAACAGCCGCCGCCCCGTGCCGAGGATGACCGGAAACGTCATGAGGTGGATCTCGTCGACGAGGTCGCGGGCGAGCAGCCCTTGCGCCAGCCGGATGCTGCCGGCGACCGAGATCTCACCCTCCACCTCGGACTTGATCCGCGCCACGTCGTCGACCTGGATCACCCGGGTGTTGTTCCACTCTGGACTTTCCAGCGTGGTGGAGACGACGTACTTGGGCATCCCGTTGTACTTGTCGGCGAGCTCTCCTTCGTATCCCGGCCAAGCCGCGGCGAAGCCCTCGTAGGTGCGGCGGCCGAGGAGTAACGCGTCGGCGCCGAGCGCCTCGTCCACTTTGAACTGCTCGCCCTCCTCGCCGCGGTCGAACTCGAAGCTCCAGTTCGGATACTTGAAGTCCTCCCCGCCCGGCGCCTCCACGACGCCGTCGAGCGAGATGAACTCGGTGACTACGATCCGTCCCATGTCGTGCCCCCTCACTTGCCCACGAAGTCGCGCAGCGCGGCGGCGAGCACGGCGGGTGGGGCGCTGTGCTGCTCGCCCTCGACCGGGCGCAGCGTCGCGGTCGGCAGCAGCTCGGCGAGGGCCCGCGCGGCCGGGATGATAGACGGGAACGTGCGTATGCCGTACATCACCAGGACGGGCACGGTGATGGCGTCCCACCGGTCGCGGGGGAGCGGGTTGCCGGACATCGTGGTGCCCATGATGCGGCCGTCGTACGAGATGGTCGGCGCGACCGCCTCCATGATCGGCCAGAAGTCGCTCTTGCGGAGCATCTCGACGTCTTCGGCCGACCCGCCGACCGCGTCGGTCATGAAGATCGCGGCGGCGTCACCCGGACGCCCGGCGGCGACCGCCGCCTCGAGGCGCTCGACGTAGTCGGCGGGGAGCGGCGGGCGGCTGTCGTCGACGACGAACGGCGGCTCGAACAGCGCCAGCCGCGCGATCGGCAGCCCGGCCGCCGCGGCGTCGAGCGCCAGGACGGCCCCGGACGACCACCCGAACACGGTCGCCGGCGCGCCCGCGACCTCGATGAGCGCGGCGATGTCCTCGATCTCCCGCTCGACCGCGTACGGTGCGGTGTCCGTGCTGTCGCCACGCCCGCGGCGGTCGTAGGTGTAGGTCCGGAAGTCGCCGTCCAGCTCCTGGGCCAACTCCCGGTTGAGCGGGTTGATCGCCGGGTATGCGGTCGCGCCGTCGACGACGATGAGCGGCTCACCCGCCCCCCAGGCGTCGAATGCGATCACGGTGCCGTCGGCGGACACGGCGGCGGCTCGTGCGTTCTCGGACATTTCGCTTGCCCTTTCCTGATGTCGGTTGCGTGCGACTCACGTTAGGGGCCGGCGGTGTCCTCGATCTTGTACAGAAGCGACAGGGGCTCGGCCGGCTCCGGGCGGCGCAGCTCGGTGGCGGTGCGGCCGATGAAACGCTGGAGCGAGCGTGCCAGGTGCGGCTGGTCGTAGTAGCCGAGCAGGTCGACGACCTCCAGCGGGGTACGCCCCTCGGTGAGCAGGATCGCAGCCTGCCGGGCACGCTCGATCTGCCGGATGCTGCCCTGCGTGAGCCCCGTCGCCGCGGCCACCCGCCGCTGCACCGACCGCGTGCCGACCTCCGGTGACCCGCCGGCCACCACCTCGTCGACGAGCGGATCGCGCACGAGCACACCCTCCCGCACCAGCCGCGCCACGAACTGCTCCGCGCTGTCGAAGTCGGGCACCGGCCACTCGTCGCCCCGCAGCAGGAACGTCGTCGCGGTCGCGTGCGGACTCTCCAACGCCGAGTCGACAAGGCGCGCCGGCGGCAGATGCGGCATCGACGAGCCGTGCGCGAACGTGATCCCCCACGACTCCGCACCGTCACCCACGTCGACGCTCGTGACGGTGGTCTCCGGGCCGCGCACGGCGGCGTGGAGGCCGCCCTCCCACCGCCAGAACACGATCTCCCAGTTGGAGGTCGCGACCGACGTCATCCGGGCGACCCCGGACGCGTGGCTGCGCCAGACCCGGTGGATGTACGGCGAGTCCGAAGGCCGGTCCTCGTTTTCCAGGGGCACCCGCCGAGTCTGCCACGCGCCCACTTCTGTGTGCCTTACAAAAAGTTCGACATGTATGGACCGAAGTTTCGAGTGACAGGACTTAACATCTAGACGACACGCGCGAAACATCTTAGTCTCGCCTCAGGTTATCGCCAGACTCCAATGTGTCGGTGGTGATCGGCGTGATCGGCGCACGCCTGTCCGGAAGTTTGTTCGACAGGAAGCGAGACAGCCGATCATGTTCCGAAGATTGGCCTTCTGCCTTGCCTTGATCATGGCGGCGGTCGGCTTCACCACCGTCCCGGCCCAGGCGGCGGCGGACTTCAATGTTCTGGTCTTCAGTAAGACCGCCGGCTTCCGGCACGACTCGATCCCGGCCGGCATCGCCGCGATCCAGCAGCTGGGCGCGCAAAACAACTTCACCGTCGAAGCCACGGAGGACGCGGCGCAGTTCACCGCGGCGAACTTGGCGCGTTTCCAGGCGGTCGTCTGGCTCTCCACCACCGCGGACGTGCTGAACGCCAGTCAGCAGGCGGCGTTCGAGGGCTTCATCCGGGGCGGCGGGGGATACGCGGGTATCCACGCGGCGTCCGACACCGAGTACGACTGGCCGTGGTACGGCAACCTCGTCGGCGCCTACTTCGCCAGCCACCCGGCCAACCAGAACGCCACCGTGCGCATCGAGGACACGACGCACCCGTCGACGGCCGGGCTGCCCACGGCGTGGCAGCGGCTGGACGAGTGGTACAACTACCGGACCAACCCGCGTTCGCAGACCCACGTGCTGGCCACATTGGACGAGAGCACCTACACGGGTGGCTCGATGGGTGGGGATCACCCGATCGCGTGGTGCCGCGGCTACGACGGCGGCCGCTCGTGGTACACCGGCATGGGCCACACCATCGAGAGCTACGGCGAGGCCAACTTCCGCTCCCACCTGCTCGGTGGCATCCGGTACGCGGCCCAGGGGACCGGCAACTGCTCGACCGGCCAGCCGCCGCAGGCCGGCTACCGCCAGGTGACCCTCGCCAAAGGCGTCGCCGAGGTCGGCGAGCCGATGGGCCTGACCGTGCTGCCCAACCGGGGCGTGCTGCACACCTCGCGCGACGGCACCGTCCGCTACACCGACCCGGCCGGCAACACGAAGGTGGCGCTGACCATCCCGGTGTACACGCACGACGAGGAGGGGCTTCAGAGCATCAAGGCCGACCCGAACTTCGCGTCGAACCGCTGGGTCTACGTGTACTACGCGCCGCCACTGTCCACGCCGGCCGGTGACGCGCCGGCGACCGGCACGGCCGCCCAGTTCGCGCCGTTCAACGGGGTCAACCGGCTGTCCCGCTTCACCGTCAACGCCGACTTCACGCTCGACCCCAACTCGGCGGTCACGGTCCTGGACGTGCCGACCAGCCGCGGCATGTGCTGCCACGTGGGCGGTGACATCGACTTCGACGCGGCCGGCAACCTCTACCTGTCCACAGGGGACGACACCAACCCGTTCGACTCCAGCGGCTACACGCCGATCGACGAGCGGGCCGACCGCAACCCCGCGTTCGACGCGCAGCGCACCTCCGGCAGCAGCAACGACCTGCGCGGCAAGGTGCTGCGAATCCGGCCGAGCGCCGGCGGCGGGTACACGATCCCGGCCGGCAACATGTTCCCCGCCGGCACGGCCAACACCCGCCCGGAGATCTACGCGATGGGGTTCCGCAACCCGTTCCGGATGGCCGTCGACCGGGCGACCGGCGTCGTGTACCTCGGCGACTACGGGCCGGACGCCGGCACCAGCAGCCCCACGCGCGGGCCGGCCGGCACGGTGTCGTTCGAGCGCATCACGCAGCCCGGCTTCTACGGCTGGCCGTACTGCTCGAACTACAACACGCCGTACATCGACTTCACCTTCCCGTCCGGGCCGTCGGGCGCCGCGTTCAACTGCACCGGCGGGCCGGTGAACAACTCCCGCAACAACACCGGCATCACCCAGCTGCCGCCCTCCCAGACGGCGTGGCTGCCCTACGGCGGTGGGCAGGACCCGCCCGCGCTCTGCTGCGGCAGCCTGTCGCCGATGGGCGGCCCGGTCTACAACTACAGCGCCACGCTCGCGTCGGACGTGAAGTTCCCGGCGTCGATGAACGGCAAGGTCTTCCTCGGCGAGTTCGGCCGCCGGTGGATCAAGACGGCCACCGTCTCCGGCACCGTCGAGGCTTTCCCGGCGTACACCGGCACCCAGGTGATGGATCTGGAGTTCGGGCCGGACGGTGCCCTCTACGTGCTCGACTACGGCACCGGCTGGTTCGGCGGCGACGCAAACTCGGCGCTCTACCGGATCGAGTACCACTCCGGCGGTGGCCGGTCGCCGGTCGCGTCCGCCGCCGCGAACCCGACGAGCGGGAACGCGCCGCTGACCGTGCAGTTCAGCTCGGCCGGCTCCGGCGACCCGGACGGCGACCCGATCACCTACGCGTGGGACTTCACCACCAACGGCAGCACCGACTCGACCGCCGCCAACCCGGCGTTTACGTACACGACCAACGGCGAGTTCACCGCCACACTCACGGTGAGCGACGGCACCGGCCGCAGCGCGACGGCGAGCGTGGTGATCGGCGTCGGGCGGCCGACGGTCACGCTCGGCCTGCCGGCGAACGGGCGGGTGTTCAACTTCGGCGACGCCGTCCCGTATCAGGTGACGGTCAGCGACCCGAACGCGCCGACCGTCGACTGTGGCCGGGTGCGGGTCAACTACATCCTCGGCCACGACAGCCATGGCCACCCGATGACCAGCGCGACCGGCTGCTCGGGCACGATACAGACCACCGTGGACGGTGAGCACGACGCCAACGCGAACATCTTCGGCGTGATGGTGGCCGAGTACACGCCGGTCGGCGCGACCACGCCGGTGACCTCGCCGCAGGCCGTGCTACAGCCACGGACCCGCCAGGCCGAGCACTACAGCGGCCAGCAGGGCACCACCACCGTCGCCAAGCCGTCGGCCAACGGCGGCAACGCGGTCGGCTTCGTCGAAAACGGCGACTGGATCTCGTTCACCCCGTACAACCTGAGCGGCGTCGGCTCGTTCACCGCGCGGGTCGCGTCGGCCGGCACCGGGGGCACCATCTCCCTGCGCACCGGCTCGGCCACCGGCCCGGTGGTCGGCACCGCCACTGTCGCGCCGACCGGCGGCTGGGAGACGTGGACGGACGTCACCGGCACCGTCACGCCGCCGGCCGGCACGCACAACCTGTTCCTGGTGTTCACCGGCGGCGCCGGCTCGCTGTTCGACATCGACTCGTTCACCTTCAACGGCGGCACTCCGCCGCAGTCGCCCAATCTCGCGCTGAACAAGCCGGCGACGGCGTCCAGTGTGGAGGCGGCGGAGTATCCGGCGTCGAACGCGGTGGACGCTTCGGCGACGACCCGGTGGGCGAGTGCCTTCTCGGATCCGCAGTGGATCCAGGTGGATCTGGGGGCCACCTACACGGTGAGTCGGGTGCGGTTGGTGTGGGAGGCGGCGTACGGTTCGGCGTACCAGATCCAGACGTCGACGAACGGTACGACGTGGACGACGGCGCGGTCGGTGACGGGCGGCAACGGTGGTGAGGACGACAACACCGGTCTGAGCGCCCAGGCACGTTATGTGCGGATCAACGGGACCGCGCGGGGCACCGCGTGGGGGTATTCGTTGTTCACCTTCGAGGTCTACGGCGACCAGGGCCCGCCGCAGGCGACCAACGTGGCGCTGAACAAGCCGGCGACGGCGTCCAGTGTGGAGGCGGCGGAGTATCCGGCGTCGAACGCGGTGGACGCTTCGGCGACGACCCGGTGGGCGAGCGCCTTCTCGGATCCGCAGTGGATCCAGGTGGACTTGGGGGCCACCTACACGGTGAGCCGGGTGCGGTTGGTGTGGGAGGCGGCGTACGGTTCGGCGTACCAGATCCAGACGTCGACGAACGGCACGACCTGGACCACGGCGCGGTCGGTCACGGGCGGCAACGGTGGTGAGGACGACAACACCGGTCTGAGCGCCCAGGCACGATATGTGCGGATCAACGCGACCGCGCGCGGCACCGCGTGGGGGTACTCGCTGTTCACCTTCGAGGTCTACGGCAGCTGATCCACTACAGCGGCCCGGGAGCGTCGCGCTCCCGGGCCGCTGGCTCCCGGAAAGCGCTTGCCATATGATCAGCGTCAATCCCTGCGAATTGAGGCTCCGCTAAACCCACCGAATAACGCGCATATCTGGACCGACCGCCGCGTCGGCATGCCGTGTTGAGCGGATTTGGTGCAACAAACCTGCACATGGCCCCCATTGACTGGTTTGATTCCTTCTTCCTACGTTGGCAGGAAAGCGCATTCCAGCGCGGGGAGGTCCTTTCCATGCAGAAGGCAAGACGCCATCAGATCGCGCTGGTGGCCGGCATCACCGCGGCGGCCACCGCACTCGTGTTCACCATCGGAAGCGCGGCCAACGCGGCCACGCTCTTCTCCGACAACTTCGACGACGGCAACGCCAGCGGCTGGAGCACTTCCGGCGGCACCTGGTCGGTCTCGTCCGGCGCCTACTCCCAGTCGGGCACCGGCGCGAGCGCCAAGGCGCTGGCCGGCTCCACCTCGTGGACCACCGCCACGGCCTCGGCCCGGGTACGGGCCAACACGTTCAGCAGCTCGGGCTCGCGCGGGATCGGGGTGGCGGCCCGCGTGCAGAGCACGTCGAGCTTCTACGCGCTGGTGCTCACGCCGACCTCGGTGCAGATCCGCAAGGGCGCGACCACCACGCTCGCGTCGGCGTCCTTCTCGGCGAGCACCGGCACCTGGTACACGCTGACGTTGAGCGCGACCGGCAGCTCGCTGGTCGGCTCGGTCAACGGCGCCCAGCTGGTGTCCACATCGGACAGCTCGTACGCCACCGGGCGCGCGGGCCTGGTGGCCAACTACACGGCCGGCTCGTTCGACGACGTGCTGGTGACCGACGCGGCCGGCCCCAGCCCGACGACACCCTCCTCGCCGTCGGTCTCACCGTCGGTGTCGCCCTCCGCCTCGGTGTCGCCCTCGACGCCGCCGACCAGCAACCCACCGCAGCCCGGCGGGATCGTCGGCTGGGCCACCCAGGCCGGCGGCACCACCGGCGGCGCGGGCGGTGCGACGGTCACCGTGAGCAACTGGAACGACCTGCGCACCCAGGCGCAGGCGTCGGGCACCCGCACGATCCTCGTCAACGGGATGCTCAGCGGCTCGGGCACCATCGAGGTCACCGCCAACAAGACGATCCGCGGCGTCGGCGCCGGCTCCGGCGTCTCCGGCACCACCCTCAACATCGAGGACATGCAGCCGGCCAACGTCATCATCCAGAACATGAACATCCGCGGCGTGCCCGGCGGCGACGCGATCCAGATCGAGAACGCCACCCACATCTGGATCGACCACAACACGCTCTCCAGCACCATCGAGGACGACGTCGACTTCTACGACGGCATGATCGACATCACCCACGCCGGTGACTACATCACGATCTCGTGGAACGTCGTCCGCGACCACTGGAAGACCTCACTCGTCGGCCACTCCGACGGCAACGCGGGCGAGGACGTGGGTCACCTGCGGATCACGTACCACCACAACTGGTTCGACCGCACCTTCGAGCGCAGCCCGCGCGTGCGCTTCGGCGAGACGGTGCACGTGTTCAACAATTACTACACGAACGTCAACAACAACACCTCCTCGTACGCCATCGCGTCCACGATGGACGCCGGCGTGCTCGTCGAGGGCAACGTGTTCGAAAACGTGCAGCAGGCGTGCTGGTCGGCGAGCGGCTACGCGGACTCCGACCCGGGCCGCCTGGTGGCGCGCAACAACTCGCTCACCAACTCCGGACCCTGCGAGGTCAACGGGACGGTGGACCCCATCCCGTACGGCTACACGGCGGAGAACGTAGGCACCGTCAAGGCGACCGTCACCTCGGGCGCCGGCGCCGGCAGGATCTAGCCACCACGAGACGGTGGAGCCGGCGACCGGGCGTCGCCGGCTCCACTAGCGTGGACCGCATGACGCTGATCATCACGGACCTGCCCGCGGAGCTGCGCCTGACCGCCGCGCCCCGCACCGACCTCTTCGTCGACCCCGGCGGCTCCGCGCCCACACTCAACGCGGACCCGACCCTTGCCACACCGCCGGACGGCCCGTTTCAGCTCTCCGCCCGCGTCCGTGTCGACTTCGCCGGCACCTACGACGCCGGCGCGTTGCTGGTGTGGGTCGACGAGTCGACCTGGGGCAAGCTCTGCTTCGAACGCTCCCCGCAAGGCGACACCATGGCCGTCTCCGTGGTCACGCGCGGCCTCTCCGACGACGCCAACTCCTTCACCGTCCCGCCCGGCGACCCGCTGTGGCTGCGGGTCTCCCGCCTGGGCCCCAACTGGGCCTTCCACGCCAGCGTCGACGGCGGCCACTGGCACTTCGTCCGCCATTTCGCCCTGGGCGAGGGCGCGGCACCGGTGCGGGTCGGCTTCGTCGCCCAGTCACCCATGGGCGAAGGCTGCACGGTCACGTTCGACCACATCACCTTCACCCACGAGCTCCTGCCCGACCTCCGCAGCGGGGTGTAGCCGCGCCGTTTCCCCCAAGCGGATTTGCCCGCGCCAGCCGCACTTCCAGCCAAAGCACCCGCCACGCACCGAGTGTCGCCGCAAGGCCTTGATCGGCGGCGAGGGTGGGGAAGTCCTGGTGATCGTGGTCGTCTAGACCCCCGTCACGTGGGAGATGTCAGGGCCGCAGCGGCGGCGTGCATGATCGTTCGCCCGATACCTGCACTCTTCCCGGCGTGTCGTGTCGTTTCCGGGCGAACGATCCTGACGCCGTCCACATGCTGAGCCACATCCCCAACGAGTGGGAACGTGGGCCGGCGATCCGCCGGTCGGTCGGCCCCTAGCCGCAGCCACCCCACCAACAGAACGAACCAAGCCGGGGACGGCCCGGCCGGAGCCGGAGGCCCCGCCGGAGGCGCGCTAACCGCAACCAACAGCGGACGGCGAGGCCGCGGGCTTGCACCGCGGACCTGGCAGTGGAGGTCGGGGGTTTCGGCGAGCGCGCATGCGGTCCGCAGGTGACGCGGACGGGGGCAAATCCGCGTGAGTGGAAACGTCACGACAGGTGCGACCCGGAGGCGGCGACGGGTGACGGCGGGGTGGTGTGCGCGGCGAGGTGGGGGGCGAGCAGCCCGCGGAAGTGGCGGGTGGGGACTATGCCCAGTTCGTTCGCGAGGATGTGGCGGCACTGCTCGTACTGGCGGATGGCCTCGCAGATGTTGCCCTCGGCGAGGTGGACCTGGGCGACCACGCGGTGGGCGCTTTCCCGCAGTGGGTTGAGGCGGACGGCGGTGAGGCCGGCCTGGAGCGCGCGGTGGTAGTCGCCGTCGCGGGTGAGGAGTGCGGCCAGGTGCTCCAGGGCGTGGAGTTGTAGCTGGTGCAGGCGTTCGCGGTGGAGCATGACCCAGTCCTCGTACCAGCCGGGAAGCAGGTCGCCTGCGGACAGCACGGTCAGCGCGTCCGCTGGGGTCTGGCCCTCCTCGAGGATGGCGGCGGCGCGGCTGAGGATGCGGTCGACGTCGAGGCGGACGGCGGGGTCGAGGGCGATGGCGCCGCGCGCGGTCCGGACCAGGCCGGGGTGCTGGTGCCGGATCCGCCACAGGGCGGAGCGGAGGGCGCCGTGGGCGTGGCGTTCGTTGCACTCGGGCCAGAGTTGGCCGGCGATCCAGGCGCGGTCGTGCGGGCCCTGGAGGGCGAGGAAGGCGGCGAGTCGCTGGACGGCGGGGGTGGTGGCGACGGGGTCGGCGCCGCTCCGCAGCTCCCAGCGGTCGATGAGGGTCATCGACCACACGAGGGTGGGAAAGACGCCGAACACCAGTCCAGGTTTGTCCCCATTTGTCGCAGGGTCAATCGACCGAACGTGGCCGCTGCTCCCACATACGTCCCGCTTTTCTAGCTGGTCACCGGTCCGTTATCCGCGATCCGGTGACTACCCGGCGGTAGTAGCCCAGTGTGACGGCACGGTGACGCAGCGACAACGGAAGTGGTGTTAGCCACGGAGGGTTACCTGACGCACGCCGACCTGGGAGGCGGGGAACCCATGACGACATTGACGTGGCGGGCGCGCGGCCGATCGGCCCTGGCGCCGCTCCGGATCGACGGCCACGCTCTCCGACCTCGGATCAGCGTCGTCGTCCCCGCCCTCAACGAGCAGCGGAACATCGCCTGGGTCCTGCGCCGGATGCCGGCACTGGTGGACGAGGTGGTGCTGGTGGACGGGCGCTCGGCCGACCGCACCCGGGAGGTGGCGGGTGCGGTCCGCCCGGACCTCGTGGTCGTGACCCAGCGTGCCCGTGGGAAGGGTGAGGCGCTGCGGACCGGGTTCGCGGCCGCCAGCGGCGACATCATCGTGATGATCGACGCCGACGGCAGCATGGACCCGCAGGAGATCCACCGGTTCGTCACGCCGCTGTTGAACGGGTACGACTTCGTCAAAGGCTCGCGCTTTCTCAGCGGGGGCGGCTCCACCGACCTCACGCCCCTGCGCCGGCTGGGCAGCCAGGCGCTCGTCCGGATGGCGAACGGGCTCTTCCTCATCCGCTTCACGGACCTGTGCTACGGGTACTGCTCGTTCCGGCGCGCCTGCCTGCCCGCGCTGGCCCTCACCGCGCACGGGTTCGAGATCGAGACCGAGCTCGCGGTGCACGCACTCAAGGCCAACCTGCGCATCGCCGAGGTGCCCAGCTACGAGCTGCCCCGGCTGTCGGGCAGCTCGCACCTGCACACGTTCCGGGACGGGCAGCGCGTGCTGCGCACCCTGCTCCGGGAGCGGGTCTCCCGCCGGCCGCGGCCGGTCGTGGACCCGATCGACCAGCGCGCCCTGCGCGACTGGTGGGCGGTGCTGGAGGTCACCCGATGACCGTCGCCCTGCCGCGCCCGGCGCCGGCCAGCGAGTGGCCGGCGCCGGACCTACCCAGCCAGACGCCCGCCTGGCTGCGGTGCGTCTGCGCGGTCGGCGGCTACCGGGACGCGTCGCGGCTCTACGAGGTCGGTGACGGGCGGCGCCTCGTGCTCCCGCTGGTATGGCGCCGGGGACGCGGCGCCTCGCTGCCGCTGGGCTGGGGGCCGGGCGGGATCGTCGCGGACGGCGGGGTGCGCCCCGGCGACGTGCGCCTGGTCGGCGCCGACCTGGCCGGCCTGCGCGCGCTGGGTGTCCACATCAGACCCGACCCGGCGTACGCGGCGGTGTGGGAGGCGGCGATGCCGGCCGGCGTACGGCGTGAACGGCGGATGTCGCAGGCGCTGCCGCTGGACGGCGGCTTCGACCGGGTGTGGCGGACCCGCTTCCACTCCGACGCCCGCAACCGGGCGCGCCGCGCCGAGCGCCACGGCGTCACCGTCGAGCGAGACGACACCGGCCGGCTGCTGCCGGTCTTCCACGCGCTGTACGCGGAGTCGGTGGACCGCTGGGCGCGGCACGAGGGTGTGCCCCCGGCGCTGGCCCGGTGGCGGGCGGCCCGCCGGGAGCCGCCACGCAAGCTGCGGGCGGTGATGGCGGACCGGGCCATCGCCTGCCGGCTCTACGGCGCGTTCCTGGACGGCCGGCCGGTCGCCGTGATCGTCGTCCTCTTCGGCACCGGCACCGCGGTCTACTGGCGCGGCGCGATGGCGGACCGGCTCGCCGGCCCCTGCTACGCCAACTACCTGTTGCAGCGCACCGCCATCGAGGACGCGGTCGAGGCGGGATGCGCGGTCTACCAGATGGGCGACTCCGCACCGGACTCGCCGCTCGCGCTCTTCAAGAGCCGGTTCGGTGCGGTGGCGCAGCACTACGCCACGTACGACATCGAGACCGTGCCCGTCTCCGCGGTGGCCGGCCGGGCGCAGGCCGCGGCACGGCGGGTCCTGCGGGCGCGGGCGGACCGGAGCTAGCCATGGGTGCGGCGCGGTGGGTGGTGGTCGGGACCGCGGGCCTGGCCGCGCTGCTCGCGCTGACCGCGCTGCCACCGCGCCAGGAGTCGGCGCCGGTGGTGTCCGGGTACGACTGGGCGGCGCCCGCCGGCCACCGGCCGCACCCGAGCGGGTTCGCGGTGGGCGTGACGCACACCCAGTACTCCATCGACGACTGGGGCGACGAGGCCGCCATCGACTCCGCGCGCGGCGTGCTCAGGGCGGCCGCGACGTACCAGAACCAGCATCTGTTCGGCTGGGGCGCGCTCAACCCCGAGCCGGCGCCGGGCGTCTACGACTGGGAGTCGCTGGACCGCCGCATGGAGCTGATCCGCGCCACCGGCGGCACGCCGGTCCTCACCCTCTGCTGCGCGCCGGACTGGATGAAGGGCGGCCGGGCCGGCGAGACCGACTGGAACAGGCTGCACACCGCGCCACTGCCCGAGCACTACGGCGACTTCGCCGACCTGGCGGTGCGGGCCGCCGAGCGCTACCCGGACGTGCGGCACTTCCAGGTGTGGAACGAGCTGAAGGGCTTCTGGGACGACGCCGCCGAGCGCTGGGACTACGAGGCCTACACGCGCCTCTACAACACGGTCTACGACGCGCTCAAGCGGCGCGACCCGGGACTGTCGGTGGGCGGGCCGTACGTGGTGGTGGAGACCTGGGCCAGCCGCTCGGCCGGCGGGCACCCGTCCGTCCTCTCCGGACAGTGGGGGACCGTCGACCAGCGCAGCCTCGACGTGCTCGGCTACTGGCTGCGGTACAAGCACGGCGCGGACTTCGTCGCCGTGGACGCCGGCATGGTCACCCGGGACGAGGGGCCGCTGTCCCGCGACGCCCGGGTCAACACCGCGGTCTTCGGGGCCGTCACCGCCTGGCTGCGGCAGATCACCCCGCTGCCGGTGTGGTGGAGCGAGTTCCACGTGGGCCGCGCCGACTCGGGCGGCCAGCCGCGGCTGCTGGCGACCGCGGTCACCGCGCTGCTGCACATGGCCGAGCAGGGCGCGGCCGTGGCACTGGTCTGGCAGCCACAGCGCGGCGCCGAGGAGGCACACGGGGTACGGCCGCCGGCGCTGTGGAGCTCCACCGAGGTGGCCGGCGGCGGCCGCCCGCTGGCCTTCGCCGAGGCGCTGGCGTGGATGCAGGAGGTGCTCGCCGACCCGGCCGCGACGCCCGTCGCCTGGCCGGCGCCACACGTCGGCCGGCTGAACGGGCGGACCGGCTCCGTCGCCGTCGACACGCTGCCGCCGTACGAGGTGCGGTACGTACCGGCGGGAGGTGCGCCGTGACCGCCGTCCAGACGGGACTGTCCGCACTCGACGGTGCCGGCGTGCGGTGGTCGCTGATGCACGGCTGCGCCGGCGGGCGGGACGTCGACGTGCTGGTCGCCCCGGCCGACCTGGACCGGGCGATCGCCGCGCTGGAGCGGCGCGGCCTGCGCCGGGTGGGCCGGCGCCGGAGGTCCGGCGCGTTCCTGACCGGGTGGGCGCGGTTCGACCTGATGACCGGCTTCGCCTTCGGGCGGCGCGGCGAGCTGCGGATGGCGGCCGCGCGTGCCTGCCTGACCCGGCGGCGGCGGGCGGACGGCGCCTGGCTGCTCGCGCCGGAGGACGAGTTCTGGGCGCTGCTGCTGCACTGCCTGCTCGACCGCGGCGGCTTCGCCGACCGGCACCGGCGCCGGCTCGGCACGCTCGCCCCGGCCGCCTCGCTGTCCGGCCCGGTCGTGCGGGCGCTGCCCCCGGGCGTACCGATCGCGATCCTGCTCGCGCACGCCCGGGCCGGGCGCTGGCCGGCACTCGTCGCCGTACGACCCCTGGTGGTGCGTGCCTGGTGGCGGGCGGCGCCGGTAGCCGTGGGCGCGGCGCGTACCCGGGCGGCGGTACTGCGCACGGCCCGGCCGCTGCTGCGCGCGTGGAACCGGCGCGGCGCGAGCGTGGTGCTGCTCGGCCCGGACGGCGCCGGCAAGTCGACGCTCGCCGTCGGGATCGCGGCCCGGTCCGGCCGGCCCGTGCGCCTTGTCTACATGGGACTGTGGCCACGCAGCGGGGCGCCCTCGCCCGGACCGGTCGGTGTGGCACTCCGGCCCGCCCTCGTGTGGTGGCGGTACCTCGGCGCGCTGCGGCACCGGGCGTTGGGGCGGCTTGTCGTCTTCGACCGGTACGTGTACGACGCCATGCTCCCGCCGAGCCCGCCGCTGGTCCGGCTCAAGCGCCCGTACCTGTGGCTGCTGCGCCGCTCCTGCCCGGCGCCCGACCTGACCGTGGTCCTCGACGCACCGGGCGGTGTGATGGCGCGGCGGTGCGGCGACCGGGGCCGGGCCGAGCTGGAGGCCGAGCGGGCGCACTTCCGCCGGATCGCCGACCGCGTCCCGCGCGCCGTCCGGATCGACAGCGACCGGCCGCCCGAGGTCGTGCTGGCGGACGTCCTGGCCCACATCGGGCGGCTCCACGCGTCCCGGCGGCTGCGATGAGACGGCCGTCGCGGGCCTGGTTTTCCGCCGCCGCCGCCACGCTGCCCGGCCCGGCCTGGCGGGTCACCCGCGTCCGGGTCAGCGACACGCTCGTGGCGGTCGCGGTGGCCAGCTGCGACGCGACCGGCCGGCGGGTGGTGCTGAAGGTGCCGCACACCGCCGAGGGCGCGGAGAACCTGCGCCGGCAGGCCACGGCGCTCGCCGCCCTGTACGCCGACCCGCGCCTGGCCGGCTGGCGCGCGGTCGTGCCCCGCCCGCTTGGCCAGGCCGCACTGGCGGGACGGCCGTACTGGGTGGAGGAGGCGCTGCCGGGTGCGCCCGCGCGTACCCTCGACGGCGCCGAGCGGGTCGTCACCGACCTGCACGCCCGGACCGCACAGTGGACGGTGCTCGGCGCGGCCGAGGTCGACGCGTGGATCGATCGGCCGCTGCGCCGGATCGGGCGGGGGGCCGACCGGCTGCGGGCCGAGCTCGTCACCGCCGTCGCCGGACGCCGCGCCCGCACCAGCTGGATCCACGGCGACTTCTGGACCGGAAACGTGCTCGCCGAGGGCGGCCGGGTCACCGGGATCGTCGACTGGGACCGCGCCGGCCCGGGCCAGCTCCCGCTGCACGACCTCGTCCACATCAGAGTGATGGCGACCCGCGCCGAGCTGGGGGACGTGGTGGTCCGCGCGCTGCGC
This sequence comes from Phytohabitans sp. LZ39, assembly GCF_059359075.1. Taxonomy (NCBI): domain Bacteria; kingdom Bacillati; phylum Actinomycetota; class Actinomycetes; order Micromonosporales; family Micromonosporaceae; genus Phytohabitans; species Phytohabitans sp. LZ39. Next base: position 189,348 of record NZ_JCADBM010000015.1, on the reverse strand, counting down.
CACGGCCTGGCCGCCACGCTGCGCGTCGACACCGGGACCGCACTGTCCTGGCTGGACGGCATGCCCGAGCGGCCCGCCCTCCTTCTCTACTGGCTGCGCCACGTCGCGCTCTTCATCGACTCGGAGGGACACCGTGACAACCCACGCTGGCTACGCGGCAACGTCGACCGCGTACTCGCCCGTATCTGAGCCCACCGTCGTCATCTGCGCCTACACCTCGCGCCGCTGGCCGATGATCGTCCGTGCGGTCCGCTCGGCACGCACCCAGCGGACCGCCGCCGAGCGGGTCGTGCTGGTCATCGACCACAACCCGGCGCTACTGGCCCGGGCGGCAGCCGCGTTCCCCGGCGTGACCGTGGTGCCCAACGCCGGGCCGCGCGGCCTCTCCGGCGCCCGCGACACCGGCGTGGCCCACGCCGGCACGGAGATCGTCGCATTCCTCGACGACGACGCCGAGGCGGACGGCGAGTGGCTCGCCCGGCTCACCCGGCTGTACGCCGACCCGGACGTCGTCGCCGCCGGTGGTGCCGCGGTGCCGGACTGGGAGACCGGGCGGCCGCGCTGGCTGCCGCCCGAGTTCGACTGGGTGGTCGGCTGCGCGCATACAGGGCTGCCGCGGGCGGTCGCGCCGGTGCGCAACCTGATCGGCTGCAACATGTCCTTCCGGCGCGACGCGCTGCTGCGGGCCGGCGGTTTCGACCCGGCGCTCGGCCGGGTCGGCGGCGACGCGGCCGGCTGCGAGGAGACCGAGCTGTGCATCCGCCTGCGCGGCACGGTGCTCTACGACCCGGCCGCGGCGGTGCGGCACCGGGTGCCCGCCGAGCGCGGCACCTGGCGGTACTTCCGCCGCCGCTGCGCCGCCGAAGGCCGCTCCAAGGCCGTCGTGGCCCAGCTTGCCGGCGCCGGGGCGGCGCTGTCGGCCGAGCGGGACTACGTGCGCCACACGCTGCCCCGCGCCTTCTGGCGTTCGCTGACCGCCGGAAGGTTGCGCCAGGCGGGGGCCGTGGTCGCGGGGTTGGCAATCACCGCGGGCGCCTACCTCGTGGCACGGGCCGGCTACTTCGTCCACAAGCGACCGCCTCCACCGGAGCGGGTCCTCGCGGTGGATCTGGAGGACGGGATACCGGCGGTGCCGGCCGACGACCGGTACGCCGCCGCCCGGGTGCTGGTCCGCGTGCGGGGGGAGGTCCTCGGGGTGCTCCGCACCGACCTCCCGCCCGGCGGCCTCACCGCGCCGGCGCTCTCCGAGCTGATCCGGCGCCAGCTCGGCTGGGAGATCGACCACCAGGTCCGGCGGGCACCGGCCGAGACGCCGTTCGCCAGCGTGGTCGTGCCGACCTGCGGCCGGGAGACGCACCTGCGCCAGGCCTTGGCCAGCTTGACCACATTGGACTATCCACACTACGAGATCGTCGTGGTGGACAACCGGCCGGAGCGGCCCGGCACCGCCGGCCTCGTCGCCTCCTACGGCCCGCGGGTGCGGTACGTCGCCGAGCCCCGGCACGGCGTGGCGTACGCGCGCAACCGCGGGCTGGCCGAGGCGACCGGCGAGATCGTGGCGTTCGCCGACGACGACGTGGTGGTCGACCAGTGGTGGCTGCGTTCCCTCGTGGACCGTTTCGCGGACGCCGGCGTCGCCGCGGTCACCGGCCACGTGCTCGCCCGCGAGCTGGAGACGCCCGCCCAGCTGTGGATCGAGCGCTACGGCGGTTTCGGCAAGGGCTGCCTGCGGCGCCGCTTCGACGCCAGCGGGTACGAGACGGTCGAGCGCGGGCGGGTGCGCCGGGTGGCCGCCGCACCGCGGTCGCTGTACCCGTACCTGCCCGGCACCTACGGCACCGGCGCGAACGTCGCCTTCCGCACCGGTGTGCTGCGCGCGCTGGGCGGCTTCGACCCGGTGCTCGGCTCACCCGCCGCGGTACCCGCCGGCGAGGACATCGACGTGCTGATGCGGCTGGTGCTGGCCGGGCACGCCCTCGCCTACGAGCCGTCCGCGATCGTGTGGCACGCGCACAAGCGGGAGCTGCGGGCGCTGCGGCGCACCATCTACGCGTACGGCGTCGGCCTCGGCGCGGTCATGGCCAAGAGCCTCGTCACGGCCGACCGGGTGGGCCGGCGCGAGCTGATCCGGCGGCTGCCGCGCGGCATCGTGTACGCCTTCTGGCCGCGGTCGCCGAAGAACGCCGGCAAGCGCGACGGCTACCCGGCCTCGCTGACCGCGCTGGAGCTGTGCGGCATGGCGCTCGGGCTCGCCTACTACGCGTGGGCGGTGTGCTTCGGGTCGGAACGAGCGCGGTCGTGAACGACCTGCGGCCGACCGCCGTCCCGGTGCTGTGCTACCACAGCATCAGCGACGACGCGCACGACGGGACCCTGCGCTGGTCGGTGTCGCCGGGCGACTTCGACGAGCAGATGGCGCTGCTGAAGGAGCGCCAGTGCACGCCGCTGACCGTCACCCGGTACGCCACCTGGCTGCTGGGCGACCTGCCGATGCCCGAGCGGCCCGTGCTGGTGAGCCTCGACGACGGGTACCGCGACCTCGCCACGGCCGCGCTGCCGGTGCTGCTGCGGTACAAGCTGTGGGCGACCGCCTACGTGGTCACCGGGCGGATCGGCGCGGGCCGGCCGGAGCTCGACTGGGACCAGCTCGCCGCGCTGCGGGCCGGTGGCGTCGAGATCGGCTCGCACAGCCACACCCACCGGCCGCTCGACTGCCTCGGCGCCGACGAGCTGCGCGCCGAGGTGACCGGCAGCCGGCACGTGCTGGAGGACGGGCTGGGCGCCGCCGTCGACTCGTTCGCCTACCCGTTCGGATACCACGGCGACCGGGTGCGGCGGGCGGTGCTGCTGGCCGGGTACACCTCCGCCTGCGCGGTGAAGCACGCCCTCAGCCACGGCGGCGACGACGTGTACGCGATCGCCCGCGTGCTCGTCGAGCGGGACGCCGGCGCCGCCGGCATCGACGCCCTGCTGCGCGGCGAGGGCCGGCCGCTGGCCTGGCGGGGCGAGCGGCTGCGCACCAAGGGCTGGCGGGTCTGGCGCCGCTTCCGATGGGCACTGGGGCCGGGGTCATGACGGCCTTGGGGGTGCGCAGCCCGCTCTACACCAACGTGTACGCGCTCAGCCTCAACACCGTGGCCAGCCTGCTGCTGGGCGGCGTGTACTGGGTCGTCGCCGCCCGCCTGTACACCCCCGAGGACGTGGGCACCGGCGCGGCGGTCGTCTCGACGATGCTGCTGCTGAGCAGCGTCTCCCAGCTCAGCCTCAACGGTGCCCTCGCCCGGTTCCTGCCGACGGCGGGCCGCGACGGCGGGCGGCTCGTCGCGGCCGCGTACGGCGCGAGCTGCGCCGCGGCGGTGCTGCTGAGCACGGTGTTCCTCGTCGTCGTGCGGCCGTCCTCGCCGCTGGCCGCGTCCGCGTTCGTGCTGTCGGTCGCGGCGTGGAGCGTGTTCACGTTGCAGGACAGCGTGCTGACCGCGCTGCGCGGCGCCGCCTGGGTGCCGGTGGAGAACGCGGCCTTCGGGCTCGCGAAGGTCCTGTTGCTGGTGCCCTTCGCCCTGCTGGTGCCGGGCCTGGGCATCTTCCTGTCGTGGAGCCTGCCGGTCGCCGTCGCGATTGTCCCGGTCACCCTGCTCGTCTACCGCCGCCTGCTGCCGCGCCTCGACGGGACACAGTGGACCGGCGGGCTGCCCGGACGTGGCGTGCTGATCCGCTTCGTGACGCTCGACTACGTCGCGTTCCTCTTCCTCCAGGCCGGCACGAACGCGCTGCCGGTGCTGGTGACCGCGGTGCTGGGCGCCGAGGCGAACGCCGTCTTCTACGTCGGCTGGCTGGTCGGCGGCTCGATCGGGCTGATCGCCGACCACTTCGGGATGTCGCTGACCGTGGAGAGCGCGGCCCGGCCGGGACACCTCGCCACGTACACCCGGCACCTGCTGCGCAAAGGGCTGCTGCTGTTCGCCCCCGGCGCGCTCGTGCTGTGCGCGTTCGCCCCGATGCTGCTGCTGCCGTTCGGCGACCAGTACGTCCGGGACAGCGCCACCCCGCTGCGGCTCTTCGCCCTCGCGGTGGTGCCGCGCTTCGCGGTCGCGGTCTACGTCGCGGCCTGCCGGGTGCGCCGCCAGGTCGGGCGGATCGTGCTCGCCGAGGCGGCGGTCAGCACGATCGTGGTGTCCCTCGCGGTGCTCACCATGCCGTCCTGGGGCGTTACCGGCGTCGGCGCCGCGTACCTCGTGGCCCAGCTCGCGGTGGCGGCGGCGGTGGCGCCGGCCCTCGTGCGCCTGGTGCGGAGCGCGCCGTGAGCGGGCCCGGCGCGATGCCCGCGCGCGCCCTCCGGCCGGCCACCGCGTGGCGCCGGGTGGCCGAGGTCGCGACCGCCGCACCCGCCCCGGTCGCCCTGCTGGCCGGCCACGCCGCGCTGCGCGGGGCCGAGGAGGACGCGATCGGCTCACTCGGTCTCGTGGACGTGCTGCCGATGCGCTTCTGGGCCGCGATCCTGCTGCTCACCGTCGGGTTCGCCGCCGCGCTTTTCCTGGCCGCGCGCCCGGTCGTGCTGGCGGGTTACGTGGTCGCGTTCACCGTCCTGCTGCACGGCGCGGCCTCCATAGTGGAGTCGATGCCGCGCTTCGTGCCGGCGTGGCTGCACGTCGGGTTCGCGGACTACATCGCCCGCACCGGCCAGGTGGCGCCCGACCTCGACGCCCGCTTCAGCTGGCCGGGCTTCTTCACGCTGTCGGCGATGCTCACCCGCGTCGCCGGGCTGCCCGACGCGATGCCGCTGCTCGACTGGATGCCGGTCGCGGCCAACCTCTGCTACGCGGCCGTCGTGTACCGCCTGGCCCGGTTGAGCTTCCCCGACTCGCCGGGCGCCTGGCTCGTGGTGTGGCTGTTCGTCCCGGCGAACTGGGTCGGCCAGGACTACTTCTCGCCGCAGGCGGTCAACTTCCTGTTCTACCTGCTGATCTTCGTCGCGCTGCTGGTGTGGTTCCGCACGTCCAGGTTGGACCGCCTGCGGCACCGCCAGCACGGAAGGCCGCGGCACGGCGCCGGCCCACCCGGTCGCACCCTCCGGCTCCCGCGTCCGATGTGGATACTGCGCCTGGCCGGGCTGCCACGGGCACCACTGCGCGGCGAGCCGGAGCCGGTCGCCGCCGGCGGCCGGACGCTCGCCGGCGTCATGGTCGTGGTGCTGTTGCTGTTCACCGCGAGCACGATGAGCCACCAGCTCACCCCGGTCGCGATGGTCGCGCCGGTCGTGACGCTGGTGCTGGCCCGCCGCTGCGCGGTACGCGCGCTGCCCGCCCTGCTCGTGGTCATCCTGGCCGGCTACCTCAGCTATCTCGCGCAGGCGTACTGGTCGGGCCACCTCGACGAGCTCCTCACGTCGTTCGGGCGGCTCGGGCAGACCGTCGACAGTGGAATCGCCGACCGCGTGCGGGGCGACCCCGGGCACCTGTTCGCGTTGCGGGTGCGGCAGTGGCTGACGCTCGGCGTGTGGGGGCTGGCGGCGTTCGGGGCCTGGCGCTCGATGCGGCGCGGCCGCGGCGACCTGGCCGTGTTCGTGCTCGCGCTGGCCCCGTTCCTGCTGCTGTTCGCGCAGAGCTACGGCGGCGAGGTGTTCCTGCGGGTGTACCTCTTCGCGCTGCCGTTCGCGGTCGTCCTGGCGGTCGCCGCGCTGCTGCCGGCGCGGCACACCGCGGTGGCGGCGGTGCTCACCGTGGTGGTCAGCCTGGCCATGACCGGCGCGTTCTTCGTGGCCCGCTACGGCAACGAGAGCTTCGAGCGAGTACGCCCCGGCGACGTGGCCGCCGTCGAATGGCTGTACGCCAACGCGGCACCGGGCTCGACGTTCGTGGCCTTGACGTTCAACGTGACGTGGCGGGCGCGGCACGTCGACGAGTACCGGTACACGCCGCTGACCGACGACCGGGGACCCGACGAGGTGACGGACATCGAGGCGACGATGCGCACCAACCCGCGCGGCGCCTACCTGATCCTGACGCCGGGCCAGTACGTGATGGCCGAGTCGTTCTTCGGCAGGCCATCCGGCTGGGGCGAGGCGATCGAGCGCCAGGTCGCCACCTCCGGCCTGTTCCGGCTCGTCTACGCCCGCGAGGGCGCCAAGATCTTCGTCCTGGCTTAGGAGGCACCGATGAGCGTTCCCGCCCGTATCCTGCGACCGGACCCGCTCCCGGCCCGACCCGGCCCGGTCACCGGCGGCCGGCCGCCGTGGTGGCGCCGCAGCGGCGCGCCGCTGCTCCTGCTGCTTTCCGGGCCGACCGTCCTGCTGCTCGCCGCGCTCGACGCGCCGGCCCGCGCGGTGCCGGTGATCCTCTACGTCCTCGCCGTCCCGGGGATCGCCGTGGTGCGGCTGATCGGCGTGGCCGACCGGCTGATGGAGACCATGCTCGGCGTCGGCCTCAGCCTCGCGCTGGGCATGCTGGTCACCCAGATCATGGTGTACACGGGCGTCTGGTCACCGATGGCCGCCCTCGCGATCCTTGTGGCGATCGCGACCGCCTGCCTCGCACCCGCGCTGCGGAGAGGTGCGCCGTGAGCCCCGCGCTGCCGCCCACGCTGACCGAGTTCCTAGGCCGCGGCGACGCGGCGTCGTCCGTCTCGGTCGGCCTCGTGGTGCTGGGCGTCCTGCTCGCCGTGCTCGTCGCCCGCGTGCTGATCCAGTCCGCCGACCCGTTTCCGCGGCGCGACGTGCTGCACCTGCTGACCGTGGTGGCCGCGCCGCTGCTGGTGGTCTTCGCCGCGATCGTCCTGGAGCGCTTCCGTGACCTCTCCTAGCCTGGCACCGGCTCACCCGCCGGACGGCGCGGCGCCGGCGCCGGCACTTCCCGTGCCACTTCTCGGCGGCTACCTGGGCGGCCTCGTCGTCGCCGAGCTGCTGCTGACCGTGGACGTGCCATCCGGCGCGGCCGCGTTCGGAGCGCTGGCGCTCGCCGCGTGCCTCGGCCCGCTGCTGCCGCTCGACCGCCCCGGCGCGATGCTGCTGCCGGTGCTCGCCGCGCTTCCGGCAGTGCGACTGTCCATGATGGCCATCCCGGCCGCCGACCTCAGCCCGGTCGGTCGGAGCGCGGCACTCGCGGTGCCCGCCCTCGTCGCCGTAGGCGTGGTCGCCGGCGTGCGCCCGAGGTGCTGGCGCCTCCTACGCCGCGGCCCGGGCGGCTGGCGCCAGCAGGCGGCCGTGGCACTCGTGGCGCTCCCGCTAGCACCCTTCGCGGCCTGGCTCGCGCCACCACTGCCGGCCGGCGGCCTCGCCGCGGTCGCCGTGCTGGCGCTGACCGTGGTGCCCGAGGAACTGCTGTACCGCGGCCTGCTGGTCCCAGCACTGGCCGGCGTCGTGGGAAAGCGCGCGGTGCCGATCGCGGCCGCGGTCTACGCCGCCACGTTCCTGGGCTACGGCTCACCGCCGTCGGTCGCCTGCGCGTTCGCGGTGGGCCTGCTGCTCGGCTGGCTCCGCCAACACACCGGCTCCGCCGCCGGCGTGGTAGGCGCACGCGTGCTGCTCGTGCTCCTGACGGGGTGGCTGCTCGCTGCCTAGAAGACCTATTTCGAGAGGGCTACCGCGATGTGCGCCGTGGCCCATGCCGTCGCTCCCGCGGCCTCACCCGTCCGCCGCTGGTCACCGCCACCTCGCCGCCTCCGGCGAGAGGTGACGTAGTAGCCGTCGCACGCCCGGGGGTCGACCGCGGCGCACGCGGGCCTTTGACTGGCGCGCGTCGCGCGCTCTGGTCGTCGCGGTGCGCTCAGCTCGTCGCGGTGCGCCCGACTCGCCGCGGGAGCTGTGTTTCTTGGCCAACGTGGACGTCGAACGTGGGCACCGATCCAGGAATGGAAGACGGCGTCGGGTAAGTCGCCCCTTCGACGGGATGCCGATAACGGAGCGTAAACAGGTCGGCGAGGGGCTTTGAGATCTAGGAGACTTAGGGTTGAAATGGCGCCCTAACTCTCCTAGGTCTGGAATGTTGCGCTGTTCATGCTGCCGTCGCGGTTACTCGCGGCGACGACGCCTTAGCTGCGGCCTCCCGCAGTGGCCGAAACGGGCATTGTGGTTACGCGTGCTTACGATTTGTCTTCGCCCGGACTGATCCTTAGTGAAGCCACACTGAGCGCGCGTATTCGAACTCTTGGCATGTCGGAAACCGCACGGTCTGGCCAGGCAAATTGCGCATGATCGATCGCTGTCCGGGGCAGAAATTTCGCTACGGGTGCGGGATAATTGGTGGATGCGGCAGCTTCAGCTGTTCACCTCGGCGGCGCTTGCCAAAATGCGTGACCGGACCGCGTCGCGTAACTATTCTCCCGCGGCTGAGGAGTTTCGTGGCGCGCATGAGCGTCATCGTGCCTGGGGGCTGGCCCAGCGTCACGGCGAGCGCCGGCGCCGCCTGCGCGACAGCTCTTGTGCGACTCGAGCGGTGAGCCCGCGTGAGAGCCGCCCACGAGAGACGGCGCGACTCGTGCCCTCGGCGCCCGTGTCTGGCGTGGTCGAGCAGCGGCAACGCCCGGTGTCGGGCACTGACGCCTCGACCAGCCGAGAGTCCACGCGCCGGGGCGGGACGGACGGCGGCGTTCCGGCATCCGCACGCCAAGGTCTGCCCGCCCAGGCCGCCCAGGCCGGGCTGGTCGATGCTCGCGACCGTGCCGCGCCGCCTCGAAGGCCGGTATCTACCCCGGACGGACCCGCGCCGGCCAGGTCGCCGCTTCGCTCACCACAGCGAAAAGCCTTTGCCCACCGAGCGGGGCCGCGGTCCGGCATTGCGATTGCCGGTGCGTCGAGATCCGCGTTCCGTCATCCGGAGATTTCGCCCAAGCGGCCCGATCGCGGGATTGTGGAAACATTCCTGTCGCGCGGAGCGCCGACCGCGAGACGAATGCGAAGTCCGCCGATTCGCCGTGGCCGTGAGCCGCGTCGCCGAGCCGCTGAGAGCGAGCGGGGATGGACCGAACGCGGCCCGGAGTGGAGGTCGGGGGTTTGGCTCGCTTTGTGAGCCGCCGGCCTCCACTCCCGGCCGCGGGAAGGTACCCAGGAAATCCGCAGGTGTCGCGGACCGAAGGTGCCTCAGGCTGGTGCGGGTAGGCCGACCGTGTATTCGTGGGCGGCGGTGGTGGGAGCGGTGGCGGTGAAGCGTACGACGCCGGCCTCGTCCGCCGTCACCGTCGTCAGGGTCGTGCCGTCGCGGCGGACCGTGTAGCGGACGCGGGCGTGTAGGCCGGACACGGTGAACGCGATCGACGTGCCGGCGGTCTGGGCGGTGATGCGGACGGTGGTCGGGCCGGTGGGGGTGACCGCGGCGGTGCCGGACGACGGCTTGACGGTGAACGGGTGCGGGGTTATCGACGCGGCTGTCGTCAGGTGTAGGCGGGTGCCGGACGGGGTGGCCGTGGTGGCGGGGCCGCCGGTGAAGACGCGGCCGCTGGCGCTTGTCAGGTTGGCGGTGCTCGCCGCGTCGAGGGTCAGCCGGAGCGAGGCTTTGGGCTCGGCGACCGTCAGCGACGAGCCGACCAGCTCGATCTGCTGGCGGGCGGGCATCCGCACGCCCTGGAGGACGGTGCCGGCGGAGTTCACGAAGACCAGTGGGGCGCCGCTGGCGGTGCTGCCGGCGATCCGGTTGCCGTCCGCGTCGGTGAACTTGACCAGGTTGGCGCCGGCGCCCTCGATGGTGTTGGTGTCGAAGACGTTGCCGGTCGGGCGGCCGCTGCTCGTGCTGTAGGTCGGCAGGTCCGTGCCCTTGAAGAGGAAGATGCCGTACTTCGTGCTGGTCCGGATCACGTTGCGGCTGATCGTGTTGCGGGCGGAGCCGACCGAGAGCCGGACGCCGACCATGTTGTCGTCGAGCTGGTTGTTGGTGACCGTGTTGCCGGCGCTGTCGAAGATGGCGATGCCGGCGCCGTGCGGGTGGTTCCACACCCGGTTGCCGGAGATCACCGTGTTGGTGACGCCGCGGTGGATCATGATGCCGTGTACCTGGCCGGCCACGTCGGAGTCGCCGGTGGGTCCGGCCCAGGGCCGGCGGCCGTTGTCGTGGCTGGCGTTGTCGACGATCCGCAGCCGGTCGCAGCGCTGCGAGCAGATCACGCCGTGGTTGCCGTTGTGGGCGAAGGTGTTCTTCTCGATGACGAGGTTGGACGAGGCGTCGTGCGGGTCCAGGCCGTACGACACGTTGTGCTCGTACCGGTTGCCGCGAAACGCCATGTCCCGCGCGCCCCACGTGTACGTGCCCATGTAGTTGTGGTGGAAGCGGCTGCCGATCTGCGACCCGGTCACCTTCACCCGGGCGCAGAGCGCCGGCGCGGTGCGCGCGCAGGGCCGCGACTTGTAGGTGACGCCATAGCTCTCGGCGCCGTAGTAGCCGAGGTGCGACACCTCACTGTCCACGATGTCCAGTCGGGACTCCAGCGGGGTGCGGCCGTCGGCGGCCAGTGTGGACAGTACCCGGATGAACGCGCGGCCGCGGGCGCCGCCGGCCGGGACGGCCGGGTTGGTGTCGGGGCCGCCGGCGAGGTCGTCCCACGAGGTCACGCTCGTGGAGCGCATGTCGACGGTGCCGTGGTTGGCCATGATCTGGCTGACCTCGGTCGCGGCGCCGCTGGGCCGGCTGCGCAGGCGGAGCGTTTTCACCTCGCCGCCGTGCAGGCGCAGCGTGCTCCCGTTTTGCAGTACGAGGTCGGCGTCGAGCTGCCACACCCGCCGCGCCGCGTCCACCTGGACGAGCGGTGCGGTCGGGCAGGCCTGCTTGATGGAGGCGAGGGTGAAGGCCTGCCGGGCCACGAGGTAGATCGTGTTGGTGGACGCGGCGTACCGCACCGGTGCGGTGCAGGCGGCCGCGGATGCCGGCGTGGGCAGGCCGATCGGAGTGAGTGCGACGGCGGCGGTGGTCAGGACGGTGACGGTACAAGCGCTACGGCGAATCACAACAAGCGGTTCCTCGGTTAGGCGGTGTTGGTCACGTGGTCGGGTGCGGAGACGGTGCGTTCCTCGCGGCGTTCGCGGAGCCGGCGCAGCACCTCGAGGGTGATGGCGGCCGCGACGACGAGCAGGCCGAGCAGGGCGATCCAGCGCACCGGCATCGCGGGCAGCTCGGTGGTGCCGCGCAGCCGTACGGGGCCGCGGGCACCGGTGGGCGCTTCGACGCTGGTGTCCTCGAGCACCACGGCGGACAGGTCGTGGGCCCGTACACCCACGCTCTCCCCGCCCAGCCGGCCGCCGGTGAACGTCACGCTCGCGCCCGGCCCGGCGTAGAGCGCCTCGTCCTTGGCGGACACGCTGCTGAGCCGCACGGTGGCGACGCCCTTGAGGTGCATGCCGAGCGCCGCGCCGTCGACCGTACTGTCCACGATGGACATGCCGTCGGCGGCGGAGCGGATGCCCTGCCCACCACTCTGGGCGATCCGCAGGTGTTCGATGGTCACGGCGTGCGAACCGGTGTTGGCCTGCACTCCGGTGCGGGAGTTGGCCACCCGCAGACCGTGGACAACGGCGGTGGTGGCGTCGCCGCCGATCCGCACGCCGGTCAGGGCGCCGGTCACGGCGGTGTCGACGACGCTCGTGCGTTCGCCGTCGGTGGACACGGCGATCGCGCCGCCGTGAAACGCGCCGGACTCGACCCGGGCGTCCGGCACGCCCGGTGGCACGCGCAGCCCCACCGCGCCGGCCGCCGACTCGACGGTCAGCCGGCGGATCCGCACGCCACCGGCGGCGACCATCACGCCGACCCGCTGGGCGGCCCGCACGGTGCCGCCGTCGACGGTGCTGCCCGCCGACTGCCGCTTCACCAGGATCCCGGTGCGGTCGCCGGTGGCGTCGACGCCGGCGAGCACGCACCGCGGGCAGCGGTCCAGGACCACCCCGGACCGCCGGTTGTGCGCGGTGCGCAGCGGGCCGACGGACACGCCGCCGAGCCGGGAGAGCTCGACGCCGGTGCCGTTGGCCTCGCTGGCGACCCGGACCAGCGCCGGGGCGCGCAACGGCCCACGCAGCACCAGCCCGGTGCCGGGGTTGTCGCCGGCCGTCACGTCGGTGAAGGCCACCCGGCCGGCCTGGTTGACCAGCACGCCCGCCTCGGTGTTGCCGGTCGCCCGTACCCGGGTGAGGTTGACCCGGGCGGCGCGGTAGACGTCGATGCCCCGGCTGCTGGCGCGAAACGTGCTGTCGACCGCGTGCAGCACACCGCCCGCGCCGACCGTCACGCCGTGGTTGCGGGTGGACGCCGAGCCAAGCCCCTCGAAGGTGCTCGACACGATCGAGACGGTGGACCGGTTGAGGTAGCGCAGGTAGGGCCGGTGCGGCGACTCCGGCGCCGGGCGGCCGCCGGGTGCGGGCGCCGACGTGACGGTGACGCCGCGGAAGTACACCCGGGCGTGCGTGCCGGCCAGGAACGCCGCCGAGTCGACGAGGCGCAGCGTGCGCACCGGGGCCCGCACGTAGAGCTCGGTGCCGGGGCGCTGGGAGATGCCGGCGCGCAGGACGACCTCTCCCTGCCGGGACAGACTGGCCCAGGCCGGATCCCGGACCGTCCGCACCAGCGTGGCGATGGTGACCGCCCGGCGGGGCAGCGGCACGGTCCGGTGTACGACGCCGTCCTGTACGAGCTGGGCGTGGCCCGGGCGCAGGACGATGACCCGGCCGCGGTCGGCGGCGGCCGTGGCCGGCGCGGGTGGGAGCAGCGCCGCGGCGGCCCCCACCGCGGCCGCCACGAGCAGCGCGGGTCTCACGCGCCCTCCAGGGCGGGCTCGCCGGTGCGGACCACCGCACCGTCCACGACGGCCACCTGGCGGGTCAGCCACCGCTGCCTGCGGATCGTGGCCAGCGCGATGATCCGGATGACCGCCATGCCGAACGACAGCAGCACGAACGGCGGGATCAGGAAGAACGACGAGGGCCGGCGGCGCAGGTGCGGCAGCATCTTGACCGCCCGGCTGAACCACCACCAGCCCGCGAGGAGCCCGACGAAGAACCAGTCGTGGCGGATCACCGCGAGCGCCATGAACACCGGCGAGGCGAGCAGCGTGAAGCAGCCGATCGCCTTGTCCAGCATCGTGTACGCCAGGAACGGGTAGCGCCACGCCCACCGGTCGATGAACAGCGCCCGGATGTCCGACCGCCAGGTGTTGCGCGACCAGCGCAGCCGCTGCCGGAAGAAGGTCCGCGGGTTGCCGGGAAACGTGGACCAGACCCGTGCGGTGCGCTGGAGGACGGTGCGGTGGCCGCGCTTGAGGATCTGCGAGGTCAGGCACTTGTCGTCGCCGGACATGCACGGCACGCCGAGAAACTGCTCCGCCATGAAGTCGCCGGAGACCTCCAGCAGCAGGTCGCGGCGGTAGACGGCGGTCCGGCCGGACAGGCAGGAGATCGCCTGGCCCATGACGGTCTGCGCGGCGTTCTCGTCGAAGTAGCGGTAGTCGAGGTACATGTCGTTGACCCGCTGGAGGAAGCCGACCGGGTTGTAGACGTTCTGCCGGGTGCTCACACCGCCCACGCCCGCGTCGGCGAACGGCATCCGCACCCGCGCCGCGACGTCGTCGGCCCAGATCGTGTCCGAGTCGACGAGCGCGACGAGTGGCGTCGAGGCCGCCTCCCAGCCGCGCCGGAGGGCGTCCCGCTTGCCGGGCACGTCGGTGACCACGACCCGCACGGGGTAGCGGTCGGCGACCTCGCGGCACGTGTGGTCGCTCTCGTCGATCACGAGGATCACCTCGGCGACGTCGTTGCGCAGCCAGGACTCGATCGCGTACGCGAGGATCCGCGGGTCCTCCTGGTAGACCGGCACGACCACGGTCAGTGGCTCGCTGTGGTCGTTGGTCACCGGCCGGTAGAAGGCGGCCGGCACGCGGCGGACCAGCCAGCCGACCCAGCGCACCAGGCCGATGGTCGCGATCGGCAGGTAGTACAGCCAGTCGCTGAGAAACCGTACGTCAGAGCGCATCCGGGCCGCCTCAGCGCGCCACGCTGGAGTCGGACTCGGCCTGGAGTGTGGCCAGCTCGCGCTCGACAAGGTCGGCCATCTGCTCGTTCACGTCGACGACCGCGCTCAGCAGGGGCATGTCGATCTCGTGCTGGGCCGCGAAGCCGAGGAACCCGTTGGTGTCCTTGGGCAGGCACACGCCGCCGTACGGGGCGCCGCCGCGGATGCCGTACTCCGGGTTGTACGAGGCTTCCGCCGAACGGGCGACGGTCGTGGCCACCTCGTCGTGGTCGACGCCGATCGCCTGGCAGACCCGCCACATCTCGTTCCAGAAACTGATCTTCGCGGCATTGAAGATGTTGTGCGCGCATTTGATCATTTCGGCGGTGGTGGGCTGGTCGAACACCCGCAGTTCCCCGCCGAACGGGGCGAGCAGTGCCGACAGCCGCTCACGCACCCGCTTGCTCCGCGCGCCGATGACCGTCATCCACGGCCAGCGGAAGTCCTCCACCGCCGAGGCGGCGCGCAGGAACTCCGGGTTGCTGGCCAGGCAGAAGCCGGTGCCCTCGACCTTGCCGGACGCCTGCTCGAGCAGCGGCCGGACGAGGTCCTCGGTGGTGCGCGGCGGCACGGTGGAGCGCACCACGACGGTGTGTACCGCGTCGGCCTGTGCCAGCGCCGCCCCCACGTCGCGGACGCCGCGCTCGAATACGGACAGGTCGTACCGCCGGCCGTGGTGCGGCGTCGGCAGCGTCAGGAAGACGAACGACTCCGGTTCGTCGCGCAGGTCGAGCCCGATGCGGGCGTCGAGGCCCTCGGCGCGCAGCGCCTCCACCCGTTCGGGCAGGACGTCGATCAGCGTGACCTTGTGCCCGCGCTCCGCGAAACCATGGCCGGTCGCCTTACCGACGACGCCCGCGCCAACAACGAAGACCCGTTCCATGACAATCGCCCCCCGTGGAATAAATAGGTCGAATTACCCCTATAAACCCTATGGAGCATTTGCGGTGTACGGCGATTGCCACGCCTGTTCTTTCGGATTTGATTTAGGTCACGCGGCCGGCGTGGGGCTTGCCGCGGGATCCGGCGACGCGGTCGGTGCCGTGGACGGGCTCGGTGACGCCGGCCCGGTGGCGCCGAGCACGAGCCGGCCCGGCCCGGTGAGCCGGAAGCTCGTCATCTCGCCGTCGCTCTCGCCGGCCACCGCGACACCCTCGAAGGTGGCCGCGGCGTGCTGGCCGGCGACGCTGAGCACGTACTCCTGACCGGACCGCGCCGCGACGTCCACCACCGGATGCTCGGCGGTGAGGTCGGCGGTGAGCGAGAGCCGCTCGCTCACGGTCGCGTAGACCCGACCGCCGTAGCCGAGCCGGGTGCCCTCGACGAGGTGCCACGCCGTCAGCGCGTCGCCCGCCTGCCGGGCCCACCCGAGGTGGCCGTCGGTGGTGAGGCCGCCGGCCGTCCGCTCGGTGCCCTCCACCTGCTTGAGGACGGTGTCGGTGTGCCCGTCGTACGCGACGGTCGCGGCCAGGGCGCCCGGCTGGCTCAGGTCGGCGAAGACCGGCGGCGCGGCCGACGCGGCACGCGGCACCGCGAGGCTCAGGAACTGCGCGTCCGCCGCCCGCTGCTGGACCCGCAGGTACGTGGTCGCCTCGGTGTCCGGCGCCTCCTTCTTGGCGCCGAAGAGGTTGCTCCAGCCGCTGCCGACCGACTCCTGGCCGCCGGCCGGGAGGGTCAGGGCGTACAGCTTGGCGCTGTCGCCGAAGACGTTGTCCGGGGTGGTCCAGACCGCGACCGGGCCCTGCTGCGCGAACGCGCCGCGGGCCCGCAGATAGCTCGTCCACTCCTGCTGCTGCGGCGAGCGCAGGCTGTCGGCGACGACCACGTAGTCGTGGGCCGGGAAGAGCACGCCGCGCCGCCACGACTTCGTACCCGGCTCGCCGGCCACCGTCTGGTCGTAGTAGGCGAGCTTCTCGCTGTAGTCGGCGGCGGCACCGGCGAGGTTGACCGTGTTGGCGAAGACGTCCCGCACGCCGGCGCCGTCCATCGTCACCACGTTGTGGCGGTCCGGCGGCGTCCACGCCGAGCGCTCCGAGAACCGCTTCGGCCCGTACCCGCTGTCGTTGAGCAGCACCGTGTTCTCGGCGTTGAGCAGCACCTGCATGACGTCGCAGTGGTCGTGGTTGTTCGACTGCGGCGCCCCGTAGAACATCACCCAGCGGGTGGCCCGGTCGCCGTACCGCCAGTCGCTGCGCATGACCGTCGTGTTGCCGCCGCGGTCGTAGAAGTCGAACCCGTCCGCGTCCGGCGCCACCTCGGCGATGTCCTGGTCGATGTGGACGATCTCGTCGGGCCACAGGTAGACCTGGTTGGAGGCGCCGGTCCAGTTGTCCGGGTAGCGGGTGGCCGCCCAGTCCTGCGCGAAGAAGCGCCACTGGAGCACGTTGCCGAGCTTGGCGGTGCCGCTCAGCTTGGTCTCCGTGGCGCGGTAGGCTCCGGCCACGACGGCGGTCCAGGCGGTCTTGACCCAGGAGTCCTCGACGTTCATCAGCCAGCCCTGCGGGCCGCTGTCGCGGACCATCCACTCGAAGACCGGCCGCATCACGCCGAACGCGTCGACGCCGGCCGCGTTGCGCGCCGCGTAAAGGAACGGCACGACCTGGAAGATCTGGTACGTCCAGTAGTACGCGTAGCCGTCGAGGTAGACGCCGTCCCGGGTGAACATGTACCGGTACACCGTGTTGACCTGGTCCACGGCGAGCCGGAGCCAGTCGCGGGCGGCCGGGTCGGCGGAGAAGCCCAGGGCCCATAGCCCGAGCGCGAGGGCCGCCTTGGAGCGGTGGTTGTGCGGGCGGGGGTTGCTGCCGTGCGGCTGCTCGCCGTTGAGCCAGTCGGCCAGCCACGCCGCCCCGCGCTTGATCGACGCGCGTGCCTCGCTCAGGTCGGCGTCGCCGGCGCCGCCGGCCAGGTAGTCGTACGCCTGCGTGTAGTTGGTCAGCTGCGCGGCGATGTAGGCGTCGTCGGCGTCGAAGTCCCGGAAGGCGGATGCCAGCGCGGACAGCGCCTGGTCGCGGTAGCCGGGGTTGCCGGTGACCGCGAACGCGAAGGCGTACGCCTTGGCCCGCCGCGAGCCGATGTCGTCGGGATGGTCACCCTCGAACTCGCCGTTCGTCACGTCGGCGAGGATCTTCTGCCAGTTGCGCGCATAGAGCCGGTGCGGGTCGGCCGCCTTGCCGGTGACCCGGTCCCGGATCGCCGGCAGGTCGGACTCGACGAAGTCCAGCCGCGGATGCCGCTCGTCGGCGGGCAGCGGTATCTCCGGCAGCGCGATGCCACGGTCCGGATAGGACGTGAGCTCGGAGTCCGAGTCGCCGCAGGTGAGCAACGACGAGTCCGCCGCGCCGGGCGGCGACGGCGTGCCGCCGACCCCGCCGTCGCCTGACGACAGCATCGCGACGCGAGGCGTGTAGTTGGCCGCGACGACCGCGCCGACCAGGAGCGCCGCTCCGATCCCGAACAGCGCCAGACTGGTCCGGCGTCGCTTCAGCAGTCCCAAGGCTCGAGTCCCATAATGTCGCCCTTATCTCAGATGCCTGGTTTGCCCAAGCTAACCGCGCAGCGCGACGCCAGCGGCGATGCCACGCCGACACGACAAGGGGGCTTTGGGCTTGAACCGCGGGCCCGCCGGCCCGCGGGAGCGTGCGGTCCGCAGGTGATGCGGACGTGGGCAAATCTGCTTATAAAAGGCGCTGGTAGCGGTGGGCGAGGGCGGAGAGGGCGAGCGCCGCGGCGGCCGTGGCGGCGGCGGACCACATGATCGCGGTGAACGTGTGCGGCACCAGCCACTCCGTCGCCACCACGAGGCCGGCGCAGGAGATCCAGAGCGGGGCGGACGGCCAGCGCGCGCCGGCGGCCACCTGGGCGTTGACGACCACGAAGACGAGCGCGTAGAGCGCGCCGGTCAGCGCGAACACCGGCGCGTAGCGTCCCAGGTCGACGTAGTCGGCGCCGCCGGCGAGGCGGAAGGCGAGCGCGCCGGACAGCGCCGACGCGGCGACCAGCGCGGCGCCGGACGCGGCCACGACCGCGGTCGCGACGAGGAGGCTGCGCCGGCTGCCGCGGGCGAGGCGGGGGAGCGCGATGACCGTCACCACCTGGGGTGCCCAGATCGCACCCTTGGTGAGGACGGTGCCGACCGCGTACGCGCCGGACGACGCGGCCGGCAGCAGGTGGCGGGCGAGCAGCAGGTCGGCGTACGAGACGGCGAGCATGGCCAGCGTCGCCGAGCTCGCGGTGACGACCTGGCGGGCGGTGATCCCGCCGCCGGCCGCCGGCGTGGCGCGGGTGAGCAGTGCCAGAGCCGGCGGGATCAGCAGCGCGGTGGCCGTGCCGGCCAGGACCGAACCGGTGAGGCCGGCGCCGAGCAGCAGGCC
Organism: Phytohabitans sp. LZ39; assembly: GCF_059359075.1. NCBI lineage: Bacteria > Bacillati > Actinomycetota > Actinomycetes > Micromonosporales > Micromonosporaceae > Phytohabitans > Phytohabitans sp. LZ39. The sequence continues at coordinate 171,002 of NZ_JCADBM010000015.1, read as the reverse complement.
GGCGACAAGGCCGCCGTACCGGCCGACCGCCAGGATCGCCATGCCCAGGGCGAGGCGGCGGAAGCGTTCGTCGCCTTGCAGCTCGCCGAGCCAGCGGCCGGCGACCACCACGGCGCCGGTGTAGAGCGCCAGCGGCGGGACCGTCGCCAGCGGGAGGTCGAGCAGGCCGCCGGCGACCGGGGTGAGCGCGAGGACGGCGCCGGCGCAGGCGGCCGCGGTCAGCCAGCCGACCCGCCCGGCCGGTGCGCCGGGATGCCTGGCGCGGTGGACGGCGCCGGCGATCTGGAGGCCGAGGCCGGGCACGCCGGCGATCGCCGCGACCGCCGCGATGGTGACCAGCGCGCCCAGGTCGCCGGCGCTGAGCTGGCGGGCGCCGAGCACCGGGACCAGGTAGGCGATCGCGTTTCCCGCGACGCCGGCCAGCCACACCCAGGCGGCGGACGCGCCGACACGTGGGGCGGGGGAGCGGACCGCCTGGGCCTGAGCCATCGTCGCAGGTTACTGGTGGGAAACTTGGCGGTCCACCCGGTACCTGTAAAGCGAGCGAGGAGGCTAAGGTTCCCCACCATGGCCGGCAGCTTGTCATCCACCCTGAGTGCCCGGTTCGCGGCGGGCCTGCCGGCCGGCCTGGTCGGGTCCGCCATCAGAGCCGTGTACCCGCGGGTAGAGCCCGAGCTGGCCCGGCTCGCGAGCTACGCGCCCCGCGGCGGCACCGCCGTCGACGTCGGCGCCTGGTACGGGCCGTGGACCCGTGGCCTGCGCCGGCTCGCCGACCGGGTGGTGGCCCTGGAGCCCGCCGCCGACCTGGCCCGGCTCGTCGCCGCCGCGTACCCGGACGTGCGCGTGGTCCAGGCGGCCGCCTCCGACCACGTCGGCACGGCGACGCTCTACCTGCCCGACGGCGGCGCCGGGGTCGGCACCTCCTCGATCGAGGGAGCGGGCGGCGAGGGCCGGCCGGTGACGGTGCCCCGGGTGAGCCTGGACAGCCTGGAGCTCACCGGCGTCGGCTTCGTCAAGCTCGACGTCGAGGGCCACGAGATGCCGGCGTTGCGCGGCGCCGAGCGGACCATCCGGCGGGACACGCCGCTGCTGCTGGTCGAGCTGGAGGAGCGGATCCAGCCCATCTCGCCGATCCTCGACCTGCTGGGCGGGTGGGGCTACCGGCCGTACGTGATGCCGGGCCGGCGCTGGCTGCCGCTCGACGACTTCGACCTCGTGGCGCACCAGAAGGCGGCGGTGGGGCGGGTGCGGCACAGCTTCGCGCGCCGGGTGGTCGCGCCCTGGCCGCGGTACGTCAACCTGGTCCTCTTCCGGCCCGAGGGGCGCCGATGAGCGTGGAAACGGCGCCGCCGCGGGCGACCGTCAACATCAACATCGCCATGCCCGCGTGGGTCCTGCGCGACCCGATACACGTCGTCGCGGCGGTGCTGATCGTGGCCAGCGTGGTCTGGCGGGCCAGCATCACCACCCGGGGCTACCTCGCCGCCGACGACTTCGTGCTGATCTCACAGGCCGACTCGGCCAGCCTCAGCGTGGGCCACCTCTTCGAGCTGTACAACAACCACCTCATGCCGGCCGGCCGCCTGGTCATGTGGCTCGTGCAGCAGGTGACCGAGCTGGAGTACTGGCCGTACGCGACGCTGATGGTCGCCGGCCAGGCCGCCGTGAGCATCGCCTTCTACCGCCTGCTGCGCCTGATGCTGCCGGCGACCTGGGCGCTGCTCGCGCCGCTGTGCCTGTTCCTGTTCTGCCCGCTCACCCTGGAGATCAGCGCGTGGTGGGCGGTCGGCGTCAACCTGCTGCCGATGCAGCTGGCACTGATCATGGCGGTGACCGCCCAGGTCCGGTACCTCCGCACCCGCCGGCCGCGGCACCTCGCCGCGCTCGCCGGCTGGGTGGTGTTCGGGCTCGTCTTCTTCGAGAAGTCGCTGCTCGTCGTCGCGCTCGTCGCGCTGCTCACGGTCTGCCTGTACGCGCCCGGCGGCCCGATCCGCGCGGTCGTCACGGCCATCCGCCGCTGGCCGCTGTCCTGGCTCGTGCTCACCGGCGTCTCGGTCGCGTTCCTGGCCGTGTACCTGACGCTGTCCACGTCGTCGCTGCGCGAGCCGTCGTCCGGTCGCGAGGTGGCGACGTTCCTCCAGCAGTTCTTCGGGCAGTCGGTCAGCGCCGGGATGCTCGGCGGCCCCTGGTCGTGGCTCGACACCGGCGACGGGCCGGCGGTCGCCGCGCCCACCTCCACCGCCCAGCGGGTCTCCTGGGTCCTGGTGCTGGCGTTCGTCGCGCTGACCCTGTGGCTGCGCCGCGGCGTCGCGCTGCGCGCGTGGACCCTGCTGCTGCTCTACTCCTCGCTGTCCGCGGCGGTCATCGGCGCCACCCGCCTCGGCTCGGCGTACAGCGGCGTGGCCGGCCTCGTCCCGCGCTACATCGGCGACGTCCTCGTGGTCGCGGCGATCTGCGTGGGCGTGGCGCTGTGCGGCCTGCGCCCGATCGACGAGGAGAAAGAGCCGGAGCCCGTGCCGGCCCTCCCGCGGCGGTTCGGCGGTGCGCTGGCGGCGGGCACGGCGCTGCTCGTGGCCAGCAGCCTCTACAGCGGCGTCGACTTCGGCACCGACTGGGCGTCCAAGCTCGGCCGCGACTACGTGAAGACGGCCCGGGCGGGCCTCGCCGAGGCGCCCGCCGGCACCGTCTTCTGGGACCTGCGGCTGCCCGCGACGATCGTCGACCCGCTTTCCTATCCGTGGAACATGCAGTCGCGCTTCTTCGCGCCGCTCGACCGCGACCCGGTCTTCGTGACCCAGGGGCGGCAGCTGTGGGTCTTCGACGACTCCGGGAAGGTACGCCCGGCGTGGGTCAAGGGCGTCAAGGCCCAGCCGGGGCCGGCGCGGGGCTGCGGCTACCAGGTCGCCGGCGGGCAGACGGTCACCATCCCGCTCGCCGGTACCGTCACCGAGTACTGGCAGGCGGTGCGGGTGGCGTACATCGCCGACCGGGACACCAAGGCGACGTTCCGGCTGGGCACGGGCGAGGTGCGCTCGTTCGACGCGCACCGCGGGCTCAACGCCGCGTTCATGCTCGTCTGGGGCGGTGGCGGCCAGGTCGAGATGACCATGCTCGACCCGCGGGCCAACCTCTGCACCGACGAGATAGAGATCGGCCAGATCGTGCCGCAGCCGGTCGGCTAGCCGGTGCGCCAACGGCTCGTCCCACACGCCGCGGCGGCGCTGATCACCGCGGTCGTGCTCGCCCCGCTCGCCGCGCCCGGCTACGTCCTGCGGTACGACATGGTCTTCGTGCCCCGGCAGCGGCTGAGCTGGGAGATGGTCGCGCCGGCCGGCGAGCTGCCCCGGGCGGTGCCGCTGGACGCCCTGGTGTCGCTGGCCAACCTCGCCGTGCCGGGGTGGCTGCTCCAGCGGATCGTGCTCGCCGGGATCGTCTACTTCGCCGCCCTCGGCATGGCGCGGCTGGTGCCGACCGAGCGGACGCTGTCCACAGTGGTCGGCGCGTTCGCGTACGCCTGGACGCCGTACCTCGCCGAGCGGCTGCTGCTCGGGCAGTGGGGGCTCCTGATCGCGTACGCCGCGCTGCCCTGGATCGTGGCCGCGGCGCGGGACGTGCGCGCGGGCCGGCCCGGCGCGCTGGCCCGGCTCGTGCTCGCGGCCGCGCCGGCCGCGGTGACCCCGACCGGCGGCCTGATCGCGTTGGCGACGGTGGCCGTGCTGACCTGGAAAGCGGCCCTGCCGGTCGCCGCGCTCAACGCGCCGTGGGTGGTCGCCGCGCTGACCAGCGCCGCCGGTGGCCGGTCCGACCCGGAGGGCGTCGGCGCGTTCGCCGCGCGTGGAGAGAACTGGAGCGGCGCCTGGGGCGCGCTGGCCGGCACCGGCGGCATCTGGAACGCGCAGACCGTCCCCGGCAGCCGCGCGTCGGTGCTGGTGCCATTCGCGACCGCGGCGGTCCTCGCCGTCTGCGCCGCCGGCTTCGTCGCGCTGCGCCGCCGGTGGCACGCCGCCCGCGCCGACGGCGAGTGCAACCGTGGCGACGGCGGTCGGCCGGGCGTCACCGTGCGCCTGGCCGTGCTGGCCGGCGGCTCGTTCCTGCTCGCCCTGGCCGGCACCGGGCCCACCGCGCCGGCCCTGGAGTGGCTGGTGGCGCACGTCCCCGGCGCCGGGCTGCTGCGCGACGGGCAGAAGTTCCTGATCCCGTACGCCCTGCTGCTGGCCGTCACCTTCGCGGTCGGCGCCGAGGTGCTCGCCGAGCGGCTGGCCCGGCGCCTCGACGGTACGGCCGGGCGGGTGGTGCTCGTCGCGGCCGCCCTCGCGCCGGTGGCGATCCTGCCCGACCTGGCGTACGGCGCCGCCGGGCAGCTGCGGCCGGTGCACTACCCCGCCGACTGGCGGGAGGTGGCGGCGCGGGTCGACGGTGAGGTGCTGTCGCTGCCGTTCCACGGCTACCAGGCCTACCGGTGGAACCACGACCAGGTGGTCCGCGACCCGGCGCCGCGCTACCTCGGCGTACCGGTGCTGATCAACGACGCGCTGCGGGTGGGCGAGGTGACGGTCGACGGGGAGAGCCCGCGGGCCGCGCGGGTCCAGGCCCTGCTCGACGCCGGCGAACCCGTCGCGCGGATCGGCGTCCGCTTTGTGCTGGTCCGCAAGGAGCCCGGCGTGGACGTGCCGGCGGGCGCGCTGGCCGGGCTGCGCCCGGTGTTCGACGGCCCGTACCTGGCGCTGTGGGAGAACCCGTCGGCCGCCGCGTCCCGCCCGGAGCCGGTCCGCCGGTGGCCGGCCGCCGCCGCCCACCTGCTCGCCGCCCTCGTCGTGCTCGCCGCCGGCATCTCACTGCTGCGCACAGTGCGTACTCCGTGGTAACGTCCGCACACTCGTAAATCCGAGGAGGATTCCAATGGCCAAGCTGGCCACGTTCGTCGTCGCGGCCGTGCTCGGTGCGGCGCTGGGCTTCATCGGCATTTACGCGACGGTCGGCGCGGTGAGCCCGTCGGCCGACACGGTCGCCGACGAGGTCAAGCAGGACCCCGCGCAGACCGTCTACGGCACCCGCTGACCCTGCGGCACCCCGGCTAGCCGGTCGCTCACCAGGCCGGCGAAGGCGTCGCCGGACGCCTCCCACGTAAAGCCCCGCGCGTAGACGCGCCCCGCCCTGCCCATCTCCGTGCGGCGCTCGTCGTCGCGCAGCAGGCGGCGCACCGCCCGGAGGAAGTCGAGCTCGTCGTCCACCAGCGTGCCGGTGTGACCGTCCAGGATGGCCTCGGAGACACCGCCCGCCGACCGGAACGCCACCGACGGCGTGCCGTGCGCGGCGGCCTCCACGATGGTCAGACCCCAACCCTCCTTGATGGACGGAGTCAGCGCCACCCACGAGCGGCCGAGCAGCTCGTGCTTGTCCGCTTCAGTCACAAAGCCGGCGAACCGGACGCGGTGCTCGATGCCGAGGTCGGCGGTCAGCTCGCGCAGCGGCGCCTCCCACCAGCCCTGACCGGCGATCACCAGCTCGATGGTGGGCAGCTCACGCGCCAGCAGCACGGTCGCGCGCAGGGCCAGCTCCACCCGCTTGTGCGGGACGAGCCGGCCCAGCACGAGCAGGCTCGGATGGTCGGTGCGGGGGACCGGCGAGGTGAGGACGGCGGGCGTGCCGTTGCGGATGATGGTGATCCGCTCGGCGTCGACGCCCAGGCCGACAAGCTCGGCGCGGCTCGACTCGGACACCGTGACGTACGGGCAGGAGCGGTAGACGCGTACCGCCAGCCGCGACTCGATCCACCAGCCGATCCGGGCCGGCACCGGGCCGAAGATCACCCGCCACTGCTCCCGGTGCACGTGGTGGACCAGCGCGATCACCGGCCGCCGCGCGTAGACCCGGCTCAGGAACGGCAGCCCGTTGCACACGTCGACGATCACGTCGGGGCGGCCGAACCGGCGGCCGGACAGCGGGCCGAAACCGAGCGCGCCGGCCAGGTAGACGAGCGCGGCGAACAGGTACACCGTGTGCCGGCCGCCGCGCCGCACGACCTGTACCCCGTCGGGCTTGACCTCCTCGGCCGCCGCGCCGGCGTAGGCCTGGCACAGGATCGTGGCCCGGTAGCCGCGCGCGACCATCTCGGCGGCCATCCGCTCGATGTAGACCTCCGAGCCGCCGCCTTCGGGGTGGCGCGTGTCCCGCCAGTTCAGGAACAGTATGTGGCGACTTAGGGCCTCGGTCATGGTCCCTCGTCACCCCTACTCACGAGTACGATATGCGGTCGCGTCACACTAGGGCGCTCACCGGACCATCCGCAATGGGGAGGCACAGCAGTGACGGACGGCGGCAGCCGGCGCCGGCCGGAGTTCTGGCCGGTCGTCCTCTTGAGCGTCGCCCTCGTCGCCGTGCTCGGCGGCTGGACCGCCGTCACCTACCTCCAGCGCACCCGCAACGACCCCGCCTGCACCGACCGCACGTCACTGCGGGTGGCGGCCGCGCCGAGCGTGGCGGCCGCGGCCCAGGAGGTCGCGCAGGCGCTCGCCGCCCGCGACCGCTGCCTCGACGTCGTCGTCGAGGCGCGCGAGTCGGCCCAGGTCCTGCGCGACCTTGTCGGTGCGGCGCCCGCGGGCTCCTCGCCGAGCGCCGCGCCCCCGCCCACGGCGGCCACCGCGCCGCCGCCCGACGTCTGGCTGCCGGAGTCGACGCTCTGGCTGCGCCGGGCCCGCGACGGCGGCGCCTTCCAGGTGCCGGAGGCGGGCGTCTCGGTCGCGACCACACCCGTCGTGCTCGCCCTCGACCAGCGGTCGGCCGCCCGCCTCGGCTGGCCCGCCCGCACCCCGGACTGGGCCGCCCTCGTCGCCGCCGAGCGGCCGCCGGTGCCGGTCGTCGTGCCTGACCCGGCGGTCAGCCCGCTCGGGTTCGGCGCCCTCGTCGGCATCCGCGCCCTCGCCGGCGACCGGGCCGGGGCGGCCGCCGCGATCATGCGCCGCCTGGCGCCGCGTACCGCCGCGATGACCGGCGAGGCGCCACCCGCGCCGGGCGGGCCGGGCCGCGCGGAGACCGCGGTGGTCAGCACCGAGCAGGAGGTGCTGCGCGCCGGCACGCCGCAGGTGGCGGTCTACCCCAAGACACCGGTCCCCGGCCCCGACTACCCGTACGCCGTCCTCTCCTCGACCGGCTCGCGGGACGCCGCGGCGGCGTTCCTGCGCGCGCTGCGCGCCGACGAGGGCGGGGCGGCGCTGGCCCGGCACAGCCTGCGCACGGCGGCGGGCGCCCCGCTCACCGGCCCCTCGACACCCGGCCGGATCCGCGACACGGCGTACCCGCCCGCGCCGGTGCCCGCGGCGGCGGAGGCGGCCGCGCTGCTCAACGCCTGGGGCGGCGTCCACCTCACCGCGCGGCTTCTCGCCGTGCTCGACGTCTCCGGCTCGATGGCGGCGCGGATCGGGCCGGGGGAGTCCCGCCTGTCGGCGACCGTCAAGGCCGCGCAGGGCGGCGTGCGGCTGCTGCTCGGGGCGACCGAGATCGGGCTCTGGACGTTCTCCACCGACCTCGACGGGCAGCGCGACTACCAGCAGATCGTCCCGGTCGGGCCGGTCGGTCCGCGGCGCGCGGAGATCATCGAGCGGCTCGGCCAGGTCCGGGTCAAACCCAACGGAGGCACCGGCCTGTACGACACCACCCTCGCCGCCTACCGCGACGCCGCGCGCAACTGGACCGCCGGCCGGATCAACCTCCTGCTGGTGCTGACCGACGGCACCGACGACAACGCCAGCGGGATCAGCCGCCCGCAGCTGCTGCGCGAGCTGGCCACGTTGCAGGACAAGCGGCGGCCGCTGCCGATCCTGTTCATCGGCGTGGGCCCGGACATCGACCGGGCCGAGCTCGACCAGATCGCCAAGGCCACCGGCGGGCGGGTGGCGCTGACCGCCAACCCGGCCGGCATCCGGCAGATCTTCTTCACCGCGCTGGCCGAGTTCAGCTGCCTGCCGCCGAAGTGCCGCCGATGACCGCGGTGCTGGAGAAACCCGCCGTGGCCCCGGCCGTGACCGCCAGGCCCGCCGCCGCGACTTCGCGAAGAGGCGCGATCGCGGGCGCCCTGCTGCTCATCGCGGTCGCGGTCGTGCAGCGGCCCGGCGAGGTCACCTTCGACACCAAGCTCGACCTGGCCGTCGACCCGCTCGGCTTCATGGGCCGCGCGCTGCACCTGTGGAACCCCGAGGCCACCTCCGGCGAGCTGCAAAACCAGGCGTACGGCTACCTGTTCCCGATCGGGCCGTTCTTCGCCGGCGGCGACGCGCTCGGCGTACCGCCGTGGATCACCCAGCGGGCCTGGTGCGCGCTGCTGCTGTGCACCGCCTACCTCGGCGTGCTGCTGCTCGCGCGGGCGCTGCGGATCGGCTCGCCGACCGGGCGGCTGCTCGGCGCGCTCGGCTACGCGCTCGCGCCCCGGATGCTGACCGAGGTCGGGCCGCTCTCCTCCGAGATGCTCCCGGTCGTCATGCTGCCGTGGGTGCTGCTGCCCCTGGTGACAGTGCGACGCATCGGTTCACCCCGCCGCGCGGCCGCCCTGTCCGCCCTGGCCGTGCTCTGCATGGGCGGCATCAACGCGGCCGCCGTGGCGATGTCCCTCGTGCTGCCCGCGCTGTACCTGGCCACCCGCCGCTGGGATCGCCACCTGGCCGGGCTCGCCGCGTGGTGGGCGGTGTGCGTCGCCGGCGTGACGCTGTGGTGGATCGCGCCGCTGCTGCTGTTCGGCCAGTACAGCCTGCCCTTCCTCGACTACATCGAGTCCTCGGCGACGACCACGGCCGTGACGTCGCAGTTCCAGGCCTTGCGCGGCACCAACCAGTGGGTCGGCTACATCGTCCAGGGCGAGCCGTGGTGGCCGGCCGGCTGGGTCCTCGTCGACCGGCCGTGGCTGATGGCGGCGACCGCGCTCGTCGCGGTGACCGGCCTCGTCGGGCTCGCCATGCGCGGCCTGCCCGAGCGGCGCTTCCTCGTGCTCGGCGCGATGACCGGGCTGACGCTGCTCACGATCGGCTACCTCGGCACGCTCGACAGCCCGTTCGCCGCCACCGCGCGCGACCTGCTCGACGGGCCGCTCGCGCCGCTGCGCAACGTGCACAAGTTCGAGCCGGTGCTGCGGCTGCCGGTCGCGCTCGGCCTGGCGTACGCGGCCAGCCGGCGGTTCGGCCTACGCCGCGTCCGGATGCCCGCGGCGCCGGTCGTGGCGTGCCTGTTGCTCGCGGCGGCCGCGCCGGCCTGGATGCTCCTGTTGCGACCCGGGCCCGGCTGGTCGGACGTGCCCGGGCACTGGCGGCAGGCGGCCGGCTGGCTCGCCGCTCAGGACCCGACCGCGCGTACGCTCGTCGTGCCGGGGCAGGGGTTCGCGCAGAACACCTGGGGCCGCACGGTCGACGAGGCGATCCAGCCGCTCGCCGGAGCGCCGTGGTCGACCCGCCACCAGATCCCGCTCGGCTCCGAAGGCAACATCCGGGTGATGGACACGGTCGAGGCGGTCCTGGCGCAGGGGCGCGGCTCGCCCGGCCTCGCCGACTTCCTGGCCCGCGCCGGCTACCGCTACCTGCTGGTGCGCCACGACATCGACCGGGCGGCCACCGGTGCGCCGCCGATCGCCGTGGTGCGCCAGGCCGTCGCCGGCTCACCTGGCCTGAGTCCGGTGGCGTCCTTCGGCCCGGCGGTCGGCGCCGGGAGCAACCCGGTCGACGCCACCGCCGCCGTGCCGTCGATCGAGATCTACGAGGTGCGGTCGTCCACCCCGGTCGTCTCGGCGACGGCGCTCGGCAACGTGCCGGTGGTCAGCGGCGGGCCTGAGTCGCTGCTCAGCCTGCTGGAGCAGCGGCTCGTCGACGGCCGCCAGCCGGTGGTGCTGGCCGGAGACGCGGGCGGGCTCGACCCGGCGGGCCGTTCGTGGCTCGTCACCGACGGGCTGCGCCGCCGCGAGCTCAACGTCGGGCGGATGCGAGACAACCTGAGCCAGACGCTGACCGCCGACGAGCAGACCCGCCAGCGCCGGCTGCGCGGCGACCTGAGCCCGTTCGCCACCCCGGGGCACGAGACCGTCGCGGCCTACCAGGGCATCCGGTCGGTCGACGCGTCGAGCAGCGCCGCCTTCGCCGACACGGTCGGGCCCAGCGAGCCGTCGTACCTCCCGTTCGCCGCGCTCGACGGCGACACCCGCACGTCGTGGCGCTCCGACCCGTTCGCCGCGCCGGTCGGTCAGTGGCTCGAGGTCACGTTCGACACGCCGCGGCGGGTGGACGACCTGACCGTCGACTTCGTCGACGACCTGCGGGCCGGTTCGCCGGTCGGGTACGTGCGGGTCAGCACCGACCAGGGCGCCGTCGACCGCGAGGTGCCCGGCACCCCCGGGCCGCACCGGCTCTCCACGCTGCCCGGCCTCACCACCACGGTCCGGGTGACGGTGCTCGCGCTGCGGCCCGGCCACAGCGGCGGTGCTGTGGCGCTGCGCGAGCTCGGCATCCCCGGCCTGGCGGCACAGCGTGCCCTGCGCGCGGCCGACGACGTCACCGGCGGGCGGCCGCCGGTCTACGCGTTCAGCCGCGCGCCGCAGGACCGGGGTGCCTGCTTCACCGCCGGCGGGCAGACCCGGTGCGACCAGTTCCTGGCCCGCGAGGGGGAGGAGCCGCTGGGCGTCGACCGGTTCTTCAGCACGCCGGTGGCGTCCGCGTACGCCCTGCGCCTGACCGTGCGGCCCCGCCCCGGCGGCCCCGTGCCGGTGGACCTGCCGGTGACCGCGTCGGCGTCGTCGGTGCTGACCGGCGACGCCACGGTCGGCGCGCACGCCGCCGTCGACGGCGACCCCACCACGGCCTGGCTCGCCGAGCCGGTCGACGGCGCACCGACCCTCCGGCTCGCCTGGGACGGCCAGCGGCGGATCGACCGGCTGCGGCTCGTCACCCCGGAAGCCCCGGTGGCCGCGGCACCGCAGGCCGTGCTCCTGCGTACCCCCGCCGGCGAGACCGCCGCGAACGTCGGCGCCGACGGATGGGTCACCTTCCCCCGGCTGACCACCGACCGGCTCGAGATCGAGGTGACCGGCTACGCGGCCACGCGCGCCGACACCCGCGGCAACGGCTGGCCGGCCCCGGTCGGCGTGGCGGAGGTCGAGGTGCCGGCCCTCGGTGGGCTGCTGCGCCCGGCCACCCTGTCGACCGCCGTCACCGCGCCGTGCGGCAGCGGCCCCACGGTCGAGCTGGACGGCGTCGCGTACCCCACGTCGGTCTCCGGCACGCTGGCCGACGTCCGCGCCGGCCGGCCGCTGCCGGTGACCGTGTGCGACGAGTTCGCCGGCGACACGGTCGAGCTCGCGGCCGGCGAACACCGCCTGCGCACCAGACCCTCCGCCGCCTTCCTCGTCGACTCGGCCGCGCTCCTGCCGCCCGGCGCCGGCACCCCGGCCGCCCCGGTGGAGCGCGCCGTCGAGGTCGTCGAGTGGCACCCCACCGCCCGCACCGTCACCGTGGCGGCCGGCGACGCGGCGCTGCTCGTCGTGCCGGAAAACTTCAACGCCGGCTGGAAGGCCACATTGGACGGCCGGTCGCTGCGCGCGCTGCGGGTCGACGGGTGGCAGCAGGCGTTCGAGGTGCCGGCCGGGGTCGGTGGCACGGTCACGCTCACGTTCGCCCCCGACAGGCCCTACCGCGCCGGTCTCGCGGCGGGCGCCGGCGCCGTGGTACTCGTCGGCCTGCTGGCGCTCGCCCCCGCGGGCCGGCGCCGCCGCCGGTCGGATGTCGCACCGGCGCGGGGGACAGGCTGGTTCGTCGCCCTGCCCGTGATGGCCCTCGCCGTGGCCCTCGGCGGTGTGGCGGCGGCCGTGCTGCTGCTCGCCGCGATGCTGGTGCGCCAGCTGCGGCCGGGCGCGCTGCCCGCGATCGCCTTCGTGGCCGGGGCCGGCGGCGCGGCCGTCGCGGTGGTCGGCCGCCTACAGGGGCACGGGCAGGAGTGGGCCTACGGCGGCTTCGTGCAGGCGGCGACGCTCGCGGCCGTCTGCGCGGTCGCCGCCACGCTCACGCCGTCCGCCCGCGCCGCCCCGGATCCGGTGCTCGAACCCGCGCCGCCCCCGCCGCACCGCGCGACGCTCGGCCGCTCGATCCGGCTGTTCCGCGGCTTCCTGCACGAGCAGAGCGACCCGGACCGGTTCTACTCGATGCTCGCCGACGACTCCGTGCGCCAGCTCGGGTCCTATGTGGACCTCGACGGCGCGGTCGTGCTCGACGTCGGCGGCGGGCCCGGCTACTTCGCCGCCGCGTTCCGCGAGGCCGGCGCGACCTACGTCGGCCTCGACCCGGCCGTCGGCGACTTCGCGGCCGCCGGCGCGCCGGTGACCGGCATGATCCGCGGCGCCGGCACCGCCCTGCCCGTCCGCTCCGGCAGCCTCGACGTCTGCTACTCCTCCAACGTGCTGGAGCACGTGGCGGATCCGGAGGCGATGCTCGACGAGATGGTGCGGGTGACCCGCCCCGGCGGCACCGTCTTCGTCTCGTTCACCCCGTGGCTGTCGCCGTGGGGCGGGCACGAGACGGCGCCGTGGCACTACCTCGGCGGCGAGCGGGCCCGCCGGCGGTACGTGCGCCGCAAGGGCAAGGAGCCGAAGAACCGCTACCGGCACACGCTCTTCCCGATCAGCGCCGCCCGGGCGGCGCGCTGGGCCCGCGCGGCCCGCCGGCAGGGGCGCGTCGAGGTGGTGGCTGTTCTGCCCCGTTACCACCCCCGATGGGCGCATTGGACCGCCCGGCTTCCGGTCCTCCGGGAGCTCCTGACGTGGAACTTCACGATGATTCTGCGCCACGTGGAGGGTCAGGGGTCGCAACAGATGTGACTCAGTAGTAACCTGCTCGCCTACCGGCGGACTTTTTCAACCCCCACCTGTCCGTCCCTACATTGTGGAGGGCACTATGAGCTCCCGCGTGACCCACGCCGTGCTCTTCGGCCTTGGTGTTCTCGCGTTGGTGTTCGCGGCGGGCCTGGCCTTCATCGTCGGCCCCCGGGTAAACCAGCTGCCCTACGATCTGGAGCGCACCCAGACGGTCGCCGAGGCCCCCAACGCGACCTTCTTGCAGATAAAGGACGGCAAGGCCGAGGTCAACCAGGGCACCCTGCGTTCGACCATCACCGTGCAGCCGGACGCCGCAGCGACGGCGAAGCTCGAGGGCGACCTCGACGGCAAGGCCGCGGTGTGGCTGGTCGGCCAGCAGGTCGTCCGCACCGACAACGGCGAGCTGGTCAGCGCCTACAGCACCGAGCTGGCCATCGACCGCAAGTCCGCGGCCGCCCAGCCGTGGGACGGGCAGTGGCTCGACACCGGCAACGAGCGGCAGAGCGTCGCCTACACGGGGCAGATCTACAAGTTCCCGTTCGGCACGGAGAAGAAGACCTACCAGATCTTCGACCGCGACATCAACGCCGCCCAGCCGGCCGTCTTCGTCAAGACCGAGGAGATCGAGGGCCTGGAGACCTACCAGTTCACCCAGGAGATCCGCGGCGGGCGGCAGGAGGTGCCGGCCGACCGGCTCCAGCTGCTGCTGGGCCAGCTGATCCCGGGCGCCACCTCGGGCCAGATCGTGTACAACAACACCCGCACCGTCTGGGTCGAGCCGACCACCGGCCAGTACCTCAAGGTGCAGGAGGTCCAGGAGAAGAACCTGGTCGCCGACAGCGGCCAGTCCGTCAACGTCCTGAACGCGACCTTCACCTACACCAACGACACCGTCGCCAGCGCCGCCGACCGCGCCTCCAACAACCGCCAGCTGCTGCGGATCGTCAACCTGTGGGCCCCGATCGGCCTCGTGGTGCTCGGCCTGGTCCTGATCGTCCTGGCCGTGCTCCTGAGCATGCGCCGCCGCAACGCCGGCAAGCACGCCGGCCGCGCCCCGGCCCCCGCCCCCGCGCCCGGCACCACCGCGGCCGCGGTCCCGCCAGCACCACAGGCCCGCTGAGAACGTCCTCTTAGGACCCCGCACCTGTACCGTGATTTCGGCGCCCTGGCGCTCTACCTGGCCGTCCGCCTCGGCGTCCGCGACGGATTCGCGGACGCCGACAAGCGGCGACCCATCGTCGTCAGGATCCTTCCGCGGATTTACCCCCGTCCGCGTCACCTGCGGACCGTATGCGTGGGCCCCCGGGGAGCAGCGTCCGATGCCAGATCTTGGAGAGTTAGTGCGCCATGTCAGCCCTAAGTCTCCTCGATCTCGAAGTCCCGGCGCCTGGGCTGGTAACGCCGCGTCACAACCGGTGCGACCTGCGGGCACCCCGTCCGACAAGGGTCCGGCCCACCGTGGGGCTTGCGGCGCGTACTCCGGCGGGAGCGGCGGTCCGCGGGTGACGCGAACGCGGGCGAATATGCCTGGGAAAGAAGCGTCACACGGTGCGGAGGTCGATGCTGTGCCAGGTGGTGTTGTCGCCGCCGCTGGTCGACCACCAGAGCACGCCGCCGCGGTACGAGACGCGGCTCGCGGCCTCGGCGACGTTGACGAGCTGGCGGGTTTTCAGGTCGTAGATGAGCAGGCGCGCGCCGCCCACTGCCGTCGCCAGGGTGCTCGAGTCGCCGGCCAGGACCTCGAACCGGTCGAGTACGGCCACGTCGGCGATCGCGGCGGTGGCGCCGTCGTCGGTGGCGGTCTGGCGGTCGCTGCCGTCCGGCCGCATCAGGACGCTGCGCACCGGGTCGTCGCCGCGTAGCGCGAAGAGGCGGCACCACGTCGGTCCACATTGGTCGGGTGTGTCGTCGCCGGCCTTCACCGTGGTGGTCTGGCCGGTGTCGAGGTTGAGCAGGCGCATCGGGCCGCGCTGGCCGCTGCCGGTGCTCACCAGCCAGGGCCAGGCGGTCAGCGCCCACGCGCCGGGCTCGGTGCGCACCCGCACCGGGCCGCCGCCGAGCGGCACCGAGCGGATCTCGGTCGACGACCGGGCGGCGGCCGTCCAGTGCAGCTGGCCCGCGGCTGCCACGATGTCGTGGTCGGAGTTTTCGAACGACACCCAGCCGGTGTCCGCGGTGACCTTCCGGGGTGCGCCGCCGGCCAGGGCGGCGCGCCACAGCTCGGTGCGGGTGACGCCGTCCTCGGCCGTGACCGACTCGGCCCACACGAGCTGGTCGCCGTCGCGGGTGAAGCCGGCGTAGAACCGGCCGGTACCCCGGCGCAGCTCCCGGATCGCCCCGTCCGCGGCGCGCAGCACCAGGCGCACGCCGCCGCCGCGCGGGTCGAGCGCGGTGCCGACCGACGCCCGCTCGTCGAGGAAGTAGACCGGGGTGTACGCGGCGCCATCCGGCAGCGTGCCGGGGATGGTCGCGCGCGTGACCTGCGGCCAGGCGGCCGCCACGGGTGGTGGCGGCGTCTTGGGCGAACGCGCGCCGACCGGCGTCTGCGCCAGCAGGGCTCCGGCCGCGACGAGGGCGGCGACCAGCCCGAAAAGGCCGCTGCGCATCCGTCCCGCCACGCCCGTAACGGTAGCCACCTACCCGGCGGGCGCGACCGCACCGTCCGTAGGGTGGCGTTGTGCGATTCGGGGTGCTGGGGCCGCTCGCGGTGTGGACCGACGCCGGCGAGCCGGTGGCAGTGCCGGGGCGCAAGGTCCGGGCCCTGCTCGCCGACCTGCTGGTGCACGAGGGCCGCCCGGTGTCCGCCGACCGGCTCGTCGCGGACCTGTGGGGCGAGGCGGCGCCGGCCGATCCCGGCGCGGCGGTACACGTGCGCGTCGCCCAGCTGCGCCGCGCCCTCGCCGGCGCCGAGGCGGGCGGCCGTGATCTGGTCGTCTCCCAGCCGCCCGGGTACGCGCTGCGGGCCGAGCCGGACGCCGTCGACGCGGCCCGCTTCGCCGCGCTGGCCGGCCAGGCACGCTCGGCGGCCGACGCCCGCACCCGCGCAGGGCTGCTGGCCGAGGCGCTGGAGCTGTGGCGGGGGCCGGCGCTGGCCGACTTCGCGGACGAGGAGTTCGCCGGGGTGGCCGTGTCCCGGTGGGAGGAGCAGCGGCTGGCCGCCCTGGAGGCGTACGCCGAGGCCCGGCTGGAGCTCGGCGAGCACCGAGACCTCGCCGTCGACCTCGCCGAGGCGGTGACCCACCACCCCTACCGGGAGCGGCTGCGGGCGGCGCACATGCGCGCCCTCTACCGCGCCGGCCGCGTCGCCGAGGCGCTGGACAGCTACCACGACCTGCGGCGGCGGCTCGACGACGAGCTGGGGCTCGACCCGTCCGCGGAGCTGGCCGCGCTGCACCAGGCGATCCTGGCCGGCGACCCGGGCGAGGACGCGCCGGCCGAGCCCACCCGCCCGGTGCGCCCGACCACCAACGTGCCGGCGTCGCTGACCGCGCTGATCGGCCGCGAGCAGGCGGTGCGCCGGGTACGCGAGCTGCTCGCCACCGGCCGCCTGGTGACGCTGACCGGCGCGGGCGGGGTGGGCAAGACGAGCGTGGCGCTCGCGGTCGCCCGGAGCGCGGTCGACGTACACCCGGACGGCACCTGGCTCGTCGACCTGACCACCTGGGACGGCCGGGGCGACGCGGCCGAGCCGCTGCTGTCCGTGCTGGGCGTGCCCGACCCGCCGGGAGCGCCCAAGCCGGCCGCCGAACGCCTCGCCGCCGCGCTCCGCGACCGCCGCACGCTGATCGTGCTGGACAACTGCGAGCACGTCGTCGACCAGGTCGCCGGCCCGGTCGCGGCGCTGCTCGCGGCGGCGCCCGACCTGCGGGTGCTGGCCACCAGCCGCGAGCCGCTGCGCCTGCGCGGCGAGGTGCGGTGGGAGCTGCCGCCGCTGGAGGTCCCGGACACCGACGACCCGGCCCGCCTCCTGCGGTCGCCGGCGGTGCGGCTCTTCCTGGCCCGCGCCGGCCTCGACCCGGCACCCGAGACGGTCGCCGACGTGGCCGAGGTGTGCCGCCGCCTCGACGGCATCCCGCTCGCCCTGGAGCTGGCCGCCACCCGGGTACCGGCGCTGGGCGTGGCCGAACTGGCGGCCCGGCTGCGAGTGCCACACGACAGGTTCGGCCTACTCGGCACCGCCCCGCGCGACGCGCCCGCCCGCCAGCGCACGCTCGCCGCGGTGATCGACTGGAGCTGGCAGCTGCTGTCCGACCCGGAGCGCGCGGTACTGCGCCAGCTGGCCGTCCACACCGGAGGGTGCACGCTGTCCGCCGCCGAGGCGGTGTGCGCCGGAGACGTGCTCGACCTGGTGGCCCGCCTCGTCGACCGCTCGCTGGTGGTGCGCGTCGACGACTCCCGCTTCCGGCTGCTGGAGTCGGTCGCCGCCTACTGCCTCGACCGCCTGCGCGAAGCGGGGGAGGAGGCACCGGCGCGCCGCCGCCACGCCGCCTACTACCTGACGCTGGCCGAGGAGGCCGACGGCCGGTTGCGTGGCCCCGCCCAGCGCGAGTGGCTGCACCGCCTGGACGCCGAGGCGGCCAACATGCGCGCCGCCATGGAGACCTTCCGGCGGGAGGGCGCCGCCGGCGAGGCGATCCGGCTGGCGAGCGCCCTGGTCTGGTACCGCGTGATGCGCGGACGCCTGAGCGAGGCGCGCCGTGCCCTGGCCGCGGCGCTGGAGGTGCCCGGCCCGGCGCCGGAGGCACTCCGCGCCGAAGCCGGGTGCTGGGCCGCCGGCCTCGCGATCCGGCAGGGCGAGGCCGGCCCCGAGGTCATGGCGCGGCTGACCATGCCGAGCGCCCGCGCCGAGTGGTTCATCGCCGCGTCGATCATCGACTTCGGCGACGAGGCGGCCACCGGCAAGCTGCTGGAGAGCGCGCTGGAGGCGTTCCGCGTGGCGGGGGACCGGTGGGGCGAGGCGGCCGCGCTGAGCACCAGGGCGATGCTCGCGCACATGAAGGCCGACCCGGCCGCGCTCGAACACGACGCGCGGCGCAGCGCCGACATCTTCGCCACCCTCGGCGACGACTGGGGCGTACTCCAGGCCACCGACTGGCTGATCGGCCTCGCCGACATGACCGGCGACCGGGCGGAGGCCGCGCGGCTGGCCCGGTCCGGCCTGCGGATGGCCGAGGAGCTGGAGTTCTGGCCCGACGTGGCCGGCCACCTCGCCTGGCTGGCCTGGATCGCCGTGCAGGAGGGCGACCACCGCCACGCGCTGGAGCACGGCGAGCAGGCGCGGCGCCTCGCGGCCGAGCAGGGCCAGCGGGCCGGGGAGGTGTTCGCCACGATCACCCTGGCGTACGCCGCCCGCCGCGCCGGCCACCTCGACACCGCCGAGCAACACCTGCGCTGGCTGCTGGCCTCGGCCCGCGCCCAGCAGAGCGGCGAAGCCAGCCCCCCGTACCTCGCGATGGTCCTCACCGAGCTGGGCCTGCTGGCCGCCGACCGCCGCGACCCGGCCGCCGCGCTGGCGTGGCAGCGCGAGGGCTTCGACACCCACCGCGACACCGATTCGCGGCCCGGCATGGCCTGGGCGGTGGTCGGGATGGCCGCCGCGCTGGCACTGGACGGCCGCGCCGCCCTGGCCGCGCGACTGCTCGGCGCCGCGGCCACCGCCCGCGCCGCCGCGGACCTGCCGCTGTCCGATATGGATCAGGCAGAGCTGGCCCGGACGACCGAGGCCGTCCGGGCCGCGGAGCCAGACTTCGAGGCCCTCTTCGTGCAAGGCCGCGCCCTCACGCTGGAAGAGGCGGCCGAAATGCCCTACTTGGGCGCGTAGATGTGCACGACGATCCCCGACTCGAAGCGCTTGATGTCGGCCAGCTTCAGGTGCGTCGTGTCGAAGCCGGCCCCCTCGAACAGCCGCTTACCCGCCCCGACGATGACCGGGAAGTACCAGAAGTGGAACTCGTCGATCAGCCCGTGCTCCACCAGCGTGCGGTCGAGCTCACCCGTGCCCCACTTCAAGAGGTTCTTGCCCGGCTGCTCCTTGAGGCGGGCCACCTCCTCGGCCACGTCACCCTGGAGGAGCGTCGAGTTCCACGTCACCTCGGTGAGCGTCCGCGACGCCACGAACTTCGGGATGTCGTTCATCGTGTCCGCCTGCGGCCCGCTCTGCGCCGACCACGCCTCCGCGAACCCCTCGTACGTCACCCGCCCGAGCAGCAGCGCGTCCGACGAGGTCAGCAGCTCGGCGGCGTATCCGTCGTGGTCGGCGTCCCAGTAGGGCTGCCCCCAGTGTTGTGGCTCAGCCCGCGACGCGGTCGAGGGCCGGGTGTCGTCGATGACGCCGTCCAGGGACACGAACGTCGACTCGATCAGCTTGCGCATGTCGGTACCTCCGGTAGTGGTCTCGCTTCCTGCACACCACCCTGCGGGGGCACCCTTACGGTTTTCTTCAGGTCACCCTTCGGGCTGGGTTTTGTCTCATTTGCCCGCGTCCGCGTTTGGTCGCCCGTCGTTGCTCCCGCGGGCTCCCGCTCCGCTGTTGGTCGCGGTTTTGTGCGGCGCCTCCGGCGGGGCCTCGGCGCCGGCGCTGGTCTGCTCCCCTGCGGGTGGACGGCGGCATACGGCACGGCTCGGCTTCGCGCGCTGGCTGCGGCTTCGCTGGGGTCAGGCTTTGGGCGCCTGCTGCGCCGGGTGAGCGCTGCGGGGCGGCGTCTTACCGGGGGGTGGGCTTGCAGCGGACCGCTTGGACCTTGCCGCGCAGCGTGCAGCGGCCGGCGCCGTGTGGCACGAGCACCGTGTGGCCGGCGCGGACCTCCAGCGGCGGCTCGTGCTCGGCCTCCAAGCGGCCGGCTCCCGCCGTCACCACCACCACCGAGAACGCCGGCTCCAGCACGCTCGCGCCGCCGTCGGGCCGCAGCCGCTCCACCGCGAAGAACGGGTCGGCCGCGGCGGGGAGCAGGTGCGCGCCGCGCGGGCCGGAGAGGTCGCCCAGGCGCCTGGGTGACCAGGCCTGCCGGTCCACACAGGACAGTGCCAGGTCGTAGCCCAGCCCCAGGTGGCCGCCCTCCGGGCCGTCGGCGAAGCCCTTCCACTCCAGCAGCACCGAGAAGTCGGTCGGCTCCTGTACCTCGACCATGAGGACGCCGGCGCCGATGGCGTGGGGTAGGCCGGCCGGGCAGAGGACGGCGTCGCCGGCCCGGATCGGCACCTGGTTGGTGGCGGCCAGCATCTCGTCGATCCGCTGGTTGGCCACCCAGTCGGCGAGCTCGTCCGGCGGGACGTCCCTGGCGAAGCCCAGATGGACCGCCGCGTCCGGGTCGGCCTCGACGATGACCCAGGCCTCGGTCTTGCCGTACGGCGAGGCCAGGTGGTCGTCGGCGAACGCGCGGTCGGGGTGCACGTGCAGCGGCAGGCGTTCGCCCGCGTCGAGCAGCTTGACCAGGATCGTCGGGTCGGGGCCGTGCGCGGCCACGTGTTCGGCGCCCAGCCACCACTCCGGCCGCTCGGCGATCGCGTCGGCGAGCAGTGTGCCGTCCGGCAGGACGGAGAGGCCCAGCGGGGCCTGGCCGAAGCGGCTCGTGGTGGAGCCCACCCAGTCTTCCGGGTAGTACGGGTCGTCCGGCGCCGCGATGCCCCGGAAGCGGTGGATCCGGCCGGCCCCGCGGTAGAACGAGCGGGGCGTGTTGGCCGGCAGCAGCGTCAGTGCCATGTGCGATACCACTCCGCGGGCAACTCCTTGAGCACCTCGTCCAGCGGGCGCGTGGGCGTGTACGGCCTACCGTACTGGCGGGTGATCGCGTTCAGCTCGTCGAGCCGGGCGCGGGCCGCGGCGATCGCGCGCTCGCGGGCGGCCGGCTCGTGCGTGGAGACCGCGTCGCGCCAGATCGAGCGGCCGGCGAGGTAGCCGGAGGCGCCCGCCTGGCAGGCGATGCGCACCTGTGTCTTGAAGTCGGTGTACCCCACGCCGGCCGAGAGGATCACCCATGGCACGTGCACGGCCGCGTCGAGCTCCGCGCAGGCCTCGGCCGCCGCGTCCTGGCCCGCCGCCGTCTCCACGTACCCGGGGAACTCGACCTTGAGCATGTCGACGCCGAGCCGGTCGGCGGCGATGGCGGAGGCGATGATGCCGCGCACCCGCGCGGCCTTCCACTCCTCGCCGGTGGGGTCCTCACCCGGCAGGGGGTACCAGATCGGCTCGACCACCAGCGGCAGGCTGAGGTCGGCGCACTGGGCGACAAGGTCGGCGACGAGCCGCCGCTGATCCTCGGCCACCGAGGTGTCGGGGCGGTAGAACCACAGCAGCTTGAGCACGTCCGCGCCGGCGAGCTTGACGCGCGTGGCGTTCCAGTCCGCGCGGATGCGGGTGCGGCGGGGCCCGGCGGGGTGCTGGTAGTCCTCGTCCTCGATGCTCGACATGAGCCCGACCGCGCCGGGCACGGCGCCCGAGCCGACCAGGTGGCCGAGCGCGTAGAGCGGGTCGAGCAGGACCGCCGAGACGGACGGCGCGACCGCACGGACGACCGCGTCCTTGGCGGCGACCACGTCGGCGAACCGCACGGTGGCGGGGTCGGGGGCGAGCAGCTCGGCGAAGTCGGACAGGTGGTCGATGGCGCAGATGAGGAAGTAGCCGTCGGCGCTGGTCACGCGCTGAAGGCCGCGGACCTTGCCGGGGTCGACGGTAGTGCTCACGACTTGCGAGAGTATGCCGATCTCTGCGGGTTCGTCAACGCTGTACGGCATGAATGCGTAGGAAACCGCAAGCAACAGCGTTCTAGCGATTTTCAATCGACGTACAGCTATATTCGCGGCGGATGGGAGACCGACTTCGAGGAGCTTCTATGCGCAGAATCCGCACAGCCATCGCCCTCGCCGGCATCGGCGCGGCGCTCGCCGTCGGCCTGGCCGCACCGGCCCAGGCCGCTGCCACGACGACCCGCGCCGCGGCCGCCGCCGACCCGATGCTCTTCGGCGTGTACTACACGCTCGAGTACTGCGAGTACTTCGGCAACAGCCTCGTCTCGGGCGGCCAGTTCAGCTCGTACTACTGCTCCTACCAGTACTACCCGTCCGACGGCCAGTACCACTGGTACCTGTACGTGTGGTTCCGCTGAGCCGTCCCAGGTGGGATGAGGTCCGCCGGCCGGGCAACCGCCGGCGGACGTCACCGCCGGTCTGGATGGACGCCTGAACCGCTTCCGGCGTGCCGGCGTATTACCATCGTCGATAGTCGAGCTCGCGGCGACATCACGCGCGAGTGGGGTGGTGAGGGCAGTGACCGCGGATCTGCATGCGTTGTCCGGTGCCTACGCCCTCGACGCCGTCGACGACATCGAGCGCGCCGCCTTCACCCGCCACCTCGCCGACTGCGAGCCCTGCCAGCTCGAGGTGGCCGAGTTTCGCGAGGTCACGGCCAGGCTCGCCCTCGACGAGGGCCCACCGGCCCGGATGCGTGACAGCGTCCTCGCGATCGTGGCGCAGACCCGCCAGGTCAGTCCCGCCGACCGGCCCGAGCGTGACACCGCGCCCGCCGCGCGCGCCGAGCGGTGGCGGCGGGCCACGCTGGGCGTCGCCGCCGCGGCCGTGCTCGCGGTCGTCGCCACCTGGGTCGTGATGGACCAGCGCCTCTCCGACGAGCAGCAGCAGGTGCGGTCGCTGCGGTCCGAGCGCGAGCGCATCTACGCGGTCATGAATGCCAAGGACGTCCAGATGCGCGGCGCCGACCTGCCGACCGGCGGGCGGATCGCCGCCGCGGTCTCCGACAGCGAGCACGGCGGCGTGGCCATGCTCGCCGGCCTGTCCAGCCCACCGGCGGGCCAGACCTACCAGATGTGGGTGGTCACCGGCGCGACGTCGAGGCCGGCGGCGCGGCTGCCGGTCGGCGTCCAGGGTGGCACGCTGGTCTTCGACTGGACCCCGGGCGCGACCGCCTTCAGCATCACCCGCGAGCCCGAGATCGGGTCGCTCACCCCGACCATGGACGCGTTAGCCACCATCGACCTGTCCTGACCGGGCGCCGCCCGGTGCGGCTCGCAGCCGGCCGACGTCTACGTGGCGAAGCGGCGCGCGAGGTCGCGGTGGCGGCCGGCCGCCTTTGCCGCCTGGTCGGGGGTGATCTCCATCTCGGGCATCCGGCCGAGGCGCTCGACCTGGTCGGCGAAGCGCAGGTGCTCGCGCTGGGCGTGCTCGCGGCAGGCCAGGCAGGTGACGCTCTCCGGCCGCGGCGAGGTCATCGCGTAGGGCACCCGCAGCCCGCAGCCGGTGGTGACCGAGCTCGGCGCGTCGGCCACCAGCCCGAACGCCGACGCCATCACGTCGCGCATCGGGACGCTGGCCTCGACCACCTTCCGGTCGACGTGGATGTGTGGATCGCCCATCTGCCGCGCGCCTCCATCCGAGCCGCCACAGGGCGACTCCTCGCCCGCCCCCCCGATTGTCTCGCCGGCACGGCGGACGCGCACCGCATCCGCGCCCCTCGAACCACCGCCCGGGTCGCGGGCCGTCGGGATGGGCGCGGGCGAGTGGGTGTGCGCGTGGCTCGCGACCCGGGCGCGTAGACGGGGCAGCTCGACAGCAAACGCGGTGACCGCGACCAGCGGCGGACAGGAGCGACGGCCCCGGACCACGACGCACATCGCGGTAGCCGGACCTGGATCGCGGCTTACGGGAAGTAGCGGTAGATGACCTCGGCCACGGCGACCGGTTTGTCGGCGCCGTCGCGTTCGACGGTCATGGCGAGGGTGAGGTCGACGGCGCCGCCGGGGGCCTCGCGGGCCGACTCGACGTGTGCGTGCAGGCGGATCTTCGAGCCGACCGGGAGGGGGGACGGGAAGCGGAGCTTGTTGAGGCCGTAGTTGACGCCCATGCCGATGCCGTCGATGCGCAGCAGCTCCGTCCACATCGGAACGAGCAGCGAGACGGTCAGGTAGCCGTGGGCGATCGTGCCGCCGAAGGGGCCGGTGCGGGCGCGTTCGGCGTCGACGTGGATCCACTGGTGGTCGCCGGTGGCGTCGGCGAAGCGGTCGACCCGTTCCTGGGTGATGTCCCACCAGTCGCCGGGGCCGAGCGTGGTGCCGGCGAGGTTGCGGAGCTCGTCGAGTCCGTTGACGGTGAGCATCTGGTGTGCCTCCTGGGGTCAGTGACGGTCGCGTAGCCGCTGCTTGAGGACCTTGCCGGAGGCGGTCCGGGGCAGGCTCTCGGCGAACACCACGGTCTTCGGGATCTTATAGCGGGCGATCTTGCCGTCGAGGAAGGCCAGCAGGGCGGCCGGGTCGAGGGTCTTGCCGGCGCGGAGCACGACCACGGCCCGGCCGACCTCGCCCCACCGCTCGTCGGGCACGCCGATCACGGCGCACTCGGCGACGGCCGGGTGCTGGTAGATCACGTCTTCGACCTCGGCCGGGTAGATGTTTTCGCCGCCGGAGATGATCAGATCCTTGATCCGATCGCGGATGTAGAGGTATCCCTCGTCGTCGGCGATCGCGACGTCGCCGGTGTGCAGCCAGCCGTCCGCGGTGAACGCGGCCGCGGTCTCCTCGGGCAGCCCCCAGTAGCCGGCCATCACGTTGGGGCCTTCGATCAGCACCTCGCCGGGCTCGTGCGGTGGCACCGGGGCGCCGTCCGGGCCGGCCAGGCGCACGTCGGTGAAGAACGCCGCCGTGCCGGCCGAACCGGCCTTGGCGGGGCTGTCGCCGACCCGCAGGAACGTGGCACCCGGCGCGGCCTCGGTCAGGCCGTAGCCCTGGAGGAACGTCACCCCGCGCTGCCGGTAGGTCGCGATCAGCGGCTCGGGCACCGGCGCCCCGCCGCAGATGGCCGAGCGGACCGACGACAGGTCGGCCTCCGCCCAGCGCGGTGACCGCGCGACGGCCAGGAACATCGCCGGCACCCCGAACAGGAACGTCACCCGGTGGCGCTCGATCAGCTCCAGCGTCTCGTCCGGGTCGAAGGCGGACACCAGGATCGCGGTGCCGCCCTTGCAGAACGTGGGCAGCACGGTCTGGCCGAGCGCGGCGACGTGAAACATCGGCGCGCTGACCAGCGTGACCTCGGTGCTGGCCAGGTCGACGTCGACGAGCAGGTTGACGGTGTTCCAGGTGACGTTGGCGTGGGTGAGCATGACGCCTTTGGGCCGGCCGGTGGTGCCGGAGGTGTACATGAGCATGCAGGTCTCGCCCGGGTCCACCGGCAGGTCGATCGGCTCCGGCTCCACGATGGACAGTGCGGCCTCGTAGTCGTCGCCGAGGCGGAGCTGGAACGGCGGGGGAGTCAGCCGCTCGACCACCGTCGCCAGCCGGGGCGACCACACGAGAGCGGTGGCGCCGCTGTCTCGCAGGATGTAGGCCAGCTCGGGCGCGGCGAGGCGGGTGTTGAGCGGGACGAACACGGCGCCGAGCAGCCCCGTGGCGAAGAGCGCCTCCAGGAACGTCGGGTGGTTGGGGCCCAGGTACGCCACCCGGTCGCCGCGACCGATCCCGCCCGCGGCGAGGACGTGGGCCAGCCTCGTCGCGCGCGCGGCCACCTCGCGGTAGGTGTACTCGTCTCCATCGTGGACGGTCGCCACCCGCTCCGGGGACATGCGGGCGCGGCGGGCCGCCCACGAGCCGATCCCCTGGTTAAGCACCTTTGTCCTCCAGGCCGAGGAGGCGCACCGCGTTCTCCTTGAGTATTTTGGGCCGCACCCCGGGGCGGATGTCCAGCTTTTCGAAGTCGGCCAGCCAGCGGTCCGGTGTAATGACCGGAAAGTCCGAGCCGAAGAGCACCTTGCCGGACAGCAGCGTGTTGGCGTAGCGCACGAGCTGCGGCGGGAAGTACTTCGGCGACCAGCCCGACAGGTCGATGTGCACCAGCGGCTTGTGGGTGGCGACGGCGAGGGCCTCGTCCTGCCAGGGAAACGACGGGTGCGCGATGACGATCTTCAGGTCGGGAAAGTCGGCGGCCACGTCGTCGAGGGCGAGTGGGTTGGTGTACTTGAGCCGGATGCCGCCACCGCCGCGCACGCCCGCGCCGATCCCGGTCTGTCCACTGTGAAACAGCGCGACGGCACCGGCGGCCTCGATCGCCTCGTACAGCGGGTAGCACACCCGGTCGTCGGGGTGGAAGGCCTGTAGGCCGGGGTGGAACTTGAAGCCGCGCACCCCGTACTCGCCGACGAGCGTGCGCGCCTGGCGCACGGCGTCCGCCCCGCGCCACGGGTCCACGCTGGCGAACGGGATGAGCACGTCGGCGTTGGCCGCGCAGGCCTCCGCCACCTCCTCGCTCGGGATCGGCGGGTGCCCGGTGGCGGTCTCCGCGTCGACGGTGAAGACCACGGCGGCCATCCGGCGCTCGCGGTAGTACGCCGCGATGTCCGGGATGGTCGGTGTCCGCTCGTGGCCGGACTTGAAGTAACGGGTCGACGCGGCCATCAGCTCGGCCGGCAGCGACTGGTGGCCGTCGCGGCCCACCTCGGCGTGGACGTGCATGTCGACGGCGACCAGCGCGTCGAGGTCCATCACTCCGGCACCCGCGGAGCTCTGCTGTCTGGCTCGCTCCGCTCGCTGGGGCCCGGGCTGCCGGCTCGATCCGTGCTGGGCGCTCCGCGCCCAGCTTCGGGTCGAGCCAGCCCCGGGGCCGGGATGCCGACCTGTCGCGCCTCGCGACCGAGGGAGCTGGGCCAGACGGCGGCGATCGCGTCGGCGTCCCACCCGCCCTCGCGGATCGCGGTGGCCACCTCCTCCGCGTGGGACCACAGCGTGAGGCGGTCGCCGCCGATGCCGATCGCCTGGCCGGTGACGTCGCCCGCCTCGGCGGAAGCGAGGAACACGACGAGCCCGGCCGCGTCCGCCGGCGCGCCGAACCCCTCCCCGGTACGCAGCCAGCCGGGCAACGGCGTGCCGTCCGCCTGCCACGCCTCGACGTACGGCGCGAAAGCCGGGATCGTCGCGGTCATCGCCGTCGCGGCCACCGGGATGACCGCGTTGACGGTGATCCCGGCGCGGGCGCACTCGAGCGCCCAGGTGCGCACCATCCCGACGATGCCGGCCTTGGCGCCGGAGTAGTTGGTCTGGCCGAAGTTGCCGCGCTGCCCGGCGGGGGAGCCCACGGCGACGATCCGGCCGCCGTCGCCCTGCTCGCGCATCCGCCGCACGGCCGCTCGGACACAGGTGAACGTGCCTCTCATGTGGACGGTGACGACCTCGTCGAAGTCTTCGTCGGTCATCTTCCACAGCACCCGGTCGCGCAGGATGCCGGCGTTGGTGACGAGCACGTCGAGGCGGCCGAACTCTTCGACGGCACGGTCGACGAGACGCTCGGCCGTGGCGGTGGGACCGACCGCGCCCGGCTCGGCGACCGCGGTGCCGCCCTCGGCGACCAACTGCTTCGCCGCCGCCGTGGCGGCCGCGGGGTCGGCGTCGTTGACCACCACCGACGCGCCGGCCGCGGCGAGCGCGCTCGCGTACGCCAGCCCGAGCCCCCGGCCGCTGCCGGTGACGACGGCCACCCGGCCCGTCAGGTCCACCATGGACGCTCCTTTCAACGACGACTCGATGTCAGGCGGGTCCGCACGGAAGGCACGATCCCGCGCGGGAGGAAGAGCGCCACCAGCACGAGCACCACCGCGTACACCGCGTAGGAGAGCACGCTCGGCGCGTAGCTGGGCATGCCTGGCTGGGTGCCGATGGTGGTGAGCAACTGCACCAGCAGGATGACCGCAGTGGCGCCGGCGACCGCGCCCCAGACCGTGCCGAGCCCGCCGACGACGGCCATCACCACGTACTCGATGGACAGCAGGATCGGGAACGAGCCGGGCGCCAGGTAGCCGAGGTAGAACGCGTAGACGCCGCCGGCCAGCCCGGCGAACGCGGCGGAGAGCGCGAAGACCGCGAGGCGGTAGCGGCCCACCGGCACGCCGCTCGCCGCGGCGGCGACCTCGCTGGTGGCCAGTGCCCGCAGCCCGCGCCCCGGCCGGGAGGCCATCACGTTCGCGGTGACGAGCACGGTCAGGCCGAGCACGGCCCAGGCAAGGTACGCGTAGCCGAGGTCGCCGGCGAGCTCGTAGCCGCCGACGGAGAGCCGCGGGATGCCCTGTAGGCCGATCGCGCCGCCGGCCCACTCGCCGCGGGCCAGCAGGGAGAGCAGGATCAGCTGCATCGCCAGCGTCGCGAACGCGAGGTGGTGCCCGCGCAGCCGCAGCAGTGACACGCCGACGGCGGTGGCGAAGAGCGCGGCGACGACCGGCGCGGCCGCGAGGCCGGCGAGGGTGGGCACGCCGTGCGTGGACAGCAGGCCCGCCGTGTACGCGCCGATGGCGTAGAACGACGCCTGGCCGAGCGAGACCTGCCCCGCGTACCCCATGAGGAGCGAGAGCCCGACGGTCACGGTGGCGGCGAGGCCGAGCAGCGTGAAGACGGCGAGGTGGCTGCTGGACAGCAGCGGCGGCAGGGCCAGGACCACCGCGACCGCCGCCGCGACAAGGAGGTGGCGTCTCATTCCGGCATCGCCTCCGTCGGTGTCCGGGCCGCGCGCACCACCATGACCGCGAGCATCAGGCCCAGAGCCAGTTCCAGCTGGTACGCGCCACCGCCGTAGCCGGCGATGACGGTCTGTGCCACGCCCAGCAGCAGCCCGCCGGCCAGCGTCACCGACGGGCGGGTCAGTCCACCGAGGACGGCGGCGGCGAAGCCGTTGACGATGAGCGTGACGTCGCTGTCGAACGTGACCTGCTGCACCGGCGTGACGAGCACGCCGGCGAGGCCGCCCAGCGCGCCGCCCAGGCCGAACGACAGCAGCCCCATCCTTGTCACGTCGATCCCGACGACCCGGGCGGCGTACCGGTTGGACGCGCACGCGGACAGGGCCTTGCCCAGGTCGGTGCGGGCGAAGAAGACCGCCAGCAGCGCGAAGACCGGCAGCGTCACGCCGATCACGAGCAGGTACTGCGCCGGTACGCGGGCGCCGGCGACGGACACCGACCCGCCGACACCGGGGAAGGACCGCGGCTGGTCGCCCCAGACCAACACCTCGACGGCGTACGCGAAGACACCCAGCCCCAGCGTCACGATGAGCGCCGCGCGCGGGCTGGTGCCGGGCTTGCCGATGGCCACGATCCCGACGAGGACGCCGGTGACGGCCGCCGTGGCGACGGCCACCAGCTCCGCCACACCGTGCGGCAGGCCGGTGGCGAGCAGCGTCGAGGTGAACATGGCGGCGATGACGGCGAAGGCGCCCTGCGCGAAGTTGACCACGTGCGTGACCCGGTAGATGACCACCAGGCCGCTGCCGACGAGCGCGAAGCCCGCGCCGATGCCGGCGCCGGTCAGCAGGTACTCCAGCAGCTGGCTCACCGCGTTGCCTCCACCGGTCCGCCCAGGTACGCGGCGGCGACCCGGCTGTCCGCCGCGAGCTTGCCGGCGGCCCCTTCGGCGACCACCCGCCCGGCCTCCAGCACGTAGCCGCGGGAGCAGAGGTCCAGGGCCATCCGGGCGTTCTGCTCGATGAGCAGCACGGCCAGCCCGCGCTCGCGGTTGAGCGTGCGCAGGTGCTGGACCAGCCCGGTGACGACCATCGGCGCCAGCCCCAGCGACAGCTCGTCCACCGCGAGGACGTCGGGGCGGGCCATGAGCGCCCGGCCCACGGCGACCATCTGCTGCTGGCCGCCGGAGAGCCGGCCGGCGCGCTGGCGGCGTAGCGGGGCCAGCTCCGGCAACACTTCGTACACGTGGCCGGTGTCCCGCCCGCGGCGGCCGTTGCGCCAGCCGCCCAGCCGCAGGTTGTCGTCGACGGTCAGGTCGGGGAACATCTCCCGCCCCTCCGGCACGTGGGCCAGCCTGCCTCCGATGTGTACGGTGCCGGAAGCCGGCCGGACCAGTCCGGAGAGCGTGTTGACCAATGTGGACTTGCCGGCGCCGTTGGGCCCGATCAGCGCGACCATCTCCGCCTCCTCGACGGCCAGGCTGACGCCGTCGAGCGCGGTCGCCGCGCCGTAGCGGACCACGAGGTCGTCGACCCGGAGCACGGTCATGCCCGGGCCTCCTCGCCCAGGTACGCGGAGACGACCGCGCCGTCGGCGCGGATCTGCGCGGCCGTGCCCTCGGCGAGCACCCGGCCGAGGTGCAGCACGGTGACCCGGTCGGCGAGCCGGGTCACGAAAGCCATGTCGTGCTCGACGAGGATCATCGCGAGCCCGTCCGCGCGCAGCGCCTCCAGCAGGTCGGCGAGGGCCCGGCGCTCCGCGGCGCGCAGGCCGGAGGCGGGCTCGTCGAGCAGGAGCAGCCGGGGGCGGCCGCACAGCGCCCGCGCGAGCTGGAGCGCGCGCTGCTGTCCTAAAGGGAGGGTCTCGGCCGGCCGGTCGGCCCAACCGGACAGCCCGACCCGCTCCAGGCACTCCCGCGCCCGGCCGCGGATCTCGGCCTCCTCGCGGCGGTGGGCCGGTGCCCGCAGCGCCGCCGCGACGAGACCGGAACGCGTCGTGGCGTGCGCGCCGACCATCACGTTCTCCAGCGCGGTCATGCCGTGGAAGACGCGGGCGCCCTGGAAGACCACGCCGACGCCGAGGGCGGCGCGGCGGTGCGGGGCCAGCCGGTCGATCCGCGCGCCGTCGAACGTGACGGTGCCGGCGTGCGGGCGCAGCTGCCCGCCGACGAGGTTGAACACAGTGGACTTGCCGGCGCCGTTGGGGCCGATGAGGCCGCGCAGCTGGCCGGGCGCGACCTCGATGTCGACGTCGCGGACGGCGTACACGCCGCCGAAGGAGCGGCTGAGCTGGTGCACGGTCAGGAGCGCGGCCATCGGGAGTCAGCTGCCGGTCAACGTGGCCAGCTGGGACTTGGCCCAGTCGGTCGGCACGAACGCGCCGCCGGTGACCGTGTTGATCGAGATGAACTCCGGCTTGAGTCCACTGTGGTCAGTGGCCGAGTAGGCGTAGGTGCCGTTCGGGGTGAGCAGCCGCAGCCCTTCGAGCGCGTCGCGGACCTTGGCCCGGTCGGTCGAGCCGGCCGCACCGATCGCCGCGACCAGCAGCTTGACCGCGCTGTACCCGTCCTGGGCGAACTGCGGCGGCGGATAGCCGTACTTGCCGTTGAAGGCCGTGGTCAGCTCCTCGATCGCCTCGCGCTGCTTGCCGGCGGGCAGGTGCGTGCCGACGACCCCGATCGAGCTGGACAGGGTCACCCCCTCGGCCGCGGCGCCGGCCGGTTCGAGGAACAGCTTGCTCGCCTGGGCACCGGTCAGCATCAGCGGGATGTCGACGCCGGAGTTGGCGTATCCCTTGGTGAAGGCTACCGCGGGCGGGCCGGTGGCCCACACGGCCAGGCCCTGCGCGCCCGACGTGCGCACGTGCGCGAAGACCGCGCCGAACTCGGTCGCCGTGGTCTGGAACTCCTCGGTGGCGACGAGGTTCACGCCGTACTGCGCGGCCTTGTCCCGCATGCCCTTGAAGCCGGCGACCGCGTACGAGCTGCGGGTGTCGTAGGCGACGGCGACCTTGCTGACGCCGGTCGCCTTGTAGTACTGGAGCATCCGTTCGGCGTAGGTGGCCGACGTCGCGGGGACCACGAAGACGTAGGGATGGACCGGGTTGACCTGTTCGTCGGCGGGCGTGAGCGACAGGTAGGGGATCTCCTCCCGGTCGACGAGCGGGATGGTCGCCAGCGCCGAGTTGGAGAACGGCGAGCCGATGATGGCGTCGGAGCGCCCCTTGAGGTCGTTGAAGGCGAGCACGGACTGGTCCGGCTGGCTCTTGTCGTCGAGGACGGCCAGCTCGATTTTGCGGCCCAGCACGCCGCCGGCGCTGTTGATCCGCTCGACGGCCAGCTCGACGGACTTCTTGTTTTCCGTGCCGAGCGCGGAGTAGTTGCCGGTGAGGGAGACGATCTGGCCGACCCGGATCGGGCCGTCACCGCCGGCGGAGCCGGCGTCATCGCCGCAGGCGGCGAGGGGCATCGCGAGGGTGAGTGTGGCGAGAAAAGGCACGTATCTGCGCACGAGTACCTCCCAGTACTACGAGTGCGCGCGGGCCGGTGACAACACCGTGCCGGCCTGCGCCTAGCCATTGAAGTTAGGCGCGCTTGCGGCGACCGTCAAGATTGTGCCTAACATGATCCCGATCGTTACGCTCACCGCGAGGAGGCCGCCCCGTGTCGAGCAGCACGACCACCGCCGCGGAGCCCGGCGCGGACCAGACCGGACCACGCCCGCAGACGCTGCTGTTGATGCTCTTCGGCGACTTCGTGCTCGACCGCGACGTCTGCGTCTTCTCCGGCAGCCTCATCGACGCGCTCGGCCGGCTCGGCGTCTCCGAGCACGCTACCCGCTCCACCCTCACCCGGATGGTCAACCGGGGCCTGCTGCGCCGGCAGCGCGACGGCCGCCGCATGTACTTCGGGCTGACCCCGCGATCGGTCGAGCTGCTCCACGACGGGCAGCACCGCATCTGGGAGATGGGCGCGGTCAACGACCGGTGGGACGGCACCTGGACGCTGCTCTGCTTCTCCCTGCCGGACGCCTGGCACCGCGAGCGGCACGGCCTGCGGTCGCAGCTGGCCTGGGCCGGCTTCGGCCCGTTACAGGGCGGGCTCTGGATCGCGCCCGGACACGTCGACGTGGGCGGCATCGTCGGCGGCCTCGGCGCGGAGGCGCAGGTACGGGTCTTCCGGTCCCGGGCCGACGAGCTCACCGACGTCGACCGGATGGTCCGCGACGCGTACGACCTGGACGGGCTCGCCGCCCGCTACGAGGAGTTCCTCGCCCGCTGGGGCGACGGCGGGCGGGTGCCGGCCGATCCGATCGCCGCCCGGCTGTCGCTGGTGGCCGAGTGGCTGCGGGCGATCCGCCGCGACCCGCGCCTGCCGGTGCGGCACCTGCCGCCGGACTGGCCCGCCGTCCGCGCCCAGAAGGTGTTTCGCGACCTCGACCTGGCGCTCAACCCGCCGGCCCGGGCGCTAGCCGCCACTCTGCTAGACACCCGGCCCGACAAAGACGCCGGCCCGCGCTAGGCGCACGCGGTGCCGTTGAGCGTGAAGCGCGCGGGCGCCTGGTTGGTGCCGCTGTAGGTGCCCTGGAAGCCGAACGTAACGCTGGCACCCGGGGCGATCGTGGCGTTGTACGACATGTTGCGGGCCGTCACCTGCGTGCCCGACTGGGTCACCGTGGCGTTCCACGCGTTCGTCACCTGCTGGTTGCCCGGCCAGCTCCATTGGACGGTCCAGCCGTTGACCGCGCTGGCCGACGTGTTGGTGACCGTGACGCCGGCGGTGAACCCGTTGCCCCAGCTGTTGGCCGTGTACCCGGCGCGGCACGCACCCACCGGCGGACCGGTCGTCGGGGGAACGCTGGTCGGCGGAGCACTCGTCGGGGGAGTGGTCGGCGGCGTCGTGGGCGGCCCCGTCGTCGGCGGCGGGCTGGTCGGGTTGCCGCCGGTGATGCCGAAGAACTGGATCGCCGCCAGCGCCATGCCGGTGGACGGCAGGCTGTGACCGGCCCCGTTCACACTGATCGCCTCGACCAGCGCGGTGCCGCCGGCGACCCACCGCCGCCGGTTCCAGCTGGGCTGCGGGGTGTCCGTGGCGGTCGGCGTGAGGCTCAGGCCGTGGACGTTGGTCCACTGGTCGACCGACTCCTGGAGCAGCTGGAACGGCACGAGCGTGTCGTTGGTGCCGTGCCACAGCTGGATCGGCGGACGGGGCCCGGTGTAGCCGGGGTAGGCCTGGCGGACCGCGTCGCCCCACTGCTGCGGCGTGCGGTCCATCCGGCCGTTGGTGCACTGGCTGGCGCCGGGCGGGTAGTCGGCCGCGTTGGCGAAGCAGTTGAAGGGCACGCCCATGAAGGACGCGCCGGCCTTGAACAGGTCCGGGTACACGGCCAGCATGTGCTGGGTCATCATGCCGCCCGACGAGCTGCCTGTCGCGTACACCCGGTTGGGGTCGCCGCCGTACGTCCGCTGGACGTAGCCCACCATCGAGGCGATCGACACCGGGTCGCTGCCGCCACCGCGCCGCTTCGAGGCGGCCGACCAGGTGTCGAAGCAGTTGCCGAAGCCGGCCTGCTGCATGGCGGACGGGTAGATGACCACGAACCCGTAGCGGTCGGCGAGCGAGGCGAACTCGCTGCCGGAGTAGAAGCCCGGACCGGAGCCGCCGCAGCCGTGCATCGCCACGACGACCGGCGGGTTGGCCGGGCGGGAGTCCGGCACGTAGACGTGCATGCGCATCCCGCCCGGGTTGTCGCCGAAGCTCGTCACCTCGACCAGGGACGCCGCCGCGGCCGGGGAAGGGAGCGCGATCGCGCCGCCCGCGACGAGCGCCGCGGCGGCCAGGCCAGCAAGGGCGGTCCGCACACGGCGGTGCCGCCAGGCATCGACAATCATCATTTCGACAAAGTTAGTCACAATCTCGACGGCCGTCAAGAGAGTGCCCAACATGTCGCCGCCGCCAGACCGACCGGCCGAGCGCTGACAACCTCACGCCGGGCCGTCTCGTACAGGAAAGTGAGGGCGGCCGAGCGAAGGTGGAGCGATGCGGGATCCGGAGCACGACGACAGCTTCGTCCGGTTCGTCGGCGAGTGCGGTCCCCAGCTCTACCGGGTCGCCTACCTGCTGACCGGCCAGACGGCCGCCGCCGAAGACCTCTACCAGGCCGCGCTGACCCGGTCGTACACGGCGTGGCGCCGGATCCGCCGGGAGGACGCCTACCGGTACGTGCGCAGGGTGGTGGTCAACCTGCACACCGACTGGTGGCGCGCGCCGCGGACCTGGCGCGAGAGATCCGTGCCGACCCTGCCGGACCGTCCCACCGCGGACGACCCGGCCGCGGCGGTCGCCCACCGCGACCAGCTCAGCCGGGCGCTGCGGGCGCTCACCCGCCGGGAACGGGCGGTGCTCGTGCTGCGCTACTTCGCCGACCTCAGCGAGCAGGACACGGCCGTGGAGCTCGGCGTCGGCGTGGGCACCGTGAAGAGCACCACCGCCCGCGCGCTGGCCAAGCTGCGGCTGTCGCCGGAACTGACCGAACCGTCCGAAGAGGAGCTGAGTCCCCGTGCGTGACATCACGGACCTGCGGCAGGCGATGACGAGCGAGACCGCGGACCTGGTGCCGCGAACCGGCGCCGAGGAGATCCTCCAGGCCGGCCGGCGGCGCGCCCGCCGCCGCCCGGTCGTGGCGGCCACGGCCAGCGTGGCACTCGCCGCCGTGGCGGTGCCGGTCGCGGTCTGGGGCATCGGCGCCGGCGATGGCGGCGTCATGGTGGGCGGCGCGCCGCCGAGCGTGTCACCGCCGCCCGGGTACTGGTGGACCACGTCGCCGATGACCGGCCCGCCCGGGAGGCTGGAGCCGTACCGGGAGCACTGCCCCGACGACGCGAAGGCCGCCCGACCGATCGGGGACACCATCTGGACCGGGGCCATGAACTCCAAGGGCGAGGAGGTCGTGGTGCGGTTCGTCGAGAACGACAAGGCCGACACCGACACCGCGGGGTTCGCGATCGGCCTCGGTGACTCGGCCACCGGCAGGTTCGCGGACCTGCACTGCTCGTTCGCCTTCTCCCTGCCTCCCACCGCCGACGACTTCGAGGGCGTCACCGCCGAGTTCGACGGGCCGGACTTCAGCGGGCCGGGCAGCACCACCACCATCATCGACACGTTCGTCGGGCCGGCCGACCGGATCACCGCGACGTACGACGGCCGACCGCTGACCGTCGAGCTCCGGCGGTGGAGCGCCTACCCGCAGCTGGTCGTCTACTGGATCACCGGCGTCCCGGCCGACCAGCCGGTCAACCCGCGCGGCGTCAAACACCCGCTCGTGACCATCTACGACGCGGCCGGAAAGGTCATCGGCCCGGCGAACTAGCGGGTGCGCCGGCGGCCCGACCCCGATTAACATCATCGATGGGTGGCGGCGGCGCGCTCCCGGGTCCATTCCCGCTGCGCGAGGAGAGTCGCATGCCGTCTTCCGTGTCCCGCCGCACCGTGCTGCGTGTCGGTGGTGCCCTCGTCGTCACCACCGCGGGTGTGACCGGCTTCGCGCCGGCCGCTCTGGCCGCTCCGCTCGTCACCGCCGACCTGGTCATCTACGGCGCCACCTCGGGTGGGCTCGTCGCGGCCGTCCAGGCCCGGCGGATGGGTCGCACCGCCGTCGTGCTGGAGGCGTCCCACCACATCGGCGGGCTGAGCACCGGCGGCCTCGGCCAGACCGACAGCGGCGTCGCGGCGTCCATCAAGGGCATCGCCGGCGAGTTCTACCGGCGGATCTACGCGAAGTACAACGGCACCGCCGTCACGCCGACCTCGCCGGTCCGGATGACCTTCGAGCCGCACGTGGCCCGCGCGGTCTTCGACGACCTGCTCGCCGAGGCGGGTGTGCCGGTCTACCTCGGGATGCGGCTGGCCTCCGTGTCGAAGTCCGGCAACCGCGTCGTCGAGGTCGCCGCCGAGAACGGGCAGGCGTTCCGCGGCGCGATGTGGGTGGACGCGTCGTACGAGGGCGACCTCATGCACCGGGCCGGCGTCGCCTGGACGGTGGGGCGGGAGGGCAACGCCACGTACGGCGAGACCATCAACGGTGTCCAGTTGCGTGGCGGGCACCAGTTCACGCTTCCCGTCTCGCCGTACGTGGTCGAGGGCGACCCGGCCAGCGGCCTGCTCCCGGGCATCTCCGCGGCGCCGCTCGCGCCGGCTGGATCGGGCGACGACCTGGTACAGGCCTACAACTACCGGATGTGCCTGACGCAGGCGGCCGGTCGCATCCCGTTCCCGCGCCCGGCCGGCTACGACCCGGTCCGGTACGAGCTGCTGGCGCGCCACATCCGGGCGGGTGCGACCGGGCCGTTCTTCACCACGCACGGCGTCGGCGGCGGCAAGACCGACTCCAACAACAACGGCGCGTTCTCGACCGACTTCATCGGCGCCAACTACGCCTATCCCACGGCCTCCTACGCGGTACGGGACAGCATCGCGGCGGACCACACGACGTACCAGCAAGGGTTGATGTGGTTTCTGGCCAACGACCCGCGCGTGCCCGCCGCCATCCGCGCCTCGACGGCGTCCTGGGGATTGGCGCCGGACGAGTTCACCTCGACCGGTGGGTGGCCGCCGCAGCTGTACGTCCGCGAGGCCCGCCGCATGCTCTCGGTGTACGTGATGACCGAGCGCGACTGCCGGGGGCAGGCCGTCGCCGCCGACCCGGTGGGGCTCGCGAGCTACACCATGGACTCGCACAACTGCCAGCGTGTGGTGGTCTCGGGCCAGGTGAAGAACGAGGGCGACGTGCAGGTGGGCGTCCCCGCGCCCTACGGGATCAGCTACCGCTCGATCGTGCCGGCCGAGGCGCAGTGCGCCAACCTGCTCGTGCCGGTGTGCCTGTCGGCGAGCCACATCGCGTACGGCTCGATCCGCATGGAGCCGGTCTTCATGATCCTCGGGCAGTCGGCGGCGACCGCGGCGGTGCTGGCGTTGGCGGCCGGCTCGGCGGTGCAGCGCGTGCCGTACCCCACGTTGCGCGCCCGCCTCCTCGCCGACGGGCAGTTGCTCCAGTGGCCGCCGCCACCCGGGCCGGGCGAGTTCGTCGTGGACAGCAAGGACGTGGGCGTGACCCGGGCCGGCACGTGGGTGACGAGCACGTCGATCGGCGGCTACTACGGGTCGGACTACGAGCACGACGGCAACACCGCCAAGGGTGTCAACCGCCTGCGCTTCCGGCCGTCCCTGCCGTCGGCCGGCACGTACCAGGTCTATCTACGGTGGACGGCCGACCCCAACCGCGCGAGCAACGTGCCGGTCGACATCGTCCACGGCGGCGGGATCGCCAACCGGGTGGTCGACCAGCGGGTCGACGGCGGCCAGTGGGTCTCGATGGGGTCGTACACCTTCGCCGCGGGCACCGCGGGCAGCCTGCTCATCCGCACCGAGGCCACCGACGGTTACGTCATCGCCGACGCCGCGCGGTGGGTGCTCACCACGCCGTAGGAAGAGCTCGCCCAGCTCGAGCGCGACGGCCCGGCGACGGCGGCGGGCCGCTGCTGACCGCGCGGGCACACCGCGACCCGCCTCGACACCGTGCGGTACGGGTGAGGCGGGCCGGGGTCGTCCTTGCCGCCGCCTACAACGGGATCGGCGGGTCCGTGCACGTCGTCCCGGCCGGCGGGATGACCAGCCGCAACAGGTTCTCGTACATGTGCGCCTCGGTGCAGGCGCTCTTGCGGCGCGCGGTGTGCCCCTCGCCCACCCAGGTCACCAGGTGGCCGTTCTCCAGGATGCCGGCGAGCGCCACCGCGTCGGCGTAGGGCGTGTCCGGGTCGCCGGTGTTGCCGAAGACCAGGATCGGCGCCGAGCCCTTCGCCTCGAACGAGCCGCCGTAACGGCTGTGCCGCTTGGCGGGCCACTGCACGCAGGCCGGGGCGTGCGTCTGGTCGTAGGCCGGCGGGCCGTACGCCATGCCGGGCGCGGTGAGCGGCGCGTCGTTCGCGGCCTTGGCCAGCCGCGCCCGCAGCTCGTTCAGATCTCTCGGGTACACGCGGTCCGCGCACTCCACGGAGACGTTCGCCGCGTTGAAGGTCGTGTCGGAGTCGCCGATCACGTACATCAGCGGCCCGGTCCGCGACTCCGCCGCCTTCAGGTCCGCGCCGAGCGCCACCCAGCGGCGGGTGCCGCCGTTCAGCCGGAACGTGAGATCCGACAGCATCGTGGCGCCGTTGACGGCGACCGCGCCGTTGGCGTCGAGGATCGGGTTGGCGTCCAGGTCGTCGAGGATGGCCCGGATCTTCAGCGCCAGGC
This sequence comes from Phytohabitans sp. LZ39, assembly GCF_059359075.1. NCBI lineage: Bacteria > Bacillati > Actinomycetota > Actinomycetes > Micromonosporales > Micromonosporaceae > Phytohabitans > Phytohabitans sp. LZ39. The sequence continues at coordinate 132,437 of NZ_JCADBM010000015.1, read as the reverse complement.
TGGCCGGTGTGGAGCCGGCCGAGCCGAACGCGCAGTCCGGCCACTTGTTCGCACACCAGTCGAGGAACCGGTACATCGCCCGCTCGGTCGCGATGTACTGCCCGTAGTCGTAGGCGTAGGGGTCGTCGCGGTACTTGTACGGGTCGTAGCCGGCGTCCAGGTTCATCGCCCGGACGCGGGTCGGGAAGAGGTTGGCGTAAACCGTGCCGACGTAGGTCGCATACGACTCGGCGTGCAGCGTCAACTTCGGGTCGCCGACGGCCGCGCGCAGCAGGTCGAGGTCGCGCGCCTGGTTTTCCGACCCGAGGAAGGGCAGCAGGTCACCGGAGTACTTCTGGCACGCGGCATCCCACTCGGCCGCGAGCTTGACGGCCGTGTCGAACGACCCCGGCAGCACGCGCGTGGACACCTGCGCCCACTGCGCCTTGTAGGACGCGGTGTCCAGGCAGCTCACCGCCTGGCTGCGCTGCACACCCCGCGGGTCGTACCCCACGATGTCGAACCGGTCGCGGATCTCCTGCGGCGACGACGACGCGAACGACGACACCCAGCCCCACCCGGAACTGCCCGGCCCACCCGCGTGGATGAACAGCGTGCCGATCCGCGTCGCCGGGTTGGCGGCCGGCCACCGCCGCAGCTGGAGCGTGACCTTCTTCCCCGACGGCTGGCGGTAGTCCAGCGGCACCTCCGCGGGCGTGCACTGGTACACGCCGTCGCCGCAGTCGGTCCAGGCCAGCGCGGGGACCGGCAGACCCGGCAGGCCACCCGGCGGCGGATCGGCCCCGGTAGCGCCGCCGGCCGCGTTCGCCACGGCCGGTCCGAGCAGCACCAGCGCGGCCGTCGCCGCGAGACACGCGGATGCGATGCGAGGGATATCCATTCCATCGAGGATGGCGCACGTCGCTTTCAGTCCGCTTTCACTGCGTGAAGCCGCAACCCCACCCCCGGGTCAGAACGTGGCGATCGGGTTGACCGGGCTGCCGGACGTACCCGCGAAGCGGACCGGCGCCACCGCGAGGTGGAAGTCCCACTGGCCCAACTCGGCGGCCGTCTCCGCGCACACCTCCAGGTCGCAGTTGTCCAGCAGCCACAAACCCATCGCGACCAGGCTCACGGCGTGCACCGGCATCAAGACGTCGTCGTACCCCGACGGCTGAACGTCCTGTGGGGTGTCGGCGCCGATCAGCGCCACCTGCCGGTCATGTAGCCACGGCAGGCAGGACGCGTGCCAGCCGGCCTGGACGACACCGCCGGCCGGACCGCTTTCGTGCCGGGCGCGGCCGTAGCCGGTGCGCAGCAGCACCGCGTCGCCGGCCCGCACCCGCACACCCTGGCGCCGCTCGGCCTCCTCCAGGTCGTCGGGGAACACGGCCTCACCCGGCTCCAACCACGGCACGTCACGGACCCGCGCGATGTCCAGCAGGACACCACGCGTGACGATCCCATCCGCCGCCGCCGTGACCGCCGCCCACCCCGATCCGGTCGCGGCGTCGACCAACGAGTGCGGCCGCCCGTTGTACATCGTGCCGTCCCAGTAGATGTGGCACGGCGAGTCGAGGTGGGTGATGGTGTTGCCGTGGAACATGATGCCGAGCCGCTCGGACGAAAAGCCCCAGCGCCGGTCGGCGTGGAAAGCGGGCGGCATGTTTTCGCCACCCGGCATGTCGGCGGCGCACGGGCACGAAGTCGTCGACCGCTCCATCTCCGCCGGCACGGCAACCTCCCAAGCGCACGACACACTACGGCCGTGACGCACAGCCCGCGCCGCCGCCACCCGGACGCCGTCGGTGATGTGGTTGAGAGTCCCGCGCTGGTCGTCGTCCCCCCACCGTCCCCAGTTCGACAGCGTGTCGAAATATCCGAGCACGTCATCCTGTGTAGGCATCGGCCGTCCTGCCGTCATCCGAGCATCGACTCCTCCGGTCACGCGGTTCGAAACACCGCAGCAGAGTATCCCGCCCTCCTGTCGAGGTGCCTCGGCCTGCCCATTCCTGTTAGGACGGAGATTTGAGCTACCGCGACGCTCATGATCGTTAGCCCAAAACCCGCGTTCGTGCCCGCGTGTCACACGGGTTCCGGGCTAACGATCACCACGCCGCCCACATGCTGAGCCACATCCCCAACCAGTGAGAAGGCGGGCCGGCGATCCGCCGGTCGGCCGGCCAACCCCAAGCCTCTCCATCGGGCGCTGGCTACCCGAGGCGGAGGATGGTTTCCTCGATTTCGGCGCGGCGGGCGGGTGCGTAGGCGGTCTCGGTGCCGATGACGGTGAAGCCGGCCTTCTGGAGGACGCGGAGCGACCCCGCGTTGTCGCTCGCCGCGCGGGCGTACACCGGACGCGTCTCGATGCCCTCGAGGAACAGTGCCAGCGCCCGGCTGGCCACGCCCTGACCCCAGAAGGCGCGGTCGATCCAGTACGTGACCTCGGTGTCGCCTTCCATGACCCAGCTGCCGATGCTGCCGACCAGCCGCCCGTCGCTGGTGATCGCCCGCTGGGTCACGTCGGGGGACGCGCGCAGCCGGGCCATGTGGGCGTCGAACGCCGCGCGGTCGGCCGGATCCCGCGCCGTGAACGCGGCCATGTGGACCGACTCGGGGTCGCGCATCTGCGCGAAGAGCGCGTCCATGTCGGCATCGACAATCGGGCGCAGCGCCACGTCTCCCACCGTCGTCCCCTTCACCGGCCACATCCTGTGACAACCTATCAGCTGGCCGTGCCCAGGCCGTAGACCCGCCGTGCGGTGCGGCTGAAGACGTCCTCCTGGGCGTCCGATGTGTACGGTCGCAGGGCGCGCTTCCAGGCCGAGACGAGCGGGGGCAGCTCGGTCCAGATCTTCTCGACCGGGAAGTTGCTGCCCCACATGCACCGCGCGGAGCCGAACAGCTCCAGGCAGGTCGCCGTCACAAGGTCGATCAGCGGCTGGTCCACCCGGTGTACGAAGGTGCCCTGTCCGGTCAGCTTGACCACCACGTTGGGCTGCTCGGCCAGCCGGCGCAGGCCGCGGATCCACTCGTCCACGGTGGACGGTGCGCGGCCGTCCAGCATGCCGGCGTGTACCAGGACGAAGGTGGTCTCCGGGAAGGCCGCCACGAAAGCGGCCGCGTCGTCCATCTGGCCGGCGAAGACCTGTAGCTCGAAGAGCCAGCCGAGGTCGGCGAGGGCGGCGATGTTGCGGCGGAAGGTGGGGTCGTTCATCCGGTCCGGCGCGGACGCGAAGCGGAACTCCGGGCGTTCGTGCCAGTGCAGCTGGAGCCGCACGCCGCGGACGAGTGGCGTGACGGCCGCCTGGCGGCGCATGACATCGGCGGCACCCTCGGCGAACAGGTCCGCGGAGCCGACCACGGCCATGGGCCATCCGCTTTCCGCGTGTACCTCCCGGAGCCACCGGATCTCGTCCACCGACCGTTCGAGGGGCCAGTTCGTCTGGATGTACACGGAGGACGTGATGCCGCACGCGGTGGCCTCGGCGATGTACTCGGGCGCCAGGTAGTCGCGCCGGATCGGCTCGTACGGCCCGAAGATGCGCGGCACCATCTCGCCGCTCAGCCACGGCAGGTCCCGTCGCCGCCAGATGTGGTGGTGCGCGTCCACGAGGTCAGTCATGCGGGGACTCCCAGGAGAGATAGGCGGCGCGGCGTGGACCGGCGGTGACGGCGGGGATGCGTTCCACTTCGGACAGTCCGGTCGCGAGGTCGCGTACGCCGCCGAGGTGGTCGAGGTGGCGCAGCACGCCGGCCATGCCCCGGGTCACCGGGCGGTAGGTGGGGGAGCAGGCGAGCGGCGACCACCACACCAGCCGGTGTCCGAGGCGGGAGAGGCGTCCGGTGGCGCGGACCATGGCGGTCGGGTCGCCGCGTTCCAGGCCGTCGGAGATGACGACGACCAGGGCGCCGCGGGCGAGGGCGAGGAAGCGCGGGTTGGCCAGAAACCGGCCCAGCGCCTCGCCGATCGCGGTGCCGCCGTCGGCGTCGGTGACCGCGCGGGAGACGGCCGCCAGCGCCGGGTCCACGCCGGCGCGGGCGAGCGCGCTCGTGACGCGGGTGAGGCGGGTGCCGAACGTGAAGACCTCGGTGCGTGCCGGCGCGGTGTACGCGAGCCGCAGCAGGTCGGGTGTGTGCTGCTTGAGCGAGCCGGACACGTCGAGCAGGATTAGCAGCCGGCGGGTCCGCGGCGGCCGGGTGGTCCAGCGCAGCTGGGCGAGCTCGCCGCCGTCGCGCCGGGCCTGCCGCCAGACGCGCCGCATGTCCAGCGTGCGTCCCGTGCGGGCCGGCCGCCGGCGCCGCGAGGGGATCACCGGGAGGTTGGCCGGCCAGGCGTCGCGCAGCAGGCGCATCATGTCGCGCTGGCGGGCGTCCGAAGGGCCGAAGGTGCGGCCGCCGGTGGTGGAGACCGCGCTCGCCTCCGTCCCGCCGCCGGGCCGCGCCTCCGCGGTGGACAGGGCGCCCGACGACCCCACGACCGCACCGTCCACATCGTCCGGTGGCGGGACGACCGCCGCCTCCGCGGCGCCCCGCACGAACCAGGCGTCGAAGACGGCGTCGAACGCGGCCAGGCCGGTGATGTCGGTGAGCAGCGTGACCCGGGCGTACCAGTAGAGGGCCTCGACGTCGCGTGGTGTGGCCTCGGCGATCGCGCGCAGGAAGTCCGCCTGCTTCGCCGGTGCGGCGCCCACGCCCGCGCGGCGCAGCGCGTCGAGGAAGCCCCACAGGTGGTCCGCCGCGAGCCGGCGAGGGTCGTCACCGATGGTCGAACACCTCCTCCGCGTGGCGTTCCAGGACGCGGGTGTCCTCCTCGTCCTTGATGAGCAGGCCCAGCGCCCGCCGCAGCGCGCGCGGCCAGCCACCGGCGCCGCCGGCGAGGGCGGCGGCGCCGCGTGCCCAGTCGACCGACTCGGCGATGCCCGGCCGCTTCAGCAGCGGCAGCGCCCGGATCCGCCGCACCGCCTCGACGAGCGCGGTCGCGGCCTCCTCGGTCAGGCCCGGCACGTGCGCGTGCAGGATCGCCCGCTCGCGCTCCGCGTCCGGAAAGTCGATCCAGTGGTACAGGCAGCGGCGGCGCAGCGCGTCATGCAGCTCGCGGGTGCGGTTGGAGGTGAGCACGACGACCGGGACGTGCGTGGCGCGCAGCGTGGCCAGCTCCGGGATCGTGATCTGGAAGTCGCTCAGGAACTCCAGCAGAAACGCCTCGAACTCGCTGTCGGCCCGGTCGATCTCGTCGACGAGCAGCACCGCGCCGCGCGCGGAGCGTACCGCGCGCAGCAGCGGGCGCTGGAGCAGGAACTCCTCGGCGTACAGGTCGCCGATCTCCTGCCCGCGCGACTCGGCGGTGCGCACCCGCAGCAGCTGCTTGGGATAGTCCCACTCGTAGAGGGCCTGACCGGAGTCGAGCCCCTCGAAGCACTGTAGGCGGATCAGCTCGCGGCCGAGCACGCGGGACAGCACCGCGGCGACCTCGGTCTTGCCCACGCCCGGCTCGCCCTCGAGCAGCAGCGGCCGCCCGAGGAGCAGAGCCAGGTGTATGGCCGTGCGGAGGCCCTCGTCGGCGAAGTAGCCCTCCCGCGCCAGCGCCGCCGCGAGCCGCTCTTCGCCGAGGACCATCAGAACAGCTCGTGCGGCGTCGTCAGCACGTGTACCCGGCTGGACGTGTGCGCGCCCGCGTCGGCCGCCGCGGCCTTGCCGTGCTCCGAGGCGAACGCGGCCACCCGCGCCTCCTCGTCGTCGAAGTACAGCTCGTTGACCGCGTCGTAGGGGGCGTCCTCGGGCACCGCCACGTTCACCGTGTAGCGGCGCAGGCCGGGCAGCTTCTTCGCGAACTCAAGGTGATCCTCGACGACCCACTTCGCGAACTCCTCTTTGGACAAGCCATCCGCGCGCTTGAGTAGCGAGACGACCTTGAGCATTGCGAATCCTCCTGTTAGTAGTTTCCGCCGCGCAGCTCGTCGAGCCCGCGCAGTACCCGTTCCGGCGTGAAGGGCATGGTGTCCAGCCGCACGCCGCAGGCGTCGAAGATGGCGTTGGCGATCGCCGGGATCGGCGCGTTCGCGGTCATCTCGCCGATCCCCTTGGCGCCGAACGGCCCATTGCTCGCCGGCCGTTCGAGGATCGCGTTGTGGTACGCGGGGATGTCCGCCGCACCGGGCATCAGGTACTCGTTGAAGTCGCCGGGCCCGTGGTCGCGGGCGGGGTAGTAGGGCTCGGTCGCCTCGAAGAGCGCGTGCGACATGCCCATCCACGCGCCGCCCTCGACCTGCTGGGCCACCAGCGCAGGGTTGAGCGCCCGCCCGATCTCGTAGACGTTGTGCATCTCCAGCACCTCGACGACACCTGTCTCGTCGTCGACTTCGACCACCGCCACCGTGCAGGCGTGTGCCTGGCACGAGTCGGGGTCCATCTCGCCGGTCTCCGGCACCGGGTCGTTCTTCTCCTTGAGGAAGATGCCCCGGCCCGAGATGGTGCGCCCGTGGGTGAAGTGCGCGGCCAGCGCCAGGTCGGTGATGTGGATCCGCTTCTCCTCGGCGCCCCGGACCTGGATGTAGCCGGTGCCGTCGGTCTCCAGGTCGCCGGCGTCGACCTCCAGCTCCTCCGCGGCGACCGCCAGCATCACCTCACGTGCCTCGGCGGCGGCCATGATGACCGCGTTGCCGACCCGGTGGGTGCCGCGGCTGGCGAACGTGCCCATGCAGTGCGGCCCGGTGTCGGTGTCCGCGGTGTCGACGAGGACGTTTTCGATCGGCAGGCCGAGCGTCTCCGCGGCACACTGCGCGACCACCGTCTTCAGGCCCTGCCCGAGGTCCACGGAGGACAGTGACACCACGAACGTGCCCGTGGTGGTGGCGTGGACGAGCGCCTGCGACGGGTCGCCGCCGAGGTTCATGCCGGTGGGGTAGTTGACCGAGGCGTATCCGCGCCCGCGCAGCCTGGCCATGCGTCAACGCCCCTTCCGGTCCAGAGAGGACATCCGGCGGTACTCGTCGGGAAGCTCGTGCCCCACCATCTCCGCGGCCTTCTGGATGACCTCGACCAGCGCGGTGCCCTCGGCGACCTTGCGGTGTGCCTTCATGTCGCCGTCGCGGTAGGCGTTGATGAGCCGCAGCCGCAACGGGTCCATCGAGAGCGCGCGGGCGATGCGGTCCATCTGCGACTCCAGCGCGAAGTCGCCGATCGTGACGCCGAAGCCGCGCATCGCGCTGGACGGGGTGCGGTTGGTGTAGACGCAGTGGCAGTCGACCCACACGTTCGGGATGCTGTACGGCCCCGGCATGTGTGCCGCCGCCTTCGTGGTGCCGTACGGGCTGTGCCGGGAGTAGGCGCCGGCGTCGACGTACAGCGTGACCTTCCGGCCGGTGATGCGGCCGTCGGCCAGCACCGCGTCCTTGATGTAGATGCGCTCGGCCGCCCGGGGCGAGGAGACCTGCATCTCCTCGTACCGGCTGTACACGTACTTGACCGGCCGCCCGGTCAGCATCGCGGCGACGCAGGCGACCGGCTCGACCGCGATGTCCACCTTGCCGCCGAAGCCGCCGCCGACCGTGCCGCCGACGATGCGCAGCTTGTTGAACGGGGTGCCGAGGATCAGCGCGGTGTTGTCGAGCGTGAAGAAGCAGGCCTGCGTGTCGGAGTGGATGCGCAGCCGGCCGTCGGGCTGCGGCACCACGACGCAGCCCGTGGTCTCGGTGGGCGCGTGCTCGATCGGCGCCGACTGGTAGCGCCACTCGAAGACGTGGTCGGCCGCCGCGAACGCCTCCTCGACGTCGCCGAACCGGATCCGCCGGCAGTGGTGCCCCTCGTACGTGAAGTAGTTGTTGCCGTGGTACTCGTTGACGATCGGCGCGCCTTCGGCGAGTGCCTCCTCCACGTCGAAGACGGCCGGCAGGTCCTCGTACTCGACCCGCACCCGGGCGGCGCCCTCGTGCGCGGCGGCCTCGGTCTCGGCGACGACCGCGCAGATCGGCTCGCCGAGGTAGCGCACCTTCCCCTCCGCCAGCACCGGCTCGTCGTCAGGCTGTACGCCGATCAGCTTGAGCGGGGTGAAGACGTTGTTGGGGATGTCGGCGTGGGTCAGCACCCGTACCACGCCCGGCACCGCGAGCGCCGCGGACACGTCCACTGTGGTCAGCCGGGCGTGGTGCCGCGCCGAGCGGTGCGTCTTCAGGTGCAGCAGGTCCGGCGGCGTGAGGTCCTCGAAGAACGCGGTGCGGCCGGTGACGTGGCCGAGCGCGTCCGACCGCTGCACCACCGAGCCGATCACCGTGAAGTCTCCGGCCGGCTCGTCCGGGAAGTACGCGCGGTCGATGGGATTGGTCTTCATGACCGCCGCCGCGCCGCCGCGTCGAGGATCGCGTCGACGATCGGGCCGTATCCCGTGCAGCGGCACACGTTGCCGCTGATCGCCTCCACCACGTCGGCACGCGTCGGGTCGGGGTTGCGGTCGAGCAGCGCCTCGGCCGCCATGATCATACCTGGGGTGCAGAAGCCGCACTGGGTGGCGAACCCCTCCAGGAAGGCGCTCTGCACCTCGTCGAGCTCGCCGTCGCGGGCCACGCCTTCGAGCGTGTGCACCGAGGCGCCGTCGACGGTCTCCACCGCGACGAGGCAGGCCATCACCGGCCGGCCGTCGAGCAGCACGGTGCAGGTGCCGCAGCCGCCCTGTGCGCAGCCGCGCTTGGCGGCCGTCAGGCCCAGCGTGTCGCGGAGGCTGGACAGCAGCGAGGTACCCGGTGACGCGAGGAACTCCCGCGACCGTTCGTTGACGCGGAGATTGACCACCGATGACGCCATGCCGTCGACCTCTCTAACCGAGGAACGCTCTGCGGAGATGAACGGGGAGGACGCGCGAGCGGTACCAGGCGCTGGCGTACGCGTCGTCGAACGGGGCGATGTCGGCGCGGGCCGCCCGCCCGGCCTCCTCCAGCACGCCGCTCTCCAGTGGACGTCCGATGAGGACGGTCTCGGCGGAGACCGCGCGGACCGGCGTGGGAGCCACGCCGCCGAGCGCGATCCGCGCGGACGTCACGACCCCGGCTGCCGTCTCCACCACCGCGGCGACCGCGACGATGGCGGCCGAGTTGAGCTTGCGGCGCATCGCCTTGTGGTAGAACCACGTGCCCGGCGCGGGCACGGCCAGCCGCACGGCCGTCACCACCTCGCCGGACGCGACCCCGCCGGCGAGCACCGCGCCGACCGGCACCTCCCGGTGCCCACCCGGGCCGGTGATGTCGGCGCTGGCGTCCAGCGCGAGCAGGCACACGGCGAGGTCGCCGTAGGGCTGCGCCACGAAGAGGTTTCCACCGACCGTGGCCAGGTTGCGGACCGTCGGCGAGGCGACCGTGCGCACCGCGCCGCGCAGGAACGACAGCTCTTGGCTTTCCTCGACCTCGGCGAGCGTGGTGGTCGCGCCGACGCGGGCGATCGGGCCGTCGAGCTCGATCCCGCCGATGCCGGCGCGGCGCAGGCTGACCAGCTCGGGGAAGCCGACCGCGCCGTTGTTGACCTGGGGCATCACGACCGTGCCGCCGGCCATCAGCCAGCCGCCGGCGGCGGCGTGGCCCACGGCGGCCGCGACGGAGTCCGGAGTACGCACTGCCGAGATCATCGACCGTCCTCCTTCACCGACTATCGATAATCGGTTACAGCGACGTTAAGACCGCGCGCCTCGCCACGTCAAGGTCAGCACGTGGTTACGATGGCGCCATGACGCCCGACGAGCCCGCCGTCACCCCGCTTGTCACGCGGATGACGCTGGCACAGCAGATCCGCGAGTCACTCGTGGTCCGCATCGTTTCGGGCGAGATCCAGCCCGGCGAGCGGCTCGTCGAGACCAAGCTGGCCGCGATGTACGGCACGAGCCAGGCCCCGGTCCGCGAGGCGCTGCGCGACCTGGAAGCCATGCGCATGGTGGAGACCCGGCCGCGGCGCGGCACGTTCGTCCGCCACTTCGTGCAGCAGACGCTCCGGGAGAGCTACGTCGTCCGCGCCGCCCTGGAGGAGACCGCCACCCGGCTGGCGATGCTGGCCGGCACCGTGCCCCTGGAAGCCCTGCGGGCCGAGGTGAAGGCCATGCGCGCGGCGGCGCGTGCCGACGACGCGGCGGCCGCCGCCCGGGCCAGCGTCGCGTTTCACCGGCACATCGTCGACGCGGCCCGCAACGAGCTGCTCAAGCTCTCCTGGGAGGCGCTCCAGATCGAGGCCCGCACCTCGGTGACGATGGTGGCCGCCGAGGTAAAGCTGAAGGACATCGCCCGCGACCACGCCGAGCTGCTCAGGTCCATAGCGGACGGTGACCTGGAGACCGCCTGCAAGCACGCCCGCGACCACCAGTGGCACTACGCCGACCTGCCGCACGACGCCCACGGCCGGGCCCGTCGCCAGGTCAGCTGACGGCGGGCAAGGCCGGCGGGGTCAGCCCGCGCAGGGGTCGGTGCCCGGGGTGCCGGGGCGGGCGATGCCGCGCTCGTCCAGCAGGCGCTCCATCCGCGTCGGCCACGACGACATCAGGCCGTCCGCGCAGGCGTCGATCAGCGCGTTGTACGTGGGCTCGTCCTCGGGCGCGGTGCCGCTGAACCACACGTGCACCGCGTACCCGTCGGCGTGGGCGCGGGCGATGAAGGCCGGCGTGGCGATCGGGACGCCCTGGTAGGTGACCGGCACCTGGAGGGCGACCGTGCCCTCGATCGGCCGTACCCCGGCGAAGAAGTAGTTGGTCAGCCCCTGGAGCCCCGGCGCCAGCGCGACCGCCGGCGCGAGCCGGTGGAACTCGGCCACCGCGGCGTCGTTGAACGAGGTCACGATGACGCCGCGGGTGCGGCCGGTCCTGGCGAGGAGGTCGGCGAGCAGCCGCGCGTTGTGCAGGAACGACTCGGTGTCGGCGTCGCTGGTGCCCTTGATCTCGATGCTGAGCGGCACGTGCCGGAAGGTGCGGAGGATCTCGCGCAGCGTCGGGATCGCGAAGTCGCCGGCGTGGTAGCCGCGCGGCGGTCGCTTGTCGTGGGTCCGGACCCCGCGCAGCGGGTACGACTCCGGTGGCAGGCCCGGCACCGCGTTCCGGCCCGGCACGAAGTGGTACGCCGCGTCCAGTTTGCGTAGTTCGCGGTATGTCTTCTCGCGGATCAGGCCGCTGCCGTCCGTGGTGCGGTCGACGGCCGCGTCGTGGCTGGCGACCAGCACGTCGTCGGCCGTCGAGTGGACGTCCAGCTCCAGTACGTCGGCGCCGACGCGCACCGCCCGCTTGAACGCGTACATCGTGTTCGACGGCGCCTCGCTCTCGCCGCCCTGGTGCGCGATGTGCAGAAACCGCTTCTGCGGCCAGGGGACGGGTCGCCCGCCGGCGCCGGCCGGGGCGGCGCCGACCGTGAGCGCGGCCATGGACGCGATCATGGTGGTGGCGGTGACCCGCCGGAAAAGTCGAGTAGCCCGCATCGGGACAGTATGCGTCGATCCACCGATGTGTTGGCTACCTGGTCGAACAACCGCGAACAAGGTCGAACGAGGTTGGTACGGGCGTCTGCCGACATCGTGCGAACAGGCGAGCCGAGGCGCGGGCATCGATGGGTATTCTCCCGGTCCATACGCGTAGGGGAGGGGCATGTCGCCGCACCGCCGGGTCCTGTCCGGGCTCCTCGCCGCCGTGCTCGCGGCCGGCGCGTTCGCGATCGTCGAGCGCGCCTCCGACGTGGTCGCCGCCGCCGTGGTGCTGCCGTCCGGGTTCCAGGAGCAGACCGTCTACTCCGGACTCAACCTGCCGATGAATATGGAGTTCGCGCCCGACGGGCGGGTCTTCGTGGCTGAAAAGCGCGGCCGGATCCTGGTCTACGACGGCCTCGCCGACCCGACGCCCACGACGTTCGCCGACCTCTCCGCCAACGTCCACAACCAGAACGACCGCGGGCTGCTGGGCCTGGCGCTGCACCCGGGTTTCCCCACCGAGCCGTGGGTCTACGTGCTCTACGCCTACGACGCCCCGCCCGGCCAGACCGCCCCGGTGTGGCACGACAACTGCGGCGACGTCGGCGGTGCCAACAGCGGCCGGTGCGTGGTCAGCGCGCGGGTCTCCCGGCTCCAGGCGGCCGGCAACGTGATGACCGGCGCCGAGCAGGTCCTGGTCAGCGGCTGGTGCCAGCAGTTTCCCAGCCACTCGGTCGGCGACCTCGACTTCGGCGCGGACGGCATGCTCTACGTCTCGGGCGGCGAAGGGTCCAGCTACAACTACGTCGACTACGGGCATCTGGGCACGCCGACCAACCCGTGCGGCGACCCGGCCAACGAGGGCGGCGCGCTGCGCGCACAGGACGTGCGTAGCACCGGCGACCCGGCCGGGTTCAGCGGCGCGATCCTGCGCGTCGATCCGGAGACCGGGCTGGCCGCGCCGGGCAACCCGCTCGCCGCGAGCGGCGACGCCAACGCGCGCCGGATCGTGGCGCACGGCATGCGCAACCCGTACCGGTTCACGATGCGCCCCGGCACCAACGAGGTGTGGGTCGGCGACGTCGGCTGGAACGACTGGGACGAGCTCAACCGGATCGCCGACCCGCTCGCCGGCGTGACCAACTTCGGCTGGCCCTGCTTCGAGGGCGCCGGCCGCCAGTCCGGGTACGACGCGGCGAACCTCCCGCTCTGCGAGAGCCTCTACACGGCCGGTGGCGCGGCCGCGCCCTACTACGCGTACGGCCACGCGGGCACGGTGGTGCCCGACGACGCCTGTCCCAGCGGCGGCTCGGCCCTCTCCGGGGTCCAGTTCTACCCCAACGACGGGCCGTACCCGGCGCAGTACCGCGGCGCGCTCTTCTTCGCCGACTACACCCGCAACTGCATCTGGGCGATGCTCCCGACGGCCTCCTCGGGCGGCCTGCCCGACCCGGCCAGCCGGCTCACGTTCGCCTCCGGGGTGTCGACACCGGTCGACCTCGCCGTCGGTCCCGGCGGCGAGCTGTACTACGTGGACATCATGGGCGGCACGGTCCGCCGGATCCGCCACTTCGCCGGCAACCAGCCGCCCATAGCCACCCCGGTCGCGACACCGACGTCCGGTCCGGCACCGCTCGCGGTCACGTTCGACGGCTCCACGTCGTCCGATGTGGACCCGGCGGACCAGGGGCGGCTGCGGTACGAGTGGGACTTCACCGACGACGGCACCGTCGACGCCACCACCGCGCGGGCGACCTTCACCTACCCGGCCGGCGGCCCGTACACGGCACGGCTGACCGTCTACGACACGCTCGGCGCGAGCGGCACGGGCGTCGTCACGATCCAGTCCGGCAACGGCGCGCCGGTCGCCGTCATCGACAGCCCGACCGCCGCGCTTACCTGGCGGGTCGGGGACCTCGTCACGTTCACCGGGCACGCGACCGACCCGCAGCAGGGCCGGCTGCCCGACTCGGCGCTGCGCTGGCGCCTGCTCCAGCACCACTGCTACGCGGCCGACAGCTGCCACGTCCACACCTACCAGGAGTGGAACGGCGTGGCGAGCGCGTCGTTCTCGGCGCCGGACCACGAGTACCCGTCGCACCTCGAGCTGGTGCTCAGCGCGACCGACTCGTCCGGGCTGGAACACACCACCCGCATGCGGCTCAACCCGCGGACGGTGCCCCTGACGTTCACGAGCAGCCCGCCCGGCCTCCAAGTGGTGGTGGGTTCGACGGCGCAGGTGACGCCGTTCACCCGCACCGTCATCCAGGGCTCGGGCAACTCGGTCAGCGCGGTCACGCCGCAGGTGGTCGGCGGCGCCTCGTACACGTTCCTCACCTGGAGCGACGGCGGCGCGCAAAACCACGTCGTCCAGGCGCCGCAGACGGCCACGACCTACACGGCGACGTTCACCTCGGTCACCAGGGTGCCGCGGGCCGACCTGCGCGTGCGCGGGTTCGACAGCCAGGAGACCGTCGGCGAGAACGGTCGCGCCACCAACGCGATCGACGGCAACAAGGCGACGTACTGGCACACCCGCTGGAAGGGCGCCGCGCCGCCGCACCCGCACCACGTCGACATCGACCTCGGCGCGACGTACCCGGTGACCGCCCTCCGCTACCTGCCGCGGCAGAACGCCGACTACGGTCGCATCGCCGCGTACGAGGTGTACGCCTCGACCGACGGCGTCAACTGGGGTACACCTGTCGCGAGTGGACGGTTCGGCAACTCCGCCGCCGAGCAGGCCGCGGCGTTCGCGCCCAAGCCGGCGCGATACCTGCGGTTGCGCGCGCTCGGTGAGGTCAAGGGCCGCGCCTGGACCACGGTGGCGGAGCTCGGCGTTGGAGTGGTCGCGCGGCTGCCGCGGTCGACCATCACCGTGCGCGGGTTCGACAGCCAGGAGACGGCCGGCACGGACGGGCGCGCGGTAAACGTGCTCGACGGTGACAAGGCGACGTTCTGGCACACGCGGTTCAGCGGGGCCACCCGGCCGCACCCGCACAACATCGACCTCGACCTCGGCGCGACGCGGACGGTCAGCTGCGTGTACGTGCTGCCCAGGCAGGACGTCAACCGCGGGCGGATCGCCCGCTACGAGGTGTACACGTCGATGGACGGCACCGCCTGGATCCCGCGCGCCGCGGCCGGCACCTGGCCCAACGGCAACGCCGAGCGGGCCGCCTGCTTCCGGGCGAAACCCGCCCGGTATGTGCGGCTGCGTGCCCTGTCCGCGGTCGACGGCCAGGCCTGGACGACCGTCGCGGAGATCAACGTCGCCGCCCTGTGACGGGCCGCCCGGCGATCACGCCGCCCGTGTGTTATGCCGGCAGGCGGGTATCGCGCCTCGTTTGGGAGGTGACGCGTGTCCGGTAGGGCGAAGCTCTGGTTGGGGATCGCCATCGTGGCGGTCGTGGTAGTGATTGTCATCGTCGCGCTGTCCGCGGGCGGCGGTGGGGGCGGGGGCGGAGGCGGTGGTTACTGACCGCGGGGCGTAACGCGTGGCCCGGGGGCTAGCCTGTCCCGGTGTCGTCGATGTTGCGCCCGGCCCGCGTGGCCGTCGCGGTGGCCCTGGCCATCCTTACCGGCGGGTTCGCGCTCGCCGCCCCGGCCCGGGCGGACCGGCCGATGCGCCTGGACGGCCAGGTCACCGACGAGGTGGGCGCCCTGGACGGGCGCCGCGCCGAAGTGGAGGCCGCGCTCGACCGGCTGCGGGCCGACGGCGGGCTGCGGCTCTTCGTCGTGTACGTACGCTCGTTCGACGGCACGCCCGCCCAGCAGTGGGCCGACGAGACCGCCACCCGCAGCGACTTCGGCCGGCGCGACGCGGTGCTCGCCGTGGCCACCCGCGACCGCTCGTACGCGTACGCGTTCGACACCGAGTTCCCGCTGACCGACACCCAGCTCGACGTCGTCGCCGCGGTGGCGATCGAGCCGGCGCTGTCGGCCAACGACTGGGCCGGCGCGGCGGTCGGGGCCGCCGACGGCTACCGGGCCGTGCTCGCCGGCCAGGCGGTGCCCAGCCCGCGGATCCGGCCGGGCGAGGCCGACCCCGGCGGCGGTGGCGGCGCCGGCACGTGGATCGCCGGCGCGCTCTGCCTGCTCGCCGTCGTGGCCGGTGTCCTGCTGGTCCTGTGGCTGCTGCGGCGCCGCCGGCCACGCCCGCCGGCACCGGCCGGGCCGAGTACGGCCGAGCTGACCACCAGGGCCAACGACCTGCTCGTCGAGCTCGACAACGACCTGCGCACCAGCGAGCAGGAGCTGGCCCTGGCCACCGGCCGCTACGGCGCGGAGGCGACCGCGTCGTACACCGCGGCCCTGGAGAGCGCGCGGCAGGACGTCGCCGAGGCGTTCCGGCTGCGGCTGACGCTCGACGAGACGCCCGGCCCGGACGAGGCGACCCGGCGAAGCACGCTCGAGGAGATCATCCGGCGGTGCACTGCGGCGGACGGCCGGCTGGACGCGGAGTCCGAGGCGTTCGACGCGCTGCGTGACCTGGAGGCCCGGGTCGAGGCCGAAGCGGCCGAGGCGACCGAGCGGCGTACGGCGCTCGAGGCGCGCATCCCGGCGGCGTCCGCCGCGCTCGACGCGGTACGCGCCGGCTATGTCGGCCCGGCGGCGACCGCGATCGCCGGCAACGTCGACCAGGCGCGGCAGCGGCTGGAGTTCGCCGCGTCCGTGACCGCGCAGGCCACCGAGGCCGTCGCGGCCGGCGACCGCCCGCGCGCCGCGCTCGCCGTGCGCGCGGCCGAGGAGGCGCTCGACCAGGCCGGCACGCTGCTCGACGCCGTCGAACGCGGCCGCACCGACCTCGACGCCGCGCGAGCCGGCATCGACGCCCTCCTGGCCGAGGTCGAGGCCGACCTCGCCGCCGCCCGGGCGGCGCGGCAGGCAACGGCGGGTTCGGCGGCCGAGGTCACCGCGTCACGGCCGGAGACGGCGGGCCTGCCGGCCGAGGTCACCGCGTCACGGCCGGAGACGGCGGGCCTGGCGGCCGCGGTCGCCGTCGCCGAGCAGGCCCTCGCGGCGGCGCGAGCGGCGGTCGCCGCACCCACGATCGACCCGCTCTCCGTGACCGCCCGGCTGGAAGCAGCCGACGCCGCGCTCGACCGCGCGCTCGCCGAGATCCGCGACGCCGGCGAGCGGGCCGCGCGGGCCCGGGCGATGCTCGACCACGCGCTGCTCGCCGCCCGCGCCGAGGTGGCCGCCGCCGGTGACTTCATCGCCACCCGCCGGGGCGCGGTCGCCAGCCAGCCGCGCGCCTGGCTGGCCCAGGCGCAACAACACCTCGCCCGCGCCGAGGCGCTGGCCGCGTCCGACCCGGCCGCCGCGCTGCCCGAGGCCCAGCGGGCCAGCCAGCTCGCCGCCGAGGCCGGCCGCTCCGCACAGTCCAACGTGGACCAGTGGTCGCCACCCGGCTTCGGTGGCGGTGGCGGCGGCACGGACGTCCTGTTGGGCGTACTGCTCGGCGGCATCCTGTCCGGCGGTGGCGGCGGTGGCCGTTCACGCGGCTGGGGTGGCGGTGGGTTTCGCGGCGGCGGCTTCGGCGGCAGCGGCAGCCGCGCCCGCCGCACCGGCGGAGGCCGCTTCTGAACCCGCCGGCCTAGTCCCGCGTTCGGGAGGATCGTGCAAGACCTCGCGCGGATCGGTCTACGCCGGCGTCGTCCCCGGCGTTTCGATGGGAGTACCGATCCGAAACGCGAGGAGAACACGCCATGCCGCTCGACCGCTACGTCACCCTCGGCCGCTCGGGGCTGCGGGTCAGCCCGTTCGCGCTCGGCGCCATGACCTTCGGCGAGGACCCCGGTGGCGCCGGGTGCGGCGTCGAGGAGTCGGAGAAGATCCTCGCCAGCTACCTCGACCGCGGCGGCAACTTCGTCGACACCGCCAACTTCTACACCAACGGCCACTCCGAGAAGATCCTCGGCGACTTCTTCGCCGCACACCCCGGCCGCCGCGAACACGTGGTGCTGGCGTCCAAGTTCTTCGGCAACATGCATCCCGGCGACCCCAACGGCGGCGGCGCCGGCCGCGGCGCCATCATCGCCCAGCTCCACGAGACCCTGCGCCGCATGCGCACCGACTACCTCGACCTCTACTGGCTGCACAACTGGGACCGCAACACGCCCGTCGAGGAGACCATGCGCACCCTCGACGACCTGGTGCGGGCCGGAAAGGTGCGCTACCTCGGCTTCTCCAACACGCCCGCCTGGGTCGTCGCGCGGGCCCAGACCATGGCACAGCTGAAAGGTTGGACCCCGCTGGTCGCGCTCCAGGTCGAGTACTCGCTGCTGGCCCGCACCGTCGAGGGCGAGATCGCCCCGCTGGCCCGCGACCAGGGCATGGCGCTGGTCCCGTGGAGCCCGCTGAAGAACGGCTTCCTCTCCGGCAAGTACCGCCGTGGCGCCCAGGTGACCGACTCCGCCCGTACGGCCTACGTCGGCGGCCCCACCGACGACGAGTACAAGGTCATCGACACCGTCGCCGCGGTCGCCGACGACCTGGGGACCACCTCGGCCGCGGTCGCACTGGCCTGGCTACACGCCCGCGAAGGCACGGTGGTCCCGATCGTCGGCGCCCGGCGCGTCGAGCACCTGGAGGCCAACCTGGCCGCCCTCGACACGACCCTCACCCCGGCACACCTGGCTCGCCTCGACGGGGTGTCCACTCCGGACCTCGACTACCCGGCACCGCTGAACGGCCCGCTGCGCGCCATGCTCCAGTTCGCCGGCACCACAGTGGACGGCGAACCGTCCACCGTGTACCCACCTCTCCTACAAAGCGACGTCCGCTACTAGAGACCTTTCGGGGTCAGGGTCGCCGTTCGTCGTGCGTTGTTTCAAGGCAGATTTGCCCACGTCCGCGTCAGCTGCGGACCGTATGCTCCCGCGGGCACCGTTCCCGGCCGGCGGCTCGCAGCGCTCGCCGAACCCCCCGGCCGTCCACTGCCAGCTCCGCGGTGCAAGCCCCGAGCGGGTCGGCGCGGCCCCCACCCGCGCCACCCTGACGCAGCGTAACCAGCCAAACGGGCCAGACTTCGAGATCTAGGAGACTTAGGGTTGAAATAGCGCCCTAACTCTCTCCTAAATCTCGAACCTCGCGCCCGCTCGCACCCTCGTGGCGGTTACCCGCGGCGACGACAACCCCGTTGCCTTCCCGGATCGCCGATCCGGGAACAGACATTGTGGACAAACGTCGGCCACCGCCTGGCGCGAGCTCCGTCACCACGCCCCCTTTCCTCCCGGCCGGTTGCGCGCAGGGTGATCGCGACCAGCGGCGGACGGGTGAGGCCGCGGGAGCAGCGGTCTGGACCGCGACGGACATCGCGGTAGCCCAGTTTCGGGGCCGCGACGTCCGCCACTAGGCGCCGCCCGGGGGGCTAGGCGCGGGACGAGCTGCGGCGGACTACCAGGTCGGGGGTGAAGACCAGGTGGTTTTCCTCGGGCGGTGGGGTCTCGCCGAGCACCGCGAGCAGCAGGTCTATCGCGGCCACGCCGAAGTCTTCGTGGGGCGGGCGCACCGAGGAGAGCGGCACGAACGAGTTTTCCGCGTACTCGATGTCGTCGTAGCCGACCACCGCGACCTCCTCCGGCACGTCGACGCCGCCGGTGGCGAGGGTTTGCACGAGGCCGATGCCGAGCAGGTCGTTGACCGCGAAGATGCCGTCGGGGCGGCGGCCCTGGGTGCGGCCGATCAGCTCGGCGGCGACCTTGTGGCCGGTGGCGATGACGCGGGGCTCGCTCGCGATGATCTCCAGGGTGGCGGAGCCGGACTCGCGGATCGCGTCGCTCGCGCCCTGGAGGCGGTCGGCGACCTGGCGGATGGAGAGCGGGCCGCCGACGAAGGCGATGTGCTGGCAGCCGATGTCGACGAGGTGGCGGACCGCCGTGTAGCCGCCGGAGACGTCGTCGATGGAGACCGACGGCTGGGCCGGTGCGCTGGCCCGCTGGCCGACCAGCACCGAGGGGGTGCCGCGCCCGCGGATGGCCGCCAGGCGGTCTTCGATGGCGCGCGGTGACGCGACGAGCATGCCGCGCACGCCGTGCTCCTCGAAGAGGTCGAGGTAGGAGTCTTCGCGGGCCGGGTCGCCGCCCGAGTTGGCGACGAACACCGACAGCCCGGCCTGGGCGGCCCGCCGCTCGACGCCCTCGGCGATGGTGGCGAAGAACGGGTTGCTCACGTCCGGCACGATGTACGCGATCGTGGTGCTGTGGCCGAGCCGCAGCTGGCGGCCGGCGTTGTTGCGGACGAAGCCGAGCCGGTCGATGGCCTCCTGGATGCGCTTCGCCTTCTCCGCCGACACCCGGTCGGGGTGGTTGAGGAAGTGCGACACCGTGCCCATGGAAACGCCGGCCGCCGCGGCGACCTCCCGGATCCCAACTCTCGGCACCTCGAACCCCATGCTGCTAGTAAACGTGATCGCGTCCTACGGCGTGGGCGCGGTCTCCAATCGGAGCATCCGGGCGATCACCCGGTCGAGCTCGGCATCGTCGAATATCTTCTTCCAGTCGGGCCGCACGATGGTCTCGCGCCCGTAGTCCATGGCGATGCGGCACCCGTCGGAGAACGGGTTGGCACCGCGCAGCGTATTACTCAGCGCGACCTGGATGTGCCCGTGCAGCATCGCGCGGGCGGCGCCCTCGGGCACCCCGACCGTGTGGACGGTCTCGTGGAGCGCCTCGCGGAGCAGGTCGCCGACCATGCACGCCACCGTCTCCACCAGCGTCGGCTCCAGCACGGCGAGCTGCTTGACGGTGACCCAGTGGAGGTCGAGCACCGGGCCGTACATGACGCGGATGACCTCCTCGGCCACGGCGCGTTCCGCCTCCGGGCCCTCGAACGCGGCCACCACGTCCTGCGGGGCGGCCACGCCACCGAAGCTGTCCGCGTACTCCTCGGGCGCCGTCCGTTCCAGGAAGACCGAGGGGTGGCACGGGTGGGCGACCGCGTAGTGGACGTCGTCGCGGCGGTGCAGGACGCCCGCGTAGGCCGCCGCGGGGTCGAGCGTCAGCACCGTCGCGCCCGCCCGCAGCAGCGGGACCACCGCGGCCGACACCGCCGCGAGGGCCACATCGGGTACCGCCAGGACGACCACGTCCGCGTCGGGCGCCGCCGTCCCGGTCTCGGACAGGGGCCGGCCGGCGGCGGCGACCCGTTCGCGGCCGGCGGGGGCGTTCTCCACGTAGCGCACGTCGTGGTCGGTGCGCGCCAGGTTGTCCGAGACGCGCATGCCCATCTTGCCGCCCGCGCCGATCACCGCGATCTTCATGCTCTCCTCCTCAGGTACGCGAGGTTGTGCGCGGTCCAGCGGCGCTCCAGCGCCACCGTGCCGTCCTCGTCGCCTTGCCACGGCAGCCAGTGCTCGATCACCTGACTGATCCCTCGCTCAGCCGGCCGCACCCGTGCGAAGAGCCGGTCGAGGTCGAGCGCGCCCTCGCCGAGCGGGGCGCCGGCCAGGCGGAAGCCGACCCAGCCCTCGTCCCGGGTGAAGGCGAAGTCTTTGACGTGCAGGTTGACCACGTGCGGCGCGGCCGCGTCGACGACGTCGTCGGGGTGTTCCAGCGCGGCCACGCAGTTGGCCGGGTCGAGGCAGATGCCCAGGTGGGGATGGTCGATCCGCTCGACGAGCGCGACGAGCTGCGCGGAGGGCACCCGCTCGTAGGTCTCCAGCGCGATGGTCACGCCCGCCGCCGCATAGCGCGGCAGCACCGCTTTCAGCTCGCCTTCCGCGGAGGGCCCCGTCACCATCGTGCGCACCAGGCGGGCGTGGAGGTGGGTGGCCAGCCGCAGGTACGCGTCGAGGTGCGCGACCGCCGTGCCGCGCGTGCCGAGCTCCAGCGCCACGCCCGCGTCCCGCGCCCGCGCCGCGAGCGCGTCCAGCCGCGCGTCGTCGAAGCCGGCCACGTCCGGGTGGTCGCAGATCTGGAACACCTCGGCGCCGAGCGCGGCCGTCCGGTCGAGCATCTCCTCGACGGTCAGCGGCTCGGCGACGCGGGGGGAGTGCTGCCAGAAGAAGGCGTACGTGCTGAGGCCGATCATCCGCTCAGCGCCTCCGCTTCGTCGAGCACGTCGGCGAGCGCGGCCGGGTCGTGCGCGAACCGGCCCAGGAACAGGCCGTCCACCGCGCCGCCGAGCTTGGTCAGCAGGCCGGGTCCGGCGCTGCCGCCGTAGATGACGGGGTGCCCGCCGCCGCGCAGCGCGTGGCAGATGGCCGCGATGTGGTCCGGGCCGGCCGGCTCGGCGGCACCGATCGCCCAGACGGGCTCGTAGGCGACGATCGCGGGAGCCGCCGCAGCGGCCGCGTCCAGCTGCCGCAGGCACTCGCAGGCCGCCCCCGGCCCGGGTGACGTCTCACCGACGCAGATCACCGGCGTCAGTCCACTGCGGAGCGCGGCCGCCGTCTTGGCCGCCACCACCGTGTCGTCCTCGCCGAAGAGGCGGCGGCGCTCGGCGTGCCCCACGACCGCGTACCGGCAGCCGAGCGCGGCGAGGTCGGCGCCGCTGACCGCGCCCGTGTACGGCCCCCGCTCGGCCCAGAACAGGTCCTGTGCGCCGACCGCGAGCGCCGAGCCGCGCACCCGGTCGAGCACCAGCGGGATCGCGGGCAGGCTCGGCGCCACCCACAGCCGTACGCGACCGTCCACGATGGCCGGACGGTCGGCGGCCAGCGCCACCACCCGCTCGCACCAGTCGAGTGTGGACGGGATGTCGACGTAGAGCTTGAGGCTGACCCCGATCGTCAGCATGGGGCCTCCGCGTCGTAGCCGTCGAGCACGCGCACCTTCTCCGCCGAGGGCGAGCTTTCGTCGAAGCGGTGGGTCAGCCACTCGCGGGCCAGGCGGCGGGCCAGCTCCAGGCCGACCACGCGCTGACCGAGCGCGAGCACCTGGGCGTTGTTGCTGAGCACGGCGCGCTCCACCGAGTACGAGTCGTGCGCGGTCACCGCCCGCACGCCCCGCACCTTGTTGGCCGCGATGGCGACGCCCAGCCCGGTGCCGCAGACCAGCAGGGCCCGGTCGGCCTTGCCGTCCGCGACCAGCTGGGCGGCGGCGACCGCGATGTGCGGGTAGGCGGTGCGCCCGTCGGCGGCCACCCCGACGTCCACCACGGACTCGACGAGCTCGCTCGACTCGAGATCCCGCTTGAGGACCTCCTTGTAGTCGTATCCGGCGTCGTCCGAGCCGACCACGATCCGCCAGCGACTTCTCATGCCTGTGCCTCCACTGTGTCCAGAAGCGCGCGCAGCAGCAGCGCCAGCGACGTCGCGCCCGGGTCGGGGGTGCCGCGGCTCCGCTCCCCGTGCGGCCGCGCCCGGCCCTTCCGCGGCAGGAGGGCCGCGGTCGCGCGGGCGGCCCGCTCCGCCACCGGCACGGCCGCTTCGAGCGCGGTCCGCGCCCCGCCGGCCGCTGCGGCCTCGAACGCGTCCCGGAACGGCACCAGCACGTCGACCATCGTCTTGTCGCCGACCTTCGCGCCGCCGGCGTCCACGATGGCGTCCGTCGCGGCGGCGACCGCGAGCGCGAGCGCGGCCGCCGCCGGCTCGTCCCGGTCGCCGACCACCTCGCCGAGCGCGCGCAGGCCCACGCCCCACAGCGCCCCGGAGGTGCCGCCGGCCCGATCCGCCCAGGCGTCGCCGGCGAGGCGCAGCGCGGTGCCGGTGCCGCCGCCCGCGGCCACCACCCGCCCGGCCGCCTCGAAGGCCGCCTCCGCGCCGCGCCGCATGCCGATGCCGTGGTCGCCGTCGCCGGCCACCGCGTCGAGCCGGCCGAGGTGGTCGGCGTGCTCGCCCAGGACCCGGACCGCGGCGGCGAGGGCGTCCCGCACCGCCGCGGCGCCCCGCCGGCCGGCCTCGGGGGCGCTCTCTATTTCCCTGGTACGCACGGGTGCCTCACCGCCGGCGGGCACAGTGCCCGTGGCGACGGTGCCTTTGCGGTAGGCGGGCGTGTCGGCCGCGGCCCTCCACAGTGGCTCCAGCTCGTCGTCGAGCCAGCACAGGGTGAGCGAGACGCCGGCCATGTCGAGGCTGGTGACGAGCTCGCCGACCTCCGGCTCGACGATGTGGACGCCGGCCGCGTCGAGGCGCTCGGCGACCGCGCCGTACAGCACAAAAAGCTCCTCGTACTTGACCGCGCCGAGTCCATTGAGGATCGCGACCGCCCGCCCGTCCCGCGCCGCCGTCAGGTCCTCGGGAAGCTCGGCCAGCAGCGCGTCGACGAGCCGGCCGGCCAGCTCGTCCGCGGTGGGCACGTCGGCCTCCTCGATGCCGGGCTCGCCGTGGATGCCCATGCCGACGGCCATCCGCCCGGCCGGCACGGTGAACAGCGGCTCGCCCGCGCCCGGCAGCGTGCACCCGCCGAAGGCCACGCCGAGCGTGCGGGTGCGGTCGTTGGCCCGCCGCGCCACCCGGGCCACCTCGTCGAGCGGGCGCCCTTCCGCCGCGGCGGCGCCGGCCACCTTGTACACGAAAAGGCCACCGGCTATCCCACGACGGAGCGCGCGGTCGCCCGGGGGTGCGCTGGAGATGTCGTCGGTGACCAGGACGGTCTCGCACGGTACGCCGTCGGCGCGCAGCCGGGCCTGTGCCTGGTCGAAGTTGAGCACGTCGCCCGCGTAGTTGCCGTAGCCGAGCAGCACGCCCCGGCCGCGGTCGGCGGCGCGGGCCACGCTGTAGACCTGCTGGGCCGAGGGCGAGGCGAAGAGGTCGCCCATGGCGGCGGCGCTCGCGAGCCCGGGCCCGACCAGGCCCGCGAACGCCGGGTAGTGCCCGGAGCCACCGCCCACGACGAGCGCGACGTGCGGAGCCGGCTCGACGGTGCGGCGCGCCACTCCGCCCGGCACGGGGCGCACCCACGCCCCGAACGCCCGCGCGAACCCCGCGGCGGACTCCTCCGCGAAGCGTGCCGGGTCGTTTGCCAAGCGGGTCACGAGCGCACCTCCGTGATTGAAACGTGTCAAGCATAGCGGATCATGCCGGCTACCGGAACAGCCGAAATCCCTGGGATACTTCGGCACATGGCCGCGTTGACCGCTCCCAGCAGCAAGCTTGAAACGTTAGCGACAGGCACGCGATGGGGCGAAGGTCCGGCGTGGTTGCCCGCCGCCGGCCGGTTGCGGTGGAGCGACATCCCGAACGACCGGATCCTCGAGTACGCACCGGACACCGGCCGCACCACCGTCCACCGCACCGAGGCGGGCTTCGTCAACGGCCGCACCCTGGACGCGGCCGGTGCCGTGGTGCACTGCTCGCACGGGCGGCGCGCGGTGGAGCGCGAGACGGCGACCGGCGTGGCCACGATCGTCGACACCTGGGACGGCAAGCGCCTCAACTCGCCCAACGACGTCGTGGTCGGCCCGGACGGGGCGATCTGGTTCACCGACCCGCCCTACGGCATCCTCTCGGACCGGCAGGGCCACGTCGCCGAGCCCGAGTACGGCGGCTGCTACGTCTTCCGCCACGACGAGCGCACCGGCCGGACCACGCCCGTGGTCACCGACATGGTCCACCCCAACGGCCTGGCCTTCTCGCCCGACGGCCGCACCCTGTACGTGTCGGACACCTCGGTCCTGCACCGCCCCGCCGGCCACCACCACATCCGCGCGTACGACGTGACGCCCGACGGCACGTGCGAGCGCGGCCGCGTGCTGGCCGAGATCTCACCCGGCTGCCCGGACGGCCTCCGCGTCGACGAGGAGGGCCGAATCTGGACCTCCAGCGGCTCGGGCGTGCAGGTGCTGGGCCCGGACGGCGCGCGCCTCGGCGAGATCCCGGTGCCCGAGGTCGTCTCCAACGTCTGCTTCGGCGGCCCCGACCTCTACATCACGGGGGCGACACGCCTCTACCGCATCCGCATCCGCGTCCCGCGTCGCTAGTGCGGTGGCACGGACGCTTACCCGGCCCGGCGAAGCCGGCCAACCGCGCGGGTCGGTGCGGCTGTGGCCGCACCCGTTGTGACACGGCGTTACCGGCCCGGGGCCGGGACTTCGAGATCTAGGAGAGTTAGGGCTGAAATAGCGCCCTAACTCTCCTAGATCTCCACCATCCACGTCCGCGTTCCTCGCGGCCGTTACTGCTGGTGACAGGCTTCGCTGCCCGCCATCCGCGTCGACCCGGCTACGGACATCGTGGACAAATCCTCACCCCCGCCGGGGTCAGCGTGACCAGCCGCGAAGGGTGAGGCCGCGGGAGCAACGGTCCGGACCACGACGGACATCGCGGTAGCTCAAATCTCCGTCCTAAAGGAATTCGAAAGCCCGACCCCGAAAGGTCTCTAGTGGCCCGGCCAGTGCGTCCAGGTGCGCAGGACCGGCGCGAGCGCCTGTTCCTCGAACGCGAGGTGCTCGTGCAGGTGGGTGGTCAGGCTGTCGAGCGCCTCGACCAGCCGCACGCGGGCGGCGTCGCCGTCGCTCCCGAGGTCTCGGGCGGCCGCCTCGATCTTGTCGAGGAGGTCGCTGACGGTGCGATGGTCCTCCTCCAGCCGGTCGACGGTCCCGGCGAGGTGGGGTGCCGCCCGGCGCACCGCGGGGAAGAGCATGCCGTCCTCGCCGCCGTGGTGCGCGTGGACCAGCTGGCAGTAGCCCAGGCAGTTGGCCTTGAGCTGAAGGAGCGGACCCCGCGCGTGCAGGGCGTCCAGGCCGTCGCGGACCCGCACCGCCGGCTCGCCGGCCGCGGCCGCCGCGGCGATCTCCTTCACGGCGGCGAGGTCGCGGCGGAGCATGTCGTGCACGCGCAGCAGCTCGCCGAACAATGAGGCTTCTCGTGTCGTCACGCACCCAGGCTCGTCGAGGTCCGGCCCGCTCGGCAAAACCGGGTTAGTAACTTACGATCGGTAAGTGACTCAGATTGGTGTGGCCGACGACGCGACGTGCGAGGCGTTCCAGCCGATCCTGGAGCTGATCGGCCGGCGCTGGGTCGGCGTGATCCTGCTGGCCGGGGCGCACGGGGCCCGGCGGTTCGGGCAGTACCGGGCGCTCGTCACCGGCATCTCCGACCGGATGCTGACGCAGCGGCTGCGCGAGTTGGAGCGCCAGGACCTGATCACGCGGACGGTGATCCCGAGCTCGCCGGTGCAGGTCCTCTACGCGCCCACGGCCCGGGGTGAGCAGCTGATCGAGGCGTTGCGGCCGCTGCTGGCGTGGAGCCTGCGGCACCCCGACTTCGTCCACCGCTGAGGTCACGGGCCGAGCGGCTCGGGGATCTCGGCGCCGCACTCGACGAGCGTGTCGGTCACGACGCGGATGGCGTTGAGCGCTCGCGGAAAGCCGGCGTACTGCACGACGTGGATCACCGTCTCCAGGATCTCGGTCGGCGTCAGGCCGGCGTTCAGCGCGCCCCGCGTGTGGCCCTTCAGCTGGGGTTCCAGCCCGCCGAGGGCGACAAGTGCGCCGAGGGTGATCATCTCGCGCTGGGCCAGGGTCAGGCCGGGGCGGGAGTAGATGTCGCCGAAGTTGAACTCGATGCCGTACCGCGCCAGGTCCTGGGCCAGGCCGGTCTGCATGGCGATCAGGCCGTCGGCCTTGCCTTCGCCGTAGAGCTCCTCGAACTTGCGCTTGCCTTGTTCCAGCCGGTCGCTCACGTGCGAACCTTTCAGATCGAGTGCCCGCCGTCGAGCGGGAGGACGACGCCGGTGATGTTCACGGCGGCGGGTGACGCCAGAAACACGATCGTCTCGGCCAGGTCGCCTGGCTCGCCGAGCAGGCGGGTCGGGATCTGGGCCAGCAGCGCCTCGCGGCGTTCCGGCGTGTCGCGGTCGCGGCCGGGCGTGGCCTGCGCGCCCGGTGCGATGCAGTTGACGGTCACGCCCCGCTCGGCCACCTCGATCGCGAGCGCCTTGGTCAGGCCGACCACGCCTGCCTTCGCGGCCGCGTAGGCGGTGGCGCCGCGGACCAGGCGGCCGCCGGCGATGGCCGCCACCGAGGCGATGTTGACGATGCGGCCGTGCGACTGGGCGAGCATCGACGGGAGCACGGCGCGGGTGACGTTGAAGACCGTGGTGAGGTTGCGGTCGACCTGGGTCGTCCAGGTCTCGTAGCTCATCTCGTGGAAGAACGCGACCGCGCCGCCGCCGGCGCCGTTGACCAGGATGTCGACGCCGCCCCAGACGCCGGTGACCCGCCCGACGGCGGTCTGGACGGCGTCGAAGTCGGTGAGGTCGACCGGCTCGGTCAGCGTCAGCGCGCCGTTGGCGGCCAGGCCGTCGGCGTTGAGGTCGAGGCCGGCCACCTGGGCGCCCTCGGCGGTCAGGTGCTTGGCGATGACGGTGCCCAGCGCGCCCGCGGCGCCGGTGACGACGGCCCGCTTGCCGGAGAGCTTCACTGCGGCCTCCTCCAACCCCTACTTGAAACCTGTCAAACGTCAGTGAATGTTACGGGCCATACCCGTGGCAAGGGGAATGCCCTGCACCTGTGAGATCCTTGACATCGTGTTGGTGGCAGGGCTAACCTCCGCTTTGAAACGCTTCAAAGTCCCGCCGCGCTTCACGAGGAGGAAACGTGTCGGTAGCGAAGACAGGGCGCCGCGGGTGGGCCGTCCGGGTGACGGCCGCAACGGGGGCGGCGCTGCTGCTCGCCGGGTGTGCGTCTGACAACGGTTCGGGTGGCGGCGGGTCCGCTCCCGACAAGTTCAGCCTGCTCACCCCGGCGGAAAATGCGATCATCCGGGACGAGCTGACCGCGCTGTCGAAGAACCAGTGCGCCACGGCCGAGCAGGCCCTGCCACTGAGTAGTGAGACCGTCGCACAGTCGGACGTCGTACAGAAGATAACGCTCCTGGCCAGCCAGGACGCGCTGCCGGTCATGTTCGTGGCCGGCACCGCCCAGGTGAAGCCCACCGGCGACCTGGGCAAGGGCAAGCTGATCGTCGACTACGAGCAGACCCTCAAAGAGCTCGGGGTCTGGGACAACATCCTGCCGGCCGCGGCCTCGACCGTGAAGTCGGCCTACGGCTCCATGGCATCGCTGCCGTTCCAGTACAACATCGAAGGCATCTTCTACAACAAGAAACTCTTCGCCGACAACGGTGTCCAGCCGCCGCAGACCTGGGACGACCTCGTCGCGGCCGGGCGGAAGTTCAAGGGCGCCGGCGTCGTGCCGATCACCGAGGCGGGCAGCCAGGGCTGGCCGATCACCCGGCTGATCGGCATGTACCTCTTCCGCAGCCTCGGCCCGGACGCGATGCTCGCGATCCAGAAGAACGAGGCCAAGCTGACCGACCCGCAGTACGTGGCGGCCGCCAAGGCCGTCGCCGACCTGGGCACCGCGGGCATGTTCGGCGACGGGATCACCTCCCGCACCACCGACGCCGCGAACGCGCAGTTCCTCAACGGCCAGGCCGCGATGATGTACAACGGCTCGTGGTTCCTGGCCAACCTCAACGACCCCAAGCAAAACAAGATCGGCGCGGAGAACGTCGGCTTCATCCCGTTCCCGAACGTGGCCGGCGGCAAGGGTGACAGCTCGCAGTGGCCGGCGAACGCCGGTGCGGCGACCGCCCTCGCCACCAAGTCCTACACGCCGAAGGTCGGCGACTGGCTCAAGTGCGTCGCCGAGAACTACGGCAGCAGCGTGTTGCAGAATCAGGGCGTGATCTCCGGCTTCCGTACCAACCAGCAGGTCAGCAACGTGCCACCGCTGACATCGCAGCTCCAGGAGATCGTCAGCAAGGCCAGCCAGACCGTGCTGTGGTTCGAGGCGCTCATGGACGCCAAGACCACCTCGGACGCGCAGACCAACGCCGCCCTGCTGCTCACCGGGAAGATGGCGCCCGACAAGTACATGGCCACGCTCCAGGCGGACCTGGACCAGGCACGCTGACCCAGCTGGAAGGGAAGCCACGTGCAGAGCGTCCTGGGTGACAAGAAGGCGATCCTGATCCTTCTCGGTCCCGCGCTGCTCGTCTACACGCTCGTCAAGCTGGTGCCGGTGTTCTGGTCGCTGGGCCTGACCTTCTACACCGGCAACCCGCTGAGCGGATTCGACTTCATCGGGCTCGACAACTTCAGCCGCTTCGCCGAGGATCCGCAGGCCCGCTCGGCGCTGTGGTTCACCCTGAAGTACGCGTTCGTACTCTCGGCCGGCCAGATCGTGCTGGGGTACGCGCTCGCGCTGCTGTACGTGTTCGTGCTCCGGCGGGCGTCCACGTTCGTCCGCACGGTGGTGTTCTTCCCGACGGTGCTGCCCACGGTCGCGGTCGCGCTGCTGTTCAACAGCCTGTTCGCGACCGGGCAGCAGCAGGGTCCGGTCAACGCCGGGCTGGAGGCGGTCGGCGGGTCACCCGTCGACTGGTTCTCCACCGGCACCGGCACGTTCGTCGTGGCCATCGTCATGGAGCTGTGGCGCTCCATGGGCTTCTACGCCGTGCTGCTCTACGCCGGCCTCGTCGACATCCCGGAGGAGACGCTGGAGTCGGCGAGGCTGGAAGGGGCGACGGGATGGCGGCTGGTGCGACACGTCGTGCTGCCGCTGTCCCTGCCCGTCCTGCTCTCCTCGGTCATCTTCAGCATCAACAACACCCTGAAGGTCTTCGACACCCTGCTCGCGCTCAACAACGGCGGGCCGGGCGGCGAGACCACACCCCTGACGCTGTACATGTACCGCACCGTCTTCAACTACGCCGACTACGGCTACGGCAGCACGATCGCGTTCGTCCTCACGGTCATGTGCCTGCTGGTGACGCTCGTGGTGTTCCGGTCGGCCCGACGCGACATCACGAGGGCCTGATGACGACGCTCACCGAGGCGCCGGCGCGAGCGGCGCACGCCCGTACACCGGCACCCCGCCGCCGGGCCGGCCGCACGCTGCGGCGGCTGCCGGTCCGGATCCTCATCGGACTGTTGGTGGTCGTCGAGCTGTACCCGTTGGTGTGGCTCGTGCTCGGCTCGTTCAAGACGCAGGACGAGTTCTTCAGCAAGCCGACCTGGGCGCTGCCGGAGGGCTTCAACCTCGACAACTACACCGAGGCCTGGTCCGGCGGCGGCCTGGGCCGCAACGTGCTCAACAGCGTGCTGGTCACCGTGCCGTCGCTGGCCTTCATGATCCTGCTCGGCGTCGCCGCGGCGTACGCGCTGGAGGTGATGGTGTGGAAGGGCCGCGGCACGGTGCTGCTCGCGTTCGTCGCCGGCATCATGATCCCCGGGCAGATGATCCTGGTGCCGCTCTTCACCGTCTACTTCCAGGCCGGGCTCACCAACACGTTGTGGCCGCTCATCATCACGTACACGGTGATGGGCCTGCCGCTGACGGTCTTCCTGATGGCGGCGTACCTGCGCGCCATCCCGCGGGAGATCTTCGAGTCGGCGGCAGTCGACGGCGCCGGCATGCTGCGCAGCTTCTTCCGCATCGCGGTGCCGATGATGCGCAACGCGATCGTCACCATCGCGCTCGTGGAGTTCTTCAGCGTGTGGAACGACCTGCTGATCGCGCTCACCTTCACCACCCGCGACGAGCTGGCCACCGTCCAGGTCGGACTGTTGCAGTTCAGTGACGAGTACGGCTCGACGCAGTACGGCCCGCTGTTCGCCGCGATCAGCATCAACGTGCTCGGCATCCTCGTGCTGTACCTCTTCCTCAACCGCCAGATCATGGCGGGCTTGGCGGCGGGGTCGGTGAAGGGATGAGGCCGGTGACGATCGGCGCCGGTCGGGTGTCCAACGTCGACCTCGCGCTGGCGGTGCTCCGTTCGCCGTTCGGACAGGTCGACACGTCCAACGCCTACGGCGAGGGGCGCAGCGAGACGGTCCTGGGTGAGGCGATGCGCCTGGCCGGGCCCGCGGTGGTCTTCTCCAAGGCCGACGCCGACCCGGTGACCGGGGTCTTC
The DNA here is from genome assembly GCF_059359075.1 of Phytohabitans sp. LZ39. Lineage (NCBI taxonomy): Bacteria > Bacillati > Actinomycetota > Actinomycetes > Micromonosporales > Micromonosporaceae > Phytohabitans > Phytohabitans sp. LZ39. The sequence goes on along the minus strand of NZ_JCADBM010000015.1, from coordinate 101,230 downwards.
GACGGCGACCGGGTCAAGCGGTCGTTCGAGGAGTCCGTCACCCGGCTCGGCGTCGACCGGCTGCCGATCTACCACCTGCACGACCCGTTCACCATCACGTTCGCCGAGGCGGCCGCGCCGGGCGGGGCGATCGAGGCGCTCGTCGGGCTGCGCGAGCAGGGCCTCGTCGGCGCGATCGGCATCGCCGCCGGCCCGCTCGACCTCGTCGAGGAGTACGTGCGCACCGGCGCGTTCGACGCGGTGCTCACCCACAACCACTACACGCTCGTCGACCGGAGCGGCGCCGAGCTGATCGCCTCGGCGAAGGCGCGCGGCATGGTGGTCTTCAACGCGGCGCCCTTCGGCGGCGGGCTGCTCGCCGGCTCGACGCGCGCCGGGGGAAAGTACGCGTACCGCTCCGCCGCACCCGAGGTGCTGGCCCGCGTCGACCGGCTCACCGCGCTCTGTCGCGAGTGGAGCGTCCCGCTGCCGGCGGCGGCGCTGCACTTCTCGCTCGCCAATCCGGACATCGACTCGACGGTGGTCGGCGTCTCCCGCGCGGCGCAGCTGGCCGAGCTGGAGGCGATGGCGGCGCACCCGATCCCGGACGGGTTCTTCGCCGCGCTGTGACGTCCTACGTGGAGTCGTTTTCGCCGGGGGAGGGGCGGCGCCGGCCGCGGGCTGACTTTCACTCCGACGCGCCCCGCCTCTCGCTGAACGGCGACTGGGCATTCCGCCTGGCGCCGACCGCGTCCGGTCCTTCGTTCTGGGCACCGGAGTTCGACGACAGCGGCTGGGACCGGCTGCGCGTGCCCTCGCACTGGGTGCTCGAAGGCCACGATCGCCCGCTCTACACCAACACCGCCTACCCGTTTCCCATCGACCCGCCCCACGTGCCGGTGGAGAACCCGACCGGCGACTACCGCCGCCACTTCGACTGGCCGTACAGCGGCCGGGCGGTCCTTCGCTTCCAGGGCGTCGACTCGTGCGCGAAGGTCTGGCTCAACGGCACCGAGCTCGGCCACTCGAAGGGGAGCCGGTTGCCGTTCGAGTTCGACGTGACCGGATTGGTGCGGCCGGCCGGCAACGTCCTCGCCGTGCGCGTGCACCGCTGGTCCTCCGGCAGCTACCTCGAAGACCAGGACATGTGGTGGCTGCCCGGCATCTTCCGCGACGTCGAGCTGCTGGGCGGCACCGTCGACGACTTGTTCGTCCACGCCTCCTATGTGGACGGCCTCGGCACGCTGCGCGTGGACGCCGACCCGCCGGGCATCGTGGAGCTGCCGGAGCTGGGTGTCCGGGTGCCGACCGGCGAGACCGTGACCGTGCCGGTCGAGCCGTGGAGCGCCGAGCGCCCACGCCTCTACAAAGGCGTGTTGACGGCCGCCGGCGAGCGGATCGACCTCGCCGTCGGCTTCCGGACAGTGTCCATCGTGGACGGCCGGCTGCTCGTCAACGGCGCGCCCGTGCTCTTCCGCGGCGTCAACCGCCACGAGCACGACCCGGACCGCGGCCGCGCGCTCGACCCGTCTACCAGCCACTACCCGCCGCATCCGGAGTTCCTGCGGCTCTGCGACGAGTACGGGCTGTGGGTCGTCGACGAGTGCGACATCGAGACGCACGGCTTCGTCTACGCCGGCTGGGAGGGCAACCCGCCGGACGAGCCGGCCTGGCGGGACGCGCTCGTCGACCGGATCGAGCGGATGGTCGAGCGGGACAAGAACCATCCCAGCGTCGTCGTGTGGTCGCTGGGCAACGAGAGCGGGCACGGCGCGGCCTTCGGCGAGATCGAGTCGTGGATCAGGGAGCGCGACCCGAGCCGCCCCGTCCACTACGAGCGCGACCGCTCCTACCGGCACTCCGACTTCGCCAGCGTGATGTACCCGTCGCTGGAGGAGCTGGAGGCGATCGGACGGCGCCGGGAGCCGACCCCGGAGGGCGTCGAGCCGGACTCGCCCGACGACGTACGCCGGCGCGGGCTGCCGTTCCTGCTCTGCGAGTACGCGCACGCGATGGGCAACGGTCCCGGCTCGCTCGTGGACTACCAGCGGATCCTGGAGGCGCACGAACGGTTCTGCGGCGCGTTCGTGTGGGAGTGGATCGACCACGGCCTGCACGCGCCGGACGGCGGCCTGTTACACGGCGGCGACGTCGACCACCTGCCCAACGGCGGCCGCTACTGCCTCGACGGCCTGCTCTTCGCCGACCGCACCCCCTCGCCCGGCCTGCTGGAATACGCGAAGGCTATCGAACCGGTCGAGATCACGATCGCGGACGGCCGGGTCTGGTTGCGCAACCGGTACGACTTCGCCGACCTTTCCCACCTGCGTCTGGAGTGGACGGCCGGCGACGAGGCCGGCGAGCTGCCCACGCCCTACGTGCCCGCGCGCCACGCGGCGTCGGTGCCGGCGCCGAGGGGCGACCTGCTCACGGTCCGCGCGGTGCTGGCCGCCGGGACCGCCTGGGCGCCGGCCGGGCACGTGGTCGCGTGGGGCCAGGCCCCGGTCGTCCCACCGGCACGGGCTTTCCGGCCGGCGGGTGCTTTCCGGGGCGTCCGGTTCGACGACGGCCAGCTCGTGCGCCTCGGCGACCTCGACCTCAGCGGCCCGGTGCTCGACGTCTGGCGCGCACCCATCGAAAACGACCGCGGCCAGGGCTTCCGCAACGACGTCACGCGCGCCTGGCGGGCCGTCGGGCTGGACCGGATGCTGCACCGCGTGGAGGAAATCCGGACGGAGGACGGCCGGGTTGTCGTGCGCGGCCGCAGCGGGCCGGCCGGCCAGGCCATCGGCCTGCGCACCGAGATGTGCTGGGAGCCGGCCGGCGACGCGGGCGTCGCGCTGACCCTGCGGGTCACGCCCGAGGGCGTCTGGACGGACACCCCGATCGGCGGCCACGCCGTCACCCTGCCGCGGCTCGGCCTGCGGATGGGGCTGCCGGCCGGGCTCACCCGCGCCAGGTGGTTCGGCCGCGGGCCGGGGGAGTCCTACGTGGACAGCCAGGCGGCCGCCCGGGTGGGGCTGTTCGCGGCGGACATCGACGCGATGCAGAGCCACTATCCGTGGCCGCAGGAGAACGGCAACCACATCGAGACCCGGTGGCTGGAGCTGACCGGCGACGGTGTGCCGAGGCTGCGGGTCGAGGGTGACCCGTGGTTCGACTTCACCGCGCGCCGCTGGACGAGCGAAGACCTCGACCGCGCCACGAAGCCCGCGCAGCTGGTCCCGTCCGACCGGGTGTGGCTCAACGTCGACTACGGCCAGCAGGGCCTGGGCAGCGCGTCCTGCGGGCCGCCGCTGCCGGAGCGGTACCGGCTGCCGATCCGCCCCTACACGTTCCGCGTCCGCCTGTACGCCTAGCCGTCGCGGCGCTATGGTGCGAGGCGAACAGATAGGGGGACGTGGATGCATCTCGTGGCCGCCGTCGCCATCGCCATCGCTTCCGCGGTCGTGCCGCCAGCCGAGCCGGCGCTCACCTGGCGGGCCTGCCCGGGCGTCGCGGACGCGCGCCTGACGTGCGCCACCGTCAGGGTGCCGCTCGACCACGCGCGCCCCGGTGGCCGCACGATCGACATCATGATCTCCCGGCTTCCCGCCACCGACCCGGCGCTCCGCCGCGGCGTGCTGGTCACCACCGGCGGCGGGCCGGGCGGCGCCGGGGTCCCCGAGCCGCTGGCCCTCGCCGGCGTCCTCGACCCCGCGGTGCTCGCCCGGTACGACATCGTCGGGTTCGACACGCGCTTCGTCGAGCGCAGCACCCCGATCAGCTGCGGCCAGCCGGAGGAGGAGCCGGGCGGCTTCTGGGTACGCTCCGCGACATACCAGTCCATGGAGGACACCGCGGCGCAGGCGCGCGCGTACGCCCGCGCCTGCGCCCGTCACGCCGGCTGGGCGCTGCCGTACGCCACGACCGCGCAGGCCGCCCGCGACATCGACGCCATCCGCGCGGCCCTCGGCGAGCGGCGCGTGTCCTTCCTCGGCGGCTCGTACGCCGCGATGCTCGGCGCCGCCTACAGCACGCTCTTCCCGGGGCGGGTGGACAGGTTCGTGCTGGACAGCCCGGCCGACTACGACCTCGTCTGGCGCCGGTACGAGCTGAGCCGCATCCCCGCCTTCGAGGAGAACTTCGCCGCCTTCACCGGGTACGTCGCCGCGAACAGCGCGACCTTCGGGCTCGGCGCCACGCCGGCCGAGGTGGCCGAGACGTTCCGCCGGGCGTTCGCCGAGGCGCCCCTGCCCGCCGGCGGGCACGCCTGGACGGTCGGCGAGCTCGGCTCCCTCGCCGTCATCGCGACGTTCTTCGCGCACCTCTGGCCGGTCGTCGCGACAAACCTCGCCGCCATCATCGCGGGCAACCCGCCGCCGATCCCGATCGACCCGCGGCCCGCCGCGCTGCCCGGCACCCCCGGCGTACCGGCCGACAACCACACCGCGGTCAACACCGCCTTCCGCTGTGGCGACAACGCGTGGCCGCGCGACCTGGCGACCTACCGCCGCGACCTGGCCGGCCTCGGCGCCCGCTATCCGGTGTACGGCCCTGCCAGCGCCAACGTCGGTCCGTGCGCCTTCTGGCCGTTCAGCCGCGACAACACCGTGCCGCTGGCCACCAACCGGGCGCCGGCCGCGCTCGTCCTCGCCGCCCTGCACGACGCGTCGGTGCCGCTGGCCAACTCGGTCGCGACCGCCCGCGCCATCGCCGGCTCGCGACTCGTCACCGTGGACCGGCGGACGCACGTGCCGCTGCTCAGCGGGCAGGGCAACGCCTGCCTGGCCGGCGCGGTGACCGCGTACCTGGTGGACGGCCGGCTCCCGGTGCGCGACACGGCCTGCTAGTAGGGCTAGCCCTACGCGGAGAGGGTGGCTAGCCGCAATGCGATCACACGGCGGGACGCGGGACCCTTCATAGCATGTCGAGCCCTCTCAGCCGCCGCACCGTACTGGGAGCCGCCGCCGGCCTCGCCGGCGCCGGACTCATCCCCGGACGGGCCGCGCACGCCAGCCCGCCGCCGGACCGCGACTCGGTGGACGCCGTGGCGTCCACATTGGACGCCGATTGGATCGCGCTGCGCCGCGACATCCACCGCCATCCCGAACCGGCCGGCCAGGAGGAGCGCACCGCCGGGGTTGTCGCGCGGCGGCTGCGCGCCGCCGGCCTCGCCGTCACCACGGGGGTGGGCGGGCACGGCGTCGTGGGCGTCCTCGAAGGCGACCGCCCGGGCCGGATGGTCGCCTACCGGGCCGACATGGACGCGGTGCCGCCCGACGGGCAGATCGGTGGCGCCGCCGGCCCAGCCGCCCACCTGTGCGGGCACGACATCCACACCACCGTCGGTGTGGGCGTCGCCGAGGTGCTGGCCCGCCTGCGCCGCCGGCTCAGCGGCACCGTCGTGTTCGTGTTCCAGCCGGCCGAGGAGGCACTCACCGGCGCCGCCGCGATGCTCGACGACGGCCTGTTCGCCCGCACCCGCCCGGCGGAGATACACGCCCTGCACTGCGGTCCGTGGCCGGTCGGGCAGTTCATGGTCATGCCCGGGTTCGGACTACCCGGCCTCGACCGCGGCACCGTCACGCTCACCGGCCCCGACGCGGCGACCCGCGCGCAGCGGCTCGCCGCCGACATCGGCGCGCTGGGCACCGTCATGCCGCCCACCACACCCGCCGACCTCGAACGGATCGTGTCCGACGTCCAGGTGCCGGACGGCCCGCTGGCCAGGTTCGTCTTCATGCGGCCCCGGGCCTCCGGCGCCGAGGTGCAGATCTCCTTCCGCTGCTGGCCGGAGAAGAGGTACGTCGAGATCCGCGAGGAAATCCGCCGCCTCGCCCGGTCGTCCGGCGAGGCCACTGTGGACTTCCCGGACGACCCGTTTCCCGCCATGGTCTGCTCCGAGCGGGAGGGTCACGCGCTCAGGCGGCACCTGCGCCGGACGCTCGGCCACGACCGGGTGGGCACGCTGCACGCCTCGATCCCGTTCAACGGCGAGGACTTCGCGCTCTTCCTAGACCGGATGCCCGGCACGTTCACGTTTCTCGGTGTCCGGCCGCCCGGCGCGCCCATCGAGTCGGCCTATCCGCACTTCGTCGGCTTCACCCCGGACGAGCGGGCGATCGGCCACGGCGTCCGCGCCATGTCCGGCTGGCTGGCCAGCCGGACCCATGCCTAGAGAGCAGATATCCCCGGTCCGCGTCACCTGCGGACCGTACGCTCCCGCGGGCACCGCTCCCGGCCGGCGGCTCGCGGGGCGAGCCGAGATCCCCGGCCGTCCACTGCCAGGTCCGCGGGACAAGCCCTCAAGGATCTTCGCGGGCAGTCGCAGACCCCTACTTTCCTCCACCCTGACGCAGCGTGACCAGCCCGGGGCCGGGACTTCGAGATCTAGGAGACTTAGGGTTGATATAGCGCCCGAACTCTCCTAGATCTCGACCGCGCGCTGCTCGCATCCCTCGCGGCCGTCACTCCTGGCACCGACGCCCGCGCCACAGGTGGACCGGTTCGTAGCCGAGCTCGGCGCGGGCCTTGTCGATGGACATCAGGGTCTCGTGCTCGCCCAGGTCCTTGCGCAGTGGCACGCCGGGGAAGGCGCCGGCGACGAGGTCGGGGGTGGGCACGGTGAGGCCGGTGTCGGAGGCGGCGACGTTGTACGCGCGGAAGCCCGGCCGCGCGGCGTCCAGCGCGAGTGACACGGCCGCCGCCGCGTCCCGGGCGTCCACATAGGTCCACAGCAAGACGCGGCGGTAGGCCGGGTCGTGGGCGCGCTCGGCGAACGTGCCGTACTCGCCGGGGCCGGTCACGTTGGTGAAGCGCAGCGCCGTGACGGACAGGTCGGGCCGCCACCGCACCAGCTGCGCGGCCATCGCCTCTTCGAGGACCTTGACGAGTCCGTACGTGTTGTTGGCGCGCGGTTCGCTCTCCTCGTCGAGCGGCAGGTAGGCCGGCGGCTCGTCGAACGGGAAGCCGAGCGCGGTGATGCTCGACGCGTACACGATGGACCTGATCCCCGCCCGCAGAGCCGCGTGGAATGCGTTGAACGAGATGGTCATGTTGGTGTGGAACGTGGTGGCGTCGGGCACCAGGCCGTTGACCGGGACGGCCGCGAGGTGCACGAGCGCGTCCAGCCCGGTGTGCCGCGCGGTGACGCCGAGCAGAGCGTCGAGCGCCTGGCCGTAGTCGGCCAGGTCGACGCGGGTGAAGCCGGCGCCCGGCGGGCCGGTCAGGTCGAGGCCGAGCACCTCGTGACCGTCCGCGCGGAGACGGTCCACAGTGGCCGTGCCGAGCGTGCCGGAGCTTCCGGTGACCGCGAGCCGCACGTGTCAGCGCCCGGGGAAGTCGGCCGGCAGTGGGCGGGCCGGCACCTCGTGGCCGGCGGCGTCCGACGGGTCGCGGTGCAGGTGGCCGACCCGGCCGCCGGACGGGTGACCGGTCTCCACGAAGAAGCCGCGCAGCGTCTCGTACACCTCGACCACGTCGTGGAGGTCGCCGGCCCGGATCAGCACGACGTCGCCGGCCTGGGTGTACCGCTCGGCGCCGTCGACGAGGATGCGGCCCTTGCCCTCGGCGACGAACCAGATCTCGTGGTCGTCGTGGTAGTGGCGGTCGAAGCGGCCGCCGTCGACCGGCACCGTGAACCGGCCGGCGGTGGCCACCTCGCACCACTCAGGACGGTCGCCGGGGTTGAGCCAGCGACCCGGCCCGTAAACCGGCATCAGGCCTGCCGCCACGCGGGTTGAACGCCCGGGTCGAGGATGCGCGCGTCCGGGAGGGCGTCCAGCCCGGTCTCCGCTCCGCCGGGCGTGTACACCACGACGAGGCGCAGCGGCCGCCAGGTGGTGTTGTACGTGGAGTGCAACGTGTTGGCCGGGATGTAGACCGCGTCGCCCTCGCGGATGGGGAAGGCCGGCCCGTCGCCGACCGTCTGCTCGCCCTCGCCGGAGATCACGTAGATGACCTCCTCCTCGTTCGGGTGCAGGTGCGGCGCGTGGCCCTGTGACGGGTAGATGATCACCTCACCGGTGGTGAGGCCGGCGCCTTCGTCGAGGTGTGGTGTGACGAGCCACTTGATGGTGCCCCAGTCGAACGTGCGGGTGGGCACCTCGTCCGGGCGGCGCTGGGTGATGGCGGACGTCATCGTGGGTTACTCCTCAATGGAAATGGACTTGAAGTCGGCGACCTGCTGCTTGATGGCGCGCTCGGTGGGCAGGCGCTCCACGGAGGACGCGCCGAAGAAGCCGACCACGCCGGTGGTGTTGGCGAGGATGTAGGCGGCGTCGTCCGGCTCGGCGATGGGGCCGCCGTGGCAGAGCACGATGACGTCCGGGTTGACCGCCACGGCCGCGTCGCGCATCTCCTGCACCCGGGCCGCCGACTCCGCCAGCGACAGCGCCGTCTTGGCGCCGATCGTGCCGCTGGTCGTGAGGCCCATGTGTGGCACGAGGATGTCCGCACCGGCCTCGGTCATGGCCACTGTGGACTCGACGTCGAAGACGTACGGCGCGGTGAGCAGCTCCCGCTCGCGGGCCAGGCGGATCATCTCCACCTCGAGGTCGTAGCCCATGCCGGTCTCTTCGAGGTTTTCCCGGAAGACGCCGTCGATGAGGCCGACGGTGGGGAAGTTCTGCACGCCGGCGAAGCCGAGCGCGGCGAGCTCGTCGAGGAAGCGGCCCATCACCCGGAAGGGGTCGGTGCCGTTGACGCCGGCCAGCACCGGGGTGTACCGCACGATCGGCAGCACCTCGCGGCTCATGTCGACGACGATCTGGTTGGCGTCGCCGTACGCCAGCAGGCCGCTGAGCGAGCCGCGGCCGGCCATCCGGTAGCGGCCGGAGTTGTAGATGATGATCAGGTCGACGCCGCCGGCCTCGGCGGCCTTGGCCGAGATGCCCGTGCCGGCGCCGGCCCCGATCACCGGGCGCCCGGCGTCGATGGTGGCCCGCAGCCGGGCGAGCGCGGTCGCGCGATCCATGCCTCAGCCCTCCTTCCCGGTGATCAACGCGTGCAGCCGGTCGGCGGTGTCGGTCGCGAGTGCGCTGTCGTTGATGTGCCGCGGCGAGTCGAGCACCGTCACGTCGCTGCCGGCCACCGCGTCCAGCGCGGCGGCGAAGAGCGCGGCGTCCGCACCCGGGTCGTGGAAGGCGCCACCGTCGGCGTCCAACGCCGACACTCCGCCGCGCGGCACCACCAGCACGGTCGGCCCGGTCGCGCCGGCCAGCTTGGTGCCCAGGCGCCGGCCCAGCTCCGCGTTTTCCGCCTCGGTGGTGCGCATGAGCGTGACGGTGGGGTTGTGCACGAAGAACGTCCGGCCGGTGAACTGGGTGGGCACGGTCTCCCGCGGTCCGAAGTTGACCATGTCGAGCGCACCGAGGCTGACCACCTGCGGCACCCCGGCGGCACCGGCCGCGGTGAGCCGGGTCGGTCCCGCGCTGAGCACCCCGCCCACGAGGTCGTCGGCGAGCTCGGTGGTGGTCAGGTCGAGCACGCCGGCGAGCATGCCCGAGCGGGCCAGCGCCTCCAGGGCCCGGCCGCCCGAGCCGGTGGCGTGGAAGACCAGCACCTCGTAGCCGAGCTCTTCCAGGCGGGCGCGGGCGGCGTCGACCGCGGGCGTGGTGACGCCGAACATCGAGGCGGCGACGAGGGGCCGCTCGGCCGCACCGGCGCCGGCCGTGGAACGCGCCGTGGCCATCCCCGCGATCGCGGCGGCGGCGTTGCCCAGCACCGTGCGAGACACCCGGTTGATGCCGGAGATGTCGACGACGCTGTACATCATCGTGACGTCGGAGGCCCCGACGTAGGGTGCGACGTCGCCGGAGGCCATCGTCGAGACGATCAGCTTGGGCAGCCCGACGGGCAGGTCGCGGACCGCGCGCGCGGCGATCGACGAGCCGCCGCTGCCGCCGAGCGCGAGCACGCCGTCGAGGCGGCCCTCGGCGGCCAGCCCGGCGAGCACGGCAGCGGCGCCCTCGCCCATCGCGGCGACGGCCACGCCCCGGTCGCCGCCGTCGCGCAGGGCCTGGATGGTGGTGCCGGCGGCGCGGGCGACCGCGTCCTGACCGACGGAGACTGTGCCGGTGAAGCCGGCCGGCGGGTGGATCCCGGCGTCCACGACGACAGGCTCCACGCCCAGCTCGCGCAGCCTCGCGGCCACCCACTGGTACTCAGCGCCCTTGGTGTCGAGCGTGCCGACGAGCGCGACGGACGGTATGAGTAGGGTCACGGCTCCCATCCTGTAACCATCTCTGAAACGTGTCAACCAGTCGGCTAAAGTCAGTGCGCTATGGTTTTGAAACGTGTAAAGGACCGGCAGTGGGAGGACCAGGCGAGATGAGGGTTACCCCGCACGCGCCGACTGTCGAGCACCACCGCGCGGCGCTCGGGATCGGCGAGCGGCGGCCGCGGCTGTCCTGGCGCACCGACGCCCCGCCGGGGTGGCGCCAGGCCGGGTACGAGGTCGAGGTGGTCCGCGACGCCGGCACCACGCTCGCCGGCACCGCCTCGCCCGACCAGCTGCTCGTGCCGTGGCCCGGCGCGCCGCTGCGTTCGCGGGAGAGGGCCGCCGTGCGGGTCCGGGTGCGCGGCGAGGACGGCACGCTCTCCGGCTGGAGCCCGCCCACGGCGGTCGAGGCGGGGCTGCTGGAGCCCGGAGACTGGCGGGCCGTGCCGGTCGGTGCGGCCTGGCCCGAGGAGCCGGACTCCGACGACCGCCGCCCGGCGCTGGTCCGCCACACCTTCGACGTCGGCGGCGAGGTGGTCGCCGCTCGCCTCTACGCCACCGCGCACGGCCTCTACCAGGTGGAGATCAACGGCCGCCGGGTCGGCGACGACGCGATGTCGCCCGGCTGGACCGCGTACCGGCGGCGGCTGCGCTACTACACCTACGACGTCACCGACCACCTGCGCGCCGGCGGCAACGCGATCGGCGCGTGGCTCGGCGACGGCTGGTACCGCGGCCGGCTCGGCTGGCGCGGCGGCTTCCGCGACCTCTTCGGCACCGACCTCTCCCTGCTCGCCCAGCTCGAGATCGAGTACGCGGACGGGGGCCGCCAGGTCGTCGCCACCGGCCCCGACTGGCGCGCGGCGCCCGGCCCGATCGTGCGCACCGGCAACTACGACGGCGAGGTCTACGACGCGCGCATGGAACGGCCCGGCTGGTCCACTCCGGACTACGACAGCGCGGGCTGGAGCCCGGTGCGGGTGGGGGAGCGGGATCCGTCCACATTGGTCGCCCCGACGGGCCCGCCGGTGCGCGCGGTCGAGGAGGTGCGGCCGGTGGCGGTGCTCCACACGCCGTCCGGCCGGCCGGTGCTCGACTTCGGACAGAACCTCGTCGGCCGCCCGAGGATCCGCGTCCGCGGCCCGCGCGGCACCGTCGTCACGTTGCGCACCGCCGAGGTGACGCAGGACGGCGAGCTGTACCGGCGGCCGCTGCGCGACGCGAAGTCCACCGACGTGTACACATTGGCCGGTGGCGACGTCGAGGAGTGGGAACCGCGCTTCACGTTCCACGGGTTCCGTTATATGGACGTGGAAGGGTGGCCCGGCGACCTCGACGCGGCGGTGGCCGCCGGCGACGTGGTGGCCCTGGTGCTGCACACCGACATGGTGCGCACGGGGTGGTTCGAGTGCTCGGAGCCGCTGCTCAACCGCTTGCACGACAACGTGGTGTGGAGCATGCGCGGCAACTTCCTCGACGTGCCCACCGACTGCCCGCAGCGGGACGAGCGGGTCGGCTGGACCGGCGACATCCAGGTGTTCGGCCCGACGGCCGCCTACCTGTACGACTGCGCCGGCATGCTCGCCTCCTGGCTGGCCGACGTGGCCGCCGAGCAGCTGCCCGACGGCACCGTGCCGTGGTACGTCCCGGTCATCCCGGCCCACCACATGTGGACCCCGATCCGGCCCGGCGCCGGCTGGGGCGACGTGGCCGTGCTGCTGCCCTGGACGCTGTACGAGCGCTACGGCGACACCGGCCTGCTCGCCCGCCAGTACCCGAGCGCCAAGGCGTGGGTCGACCTGGTCGAGCGGCTCGCCGGCCCGGACCGGCTGTGGGACGAGGGTTTCCAGCTCGGCGACTGGCTCGACCCGAGCGCGCCGCCGGACGATCCGGCCGCCGCGGCCACCGACAAGCACCTGGTGGCCACCGCGTACTTCGCCTGGTCCGCCCGGCGGCTCGCGGACACCGCCGAGGTGCTCGGCGAGGCGGCCGACGCGGAGCGGTACGCCCGGCTGGCCGCCGAGGTGCGGCGCGCGTTCCAGCGGCGGTACGTGACCGGGCCGGGCCGGCTCACCAGCGACACCCAGGCCGCCTACGCGATGACGATCGTGTTCGGGCTGGTGCCCCTGGCCGACCGCGAGGCGTGCGGCGAGCGCCTGGCCGAGCTTGTCGCGGCCGGCGGCAACCGGATCGGCACCGGCTTTCTCGGCACCCCGCTCGTGGCCGACGCGCTCACCCTGTCCGGCCACCTGGAGCGGGCGTACGACCTGCTGCTCCAGCGGGAGTGCCCGTCGTGGCTCTACCCGGTGACGCGAGGCGCGACCACGATCTGGGAACGCTGGGACAGCCTGCTGCCCGACGGCCGGGTCAACCCGGGCCAGATGACGTCGTTCAACCACTATGCCTTCGGCGCGATCGCCGACTGGCTACATCGGACGGCCGCCGGCCTCGCGCCGGCCGCGCCCGGCTACCGCGAGATCCTCTTCCGCCCGCGGCCGGGCGGCGGGCTCACGCACGCCTCCGCGGCACACGACACGCCGTACGGCCGCGCCGCGATCGCCTGGACCCTGGACGGCGGCACGCTCCACGTGGAGGTGACGGTGCCGGTCGGGACGACCGCCCTTCTCGACGTGCCGGGGGAGGAGCCGCGCCCGCTCGGCCCGGGAATCCACAAGGCCACCGCGCCGCACGCACCGATCCCGGCCCGCATGCCCGCGTAGCGCGTCACCCGTACGCGGTGGGTCGCGCTCACCCGCTGCCCGGTTGTGCGTGCGGCCTTCCCCGGGCCGGCGGCCAGGCGTGGGTGAGGTGTCCGGGGACGCCTTTGCTCTGCTTCCCTATCGGGGGCGGCCGGCGGTTCAGTGGCCCCTGGGCGTGGGCGCCCACTATGGGGAAGCAGAGCAAAGGCATCCGCGCACACCCTGTCCAGCCAGGTCCGCTAGGCAGATTTGAGCTACCGCGATGTCCGTCGTGGTCCCGACCGCTGCTCCCGCGGCCTCACCCGCTCCGCGAGCCGCCGGCCGGGAGCGGGCCGCGGGCATCCGCCCGACAAAGCTCGACACCGTGGGCTTGCGGCGCGGACCTGGCAGCGTGGGTCGGGGATCTCGGCGAGCGCCAGCTCGCCGCCGACCCGCGCGGTCTCCGGCGGGAGCGGCGGTCCGCAGCTGACACGACCCGGGCAAACTCAAGCTCGAGGCACCACGACGGAGTCACCCTGACCCCGAAAGGTCTCTAGTCGTAGTAGCGGCGGACGCTCGAGCCGACGCGGGTCACGTCCGTGCCGTAGATGTGGATCGAGATCGCGGTGCCGCCGGTGGTGTTGTGGACGCGGTGGATGTCGCCGGGCGGGGCGAAGCCGCTGACCTCGCCGGTCTTGTTGTCGCTGCGGCCGATCAGATTGAGGTCGGCGTCGAAGAGCTCCTCCCGCTCCACGCCTTGGATCACGCCGAAGACGCACCAGGTCAGGTGGTCGTGGATGCGGGTGATCTGGCCCGGCCGCCACACGATCGCGAGGATCGAGAAGGAGCCGTCGGGCTCGACGTGCAGGGTGTGGCTGCCGTAGCCGTCGGCGGAGCCGAGGCGCTGTTCGGCGGTGAGCACGTCCGGGCTGGGTAGGTGGCGGCGCAGCTGCTCGGCGACGAGCCGCGCGGTGGCGGCCCAGTCGACGTGTGCGGCGATGGCGGTGCGGACGCCGTCGACGAGGCCGGCGAGCTCGGTGGTGGGGCGGATCTGTGTCGTCGTCATGTGAATCAGCGTGCGCGCGGCCGATCCATATGTCTAATGCCAGGTTTCGTGCTGAACCATAGATATGCTCGATGGATGCTGGACGTTTCCCGGTTGCGTGTCCTCGATGCCCTGGCCCGCCACGGTTCGGTCACCGCCGCGGCGAAGGAGCTGCACTACACGCAGCCGACCGTGAGCCACCACCTGGCCCGGCTGGAGGCGGAGACCGGCGCGCAGCTGTTCCAGCGGGTGGGGCGCGGCATCCGGCTCACCGAGGCCGGCAGGCTGCTCGCCGACCGGGCGGCCGAGATCATCGGGCGGATCGACGCGGCCGGTGCGGAGCTTGCCGCGCACGTGGGGTTGACCGCCGGGCGGGTGCGGCTGGCCGGCTTTTCGTCGGTGATCGGGTCGCTGGTGCCGGCGGCCCTGGCCGCGCTGGCCGGCCGCCACCCCAACCTCCAGGTCAGCCTCGTCGACACGCACCCGCCGGAGGCGTTGGAGCTGCTGCGCGCCGGCACGATCGACGTCGCGGTCATCTTCCGCTACGACGAGACCGAGCCCGAGCCGGACGGCGTCCGCCTGCACCACTTGCTCAACGACCCGCTGTTCCTGCTGTCGAGCCGCCGTGGGCAGCGGCTCGCCACCCTGCGCGACGCGACCTGGATCGCCGGCTGCGAACGGTGTCGCAGCCACCTCCTGTCCCTCTGCGCCGACGAGGGCTTCGAGCCGCGGATCGGCTACATCTCCGACGACATGGTGGTGATGCAGACGCTCGTCGCCGCCGGCCTCGGCGCGACCGTGATCCCCGGCCTGGCGCTGCGCACCCAGCGGGTCAAGGGCGTCGTCGCCACCGAGCTGCCGGGCTCGCGCCGCCACGTCTACGCCGCGACGTACGGCGAGCCGCCCGACCCACCGGCCACCGCCGCGCTGCTGGCCGCGCTCGCCGAGACCGCGCGCTCGGCCTAGGGCCACCGGGTGTGCGGTGGCGCTCACCGGGCCGGCGAAGCCGGCGGCCTTAGCGGCGGGCGGCCAGTGTGGCGGGGGCGGCCGTGACGAGCAGCGCCGGTATGGCCCACCGCCCTAGCGGCGGGCGTGGCGGGCGGCCACCGTGGCGAGGGCGGCCGTGACGAGCAGCGCCGCCGCGCCGGCGACGGCGACCGGTGGCGGGCCGCCGGGCAGGGCGCCCATGTAGTCGAGGCCGCGGACGTCGTTGAGCACCGCGTACCAGAGTGGCGGATAGACGGCCTGAAACAGCCGGTGGGTGCGGCTCACCACGCCCAGCGCCAGCGCGAGCGCCGGGATGAACGCCACGCCGGCCAGCCAGCCCGCCAGCTCGCCCGCCGTGGCCAGCCGCACGCCCGCGCCGGCGCCGACCAGCGCGGTGAGCGCCACGCCGGCCAGCCACTGCGCGAGCGCGCGGCGCACCGGCGACGGGTAGGCGCCGAGCAGCCCCTCGACGCCGGCCTCCGCGGCCTGCGTGCCCAGCCGCGACCAGACCAGCACCGGCCAGATCCAGGCCGCGATCAGCAGCGGCCCGGACGCCCGCGTCGGCGCCGCCGCGCCGGCCACCACCAGCGCCGCGACGCCCAGCCACCACCACCGCGAAATCCCACCGGCCAGGATCCGCGTCTCTCCGGTCAGCAAGCCGCGGCCTCGTCGCCGCTCGGCCTTCGACATCATCTGGTACGAAACGAGAGGTGCCGTGGCGGTAACCGTGGGCGCCACGGGGGCGGCCGGGGCGGCTGAGCGGGCCGGGTCGAAGCGGCCGAACCACAGGGCCGGCACCGCCGCCACCGCGACCGCCAGCAGCACCGCGACGAGCCGCTGGCCGGCGAAGGCGGCGGTGAAGTCGACGCTCGCGAACCCGACCGCGCGGGGCGGGTCGTCCGCGTACATCAGGCCGATCGCGACCTCGGTGACCCCGACGCCGTGCGCGGCGAACTCGTCGCGCAGCGACGCGGCGAACACGTGCACGCCCAGGCCGCCCAGCGGAGCACCGGCCGACTGCCCGGCGACCATGCCGGTGAGCGCCACGAAGAACCACACCACGTTGCCGAAGCCGGTGCGCAGCACGGGAATCGTCTCGACGAGCACCGCCGCGGTGGCGGTGAGCGCCAGCACCGGCAGCGTGAAGAGCAGGAACGGCAGCACGAGGTCGACCGGGTGGAGCGCCCGCGACTCGCCGCGCGCCAGCTGCATCACCAGCGCGGTGCCGGCCAGCGCCGCCGCCATCGAGCCGAGCACCAGCAGGTTGCTCAGGAACTTGCCGACGAGGTACGCCGGCGTGCGCAGCGGGGTCGCGGCGAGCAGCTGGCCGACGCCGGTCCGCTCGTCGCGGGCGATCGCCGTACGCACCACGTAGAAGCCGGCGGCCGAGAGCCACAGCGCACCGGCGAGGGCGGTGACCGCACCGACGTAGGCGCTGTTGTAGACGCCGCGGTGGTCGCCCGCGTTGACGATCGTCCAATGCGCACCGGCGGCGGGTGCGGCCAGGTAGCCGAGTCCTACGGCGGCGAGCAGCACCACCGCGTACGACGGGCGGCGCACCCGCTCGCGGAAGTCGGCCACCGCGAGCGCCGCCAGCACCCGCGGCGTCATGCCGCCACCACACCGAGGTAGGCGTCCTCCAGGTCGGGTGCGACAGGTGTGGCATCCGGGTCGGGCCGGGTGGTGGAGAGCAGCCGCAACCGCACACCGCCGTCGACGCGGACCATGCGGCTGACCGTGTGCCGGGCCTGCACCGCCGGGACCGTTTCCGGCGCCACCACGGTCTCCCACACGTGCCCCGCCACGGCCTGGAGCAGCTGCTCCGGTGTGCCCCGGCGGAGCAGCCGGCCCCGTGCCACGATCGCGATGTCGTCGGCCACCGACTCCACATCGGACACGATGTGCGTGGAGAGCAGCACCAGCCGGTCGGCGGCGAGCTCGCTGAGCAGGTTGCGAAAGCGGACCCGCTCCTG
This sequence comes from Phytohabitans sp. LZ39, assembly GCF_059359075.1. Taxonomy (NCBI): domain Bacteria; kingdom Bacillati; phylum Actinomycetota; class Actinomycetes; order Micromonosporales; family Micromonosporaceae; genus Phytohabitans; species Phytohabitans sp. LZ39. The sequence continues at coordinate 84,367 of NZ_JCADBM010000015.1, read as the reverse complement.
CGGGTCGAGGCCGGCGGTCGGCTCGTCGACGACCAGCACCCGGGGGTCGGCGAGCAGTGTCTGCGCGATGCCGACGCGGCGCAGCATGCCACCGGAGTACTTGCCCAGAGGACGCTTGGCCGCCTCGGTCAGGCCGACGAGGCGCAACAGCTCGTCGACCCGGACCCGGGCGGACCGGGCCGACAGCCCCTTGACCGCCGCGAGGTACCCCAGGAACTCGCGGGCCGTCAGGTTGGGGTACACGCCGAAGTCCTGCGGCAGGTAGCCGAGGTGGCGGCGCAGCACGTCCGGCCTGGCGACGACGTCGGTGCCCTCGAAGAGCACCCGCCCGCCGGTCGGCCGGGTGACCGTGGCGGCGATCCGCATCAGCGACGACTTGCCCGCGCCGTTGGGGCCGAGCAGGCCGACGACGCCGGTGCCGAACCGCATCGTCACGCCGTCGACCGCCCGCTTTTGTCCCTTGTAGACCTTGGTGACGTCGACCAGCTCGAACATCAGGCTCCCTTTCGCACGCGGGCGGCGTGTCCGTCGCCGGCGACCGCGGTGACGACCCGCCCGCTGGCCGGATCGCCGCGCATCGCGTCACCCTTCGGCGAGGCGCTGACCCGGTAGGTCTCCGGCCCGTCCGGCAGCGTGACCTCCACCGCGCCGGCACCCCGCGCGTCGACCCGGCTGGGCGGCCCGGCGAAGGCGAGGCTGACGTCGCGGTCGGTGGAGCGGGCGACGACCTCCGCCGAGCGGGCGCCGGTCACGTCGACGTCGAACGCGGCCTGTAGGCGGAGCGAGCCGGCCGGATCCTCGACCCGCAGCCAGGAGTCGCGGACGGTCGCGGTGAGGTCGCCGCCGAGCCCGACCGCCCGCACCGGCGCGTCGCTGCGCACCTCGACCGCGACGCCGCCGGGCACGTGCACGATGTGCCGGCCGCCGCAGTCGGGCACGAAGCCGCTGCACTCCACCCGCAGCCGCAGCGTGTCGCCGTCGAGCGCCCAGGACGCGTTGCCGTCCACTGTGGCCTTGCCGGTCAGCGAGCGCTCCACGTCGACCGCGCCGTCGTCGCCGGCCACCAGGCGCAGATCGGCCCCGCCGCTGTCGACGACGAGCCGCTCGCCGGTGAAGGGGAACTCGCGCCGGTCGTCGCGGGACTCGTTGACCGCGCGGACGTCGGAGCAGCCGGCCGCGGCCAGGACGGCGGCGAGGGTGAGCAATGGCAAAAAACGCATGGGGCGGAGCACATCACGCGGCGCCGGCCCAGAGCACTACTCCTAGATACCGAACCAAAGGTAATGCTAGGTATACCGCGGCCGGCCGGGTGCACCGGATAGCGTGGGCTGATGCCCGCACCGATGCCGCAGACCGCGATCGAGGCGGTCGCCCGGCGCCGGTTCCTCGCCTCCGGGTGGCCGTGGCGGTCGGTCGCCTACCTGTTGACCACCGCGCCGCTCATGGTCGCGGTCGGCGTGCCGCTGGCGCTGCTCGCCGCGCCCTGGGCGGCGCTGCTCCTGCGTCTCGCGGAGTGGGACGGGCCGTCACTCGCGGGGCTGGCGCTCCTGCTGGTCGCCGGCGCCCTGCTGGTGGGCGTGGTCGGGCCGGCGGTGGCGCTGCCGCTGGCCGCGGTGGAGCGCCGCCGGCTGCGCCTCGTCGACAGCCGGCCGGTCGGCTCGGGCCACCGGCGGCCGCCCGGGGTCGGGCCGGGCCCGTGGCTGCGCACGCGCTACACCGAGGCGGCCACCTGGCGCGAGCTGGGCTACGCGGTGCTGCTGTGCACGGTGATGCCGATGGCCTACCTGACCGCGCTGATGCTGGTGGTCCTGATCGTCGTGTGGGCGGCCAGCCCGCTGCTCGTCCCCGACAACGGCCCGGTCTCGCTCGGCGTGGGCGAGGTGAACACGGTCGGTGACACGGTGCCGTTCGCGGTGGCCGGCATCGCGCTGCTCCCCGCCGTGCCCTACCTGCTAGCGCTGCTCGCCGGCGCGCACGCCGCGGTGGCGCGGGCGCTGCTGTCGGCCGGCGCCGGCTCCCAGCTGCGCGCCGAGCTCGTCGAGGTGTCGCGGTCGCGGGCCCGGCTCGTCGACGCGTTCGAGGCCGAGCGCCGCCGGATCGAGCGCGACCTGCACGACGGCGCCCAGCAGCGGCTCGTCGGCCTCACCCTCCAGCTCGGCCTGGCCCGCCTCGACCTGCCCCCGGAGACGCCGGCCGGCCACGCGGTGGCCAGCGCGCACGAGCAGGCCAAGCAGCTGATGGCGGAGCTGCGCGAGCTGATCCACGGCATCCGCCCGCAGGTGCTGACCGACCTCGGGCTGCCGGCCGCGCTGCGCGAGCTGGCCGACCAGGCGCCGATCCCGGTGACCGTCCGCACCGACCTGCCCGCGCGGCCGCCGCCGCACGTGGAGACGGCCGCCTACTTCGTGGCCGCCGAGGCGCTGGCCAACATGGCCAAGCACAGCGGCGCCACCGCGGCCGCCATCACCGCCACCCGCGATGGCGACATCCTGGCGCTCGAGGTGCGCGACAACGGTCGGGGCGGCGCCGACCCGGCCCGCGGCAGCGGCCTGACCGGGCTCGCCGACCGGGTGTCGGTTGTCGATGGTCGCATGTTCGTGTCCAGTCCGGCCGGTGGGCCGACCCTCGTCCGCGTGGAGCTACCGTGCAGCAAAGCCGACCTTCCGTCCGCGTAGTCCTCGCCGAAGACGGCGTGCTGCTGCGCGAAGGGCTCGCCGGGCTGATGGGCCGCTTCGGCTTCGAGGTGGTCGCCTCGGTCGGCGACGCGGCTGAGCTGCGGGCCGCCGTCGCCGAGCACCATCCCGAGCTGGTGGTGACCGACATCAAGATGCCGCCCACCTTCACCGACGAGGGGCTGCGCGCCGCCGTCGAGCTGCGCCGCGCCGACCCGCGGCTGGCGGTGGTGGTGCTCAGCCAGTACGTGCAGCAGGGCTACGCGACCGAGCTGCTCGACTCCGGCGACGGCCGCAAGGTGGGCTACCTGTTGAAGGACAGGGTGGTCGACGTCGAGGAGTTCGTCGCGGCGCTCCGCCAGGTGGTCGGCGGGGGCACCGTCGTCGACCCGGACGTGGTGCGGCAGCTGCTGCGCCGCCGCAGCGATCCCGTGGCCGGCCTGTCCACAAGGGAGCGCGAGGTGCTGGCGCTGGTCGCCGAGGGCCACTCCAACGCCGCGATCGCCCGCACCCTCGTGGTCTCCGAGGCCGCCGTCGGCAAGCACGTGGGCAACATCCTGGCCAAGCTCGACCTGCCACCCACCGACGACACCAACAGGCGCGTGCTGGCCGTGCTGACCTACCTGCGCAGCAGCTCACCGCCCGCGCGGTGAAAGCGTGGAACCGATGGGGGCGGTGCGGGGTGTACAGAGGGCTGCCCTCTTGGGCGCAGGGCGGAAGGGGTGAGCGGGACCAGCGGCGGACGGGTGAGGCCGCGGGAGCAACGGCATGGACCACGGCGGACGTCGCGGTAGCCCAAGTCTTTGTCCAAATAAGTGATTCAGGGGTCGAGCCACCCGACTTCGAAAGCTCTGTAGATCTCGAACGGCGCGTTGCCGGTGGCCGGAGCGGACGCGGCTATGGGCGTTCGATCCGGGTGGGGTCGCCGCGCACCAGCTCGTCGTGGATCCGCCACCGGGCCGTGGTCAGCGAGCGCCCGGCCTGTTCGTCGCCGCGCTCGAGGCGTTCGCGGAGCAGGCGCAGCGCGGTGCGGCGGTTGAGGCTGAAGTGGCGTTCCGTGTCGACCACCACCACCGTCCCGGATGGACGGTGGGTGGCGCGCACCGCGGTGCTGGCCTTGTTGCGGTGTTGTCCGCCGGGTCCACCGGTGCGGCAGGGCACGATCTCGACGTCGCCTTCCGCGAACACCGTCCGCGGCGCGTCCACCTCGCACGGCTGGGCGATGACGTACCAGTTCTTGCGGCCGGCGCTGGCCCGGTAGGGGCTCGGTGCCTGCCAGCACAGCGTGCCGGTCCAGGAGGCCGCGAACGCCTCGGCGCCGTCGCCGGTGACCTCCAGCAGCACCGAGCGGTAGGTGCCGGGACGGTCACCGGCCACGGTCTCGACCCGCCGGGTCGCCACCCGGCGCCGGGCGGCGTCGGCCTCCAGCCGGTCTACCAGGCGGGCCAGCGCCCACGCGCACTCGCGCGGGCCGCGGCCGGCGGACAGCAACAGGTGGACGCTCACCGCCGGCGCGCCGATCCGTTGTGTGCCGTCTTGTACGTGACCAGCGGCACCGTGGTGGCGATCGGCGTGGCCAGGCCGTGGTCGACGAGGTCGGCGACGACCTGCTCGATGCGCTTGTAGGCGGTGGGCGCCTCCTCGAAGAGCAGCTGCCGGTCGCCGCACACCACCAGCGAACCCACCGGCGTGCGGCGCAGCTCCTCGACCGTGTGCTTGGCCCGGCCGCGGCGCAGCGCGTCGGCGCGCGACATCTTGCGACCCGCGCCGTGCGCCACCGAGTGGTTGGCCTCCGGGCCGGCGTGACCGGCGACGAGGTACGAGCGCGTGCCGCGGGTGCCGGCGACCAGGACGTCGCGCCCGTCGCCCCGCGCCGCGCCCTTGCGGTGCAGGTAGACGCCGTCGCGGACCTCGACGGAGTTGTGGCATTCGTCGACGATCGGGTCGGCGGGCTCGGCGCCCAACGCGTCCGCGACCCGGGCGGCCATCAGCCGCCGGTTGAGTGAGCCCCACCGCACGGCCTCGTCGTGCGCAGTCAGGTAGGCGGCGGGGTCGGGCGCGGGGCCGGCGCCGTGCGCCTCGGTGTGCGCGCGCAGGATCCGCTCGCCCAGCCCTCGGGAGCCACTGTGGACGATGAGCACGAGCCCGCCGGCGGCCAGCCCGAGACGGTCCGCGTGCTCGGGTGCGGCGACGGTGTCGACGCGGGCCAGCTCCACGAAGTGGTTGCCCCGGCCGACCGTGCCGAGGCCGTCCACGTAGCCGGCGGGAATGCCGTCGCCGGCGGCCGAGGGGTCCAGCGGCACGTCGAGGTCGGGGAAGCGGGCGGCGAGCTTTTCCGGCACGGCGCGCTTGAGCCGGATCGGAAACACGGCGATGCCGCAGCCGATGTCCGAGCCGACCAGAAACGGGTACAGCACGGTGGAGGACATGGCCGCGCCGATCGGGGCGCCCTTGCCGGGGTGCAGGTCGGGCATGCCGGCGACGTGCAGCATCCCGTCGAGCGCGGCGACCTGGTGGCACTGCGCGACGGCGTCGGACTCGATCCAGCTGCCAGCGGCGGCGAACACGGAGACGGTAGACAAAGACGCTCACTTCACGGAAAGGGCGGACACGGGGCTCAACGTGAGGTCAGAACGTCATGCCCACCACGATCACCCGAGCCGCCCTAGTCCGGCAAGCGGTTTTCCACCGTGGTGAGCGGGCCCGGCCGCGCGGCCGGGCCCGCTCGTCAAAGCCGCGTCAGCAGGTCGCCAGCATGCCGTTCAGCGCGGTCTTCTCGGCGCTGTCGACGCTGAGGCCGTAGTAGTACTTCACCTGGATCCACGCCCGCGCGTACGTGCAGCGGAACGACGCCACCGACGGCTGCCAGGTGGCCGGGTCCTGGTCGCCCTTCGACTGGTTGACGTTGTCGGTGACCGCCCACAGCTCGGGCCCGCCGAGGTCGTTGGCGTACGTCTGCCGCCGCGAGGTGGTCCAGGCCCACGCGCCCGACGCCCAGGCCTCCGACAGGGGCACCATGTGGTCGATGTCGACGTCCGCCGGGTTGGTCCAGGTGGCGCCGTCGTACGGGCTGCGCCACGAACCCGACGTCGGGTAGCAGCTGCTGTCCACGGTGACCCCGGTGCCGTCCCGCTTGAGCACCTGCTCCCGGGTGTTGCACGAGCCGGTGATCGTGATCCAGTGCGGGAAGAGGTCACGGTCGTACGTGGACTGGTGCGACTCCGCCGCCACGGTGAGCGCGGCGAGCCGGCTCACGGCGGTGCTGTACGACGGGATGTTGGGCGGGGTGGCGCCGGCCGGTGTGGCGGCGAGCGCGAGGAGCGCGACGACGGCGGCAAGGGTGGCGCCGCCGGCCTTCAGGACGCGAGCCATCTGGACTCCTGACTGTGCGCCGCCGCGGCCGGACGGGGGTGTTCCGGCTGGGGACGCGGCGACGGACACATAGATCAATGTCAGATTTATTAGCATGGACCCCACCGAGCCCGAAACGACCGCGTGAACGTCGTGTGAAAATCGCCGCCGGCTCAGCGTCCTCTCAGCGGCTCTCAGCGGACTCAAAGGCTGGCTCGGCGAGGCTCGCGGCATGAGAGCGTGGGCCGCGATCCGCCTGACCCGACCGTGGTTCTGGCCGCTGGGGTGGGGCGGCGCGTACCTGGGCTGGGTGCTCGCGGCCGGCCGCTGGGTGCCGCCGCCCGGCGCGGTGCCCGAGGCGGTGGCCGCCGGCGTGGTGCTCGGGCCGCTGATCTGGGGCGCGGTCCTGGCCGTCAACGACCTGCACGACCTGCCGAGCGACCGCCGCAATCCCCGCAAGTCGACCGCGCCCCTGGTGACCGGCGTGTTGACCGAGGCCGACCTGGTCCGCGGATACCGGTGGGGCGGCGTGGCGGCCGTCGGCGTCGCGGTGGCGGCCGGGCCGATGTTCGCCGCGGGCACCGCGATCGTGCTGCTGCTCGGCTGGCTCTACAGCGTGCCACCGATCCGGCTCAAGGCCCGCCCCGGCGCGGACGTCGCCGTGAACGCGCTCGTCGTCGGCGTCCTGGCACCGCTGGCGGGGTGGTCGCTCCAGCGGCCGGTCGTGGAGTACCCGCCGGTCATGGTCCTTTTGGGACTGTTGCTGGCCGCGGCGCTGTACCTGCCGACGACGGTGATGGACCGCGCGGCGGATGTGGCGGCGGGTGACACGACGATCGCCGTGCGCTGGACGCCGCGGGTGTGCTACCTGGTGGGCCTCGGGTTGTGGACCGCGGCGAACGCGGTCTGGCTGGCCACCTGCCACCTCGACCTCATCGTGCGGCGCGACTCCTGGACGCTTCAGACCGCCGCCGCGCCGGTCCTCGTCGCGGTCTACGCGGTCGCGGCCCGCCGGCCCTCCATCCCGCGCATGGCGGCCGTGTCGGTCGCGTTCGGCGTCCCGGCCGCCGACTTCCTCGCCGCCGCGGTCGGCTGACACCGACGTCTTCGCCCGCGTCCCCCGGCTCAGCCCACGTTGACGACGTACCTGTCCGTCAGCAGGTCACCCGCCCGCCGGTTGGCGGCCAGCGACAGCCAGGCCGCCTCGGTCGCCGACCACGGGTAGTCGTGCCAGGAGACCCAGTACGCGACCGCCGGATAGTCCTCGCGCAGGCGGGTGGCGTAGAGCGTCGTGTCCAGGTCGCCGGCCCGGTCGTGGGCGCCGAGCAGGCCCGCCGAGTACTCGCCGGCCGCCACCACCTCGGGCAGGCGCAGGTGGTCGCGGTAGTCGGTGATGGCCAGCTCGTCGTGGTACGCGGTGCCGGCGACCACGTCCACCACGTCCGAGCCGGGATACGCCCACGCCGCCGGCTTGATGCCGGGCACCGGCTGCCCCGCGTAGACAAGCTGGCTGGAGGCGGGGGAGTACACCCACAGCAGGTTGTCCAGCCGGCGCGTGTGGGTGAGGTAGCGGTACATGTGCCGCCAGATGTCGACGTACGGCGACGCGTCGTCACCGTGGACGGTGGAGCCCCACCAGAACCAGAAGCCGTTCATCTCCTGCATGGGCCGCCACAGCACCACCACGCCGGCGTCGCGGAGTGTGGTGAGCGCGTCGGCCACCCGGGCGAGCTTGCGTCGCCACACCTCACCGGCGGGTGTGGTCGGGTCGAGCAGGTCGCGCAGGTCGTCGACGCCGGCGAGCTGGCCCGCGTCGGTGCGGGTGCCGGTCCACTGGCCCGGATGGCCGGCGATGTCCCGCTCGTCGTTGAGCCATGGGCTCAGCGGCGACCAGGTGACCTGCACCAGACCCCCGCGCCGCTCGTGGTCGACCAGCACGCTGTTGCCGGCGGCGAGCTGGGCCGGCGTGAAGACCTGGTCGTGCTCGTAGTCGAGCCCGACGACCGCGACCCGCTCGCCGGTGTCGGCGGCCAGCCGCTCGACCAGCCGCGGGTAGCCGAACCAGCCGTCCGGGTCGAGGGCCTGCGGGCCGTGGCCGACGTTCTGTCCGGACAGGACGCCGCGGCGGTGGCCGCAGGTGAGCGTCCACAGGTACGCGTGCAGGCGCACGGCCTCGGCGGTCGCGTGGCGGTTGGCGGTTCGCGGCGGGTGCCCGCAGACCGCCGGCCCGCCACTCCCGGCGGCGGCCGGGGCGGGCGTGACCAGCACGGCCACCAGGAGGGCGACGAGGGCACCGGTCCTCCGCATGACCACCGAGCGTAGTGACGTATGTCGATACCAGTCAACATCGGCCGGAATGATTCCCTGCGTCGGACCCTTGCGCGGGCGGCGGATGGGGTCGAGGGTAATGACCGGCGGTTTCGCCGGCGGTCGGCGCCGCCACGCAGGCCACGACCGGTCGGGGAGCGGCATGAACCTGGAGCTGCAAGGCATCGTCGACACGATGGCCGCGCGGGTCGGCCGGCCAGCGCTGATCGAGGACCGCCGCCACCGGGTGGTCGTCTACAGCGAGCAGAACGGCACGATGGACGACGTCCGCCGCTCCTCGATCCTGCGCCGGCACACCACGCCCGAGGTCGTCTCGTGGCTGCGCGGCTTCGGCATCCTCAAGGCGCGCGTGCCGGTCCGCACGCCGGCCTGCCCCGAGCTCGACCTGCTGCCCCGCCTCTGCGTGCCGATCGTCCACCAGGACCGCCTGCTCGGATACGTGTGGTTCATCGACGACGGCGGCATGACCGACGCGGACATCGACGTGGTCAGGCGGGCGACCGGCGACCTGTCGCTCGCCCTCTACCGGGAAAACCTGCTCGGCGAGCTGGCCTCGCAGCGCGAGGCCGAGGCGGCCCGCACCCTGCTGTCGGACAACCCGCTCACCCGCGAGGAGATGGTCAAGTCGCTGCTGGGCGACGGCGTGGTCACCGCCGACGGCCCGGCCACCGCGATCGTCGCCCAGCTCGTCCCGGCGCGCGGGCAGGTGCTCGACGAGGACGCCGGCATCGCGCTGGAGCAGGCGCTCGTCGCCACCCGCCGCTGGCTCGGCGTCCGCGACGCGCTCCACCTGCTCCGCCACGACCAGGGCGTGCTGCTGGTCCGCGGCGGCCAGGTCGCCGGCCGCCCATCCGCCGAGGCCGCCGCCGGATACCTCCGCGAAGGCCTGCGCAACGCGATCGGCGACCTGCCCGAGGTCGCCCGCGTGGTCGTGGGCGTCGGCGCACCGCGCCCCCGCCTCGCCGACGCCATCCACTCGTACGACGAGGCCGTCCAGTCGGCCCGCGTCGGCGTGCGGCTGCCCGCGCTGGGCCCGACGATCTCCTGGACCGACCTGGGCATCTACCGCATGCTGTCGCAGATGGAGGGTCGCCACCTCGACGTGGCCACCGTCCACCCCGGACTGCGCCGCCTGCTCGACGACGAGGCCAACCAGGCGCTGCTGGAGACGCTCGAGGCCTACCTCGACCTGGCCGGCAACGCCCACGCCACCGCCGAACGCCTGCGCCTGCACCGCACCACGCTCTACTACCGCCTGCACCGGGTGGAGCAGCTGGCCGAGACCGACCTCAAGGACGGCAACGAACGCCTCTGCCTCCACCTGGCGCTCAAGCTGGCCCGCCTGACCGGCGACTACCGGCCCAGCGCCTGACGACCCAAACAAAAGTTTCCCGGGTTCGCGTCAGCCGCGGACCGCCGCTCCCGCCGGAGACCGCTGCGGCCGGCGGCTCGCCAAGGCTCGCCGAAATCTTCGGCCGTCCGACCAACGACGGACGGGTGAGGCCGCGGGAGCAGCGGCATGGACCACCGCGGACATCGCGGTAGCTCTCCCGATCTCGGCGATCACCATGGACACCATGGTCGGGCGTGGGGAGCGGGATGGCGGTGGCGGGCCGCCATCCCGTCACCGGGGGTCAGGTGCGGCAGGCGTTCGCGCCGTGGACGGTGTTCGGGGCGCCGAAGTCGCTGGGGCGGGAGCTGTTGCCCGCGCACATCAGGGCGCCGTTGACTCGGTTGCCGACCAGCAACGGGCCGTAGGGGCCGGCGAGGCGGCTGTAGCGTTCGTTGGCCGTGACCTGGGTGTTGCCGGTCAGGACGACCGCGCCGTTGAAGGAGCTGCCGGCGACCGTCACGTCGCGGGTGGTGCCGGTGAGCTGGACCGCGCCGCTGACCGTCGAGCCGAAGACCTGCACCGCCTGGGCGCGGGTCGCGACGAGCGTGCCGCCGATCGTGCTCTGCCGGACCACCAGCGAGGCGCCCGCGCGTACCGTCACCTGGCCGGCCACCTGGGCGTTCGTCAGGCAGGTCACGCCCGAGGTGACGGTGACCGAGCCCTGGCGGCCGGTCAGCGTCCGGGTGCAGGCGGGGGAGGCGCCGGGGATCACGGTGGCGCGGTAGCTCGCCGCCGGGCCGATGTTGCCGGCCGGGTCGATCGCGCGGTGCTCGACCAGGTGGGTGCCGAAGCCGGGCACGAAGCCGCCGCTCGGGTGGTCGTCGGGCAGCGTCTGCTCGAACGTGGCCCGGGAGAGCCCGCCCGTGCCGAGGTTGCCGTAGGTCAGTGCCTTCACGTTCGTGCCCGAGTGGCGGAACTGGAACGGCGACGCCGGCATCGGCTGCTCCGGGAAGCCGAAGTAGTTGAACCAGCCGTCCTTGTCGAGCCGGAACTGCCCGACCACGTACCGCCCGGTCTGGTCGTCGCGCGGCTCGAGCCACATGTCCCAGCCGTCGAAGTAGACCGGGTGCTCCAGCGCGCCGGGCAGCGTGGCCAGCGGTGTGGAGAGCCGGCGGGGCGCTGTCGGCAGCGCGTTGTCGACGGTCCACTCGACCGAGTCCGAGGCGCCGGCCGGGTCGGTCGCCGTCGCGACGAGCTTGTGCGTGCCGGCGGAGAGGTCGAGCGCGCCGAGGTCGAGGCGGCGGCTGTTCCCCGGGTTGGGCACCGCCTTGCCGTCCAGCGTCCAGGCCACGTCGAGGATGCGGTCGGAGGGGTGGTTGGTCTCCACGAAGACGACCTCGTCGCCGGCGACCGGCTGCGTGGTCATCGTCGAAGAGGTGATCTCGGCGGCCGCCGGTGTCGGCGTCACGCCCGGCGCGCCGACCGTCCACTCGCGAGTCTGCACGAAGCGCGGCCCGTTGTACCCGGAGTTGGTGGCACTGTCGCCGGTGGAGGGGTTGCGCACCCAGTCGATCCCGTCCGGCCCGACCGGGTCGCGCACCTCTACCCGCACCGCGGTGCCGGCCGGCAGGCCCAACGACGCGAGGTCGAGGCTGTCCGCCGTGCCGACGACGGTGCCGCCGACCCGCCAGGTCACCTGGAGCTCGTGGTATCGCGGATGGCCGGTCTCCACCCACAGCACGCCATCGGACGGCACCGTCCCCAGTGGAGTGTGCTGGAGGGCCATCTGGCCGGCGTTGCGCCGCCCGGTGATGCGGGCGACCATGTGCTCGCGGCCGATCTGGTCCCAGTCGAAGCCGATCCACCGCATGATGGAGTGCTCGCTCGGCCGGCGCTGTCCACAGGGGAACATGCCGCCGCCCTCGTGCAGCCCGATCGTGCCGCCGGACAGGCTCTCCTCGCCCACCCACCGCCACCACTTGTGCTGGTCGGCGACCATCCGCGCGGGGTCGGTGTACACGGTGTGGTGGAAGCTGCTCGGCTCGGCGCCGGTGTAGCAGGGGCGCACCACGTCGCGGGAGGAGTACGGGTACTCGTCGGCCATCGTGCCGAGCGAGTGGCCGAGCTCGTGCAGCGAGATCAGCGGACCCTGCGGCGAGCCGCCGGACGTGGTGGCGTTGGTGCCGCCGATCCCGCCGTACGTGAACGTATTGAAGATGGCGAGCGTCTGGAGGTTCTGCGACGTGCGCGGGATGCCGAGGGCGGGCACCACGTACGACTCGAGGATGCGGTTGTGTGCCTGCGTCCCGGTCTCGCACGGGTTGACGCCCGGCGGGTAGTACGCGGCGTCGTTTTCGCAGCCGACCGGCGCTCCACCGTAGACGGTGCCGCGGGCGAGCGGGTCGGCACAGCCGTTCTGGAAGATCATGCGCAGCGCGGTGCGCTTGCCGTCGATCGGGCCTTCGCGCACGCCGGTGTCGCGGATGGTGCCGTCGGGGTGGCGCACCCGCCCGTCGGGGTCGCAGCGGACGCCGTAGTCGATGGAGGCGATCTCGACCGCGTACACGTTGATGTAGTCGCGGTAGGTGCGGAACGGCTCGGTGGCCCACATGACCGCGAGGTTGCGGTCGACGTCCGCGAGGAAGATGCTCTGCTGGTCGGCCTGGTAGCCGTCGCCGAGGATGACGAGGTTGAGCCGGTCGGCGGCCGGGCCGGTGACCTGGATCGGGTGCACCTTCGGCTCGGGCAGCGGCTGCTCTTGCGCCCGCGCCGGGGTGGCGACCAGCAATCCCCCCGCCACAGCCGCCATCATCAGGAACGCTCTCTGTCGCAACGGACCCACCTCACCCCAGGAGAAGCTCGCGGATACGGGTATCCAATGTGGACGCGTCGAGGCCGCCGGGCCAGCCGCGCAGCAGCGCGCCACCCTTGGCGACGAGCACCACGGCGCCCGGCTCGCGGACGGCGTACGACCGGGAGATCGTGCCGTCCGTGTCGACCACGACGGGAAACTCGGCGCGGTGCGACCGCAGGTAGGAGTCGAGATCCGCGGGCTCGTCCTCGGTCACCACGCCGACGAAGACGACCCTGTCGCGCAGGCCGCGGGCGAGCTCGCTCAGCGCGCTCTGCCGCTCGGCGCAGGTGGTGCACCACGAGCTGAAGAAGAGCAGGACCACCGGCCGCTCCGCCCAGAGGTCGGCGGCGGCGAGACCGGTGCCGTCGGTGAGCGTGCCGGTGAAGACGGGCGCGCTCGGCGTGCCGGGCGGCACGGGCCGCAGGGCGAGGCCGGCCGGGACCGGTCCGGGCAGCGTGGCCGCCCCGCCGGCCGGCGTCGCCGGGTCTCCACCGTCGCACGCCGCGACGCCGAGCACAACGGCCAGAAGTACCGCCACGGCCCTCACGACGGCACCACCGCGACGAGCGAGTCCGCGTCGGGCCGGAGCGGGATCGGCGACTCGTCGTCGACGACGAGCTGGTAGCCGGCCCGCGACGGCACCGAGACCGACACGGCGAACTCGCAGTACGTCGGGACGCGGTCGACTTCGAGGTCTTCCTCGAACGTGCGCACCGCCTTGCCGGGCGGCAGCTTGCCGTCGGTCAGCGTCCGCCCGTCGAGGTCGACGACCTTGAACGGCGCCCGGTTGTGGAAGAACGTGTACGCCCCGGTGCCGGCGCAGTCGACGCCCTCCTCGCGGATGTTGATGTCGCGCACGAGGACGCGGACCGTCGTCGCCGACGCGGCCTCGCCCCCGCAGCCACCCACCGCGGCCGCGAGCAGCAAGGCCACGCCGTAACGCAGGATCAATCCTTCTCCAGGTGGCACGTCTCCGTGACCGTCTTGGTCGGGTCGCTGACCGAGGTGGCGGTCAGCTTGGCGAACCCGCGCGCGGCCGCGTCGGCGGTCGCCCCGACCGATACCTTCACGGTGGTCTTCTTGCCGTACGGGACCGCGGCGAGGGCGTTCGGCACCTCGACCCGCCAGCCGATCTGCCCGATGTCCGCGGAGAGGCGGTATACGTCCGACTTGAGGTACGGCGTGACGGTTTCCGGGTGCTGCTGCCCGCCGGCCGACCAGGTGCCGGTGTTGGTCAGCTCGAACGAGCAGGTCACGCCCCGGCCGGTCGGCTTGCCGCTGGTGGTGACGCGGCCGTCGCCCAGGTCGACGCCGTGCGTGCTCGGCCCGCCGGTGCCGTCGAGCGACCGCACCGCGACCGTGTACGACAGCACGCCGCTCGCGTCGCGCTTGAGGTCGAGCACGTAGAAGTGCAGCCGGTTGGCCTCGTCGACGTACTCGTACTCGCTGCCCGACCGGGTACCGGCGTGGAAGAGCGCGTCCGACAGCTGCCGGTAGTCGCCCATGGTGATCTTCTGCGGCGTGCCGTTGGGCTGGTAGAAGTCGATCATGTCGATGTCCTGCGGGTTCGCGTCGATCACCCAGACGAACGGCGCGCTGTCCGCGTTCTTCGTCTTGCTGATCAGCACCCCGCTGTCCGGCGTGAACGAGTCAGCGCCCATCCGGTCGACGACCTCGACGGTGTAGTTGTTGTAGCCGCCGCCGTCGCAGAGCGGGTTTTCGCTGACGACGCAGGCCGGCGAGTTGTCGCGGTTCATCGCGATGTTGATGCCGGTGAGCCCCTTCGGCCCGGCGTCGACGGCGCGGGCGGTGACCTGGGCGACCACCAGGCCCGAGGACGCGAGCGCCTCGCGGGAGAGCCGCAGCAGGTGCTCCTCGCCGAGCAGCCCGATCTTGATCTTGTCGCGGACGACGTGCAGCGAGCCCATCGAGCCGCCGTTGACCGGCGGGATCTGCCAGCGGGTGTGCGGCCCGCCCGGCCCGTTGAACGAGCCGCGCGACATCATGCTCCAGATGCCGGTGTACGCGCGTCTCAGCGGTACCCCATAAGGGTTGTTGTAGTTGTCCCCGATGCTCAGCAGGTGGGTCAGCTCGTGCGCGTAGACGCCCATGCCCGAGCTCTCCGCCTGGGTCGACGAGCCGCCGCCCGCGTTCGGCCAGATGGAGGAGGCGGCCTTCCACGAGGTCCACTCGACGTATCGGGTGCGCGCGTAGTTGGGCAGGGCCGGGTCCGGCGGGCCCCACGCGTCCGGCACGTCCTCCTTGGTCTGGAACATCATCTGGCCGAACTCCTGCCAGGTCGACGACTCGTCCTGGCCGGCGGAGAGGATGAAGACCAGCTCGTACGAGTCGGCGACCGCGTCACCGACGGCCGCCCGCCACGCGCCGAGCCCGTCGGTGCGGATGTTGCGGGCGCACTGCTCGCCGGCCGGGCACCCGCCGGGGTTGAAGCCGTTGTCGATGCCGTACTGGTAGGACTTCGCCGGCATCTGGTACGGCCCGAAGCCGGTCAGGTCGACGCCGTAGCGGCCGTTCGAGTCCTGCATCCAGTACTCGTGCAGGGTGTGCCCCTTGTTCAGGGTGTTCGGCGTGTTGAGAAAGTCGCGGTAGAAGGTGGCCACCTGGTCGCGCGGGATGTTCTGCGCGGTCGCCTGCGGGTTGCCGAAGAGCGTGGAGCGGGCCCGCTGCGCGACCACGAACGGCTGGTCCGGGTAGTCCAGCGTGACCAGCGCGATCTTGAAGTTGCGCGTGGACCCGGCCACCGACGGGTCGGCCCAGTTTTTGCCCGGGACCGCCGTCCAGTCGTCCCAGGTCATGGTGTCCGGGTTTTGCCAGGCCTGCGGGTCGAGCACGTCGAACGGGCCGGTGCCGCCGGCCGGATTGC
The DNA here is from genome assembly GCF_059359075.1 of Phytohabitans sp. LZ39. Classification (NCBI taxonomy): domain Bacteria; kingdom Bacillati; phylum Actinomycetota; class Actinomycetes; order Micromonosporales; family Micromonosporaceae; genus Phytohabitans; species Phytohabitans sp. LZ39. The sequence continues at coordinate 68,945 of NZ_JCADBM010000015.1, read as the reverse complement.
CGGGCGCGGCCGCCGCCGGGGTGGCCACGGCGGCGACGAGTACGGTCGCGAGGGCGGCGGCAAGGGCCGCGCGCCGCTTGAACTGAAGGCCCATCACGCCACCCTTCACGGAGGTGATCGTGAATTTATGGGCACGGATAGTAGCGCGTCACTGTACATCTGCCGGTAGATCATGGACGCGGTTTCGACATCTGACTGATCCCACCCCGGCCGCTTTGCCATAACGTACGCACAACTGGCATAGGGGAGGATGCATGAGTCGCTCCGGCAGGCTGTTCCGCGTCGCCGTTGCCCTGCTACCGGTGGCCGCCGTCGCGGTCCTGGGCGGGACGAGCCCCGCCTTCGCGGCGGACGTTCCGTCGATCGTCGTCTCCGGCGGTGTCACCCAGCCCGTCTTCGGCTACACGGACGCGATCCGCGAGCGGCTGTTCATCGACTCCACATTCGACAGCGACCGCGACGGGCTGCGCGACATCATCGCCTTCGACGTGATGCGTCCAAAGGCGACCCTCGACGGCCTCAAGGTGCCGGTCGTCATGGACGCCAGCCCGTACTACTCCACGCTCTGCCGGGGCAACGAGGCCGAGTGCAAGGCCGACCTCGACGGCGACGGCCTGCTCGACAAGTGGCCGCTCTTCTACGACAACTACTTCGTGCCGCGCGGCTACGCGGTGATCCTGCTGGACATGGTCGGCACCAACAACTCCACCGGCTGCCCGACCACCAACGCCAACGAGGACAACCTCAGCGCCAAGCAGGCCATCAACTGGCTCAACGGCCGGGCCACCGCCCGCAACGCCGCCGGCCAGGTCGTCACGGCCGACTGGCACAACGGCAAGAGCGCGATGATCGGCAAGTCGTACGACGGCTCGCTGGCCATGGCGACCGCGGTGACCGGCGTGCCGGGCCTGACCACCGTGGTGCCGATCAGCGGGCCGACCGAGTACTACGACTACGTGCGCAGCAACGGCGTCGTCACCCGGGGCAACAGCTACGTGGCGTCGCTCGCCAACATCGTCACCAACCCCGACCGGCGGGCCTACTGCCAGCCGACCCGCGACCGCATCGCCGCCGCGGACGGCGACGAGACCGGTGACTACACCGCCTTCTGGAACGAGCGCAGCTACGTCAAGAAGGTGCCCAACATGACCGCCAGCGTGCTGCTCTACCACGGCCTCAACGACGACAACGTGCGGGCCGACCACTTCAGCAAGTTCTGGTACGCGCTCGCCGAGAACGATGTGCCGCGCAAGCTGTGGCTCTCCCAGGAGGGGCACGTCGACCCGTTCGACTCGCGGCGCGCGGTGTGGGTGTCCACATTGCACCGCTGGTTCGACTTCTGGCTGCATGGCGTGGCCAACGGCATCATGGACGAGCCGCGCGTCGACATCGAGCGCTCGGCCGACGTGTGGGAGACGTACGCCGACTGGCCGGTGCCCGGCAAGGCCGACACCGAGGTCTTCCTCCAGCCCGGCACCGGCGGCGCCGGCGGGCTCAAGGTGGTGCCGGTCGCGTCGCCCACCACGCGGTCCTTCCAGGACAGTCCGACCCAGAGCCAGAACACGATGATCCTCAACCCGGACCTGGTACAGCCGAACCGGCTCGCCTTCCTGTCCGCGCCACTGACCGCGCCGCTGCACATCTCGGGTACGCCCGTGGTGCAACTGCGGGTGACGGCCGACCAGACCGACACCAACCTCGGTGCGATCCTGGTCGACTACGGCGCCGCCGAGCGGGTCAACCACCGCGCCTCGGGCGAGGGCATCATCACGCTCGACACGCAGGACTGCTGGGGTGAGACGAGCCCGACCGACGACCCCTGCTACAAGCAGACCCAGAAGCGGGTGGCGACGTCCGATGTGGAGCTGGTGACGAAGGGCATCCAGGACGCACTAAACCGCCAGTCGATCCGCACGGCGGTGCCGCTGGTGCCCGGCCAGGCGTACAACTACAGCTTCCCGATGCTGCCCGAAGACTACGTGTTCCAGCCCGGACACCGGATCGGCGTCGTCATCGTGGGCAGCTACCCGCAGTACTCCAGCCAGGTCGACCAGACCCGCGCCCGGCTCGACGTCGCGCTCAAGACGAGCAACGTGGTGCTCCCGGTGGTCGGTGGCACGGCCGCCGCGCACGCCGCGGGCCTCTGACCCCTCGGTTTCGTCACTTGAAGGTCTCGCTGTCGGCGCTGGCGACCGTCGCCCCGTCGACAGCGAGCACCGAGCGGATGAAGTAGGCCCCGTGCTCGGGCGGGAGCGGGATCCAGAAGTCGAGGCTGGCGGTGTCCCGGTCCGACGTCGCGACGAGCCGGTACGCGAGGTTGGTGTTCAGCCATTCGCCGTGCAGCCGGCGGGCGCCGCCCTGCTGCCACATCGACCACGAGAGGTGGGCCGGCCGGTCACGCATGCCGGTCAGCTCGAGTTCGACGGTCACCACCACGCCGAGCGGTTCGCTCTCGTCGGCCGGCACCTTGCGCGCCTGCTGGAAGATGTTGTCGACCCCAGCCGCACCTCGCTCCTCCTGCTCGACGCCGTGCGTGGGCGACGCGCTCGGGAGCGTGCTGTCCGCATATTGAGCCGCCAAGCCGGGGTTTGCGCGGCACGCGGAAGCGAACGTCTTCATGTGATCGCATATCCGCCTCGGGTCGACGCGCAAGGTTTGGCCCTTGTCCGCGGAGGGTTCGACCTCGACCGCGCTCCCTTGGAGGAGTGGGGCGGCGGGCTCAACCGGTGACGACTCCGGGGCGGAGGTCGTGGGAGGCACAGACGTCGCGTCCGCCGGCGGCGCGGTGTCGCTCGGCTCCGGTGCCGGCTCCGGCGGCCACTCGGGTGCGGGCTCGCCCGTGGCGGCGGTCGCCGCGGCGGCCAGGTGTAAGCCGCCCATGCCGAACGTGTCCTCGCCGGTGCCGTGCGCCGTGGCGATCCGCTGGCGGTACTCGCTGAACGGCACCTCCGGCGTGATCCGTACGGCGTGGAAGGCCGCCGCGTTCGCCGGGTCCGGCGCCGGCCAGAGCGACACGATCGCGGCGACCGCGGAAGCCAGCGCGCCCGCGCCGACGATCGTCTTGGTGGCGCCGTTCCACCAGCGCCGCCAGGCCGGCTGGTCCGCCTCTTCACGCTGGCGCCCGCTGTAGTCCACTCCGCGCGGCGCGCGCCGTTCCATCCGTTTTGCCATGGCTGAGTCCTAGCTCAGGTACGCAGAACTCCAGCCTATGGCGGCGTGATCATCCGCGGAGCCGAATCGGCACATTGCCCGGCGTCGCTACCATGCCGCCGTGGCTCGGTTCCAGATCCACCCGCAGGCCAGACCGCCGAGCTTCCACGCCCAGGAGTGGTCCCAGACGGCCTGGTCGGACGCCGGCGGCCGGGTCCCGCGCCGCCCGGTCCGCGTCCGCTACCGCTATCCGAGCCTGGACAGCCCGGCCCGCACCGGCCGCGACGGCGTGGTCCTGCTGATCTTCACGCTGATCGGCAGCCCGATCCTGCTGGTGCTGGGCGGGTGGGCGCTGTCGGAGGGCGACCGCACGCTGTACGACTGGGCCGGGGCCGCGCTGGCGTTCTCGTTCGTGGCCTGGTGGTGGTACATGATCGCCACGCACTTCGTGCGGGCCGTGCGCGGCGCCGGCCGCCGCACGGTGCGCGGCGTGGCGGTCGCCTGCCAGGTCCGCACCTTCCACCACTGGGAGACCCGCGAGCCGTACGACATCCACTTCCTGGGCGTCGACGACGGCACGAGCGACGACTGCTACGGCTGGGAAGTCCCGCACGAGGTGTACCAGGCGGTCGTCGACGGCACGCGGGTGGAGGTGGTGGTCTCCGGCGACCGCCGGTACATCTACACGCTCGACACCACCCCGATCGACTGACCGTTCGGGCGATCCGTCTGTAACGCTTGTGTGAACGTGTGTGAACGGTGGTGCCGCTGGGGCGCGGCTCCTGTCCACCAGCTAGGACACAGGTTGGCGTGAACAACGCGCGCACTCTTGTTCACGAAGTTTAAGCCTGATAGAACACGGAGAGCGGTCCACCTCCGGTCGCGGTTCTGGAAGGACGTCCCATGGCTGACTCAAGCCTCTCCCGCCGTTCCGTGCTCCAGCTCGGCGGCAGCGTCGCGCTGCTGCTGGCCACCGGCGCGTGCGCCGCCGGTTCGAAGAAGGAAGGTGGCTCCGGCACCGCGTCGGCGGGGCCGGCCGCCGGCACCCTGCGCATCGCCGTCTCCAGCTACCTCAGCAGCTGGGACCAGGACTTCGTCGGGTTCGACCTGACCGCCCTGATGCTGTACAAGAACGTGTTCCCATACATGATCGACTATGGCGTGACCGACGCCGGCGGGTCGAAGATCCTCGACACGCAGAGCATCACGCCGACGTTCGCCGAGTCGTTCGAGCCGAGCGCCGACCAGAAGACCTGGACGCTCAAGCTGCGCAAGGGCGTCACGTTCGCCAGCGGCAACGAGCTGAAGGCCGCGGACGTCAAGTGGTCCAAGGACCGCGCCTTCGCCGCGCAGGCCAACGTCGCCGGCGTCTACCGCACTATCGGCCTCACCGAGCCGGACCAGGTGCGGGTCGTCGACGACTACACGGTCACGTTCACCCAGGCCTTCCCGAGCGCGCTGACCCGGCAGATCCAGGCCATCTCGCTGTACGTCTTCGACTCCGTCGAAGCCAAGAAGCACGCCACCGACGCCGACCCCTGGGCCAAGGACTGGCTCGCCAAGAACGCGCCCACCGGCGGCTACTTCAACGTCACCAAGGCCACCCAGGGGCAGGAGATCGTGCTGGAGGCCAACAAGGGGTACACCGGTCCGGACCCCGCCAAGGCCGCCACCATCCGCATCGCGGTCGTGGCGGACGGCTCCAACCAGCGGCTCCAGCTCCAAAACGGAGACATCGACGTCGCGCTCGGCATCGGGCAGCGCGACATCGTCGACCTCAAGAAGACCGACGGCATCACGGTGGTCTCGGCCGCCAGCAACGAGCAGGTCGCGATCCAGATGTCCGTGACGACCGCGCCGTTCGACGACGTGAACGTCCGCAAGGCCCTCGCCTACGCGGTGCCGTACGAGCAGATCATCGCGAACGTGTACGGCGGCGACGCCCGGCCCACCAAGAGCCTGGTCCCGCTGGACATGCCGGGGTACGACGAGAGCGGCTACCCGTTCGGCTACGACGTCGAGAAGGCGAAGGCCGCGCTCGGCGGCAAGGCCATCAGCTCGGAGCTGGTTTTCGAGACCGACAACGCCACCCAGCAGCAGATCGCGGTGCTCGTGCAGAGCGAGGCGCGCAAGGCCGGCATCGAGCTCAAGCTGACCCCGCTCGACCCGGCCACGCTCGCCGGCCGGCGGCAGCAGAAGAACATCCCGCTCCAGCTCACCTCCGGCCAGCTGTGGGTCAACGACGTCGAGTACATGCTGGCGACGAGCTTCGTGAAGGGCGCGGCCCTCAACTACGCCAACTACACCAACGCGGAGATCGAGCAGATCTACGAGAAGTCGCACACCACAGTGGACGGAGCCGCGCGGCTGGCGCTGTGGAAGCGGGTACAGGAGATCTTCGCCGCCGACGTGCCCTGGGTCATCATCTGCCAGCCCAACTTCAACCTGCCGGTCCGCTCGTCGGTGAGCGGCTGGGTCCAGCCGATGGACGGGCTGGCCCGGCTGCGCTACCTGAGCGTGTCGGCCTGACCCGCGGATGCGGCTCCTTCGTTTCGTCGCCCGGCGGCTGCTCCAGGTCGTCCCGGTCCTGCTCGGCGTGGTCGTGCTGACCTTCGTGCTGGTGCGCGTGCTGCCGGGCGACCCGATCCGCACGATCCTCGGCCCGAACGCGACCGAGGCCGACGCCGACGCGGCACGCGCCCGCTTCGGGCTGGACAAGCCGATGTGGCAGCAGTTCCTCGATTACCTGAAAGGGCTGGCCACCGGCGACCTCGGCACGTCCATCCAGAGTGGAACGTCGGTCGGCTCGGAGCTGGCCGTCCGGGTCGGCCCGACGCTGGAGCTGGTGGTGATCGCGGTCGGCCTCGCCCTGGTGGTCGCGGTGGTGTTCGGCGTCTGGTCGGCCCGGCGCGCGGACCGGTTCGGCGACCACAGCGTGCGGGTGCTCGCGCTGGTCGGCAACTCGATGCCGGAGTTCTGGCTGGGCCTGGTGCTGATCCTGGTCGGATACAGCGCGCTCGGCTGGTTTCCCGCGCCCAGCGGCCGGGTCGACCCGGACACCAACCTGACGCCGCTCACCGGCGCCGACCTGCTCGACGCGGTGCTCACCGCCAACGGCCCGGCGTTCACCTCGGCGCTCAGCCACCTCGTGCTGCCGGTCGCGACGCTCGCGATCGTCGTCGTCGCGCCGCTGCTGCGCAGCGTGCGCGCCTCCGCCCTGGAGGTTCTGCGCTCCGAGGCCTACCTCGCCGCCACCACGCACGGCCTGCGGCCACGCACTCTTTTGCGGGGGTACCTGCTGCGCCCGGCCCTGGTCCGCCTGCCGGCGCTCGCCGCGCTGGTGTTCGGCACCGCGATCGGCTCGACCGTGCTCGTCGAGTACGTCTACTCGTGGCAGGGCTTCGGGCAGTGGGCGCTGCGCGGGCTGCTCTACCGCGACTATCCGGTGGTGCAGGCGTCGGTGCTGCTGGTCGCGCTCTGCTACGTGCTCGTGTTCCTGATCGCCGACGTGGTGCACGCGATCCTCGACCCGAGAGTGAGGATCTGATGACCGGCGTGCGCGCGGAGACCAGGTCCAGGTCGTTCTCCCGGGTGCTGATCGTGACCGGCGCGGCGATCCTGGCCGTGGTGGCGCTCGCCGCGTTGGCCGCGCCGCTGCTCAGCGGCTGGGGCCCGGAGGAGATCGACCCGGCCGCGAGCCTCGCCGGGCCGGGCGGCGCGCACCCGCTCGGCACCGACACCAACGGCATGGACGTCTGGAGCCGGCTGCTCTACGCCGCCCGCCTCGACCTCGGCGTCGCGGTCACCGCGGTCGCCCTCGCCGTCGTGGTCGGCACCGCGCTCGGGCTGCTCGCCGGATACCTCGGCGGGTGGATCGACGACGTGCTGATGCGGATCGTCGACATCTTCCAGGCGTTTCCCACGTTCATCCTCGCGCTCGCCGTCGCCGCCCTGCTCGGCAACGGCACCGTCAACCTCGTCATCACCATCGCCCTCGTCAACGCGCCGGCGTACGCGCGGCTGGTCCGCGCCGAGGTCCGCTCGATCCGCGAACTGCCCTTTGTGGACGCTTCCATCACCTCGGGCGCTTCCACGCTCGGCGTGCTGTGGCGGCACGTGCTGCCCAACAGCCTCACGCCGGTGCGGGTCATCGCGCCGCTCAACTGCGGGTGGGCGATGCTCACGCTCGCCGGCCTGTCGTTCCTCGGCCTCGGCGTGACCGTGCCGGGCGCCGAGTGGGGCGCGATGATCAGCCTCGGCAGCCCGGACGTGGTCGCCGGCCGCTGGTGGACGTCGGTGCCGCCCGGCCTGGCGCTGCTGGTCTGCGTGCTCGGCTTCAGCCTGCTCGGCGAGGGCCTCCAGGAACGCGCCGACGCGAGGAGGCGGTCGTGAGCTCGCTTCTGTCCATCGAGGACCTGTCGGTGCTGATCCGGCGGCCGGGGCGGGACGTCGCCGCGCTCAGCGGGGTCAGCCTGCACGTCGACGCCGGCGAGGTGGTCGGGCTGGTCGGCGAGAGCGGCGGTGGCAAGAGCATGGTCGCCCGCGCGATCGTCGCGCTGCTGCCGGACGGCGCGCGGACCGGTGGCGCGGTCCGCTTCGACGGCGCGGACGTCCTCGCGATGGACCGGGCCGCGCTCGCCACCCACCGCGGGCACGGCGCCGCCCTCTGCTTCCAGAACCCGCGCGGCGCGCTCAGCCCCACCCGCACCGTCGGCCGTCAGCTCACCGACCGCCTCACCACCCACCAGGGCATGGAACGGGACGCGGCGCGGGAGGCCGCGCGGCAGCTCTTCGAGGCGGTCGGCATCCGCAACCCGGCCAGCCGCCTCGACGCGTACCCGCACGAGCTGTCCGGCGGCATGGCCCAGCGGGTGATGATCTCGCTGGCCACGGGCTGCGCGCCGGGGCTGCTGATCGCCGACGAGCCGACCACCGGGCTGGACGTCACGCTGACCCGGGAGATCCTTCGGCAGTTCCGGCACGCCGCCGACACCGACGGGCGCGGCGTGCTGCTCATCTCGCACGACCTCGCGTCGATCGCGCCGATCTGCGACCGGGTCGTCGTGCTGTACGCCGGCACGGTGGTCGAGAGTGGACCGGCGGCCACGGTGCTGCGCGAGCCGGCCCACCCGTACACCCGGGCGCTGCTCGCCTCGGTGCCCGACGTCTCCGGCCGCCCGGCCCGCGCGATCGGCGGGGCGATGCCGCTGCTGTCGTCGCCGCCCGCGGCGTGCCCGTTCGCGCCCCGCTGCGCGCACGCGACCGGCCGCTGCACGAGTGAGCGGCCGGCGCCGACCGGTGACGGCTGGGAGTTCGCGTGCTTCCATCCGCAGACCGGTCCGATCGTGGGCGGCGAGACCGCCGGGCGCACCGGAGGAGAGCCCGGCTCCGTGGTCATGGAGATCGAGGACGCGCACGTCGTATACGGGAGCCGGTTCGGCAGCGGCGGCCACCACGCCCTGCGCGGGGTCAGCCTCCAGGTCCGCGCCGGCGAGACGGTCGGCGTGGTGGGGGAGAGCGGCTGCGGCAAGAGCACCCTCGCCCGGCTGATGCTCGGCCTCACCGCGCCGACCACCGGCACGGTGAAGCTGGCCGGCACCGAAATGCGGGCGCTCCGTGGCCGGAAGCTGCGCCGGCTGCGTACCAAGGCGCGGCTGGTCTTCCAGGACCCGGTCGGCTCGCTGAGCCCGCGCCGCACGGTCGCCGACGCGATCGGCGAGCCGCTGCGCGCCCTGGGCGTACCGGCGGCGGAGCGGGCCGCCCGCGTGGCCGAGGTGCTGGCCCGCCTTGGCCTCGACCCGGCCATGCTCCGCCGCCGCCCGCACGAGCTGTCCGGCGGCCAGGCGCAGCGGGTCGGCATCGCGCGGGCGCTGGTCGGCGACCCCGAGCTGATCGTCTTCGACGAGCCGACGTCGGCGCTCGACGTGACCGTGCAGGCGCAGATCCTCGACGTCATCGCCGAGCTGGCGGGCGACTCGACGCGCGGCTCGGTGTTCATCTCCCACGACCTGGCCACGGTCCGCGGCTTCTGCGACCGGGTAGTGGTGCTCTACCTCGGCCGGATCGTCGAGCAGGGCCCGGTCGACGAGGTGTTCGGCAACCCGCTGCACCCGTACACCCGGGCCCTGCTGTCCAGCGCGCCGAGCCTCGACGGCGGCTTCACCGGCCCGCGGGTGGAGCTGGCCAAGGACCTCGACGAGGCGGACGCGGCCACCGGCTGCCCGCTTGCCGCGCGGTGCCCGTTCGCCACCGACGAGTGCCGCGCCGAGCCGCAGCACCTGACGCCGTACGGGGCGACGGAGGCGGCCTGCTGGCGCGTGCCGCAGATCCCCGCCCTGATCCGGGAACGGCGTTTTGGGTTAAGGAGTTGACGCTAGTGTCCGAATTTCCCCTCCGGCTCGCCGTCGACATCGGCGGCACCTTCGTCGACGCGATGGAGCTGGACACCCGCACCAACCGGGTCCGCTTTCGCAAGGCGTCCACGACACCGTCGCGCCCGGCCGACGGGGTGCTCAACGCGATCGCCGAGCTGGGCACCGACCTGTCCACCGTGGAGCTGTTCATCCACGGCACGACGCTCGGCCTCAACGCGGTGCTGGAGCGGCGCGGGGGCGCCACCGGCATCATCACCAACGAGGGCTTCCGGGACATCTTCCTGCTCGGCCGGGGCAACGTGCCCGCCGACCACATGTACGACTTCACGTACCAGCGGCCGGAAAGCCTGGTGAAGCGCCGGTACACGGCCGGCGTGGTGGGCCGGCTGGACTACAAGGGCCGGGTGGTCCAGGAGCTGGACGCGGAGAGCGTCCGCGCCGCCGCCCGCACGCTCGTCGAGGAGCAGGGCGTGCGGTCGATCGCGATCTGCTTTCTGCACTCGTTTCTCGACCCGACCCACGAGCGGGAGGCCGCCCGGATCGTCCGAGAGTCCTATCCGGACGTTTCGCTGTCCCTCTCCACCGACATCGTGCGGGAGTACCGGGAGTACGAACGGACCAGCACCACCGTGCTGGAGGCGTACATCCGGCCCATCTTCGAGCGCTACGTCGACGAGCTGGAGAGCGGCCTGGCCGAGCGCGGGTTCGCCGGCCGGTTCCTCATCATGCGTTCCGGCGGCGGCTCGATGACCTCCGCGGTGGCCAAGACGTCGCCGACCCACACCGTGCTCTCCGGCCCGGCCGGGGGGATCGTCGGCGCCGCGTACCTCGCCGAGGCCCTGGGCCGGGACGACATGCTCACGTTCGACATCGGCGGCACCTCGCTGGACGCCTGCGTGATCGAGCGGGGCGGCGCGGTCGCCGCGTACGAGGCCCAGCTGGAGCACTTCCCGCTGCTCATCCCGGCGTACGACATCCGCACGATCGGCGCCGGCGGCGGTTCGATCGCTTGGCTCGACCGGGGCCTGCTCAAGGTCGGGCCGCGCAGCGCCGGCGCCGACCCGGGCCCGGTCTGCTACGGCCGGGGCGGCACCGAGCCGACCGTCACCGACGCCGCGGTGGTCCTCGGATACATCGACCCGGATCGGTTCCTTGGCGGCGACATGGGCCTCCAGGCGGACGCGGCGCGGGCGGCGCTCACCGGCACGATCGCCGCGCCGCTCGGGCTCACCGCCGAGGCGGCCGCGGCCGGCGTGATCGACGTGCTGCTGGCCCGCACCGTCGGCGCGGTCCGGCAGATCACCGTCGAACGTGGACACGACCCCGGGGTTTTCTCGCTGCTCGCGTTCGGCGGCGCGGGGCCGCTGCTCGCCCCGCTGCTGGCCCGGGAGATGGGCATCCGCGAGGTGCTCGTGCCGTTCGCGCCGTCCGGCTTCTCCGCTTGGGGCATGCTGTCCGCCGACATCGTCGACGACTTCGCCCGCACCGTGATGACCACATTGGACGACGCCGACCTCGACGAGCTTGAGGCGCTCTACAAGGGCGTGGAGGCCGACGCGCTCGCCTCCCTGACCGACCAGGGGGTCGGCACGGGCGACGCGGTCCTGGAGCGCCAGCTGGAGCTGCGCTACCTCGGCCAGGAGCACTCGCTGATGGTCACGGTCGGGCGCGAGCTGCGCCCGGACGCGATCCGGTCCGCGTTCGAGGAGCTGCACCACGCCCGGTACGGCCACACGATGGGCAACCGCCTCCAGATCCTCAACCTGCGCGTGCGCGGCATCGGCCGGACCAGGCGACCGGCGCTGGCGTCGCCTCCGCCCGGCGACGGCGATCCACGGCGGGCGCTGCGCGGGCACCGCACGGCGTACGACGTGGCCACCCGCGCGATGGTGCCGTTCGCGGTGTACGACCGGGACGCGCTCGCGCCCGGCGACGGCTTCACCGGCCCGGCGCTCGTCGACGAGGGCACCTCCACCACGGTCGTGCCGAGCGGCCAGCGCGTCGACGTGGACCCGCACGGCTACCTGCTCGTGACCTTGGGGGACTCATGACCGACGGCGCGACCGTCGAGGTGGTGCGCAGCTACCTCATCTCCGCGGCCGAGGAGATGCGGGCGACGCTGATCCGCACCTCGTTCAACCCGGTCATCTACGAGGTGCACGACTTCGGCATGTCCATGTACGACGCCGACCTGCGCCTGGTCGCCGAGGCCACCGGCCTGACGTTCTTCCTCGGCGCCAACGACTTCTCGATCCGCAAGGGCGTCGAGTACGTCGGCCGGGAGAACCTGCACCCGGGCGACGTGGTGCTGCTCAACTACCCGTACTGGAACGCCGCGCACGCCGCCGACGCCACGCTCTTCGCGCCGGTGTTCCAGGGCGACACGCTGGTGGGCTTCCTCTGCGTCCGGGCACATTGGATGGACCTCGGCGCCAAGGACCCCGGCTACGTGCTCGACTCGACCGACATGCACCAGGAAGGGCTCATCTTCCCGGGCACCAAGGTGGTCTCGCGCGGCGAGCCGGTACACGAGATCCACGAGCTGATCCGCTTCAACTCGCGGATGCCGGCCGAGGTGCTCGGCGACCTGCACGCCCAGATCGCCGCGCTGCGCACCGGCGAGCGGCGGCTGCTGGAGATCCTGGAGAAGTTCGGCCGCGACACCGTGGCGGCGGCCGTGCAGCTGATGATCGACGACGGCGCCGCGCGCAGCCGGGCCGCCCTCGACGCGCTCCCGCAGGGCTCGTGGACCGCGGTCGACTGGCTCGACGACGACGGCATCGGGACCGAACCCGTCCGGATGCAGGCCACCGTGACGATCGCGGACGGCGAGTTCACCGTGGACTTCGCCGGGTCGTCACCGGCGACGGCGGGCCCGATCAACATGCCGTTCGGCGCCACCGAGGCGATCTGCAAGGTGGTGCTCAAGTCGCTCACCTCGCCGGACCAGCCGTCCAACGAGGGCACCGTGGCGCCGCTTCGGGTCAAGGCCGAGCCGGGGACGCTCTTCCACGCCGTCTATCCGCAACCCACGTACACGCTGTGGACCGGCATCGTCGCGGTCGAGCTGATCCTCAAGGCGCTCGCCCAGGGGATGCCGGACCGGCTGCCCGCCTCGTCCGGCGGTGACGTGCCGGGCTTCATGATGGTCGGCACGCACCCGGACACCGGGCAGCTCTTCGCGGTCAGCAACAACGACCCGGTCGGCTGGGGCGCGACCGTCACGCACGACGGCATGAACGCGGCCACCCACGTCTCCGGCAGCACCGGCCGCGTCACGCCCATCGAGGTCCTCGAAGCGAAGACGGGCATGTTCTTCGAACGGGTGGAGATGCGCACCGACTCCGGTGGCGCCGGCCGCTTCCGGGGCGGTGTGGGGCTGCGGCGGGACATCCGGTTCGTGACGCCGGGCGAGTTCCTGTCGGTCATCAAGAAGACCCGCAGCCGCCCCTGGGCCTTGGCCGGTGGCCTGGAGCCCGAGCCCAATCAGGTCGTCGTCTTTCCGGATACGTCACGTGAGGCGCGGGTCAGCACGAAGCGGACCCGGGTGGACGTGGGCGACCGGGTGACGCTGCTGACCGCCGGCGGCGGTGGGCACGGCGAGCCGGGCGAGCGCGACCCGGTGGCGGTCCGGGAGGACGTGGCCGAGGGTTTCGTCTCGCCCGAGGCCGCCCGCGACGTGTACGGGGTTTCCGATGTCTGAGGTGGACGGTGCGACCGTCGAGGTGGTGCGCAGCTACCTCGTCGCCGCGGCCGAGGAGATGCGGGCCACACTGATCCGCACCGCGTTCAACCCGGTCGTCTACGAGGTGCACGACTTTGGCATCTCGGTCTACGACGCCGACCTGCGCCTCGTGGCCGAGTCCACCGGGCTGAGCCGCTTCCTCGGCGCCAACGACTACTCGATCCGCAAAGGCGTCGAGTACGTCGGCGCGGACACCCTGCGCGCCGGCGACGTCGTGCTGATGAACTATCCGTACTGGAACGCCGCGCACGCCTACGACGCGACGCTCTTCGCGCCGGTCTTCCTGGGTGCCACGCCGGTCGGCTACCTGTGCATCCGGGCGCACTGGATGGACCTCGGCGCCAAGGACCCCGGCTATGTGCTCGACTCGACCGACATGCACCAGGAAGGCGTCATCTTCCCGGGCACCCGGGTCTTCCGGGCCGGCGAGCCGGTCGCCGCGATCACCGAGCTGATCCGCTTCAACTCGCGGATGCCCGACCTGGTCCTCGGCGACCTGCACGCCCAGGTGGCCGCGATCCGCACCGGCGAGCGGCGGCTGCTGGAGATCTTCGCCAAGTTCGGCCGGTCCACCGTCGCGGCGGCCGTGCGCCGGATGATCTCCGACGGGGAGGCCCGGGCCCGGGCGGCGGTCGAGGGTCTGCCGCAGGGCTCGTGGACCGCCGAAGACTGGCTCGACGACGACGGCGTCACCGCCGACCCCATCCTGATGCGGTGCACCGTGACCGTCGCGGATGGACGGTTCACCGTGGACTTCGCCGGCTCCTCGCTGGCCGTGCCCGGCCCGGTCAACCTGCCCTTCGGCGCCACGATCGCCACCGCGCGGGTCGCGTTCAAGGCGATCACCACCCCGGCGGAGCAGACCAACGCCGGCCACTTCGCGCCGCTCGACGTGCGGGCCGCGCCGGGCACGCTCTTCCACGCCGTGTACCCGGCCGCGACGTTCACCCAGTGGACCGGCACCGTCGCGCTGGAGCTGATCTACAAGGCGCTCGCCCAGGGCATGCCGGAGCGGCTGCCCGCCTCCTCCGGCGGCGACGTGCCCGGGTTCATGATGGTGGGGACCCATCCGGACACCGGGCAGCTGTTCGCGGTCAGCAACAACGACGCGGTCGGCTGGGGCGCGGCGCCCGACCACGACGGCATCGGGCCGGCCAACCACCTGTGCCAGACGCAGGCCCGCAACACGCCGGTCGAGGTCCTGGAGGCGAAGACGGGCATGTTCTTCGAACGGGTGGAGATGCGCACCGACTCCGGTGGCGCCGGCCGCTTCCGCGGCGGTGTGGGGCTGCGGCGGGACATCCGGTTCGTGACGCCGGGCGAGTTCCTGTCGGTCATCAAGAAGACCCGCAGCCGCCCCTGGGCCCTGGCCGGCGGCCTGTCACCCGAGCCCAACCAGGTCGTCGTGTTCCCGGGGACAGACCGCGAGGCGCGGGTCAGCACCAGGCGGACCCGCGTGGCGGTGGGTGATCGGGTGACGGTGCTGACGGCCGGCGGAGGCGGACACGGCGACCCGCGGCGGCGCGGTGCGGCCGCGGTGCGGGAGGACGTCGCGGAGGGCTACGTCTCCGCCGCGGCCGCACGAGACGTGTACGGGGTGACGGCCGTATGAGTGAGCGGGTCCTGGAACGGTCCACAGTGGTGCTGGGATGCACGGTCGTGGACGGACGGATCGTGGACGGCGTGCCCGCCCTGCCCGACGCGGCCGTCTGGGTGCGCGACGAGCGCATCGCCGCGGTCGGCCCGCGCGACGAGGTGCTGGCCGAGGCCCGCGACGCCGGCGAGCACGAGACGGTCGACCTCGACGGCGCCTACCTGACGCCCGGCCTGGTCAACATGCACACCCACCTGTCCCTCTCGCTGCCCGGGAGCGGCGGCGACGGTGTGAAGACGATGAACCCGTACGAGCTCGCCCTCTACATGGCCGACGGCGCCCGCCGCACCCTGCTGTCCGGCGTCACGACCGTCCGGTGTGTCGCCGAGAAGGACCACGCCGACTTCGCGCTGCGCCGGGCGATCGCCGCCGGCCGGGTCGCCGGCCCGCGCGTCTACACCGCCGGGCGCGCGCTGGTCTGCACCGGCGGCCACGGCCACGAGAGCCCGGACACGCTCGAATGCGACGGCGCCGACGGGTTCCGCCGCGGTGTGCGCAGCCAGGTCAAGGCCGGCGCCGACCTGATCAAGGTGATGATCTCCGGCGGCATCGCCGGCGAGCACGAGCGGATCACCACCCGCCAGCTCTTCCCCGACGAGCTGGCCGCGGTCATCGAGACCGCGCACGCCTGGGGCCGGCGGGTCACCGCGCACGCCGGCCCGGCCGAGGTGATCGCCGAGGCGGTCGCGCTGGGCCTCGACTGCGTCGAACACGGCTACGAGCTGACCGAGGAGGTGGCCGCGCTGATGGCCGAGCGCGGCACCGCACTGGTACCGACGTTGCTCGTCACCCGGTGCAAGGAGTTCTTCGACGAGCTGGGCGTGCCGGAGTGGATGCAGGCCCGCTCGCTCGGCGCCGGGCCGAGGCACCTCGACAGCTATGCCATCGCCGTGGCAGCCGGGGTCGAGGTGCTGCTGGGCAGCGACATGCCGCCGTTCTGGCACTTCGAGGGCACCAACGCCTCGGTGCGCGAGCTGGAGTACATGTCCGAGGCGGGCATCGGCCCGGCGCGCGCCCTGTACGCGGGCACGCTCGGCCCGGTGCGCTGGCTCGGCGCGGCCGACGACCTCGGCACCGTCCAGCCTGGACGGTACGCCGACCTGATCGCGATGGACGCCGACCCGGTCGCGCACACCTCCGCCTTCCGCGGCGTGCGCTGGGTGATGGCCGGCGGCCGGGTGGTTCGGGACGACCGGGCGGGATGGAGCGTGTCATGAGTCAGGACGTGGAACGGATCGCGGACGGCATCGCGGACATGTACGACGCGTTCCTCGCCGGCGACCGCGACCGCTTCGACAGCCACCTGCACCCCGAGGTCACCACCTGGGAGACGCACCTGCCCGGGCCGCTGCGCAGCCGCGCCGAGCTCGACGCCTACCGGGACGGGCGCGACGCCTCCGGCCAGCGGCCGCGGCTCGACCGGCTCGACGCCACCGATCTGCGCGTCGACGTCTGGAACGACACCGCCGCCGCCCGCTACGTCCTCGTCGCCGTGCCGGCCGGCTCGCGCGACGCCGAGCAGACCCGGGTCACCGACGTACTGCGCCGCGACGGCGGCCGGTGGCTCATCGTGCACCACCACGCCGAACGGGTCGCCACTCCCGCCGGAGCCCCCGCCGGGCCTCGCACCAGGCCCGGCGGGCCGGCGTGATCCGCCGCCTGTGCGCGTACACGACCGGCGAGCCGGCCGACGTGCTCGCGGTCGCCGAGCTGCCCGACGACCCGCCGCCGGGGCCCGGCCAGGTCACCGTGGCGGTGCGCGCGGTCGGGCTCAACTTCCTCGACGTCATGCTCTGCCGCGGTACCTACCCGGTGCGGCCCGACCCGCCGATGACGCCCGGAGTCGAGGTGGCCGGCCGCGTGGTCGCGACCGGTGCCGGCGCCGAGCATATGTCCGATGTGGACGTCGTAGCCTGCCCGGCGCTGCCGCACGGCGCGCTGGGCGAGACCGTCACGCTGGACGCCGCGCTCGCCACGCCGTTGCCCGCGGGGTTCGACCCGGTCGTCGCCGCGGCGCTTCCGGTCACGTACCAGACGGCCTTTTGGGCCTTGGAACGGGCCGGTGTGGGTGCCGGCCAGACGGTGCTGGTGCACGCCGGCGCCGGCGGCGTCGGGATCGCCGCGACGCAGCTGGCGGTGGCCCGCGGCGCCCGGGTGATCTGCACCGCCGGCGGCCCGGCGAAGCTGGCCGTGTGCCGCGACAACGGCGCCGACCTCGCCGTCGACTACCGGGAGGGCGACTTCGTCGCGGCGGTGCTCGACGCCACCGGCGGCACCGGCGTCGACGCGGTCCTGGATCCGGTGGGCGGTGACGTGTTCGCCCGTTCGCTGTCCTGTTTGGACTTCGAGGGCCGGATCGTGGCGATCGGCGCCGCCGGCGGCCCGCCACCCCCGGTCGACCCCATGGCGCTCGTCGCGGCCAACACCACGCTCATCGGCCTGTCCTGGGGCTCGGCCTACCCGTGGCGGCGCCCGGATCGGGTGCGGCAGGTGTACGCGGAGCTGTTCGCGCTCTGCGCCGCCGGCGCCGTCCGCCCGCCGGTCGGCCGCACGCCCACTCTGGACGAGGCGCCGGCCGCGCTTGCCGACCTGGCCGCCCGCCGCACCACCGGAAAGATCGTCGTCCACGTTGGAGGGAGAACGCCGTGACCGATATGGAGCTGTACGACCTGCGCGTGTGCGTCGACCGCATAGAGGGCCGCTCGGTGTGCGGCATGGCGATGGGCGACTATTTCGAGCTGACCGACAGCGCCCACCTCACAATCCCAGAGGGCAAGCACTTCTGCGTGTACGCGCTTGCCGCCGTGCTGCCGTTCCTGGCCGCCAAGCAGCGCGACGTGCCGCCCGGCGACTGGCTGGCACAGGACTCGCACTTCGCCTGCCCCGACCCCGAGGAGCGCCTCGTCATGCGCGTGGAGCGCACCGGCCGGCGGGGCATGAACTCCGCCGACTTGACGTGAGTGCCGTGGAGATCGGCTTGGGCCTACAGAGCGACAAGCCGGCCGGTGCCTACGCGCGGCTCGCCCGGCGGGCCGAGGAGTGCGGCTTCGACGTGCTGACGGTCTTCGGCGACCTCATGTACCAGCCGCCGATCTTCCCGCTGCTGGAGATGGCGGACGCCACGGAGCGGGTGCGGCTCGGCGCGGCCTGCCTCAACCCGTACTCGATGGCGCCCTACGAGATCGCCGGCCAGGTCGCCGCGCTCGACCTCGCCTCGGCCGGCCGCGCCTACCTCGGGCTGGCCCGGGGCACCTGGCTCGGCGCGGTCGGGATCGCCCAGCCGCGCCCGCTCGCCGCGCTGCGCGAGTGCGCCGAGGTCGTGTACCGGCTGCTGAGCGGCGACTCGAGCGGGTTCACCGGCGAGGTGTTCACGCTCGCGCCGGGCACCGCCTTGCGCTACAAGGTGTGGCGCCCCGACCCGCCGCTGCTGGTCGGCGCGTGGGGCGCGCGTGGCGCGGCGCTGGCCGGGCGGATCGCCGCCGAGATAAAGGTGGGCGGCAGCGCCAACCCCGCGATGGTCCCGGTGATCCGCGACCGCCTGCGCGCCGGTGCCACACGGGCCGGCCGGCCGGTCGACGAGATCGGGATCGTGCTGGGCGCGGTCACCGTCGTGGACCGCGACGGGGGCGCCGCCCGGACCCGTGCCCGCACCGAGGTCGCGATGTACCTCGCCGTCGTCGCCGACCTGGACCCCACCGCGGGCGTACCGGCCGACCTGCTCGCCCGGGTGGCCGCGCTCGTCGACGCGGGCGAGCACGCCGCGGCCGGGCGCCTGATCCCGGACGACGTGCTCGACATGTTCGCCTTCGCCGGCACCCCGGAGCACGTGGCCCGGCAAGCGCAGGCGCTGATCGACGCGGGCGTGCGCCGGGTCGAGTTCGGCACCCCGCACGGCCTGACCGACGAGCGCGGCGTCGACCTGCTCGGCACGGAGGTCCTGCCGTCGCTGCGCCGGGAGGCCTCGTGAGCGGCGCGCGGGTGGTCGTCGCGGGCGGCGTGCGCGCCGACCACGCCCTCCTCGCTTCGGTGGCGCAGGGGGAGTTCGACCGGCTCGGCGTCGACGGCACCGTGGCGGTCGTCGACAGCGCCGCCGCGGTGCGCGCGCACCTCGCCGCCGGCGTGCCCACCGTCGTGCTGCCCGGCCGCCACCCGGAGATACGCGCGCTCATGCCGCACGCGCCCGCCGCCGTCTGGTACGACATCGAGGTCACCGGCCCGGCGGCGGTCGCGGCCGGCGCGGTCCACCTCTACGGCCGGGGCGTCTGGGGTCTGGTCTGGGCGATCCGGCACGCGGTGCTGCGGCGACGCCGGCCGGCGACCCGGATCGCGTACGGGCCCGGCGCCGAGCGGTACGGCGAGTTGCGGCTGCCACCCGCCGCCGAGCGGCCGTGTCCGGTGGCGGTCCTGCTGCACGGCGGGTTCTGGCGCTCGGTGTGGGCCGCCGACCTGATGGACGCGCTCGCGATCGACCTCGCGGCGCGCGGGTTCGCGTCCTGGAACCTGGAGTACCGGCGCCCGGACCGCCACGGCTGGGCGGCCACCGTGAGCGACGTCGCGGCCGGCCTCGCCGCGCTGTCCGATGTGGACGGCGGCCTCGATCTGGGTCGGACTGTCGTGCTCGGCCACTCGGCCGGCGGCCAGCTCGCGCTGCGGGTGGCCGCCGACCACGGGCGGGTGGTGC
Source organism: Phytohabitans sp. LZ39 (assembly GCF_059359075.1). Taxonomy (NCBI): domain Bacteria; kingdom Bacillati; phylum Actinomycetota; class Actinomycetes; order Micromonosporales; family Micromonosporaceae; genus Phytohabitans; species Phytohabitans sp. LZ39. The sequence goes on along the minus strand of NZ_JCADBM010000015.1, from coordinate 49,341 downwards.
TCGCCGTGCCGCTGGCCGGCGTGCTCGACCTCGCCGGCGGTGACGGGCGAGGGATCGGCACCGGCGCGGTGACCGCCGCGCTGGGCGGCCCGCGCTACGAGGTGCCGGAGATCTACGCCGCCGCCGACCCGTTGGCCCGGGTGCCGATCGGCGTGCCGCAGCTCGTGGTGATCGGTGCCGACGACGACCTCGACCTGATCGACTTCAACCGGCGGTACGTGGCGGCGGCGCGGGCGGCCGGCGACGACGTGCGGTACATCGAGGAGCCCGGCGACCACTTCGCGGTGATCGACCCGGCGGCCCCGCTGTGGCACACGACGGCGGAGGCCATCGAAAATTACGTGACAGTGAACAAGGGCGGGTCTAGAACAGCCGCGGAGTGACTACCGAGACGACCGTGGTCACCTCGTCGGTGTCGTTGTACATGTTGTGCGGCACGTTGGAGCGCAGGTGCACGCTGTCGCCCGGCCGCAGCCGGTGCTCGACGCCGTCGACCTCGTAGAGCAGCTCGCCGGTCACCACGTACGCGAACTCCTCGCCGGCGTGCGCGTACGCCTCTTCGCGACGGCCGCCCGGCGCGATGTGCACCACCATCGGCTCGAGCACCAGGTTGGGCCCCCGGTCGGAGAGCATCCGGTAGGTGACCTGGCCCGACACGTACTCCGTCGCGCCGCTCTCGGCGCGGGTGAGCGTGAAGTGGCCGGGCAGCGCGGCCGCCGCGCCGTCGGAGCTGGCCTCGTCGCCCTCGGCGAAGAACTCGGCCACCGGCCGGTCGAGGGCCGCGGCCACACTGTTGAGCGCGGTCAGCCCGATCGACGAGACACCCCGCTCCACCTGCGACAGGAAACCGATGGAGAGCCCGGCCCGGGCGGCCAGCCCGCGCAGGGTCAGGCCGCGCTCGGTGCGGAACCGCCGCATCCGCGCGCCCACCCGGTCGGGGTGGGCGTCTGTCTTCTGCTCGCGGGCGGCCGAGGTGCGCAACGATCCTCCAGGGGGTGCCGAATCTGTTCGATCCTATCGAACTTGCCGCCTTCGGGACAGCAGGAGAACAGGACGTAGCACTCCAAAACAACCCCACTTTTCACTCGTTAAGTCGCGACGGCGTTCCACCGCTGGTTCTGCGGGTACTGCTGTCAGGGACCCGTTGAACCGCCATTCACCGCGGGCCCGTGACCGACGATGCTGGTGGTTGGAGGTGATCTTGCGTGACTGCGGCACCCATGGCCGTCCAAGAGGACGACCAGACGATCCAGTTCGCGGAGAGCGCGCCGTACGACGAGTACGTCCACGCCAGCACGCTGCACACGCTCCAGCAGACCATCAGCGACGACGCGGGCGAGATGTCGTTCCTCGTGGTCAGCCAGATCATGGAGCTGTACTTCGGGCTGATCCGCTACGAGCTGCGCGAGGCGCAGCGGCTGGTCCGCGACGACGACGTGTGGGGAGCGCTGGAGCCGCTGCGCCGCGCCGGCCTGCACCTGGAGGGCCTCAACGCCTCCTGGCGCACGCTGCGGTGGATGTCCCCGGCCGACTTCAACCGCTTCCGCGGCCAGCTCGGCGAGGCGTCCGGCTTCCAGTCCGCGATGTACCGGCACATGGAGTTCGCGCTCGGCCTCAAGAGCGAGCCGCTGATCCGCCCGTTCCGCCGCCAGAAGGCGGTGTACGCGGAGCTGACCCGCGACATCCGCGAGCCGAGCCTTTGGGACGAGGTGGTGGCGCTGCTGGCCCGGCGCGGCAACGACATCCCCGCCGACGCGCTCGACCGCGACCGCACCAGCGACCACGAGCCGCACCCCGCCATCGAGGACGCCTGGGTGCGGGTCTACCGCGAGCCGACCCCCGGCAACGACCTGTGGCTGCTCGCCGAGGCGCTCACCGAGGTCGGCGAGCAGTTCATGGACTGGCGCTACCTGCACCTCAAGGCCGTGCTGCGGACCCTGGGCGACAAGCCGGGCACCGCCGGCTCGTCGGGCGCCAACTGGCTGCGCCGCAGCATGGCCCGCCCGGTCTTCCCGGAGCTGTGGTCGGCCCGGACCCACATGTGAGGACCGCGATGACTGGGGACGACGCCCTCCGCCGGGACGAGGCCGATCCTGGCCACCGCGAGCTTTTCCACATCCCGCCGGGTACCGCCTACTTCGCCGGCAACTCGCTGGGCCTCCAGCCCAAGGCGACCGTGCCGGAGCTGCTGGCCGACCTCGACGACTGGGCCAGGCTCGGCGTCGAGGGGCACCTGGAGGGCGGCCGGCCGTGGCTGCCCTACCACGAGCTGCTGACCGAGCGGGCGGCCCGGCTCGTCGGCGCGCTGCCCACCGAGGCGGTCGTGATGAACTCCCTGACCGTCAACCTCCACCTGCTGATGGTCTCGTTCTACCGGCCGGCCGGCGACCGCACCCAGATCCTGATCGAAGACACAGCCTTTCCCTCCGACAGCTACGCGGTCCGCAGCCAGGCCCGCTTCCACGGCCTCGACCCGGACACCACCGTGGTACGCCTCGCGCGCACCGAGGACGTTTTCGCGTACCTGGGTTCGCACGGCGACCGGGTCGCGCTGGTACTGCTCGGCGGCGTGAACTACCTGACCGGCGAGCTGCTGGACATCCCCGCGATCACGCGCGCCGGCCGGGCGGCCGGTGCCGTGGTCGGCTGGGACCTCGCGCACGCGGCCGGCAACGTGCCGCTGCGCCTGCACGACTGGGACGTCGACTTCGCCGCGTGGTGCTCGTACAAGTACCTCAACGGCGGGCCGGGAGCCCTCGCCGGCGCGTTCGTGCACGAGCGGCACCTGGCCGACCCCACACTGCCGCGCTTCGAGGGCTGGTGGAGCACCGATCCGGCCACCCGCTTCGAGATGGCGCCGGTCGCCCGGCCACCGACCACAGTGGACGCGTGGCAGGTCTCCAACCCGCCCATCTTCTCGATGGGTCCGGTGCGCACCTCCCTGGAGATCTTCGACCGGGTCGGCATGGACGCCTTGCGCGCCCGCAGCCTGCGGCTGACCGGATACCTGCGGGAGCTGCTCGACGAGGCGGTCCCGTTCCTGGAGGTGGCCACCCCGCGCGCGCCGGAGCGGCACGGCTGCCAGCTCTCCGTGCGGATCCCCGACGGCGCGGCCGGCGACGTCACCCGCCGGCTGCGGCACGAGCACGGCGTGATCGCGGACGCGCGCGAGCCCGACGTCGTGCGCTTCGCGCCGGTGCCGCTCTATTCCACGTACCACGACTGCTGGCGCGCGGCGCGTGCGCTGGCCGCGGTCACGAAGGAGGTGTGACGGTGTCTGACTCCGATGTGGCCGTCGTCGGCGCGGGTCTGTGTGGCTGCCTGATGGCGTGCTTCCTGGCCCGGCGCGGCTACCGGGTCACCGTGTACGAGCGGCGGCCCGACCCGCGCACGAGCCAGCCCGAGCGGGGCCGCTCGATCAACCTGGCGCTGTCCGAGCGCGGGCTCAACGCGCTGCGCCAGATCGGCCTCGCCGACCAGGTGATGGCCGACGCGCTGCCGATGCGCGGCCGCATGATCCACCCGGTCGAGGGCGAGCTGGACTTCCAGCAGTACAGTGTGGACGGTCAGCGGGCCATCAACTCGATCAGTCGCGGCGCCCTCAACAACGCGCTGCTCGACGCCGCCGAGCGGGCGCCTGGCGTGCGGGTCGTCTTCGGCCACAAGCTCGTCGGGCTGGAGCCGGCCACCGGCGACATGGTCTTCGAGACCGCCTCCGGGAAGGTGCAGGCCGCGGCGGGCGTGGTGCTCGGCGCGGACGGGGCCGGCTCCGCGGTGCGCGGCCAGCTCCTCGCCCACGACGCGCTCACCGAGTCGCTCGACTTCCTCGACTACGGGTACAAGGAGCTGACCATCCCGCCGGCCGGTGGCGACTTCGCGCTCGACCCGGGCGCGCTGCACATCTGGCCGCGCGGCACGTCCATGATGATCGCGCTGCCCAACCCGGACCACTCGTTCACCTGCACGCTCTTCTGGCCCAACGGCGGCACCCGCAGCTTCGCGTCGTTGAGCAGCCCGGCGGCGGTCGAGCGGCACTTCGCCACCCACTACCCGGACCTCGTGCCGCTCGCGCCCAACCTCGTCGACGACTACCAGCACAACCCGGTCGGGCTGCTCGGCACCGTGCGCTGCGACCCGTGGCACGCGCACGGCCGGGTCGGGCTGATCGGCGACGCGGCGCACGCGATCGTGCCGTTCTACGGCCAGGGCGCCAACTGCGCGATGGAAGACGTCGTCGAGCTGGACCGGTGCCTGGACGGCACCGGCGACGACTGGACGCGGGCGCTGCCGCTCTTCCACGAGCGGCGCCGCGACGACGCTGATGCGATCGCCGAGATGGCGCTCGCCAACTTCGTCGAGATGCGCGACAAGGTCGCCTCACCCGTCTTCCGCCTCGGCAAGCGTGTCGAGCACGCCCTGGAACGCGCGCTGCCCGGCCGTTACGTCTCCCGTTACGAGCTTGTGTCGTTCTCCAACACGCCGTACGCCGAGGTGCGCCGCCGCGTCCAGTGGCAACACCGGGCCGTGGGCGTCGCGGCGCTCCTCGCCGGCGCCGGGCTCGCCGCCGTGGGCATCCGGAGGTGGGCGGCATGACGCTCTGGGATCCACGGTTGGCGACGACCGGCCGCCCGGTCGGGTCGCCCGGCCAGCTGCGCAACTTCGTCGGTGGGCGCTTCGAGTCCGGGCGGGCCTTTTCGAAGGTCTCACCGGTCACCGGCGAGCAGATCTTCGAGGTGGCCGAGGCCGATCAGTCCACGGTGGACGCCGCCGTCGCCGCCGCGCGCGCCGCGCTGCGCGGGCCGTGGGGCCGGCTGGGGGAGCGGGACCGGGCGGCGGTGCTGCGCGGGATCGCCGACGAGCTCGACCGGCGCTTCGACGACCTGGTGACCGCCGAGGTCGCCGACACCGGCAAGCCGGTGAGCCAGGCCCGGACGCTCGACGTGCCGCGCGGGGCGGCCAACTTCCGGGCGTTCGCCGACATCGTCTCCGCCGCGCCGACCGAGTCGTTCACCACGGTCACGCCCGACGGCGGCCGCGCGCTCAACTACGCGGTGCGCAAGCCGGCCGGCGTCGTGGCCGTCATCGTGCCGTGGAACCTGCCGCTGCTCCTGCTCACCTGGAAGGTGGCCCCGGCGCTCGCGTGCGGCAACGCCGTCGTAGTCAAGCCCTCCGAGGAGACACCGGCCTCCGCGACGGTGCTGGCCGAGGTGATGGCCGCGGCCGGCGTCCCCGACGGCGTCTTCAACCTGGTACACGGCTTCGGTCCCGACTCGGCCGGCGAGTTCCTGACCCGCCACCCAGGGGTCGACGCGATCACCTTCACCGGCGAGTCGGCCACCGGCAGCGCCATCATGCGGGCCGCCGCCGACGGGGTGAAGGCGGTCTCGTTCGAGCTGGGCGGCAAGAACGCCGGGCTCGTCTTCGCCGACGCCGACCTCGACGCGGCGGTCGACGGCTCGGTCCGCTCCAGCTTCACCAACGGCGGCCAGGTGTGCCTGTGCACCGAGCGGCTGTACGTGCAGCGGCCGGTCTTCGACGAGTTCGTCGAGCGGCTCGGCAAGCGCGCCGCGGCCTTGCCGTTCGGCTGGCCGTCCGACGAGGGCACCGGCACGATGCCGCTCATCTCCCGCCAGCACCGCGAGAAGGTGCTCGGCTACTACGACCTGGCCCGCACCGAGGGCGCCTCGGTCGTGGCCGGTGGCGGGGTGCCGGCGCTCGGCGACGCCCGCGACGGCGGCGCGTACGTGCAGCCGACCGTCCTCACCGGACTGTCCAACGCCGACCGTACCAACCGCGAGGAGATCTTCGGACCGGTGTGCCACATCGCACCGTTCGACGACGAGGAGGAGGCGTTCACGCTGGCGAACGACAGCCAGTACGGCCTGGCCGCCACGGTCTGGACCCGCGACGTCGGGCGGGCGCACCGCGCCGGCGCCGGCCTGGACGCCGGGATCGTGTGGGTCAACACGTGGTTTCTGCGCGACCTGCGCACCCCGTTCGGCGGGGTCAAGGCGTCCGGCGTGGGGCGCGAGGGTGGCGTGCACTCGCTCGCCTTCTACTCCGAGCTGACCAACGTCTGCGTGGACCTGTCATGACCGCAGCGGCTCTTCTCACCGAGGCTTACCGGACCGGGGTCCCGTGCCCACCGCTGCGTGGAACGCATATCCCGGTGGGCGATGTGGACGCCGCGTACGCGGTGCAGCGCGAGCAGGTCGACGCCTGGCTCGCCGCCGGTCGCCGCCAGGTCGGCGCGAAGATCGGCCTGACCGCGCGGGCGGTGCAGGAGACGTTCGGCGTGTTCCAGCCCGACTTCGGCGTGCTGATGGCCGACGCGGCCGTACCCGACGGCGCCGAGATCGCGCTCGACCGCCTCTTGCAGCCGCGGGTCGAGGCCGAGGTGGCGTTCGTGCTCGGCGCCGACCTCGTGGAGCCACAAGTGACCACGGTCGACGTGATCCGGGCGACCGACCACCTGCTGCCCGCCATCGAGGTGGTCGACTCGCGGGTCGCCGGCTGGGACATCTCCATCGTGGACACGGTCGCGGACAACGCGTCCAGCGGCCTGTTCGTGCTCGGCACCCGCCCCGTCCGGCTCTCCGATGTGGACCTTCGGCTGTGCGGCGCGGTGCTGGAACACGCCGGCGAGCCGGTCTCGGTCGGCGCCGGCGCCGCGTGCCTCGGCAACCCGCTGCACGCCGTCGCGTGGCTGGCGGCCACCCTGGCCACCGCCGGGCAACCGCTGCGCGCGGGTGACGTGGTGCTCTCCGGCGCGCTCGGGCCGATGGTGCCGGTCACTCCCGGCGCCGCGTACGAGGCGCGGATCTCCGGGCTGGGCTCGGTGCGCGCCTGCTTCGACAAGGGGGCGGTGTGATGACGACCGGGGTGGCGGTCATCGGTTCGGGCAACATCGGCACCGATCTGATGATTAAGGTCCTGCGGCTCTCCACATCCTTGAGAATGGTGGCCATGGCCGGCATCGATCCGGAGTCCGACGGCCTGGCCCGCGCCGGGCGGCTCGGTGTCGCCACGACGGCGGGCGGCATCGACGGGCTCGTCGCGATGCCCGAGTTCGCCGACGTCGGCATCGTCCTCGACGCCACGTCGGCCGGCGCGCACCACCGCCACGCGGAGGTGCTCCGCGAGCACGGGCGGCTGGTGGTCGACCTGACGCCGGCGGCCGTCGGCCCGTACGTGGTGCCGCCGGTCAACCTCGACCAGCACCTGCGCGAGCCGAACGTCAACATGGTCACCTGCGGCGGTCAGGCCACGGTGCCGATCGTCGCCGCCGTCGCCGCGGTCACGCCGGTCGGGTACGCCGAGATCGTCGCCGCCATCGCCTCCCGCTCGGCCGGGCCCGGCACCCGCGCGAACATCGACGAGTTCACCGTGACGACCGCGCGGGCCCTGGAGGTGGTCGGCGGGGCCGGCCGCGGTAAGGCCATCATCGTGCTCAACCCGGCGGACCCGCCGATGCTGATGCGCGACACCGTCTACTGCCTGTGTCCCGACCCATCCGCCGACCGGGAGCGGATCGCCGCGTCGGTGGGGGAGATGGTGGCAAGCGTCCAGCAGTACGTGCCCGGATACCGCCTCAAGCAGGACGTGCAGTTCGCGTCCACCCCGGACGGTCTACAGGTGACGGTCTTCCTGGAGGTCTCCGGTGCCGGGCACTACCTGCCCGCGTACGCCGGAAACCTGGACATCATGACGTCGGCGGCCCTGCGTACCGCGGAGCGCATGGTGGCGTTGCGGGGTGCGTTCGCATGAGCCTCTACATCCAGGACGTGACGCTGCGGGACGGCATGCACGCCTCGCGGCACAGCTTCACCGTCGACCAGGTGCGCGAGATCGCCGCCGCGCTCGACGCCGCCGGGGTCGCCGCCATCGAGGTGGCGCACGGCGACGGCCTCGCCGGTTCGAGCCTCAACTACGGGCGCGGCGCGCACACCGACGCCGAGTGGATCGCGGCCGCCGCCGAGGTGGTCCAGCGGGCCACGCTCACCACGCTGCTGCTGCCCGGCATCGGCACCATCGACGACCTGCGCGCCGCTCGCGACCTCGGCGTGACGAGCGTGCGGGTCGCCACCCACTGCACCGAGGCGGACATCGCCGCCCAGCACATCGGCTGGGCCCGGGAAAGCGGCATGGACGTGTCCGGATTCCTGATGATGTCGCACATGAACGACCCGGCCGGCCTCGCCGCGCAGGCCAAGCTGATGGAGTCGTACGGCGCGCACTGCGTGTACGTGACCGACTCCGGCGGCCGGCTGCTGATGCGCGACGTGGCCGCGCGCGTGGACACCTACCGCGAGGTGCTCGACCCGGCGACCCAGATCGGCGTCCACGCCCACCACAACCTCTCGCTCGGCGTGGCCAACTCGGTCGTCGCCGTCGAGCACGGCGCGACCCGCGTCGACGCGGCCCTCGCCGGGCACGGCGCCGGCGCCGGCAACGCACCCCTCGAGGTCTTCGCCGCCACCGCCGACCTGATGGGGTGGGCGCACGGGTGCGACGTGTTCGCGCTGATGGACGCGGCCGACGACCTGGTCCGCCCGCTTCAGGACCGGCCGGTGCGGGTCGACCGGGAGACCCTCTCGCTCGGCTACGCGGGCGTGTACTCGAGCTTCCTGCGGCACGCCGAGGCCGCCGCCGACCGCTACGGCGTCGACGTGCGCACGATCCTCGTCGAGCTCGGCCGCCGCGGCATGGTCGGCGGTCAGGAGGACATGATCGTCGACGTCGCGCTCGATCTGGTGAAGGAGGGCGCACGGTGAGCGACCTGGCTGAGCGGCTCGACGCGGCGGCGCGTGACGGTGTGGCCATCCCGCAGATCGTCTCCGCCGCCGGGCTGGACGCGGCCGACGCCTACACGGTGCAGGAGGCCCTCGTGGCGCGGCGGCTCGCCCGGGGTGAGCGGCTCGTCGGCATCAAGCTGGGCCTCACCAGCCGCGCGAAGATGGCACAGGTCGGCGTCGACGAAGTGATCTGGGGCCGCCTGACCGATGCGATGGCGATCGCCGACGGCGCCACTGTGGACACTTCGGGCTACATCCATCCGCGGATCGAGCCCGAGGTGGCCTTCCTCCTCGACGCCTCCGGAAACGCCACGGCCGTGGCCCCGGCGTTGGAGATCATCGACTCCCGGTACGCCGACTTCAAGTTTTCGCTGGCGGACGTCATCGCCGACAACTCCTCCGCGGCGGCGTTCGCCATCGGGGATTGGAAGCCCTTGCCTGGCGGCTTGGACAACCTCGGCGTGCTGCTGGAAGTCGACGGCCGGGTGGTCCAGATCGGATCGACGGCGGCGATTCTGGGCGACCCGCGGCGGGCGGTTTCCTGGGGTGTCCGCCTCGCAGGCAAGGTCGACCCGGGCTGGGTGCTGCTAGCCGGCGCGGCCACGGCGGCGGTCCCCTTGGCACCTGGTGTCCATGTGCGCGCGGTCGTCGAGGGCCTCGGCACGGTGGCGGTGCGGACAGCATGATCGTCGACGGCATGGCCCGCCCACGCGGCCGCTTCCCGCACGTGAAGGTCGCGGGCGGCTTCGCGTTCGTCTCCGGCACCTCCAGCCGCCGGCCGGACAACACCATCGCCGGCGCCGCCGTCGACGAGCTGGGCACGACCACATTGGACATCCGCGAGCAGACCCGCGCCGTCATCGAGAACATCCGCGAGATCCTCCGCTCCATCGGCGCGGACCTCCGCGACCTCACCCAGGTCACCACCTACCTGGTCAACATGAACGACTTCGGCGGCTACAACGAGGTGTACGCCGAGTTCTTCGACGAGACCGGACCGGCCCGCACCACCGTCGCCGTGCACCAGCTGCCACACCCGCACCTGCTGATCGAGATGCAAGCCGTGGCCCTTCTACCGTAAAAGGGAGTTGCCATGTCCGAGGTCGCGCAACCGGTGAGCTTCCCGAGCTGGCTCGCCGAAAACCAGCATCTGCTCAAGCCACCGGTGGGCAACAAGCAGATGTTTCCGACGGGGTCCGACTTCATCGTGATGGTGGTCGGCGGACCCAACCAGCGCACCGACTTCCACGTCGACCCCTACGAAGAGTTCTTCTATCAGATCAAAGGCAACATGCACCTCAACGTGATGACGCCCGACGGCCCCGACACCATCCACATCAAGGAAGGCCACATGTGGGTGCTGCCGGGCAACATGCCGCACTCGCCGCAGCGCCCCGAGGAGGGCTCGGTCGGGCTCGTCGTGGAACGGGTCCGCGAGGAGGGCACGCTGGAGAAGTTCCAGTGGTACTGCCCCGAGTGCGGCAACCTGGTGCACGAGGTGGAGCTCCAGGTGCGCGACATCGTGGTCGACCTGCCCCCGGTCTTCCAGGCGTTCTACGCCGACGAGACCGCCCGCACCTGCGACAAGTGCGGCACGCTCCACCCGGGCAAGGGATGACGCACCGACCGGTGTACGACGTGCACACGCACGTCGTGCCCAAGGGCTGGCCGGACCTGGCCGCCGAGTGCGGTGGGACCGGCTGGCCCTGGCTCCGCGTAGACAACGAGCGCGCCGCCATGCTCATGCTGGGCGAGCGCGAGTGGCGGCCCATCCAATCCGCCTGCTGGGACGCACCGACCCGACTGTCCGACATGGACGCCGACGGCATCGACGTCCAGGTGGTCTCGCCCACCCCGCTCTTCTTCTCCTACGACCGCCCGACGGACCAGGCGATTCGCGTCGCCCGCATCTTCAACGACCTCGTGCTGGAGTGCGCGGCCGCGGGCGGCGACCGGCTGATCCCGTTCTGCCAGGTCCCCTTGCAGGACCCGGACGCCGCCAGCGCGGAGCTAGACCGCTGCCTGGCCGCCGGCCACGCCGGCGTAGAGATCGGAAACCACGTAGGCGACCGCGACCTCGACGACCCAGGTGTGGTGGAGTTCCTCAAACACTGCGCGGCGGTGGGAGCGCCCGTGTTCGTACACCCGTGGGACATGCCCGACAGCCCCAGGCTGGACCGGTGGATGGCCCGCTGGCTGACCGGCATGCCGGCCGAGACCCACCTCTCCCTATTGGCGATGATCCTCGGCGGCGTCTTCGACGAGGTGCCCGATTCGCTGCGGATCTGCTTCGCGCACGGCGGGGGCAGCTTCCCGTATTGGCTCGGCCGGGCCGACAACGCCTGGCACCGGCGGGGGGATCTGGTGCGGGGGCGCTCGGCGCACCCGCCGAGCCACTACCTCGGGCGCTTCTATGTGGACAGTGTGGTGTTCGAGGAGCCGGCATTGCGCCTGCTGGTCTCGGTGGTCGGCGAAGACCGGGTGATGGTCGGCAGCGACTACCCGTACCCACTCGGCGAGCGCCCAGCGGGTCAGGTGGTGCGCAAGTCCGAATTCCTGACCGACGAACAACGGACGAAACTCATGAGCGCCAATGCCGCACGATTTCTGGGACACCGCGCGTCAGATCCGGCTAGCGGTCCGGAACCTGACAGGAACTGACGTTTTCTGGTGCGAATGTTCAAGCCAACTATCGTACAGTCATCCGCCACACGATTTGCTGACTGGTCCCATATGAGATCTGTAGATTAGATTCGGGGTGTGACGGGCGAGCAACACTCCGCGTTCGCGGGTCATCTCCGCGACGCCCTGATTCGCCTGCTCGATGCTGTGACGCCCGCGCAGCTCGCGGTGGCCGGCGAGACGCTCCGGCCCACTCAGGACGATCTTCCGTGGCACGACACCGCCGCGGTCGTCGAGCGCATCGCCGCGATGTCGGCTGATGCGGCCGGGATTCCGCCGTTGCTGGCATTCGCCGCCAGGATAGGTGCGGAGGCTCCGAGCGGCCTGGCCGCGGAGATCGACCGATGGATCGACGTGGCCGCCGCCGCCAGTGGCACCGATCGTTCCACCGTCCGGCACTGGCTCCGACAAAACCCCACGAAACACGAGACACCACCCAATAATGGTTCGCAGCGGATCTTGTCAAGGGGGGAGTCGGGAGCCGTCACGGTGATCGGCCGGAGCGCATCGGCTGTGCGGGAGCCGACCGGAGCGCCCCAGGAGAGCGGCAGGCGGCTGCCGATCTGGGGCGGTGTGCCGGCGCGCAACGCCGCGTTCACCGGCCGGGCGGGTCTCCTGCTCGCCCTACAGCGGGCGTTGGAGCGGCGTTCCAAGGCCTCGGTGTTGCCGCGCGTGCCGCACGGGATGGGCGGTGTGGGAAAGACGCAGCTCGTCACCGAATACGCGTACCGGTACGCGGACCGCTATGACATCGTCTGGTGGATTCCCTCCGAGCAACAGTCGCTTGTGCTCCAGTCGCTGCACGAGCTCGGCCGGCGCCTCGACACGCCCGCGACCGCGGACCTCCAGCAGGCCGCCAGTCTCGTGCTGGAGGAGCTGGCGGCCAGCTCGCTGCGCTGGCTCCTGATCTACGACAACGCCAACGAGCCGGAGGACATCACCCGGCTGATACCCGTCCGGGGCGGCCACGTCGTGCTCACTTCGCGCGACCAGACCTGGTCGGAGGTCTGGGACCCGATACAGGTGGGCGTTTTCGAGCGGGCCGAAAGCATCGAGTTGCTCCGGAAGCGGAGCGGGAGCATGTCGGCGGCGGACGCCGACCGTCTGGCGGCCCGGCTCGGTGACCTGCCGCTCGCGCTGGACCAGGCGGTCTCGTGTCAGGTCGCCACCGGCTTGTCGGTTACCGAGTACCTCGCGGAGCTCGACCAGCAGGTGCACGAGCTGTCGAGGCCGGAGTCGCTCCGTCCCACGATCGTCGCGCTCGTGCGGCTCACCATCAAGCGGCTGCGGGACGCCGCGCCGGCGGTGGCCGATCTGCTGGAAATGTTCGCGTTCCTCGGCGCGGAGCCGATCTCCGGCGAGCTGTTGCGGCGGGGCAAGGACGCGCGTGTCTCGCCGGCGCTGGGTGCCGCGCTTCGCGACCCGGTCGCCTGGGAGCGGGTGATCCACGATCTGCGCCGGTACGGTCTGGCCAAGGTCGACCCGGACCAACGTATCCACGTGCACCGGCTCTTCCAGGCGGTACTGCGGGACGAGCTGAGAGAAGAGGCGGCCCAGCGTGGCCTGGGCAACGTGCAGCGCCTGCTGGCGGCGGCGAACCCCGGGGATCCGATAGACCAGGCCACCTGGCCGTTCTACGCCGAGTTGGGGCCGCACATCGGTCCGGCCGGTCTGATTGACTCCGACCTGCTCGACGCCCGCCGCGCCTTTCTCGAGCAGGCGCGATACCTGAACATCACCGGCGACACCGAAGGCTGCCGGCGTCTGGCGGAGGCGGCGGTCCAGGTGTGGTCGAAGGTTGAAGGAGTGCGGAGCCTCGGGCCGGACGGCGAGTTGACCCTGCGCGCCACCCTCTGCCTCGCGATCACGTTGCGGCAGCTGGGTTTCAACGACCGGGCGTGGAGTCTCACCAGAAGCGCGTTCGAGCGGCTGCGGCACCATCCCGCGTTCGGGCCGGACCACGTGTACACGCTGGCCGCCGTGGACGGGCTCGCGGTGAGTCTGCGCGTCGCCGGTCTTTTTCGTGAGGCCATGGAGTGGGACCGGGAAAACGTCGATCGGCACCTGAGGGTTTTCGGTGGCGAGCACGAGAGGACGCTCCGGGCCCGCACCAACCTCGCCGTCAACCTTCGGATGCTGAGCGACTTCGCCGGAGCTCACCGGATCGACGCCGATGTGGTCCGCACGTGGCAGCGGGCGGTGGGCCAAGACGACCGCCGGTTGCTTTTCGCCCAGGCCAACCTCGCGCGTGACCTGTACGGCCTCGGTCGCTACGCCGAGGCGCTCGCACTCATCCGGAAGGTCGTTCCCCCGTTTCGCCGGCAGCTGGGTGCCGCACATCCGAACGTGTTGCTGGCCAGCCGCACGCTCGCCATCACACTGCGGAAGGCGGGCCGGTACGAGGAGGCGCTGGCGGCAGCGGCCGAGCACGACCGCGACAGCGAGCGGCGGTACGGGCCCCAGCACGAGCATGCCCTCGCAGCCGCGATGACCCACGCGAACACGCTCCGCGTCACCGGCGACCTGGCCGCCGCGCACGGTCGCGCGGCGGCGACGATGGACCAGTACGTCCTCGTGTTCGGGGAGGGCCACCCGCTCGCACTGACGGCGGCGGTCAACCTCGCGATCGTGCTGCGCGAACTGGGCCAGCTGGCGCAGGCACGCGAGCTGGACGAGCGTGCCCATGCCCGGATGAACGAGGTGCTCGGACCCGAGCACGAGTTCACACTGAGTGCGGCCGTCGGCCTCGCGAACGACCTCGCGTTGGCGGGCGAGTTCGAGGCGGCGCGGCGACTCTCCGCGGCGACCCTCCAGATCTCGCAGCGGGCCCGCGGCCAGCCGCATCCGTACACAGTGGCCTGTGCGGTCAACGCGGGGCTGGACGCGGTGTCGACAGGTCGGGGCGACGAAGGCCGGTCACTGATCGACGAGGCGGTGACAGCGCTCGCCGCGCTGCTCGGTGCCGACCATCCGGAGACGGTGGCCGCGCGCGAGGGACGCCGGGCCGAATCCGACATCGAGCCGGCGCCGACGTAGCGGCCGCTCAGTCTCGAAGGGTCGACGGCGGCACGGCGTCATACGCCGTGTACCGCTCCGTGGGCTGCCGGCGCGACACGAACTGCTCCGTGATGACCGTCAACATCGGATGCCCGCCGTCGAAAACATCGTCTATCGACCAGCGTGTGAGGTCGGGTATCGCCGCCGGCTCGTGTCGCAGAACGTCCACGCCCTCGGGCATCGTGCCACTCCGTCTCGTCCCACGGTGGTTTTGGCAGCCACCACGGTAACGGGCGGGGTGCGACACGCCAGTTTGCCACGCCGAAGTCAGGTGGTGCTGCCGTGCGCGGCGTAGTGTTCGCCGGACTGGCGCATATCCTCCACGAGGCGCCGCATCGAGCTTGTCAGCGCGGACTCGCCGGAGCCGAGCACGTCGTCGAGAGAGTGCGCGGTGAGGTCGGCGATGGGTGTGACACCGTCGCCCTCAGCGGGAGGGCGCTCCGCTTCCGCCATGTCCGTGCCTTTCCGCCGCGTCGAGACAGAATGATAGGGACGCAGGCTTTTTGGCACCATGCCGCCTGTCGGTTGGCAGCCTATCGTGTCACCCATCTCCTCGATGGTGGTTCGGGCTAGCGTGCCCAGGTCCGCCGCCGTCGCTCCACGGCCTCGACCGCCCATCTCGCCGCCGGCGCCGGCACGCGCTCGGCGCCGAGCGCGTCCACCGACTGCCGCAGGCCCTCCGCGAAGGCATGACCCGCCGGCGTCAGCTCCGTCGAGCTCTTCAACTCGGCGACGCCGTGTGCGACCTGTTCGCGCGCGAACGCGAACTCGCGGGTGGCCGACTCCTCGAGCCCGGGAGCCGACCGGAGGCCGCGCCAGGTGTCCGCCACACCCAGGAACGCGTAGACGCCTTGGAGTAGAGCGCCGGTGGGCCGGGCGTCCGAACGCCACAGCACGTTATGCCCCTCCCGCCCGTCCGGCCGGCAGAGCGGCACGAGGTCGAGCAGCGCGCTCAGCTTGGAGTGCTGGAACTCGTGGACGAGCGTGACGGCCAGGTCGGCGGGGGTGCGGGGCCGGGCGAGGCCCAGAGTCCCGAACACGTCCCGCGCGGTCGCACTGCGCGCCACGCCGTCGTCCCTCGTCACCAGCGGCACCACCGAGCGCAGCCCGGCGGCCAGCTCGGCGGCGCGCTCCGGGACGAACTTCGCCAGCATCGGCCACGCCTCGCCGTGCAACTCCTGCCACCGCCGGAAATCGCCCTCCGGCAGCCGGTCCGCCGGCGGCGCGTGGTAGCAGTTCCGGTACGGGTTGGTGTCCTCCAGCGCCAGCGAGCCGTCCAAGCCGTCATGGCGGGCGACAAGGCGGCGCAGCGCCCGCCAGCCAGGCTCGCCCTCGGCGACCCGTACCTTCGTCGTGCCGGCGGTGATCGTGGCTTGGCCGCCGCTGACCGCTACGACAGCGGGACCGTCCGAGTCCAGAAAGGCGTTCCCGAGCGTCGGCAGCGTGACGGTGCCGACCAGCGTCCGCGTCCGTATCTCGGCGTCCATCCCGGTGCGGCGCGCGGCGGCGGCGGCCACCGCACCCAGCTGTGCGAGGTCGGCCTCGAGCGGGCCGACATGCTCCACCTCTTCACCGGTGAGCCGCCGGGTGGTCCGTGCCGCCCAGGCGCCGACCATCGGATCGGTCATCAGGTAGGCGACTTCGTCCGGGTCGCGCCGCTGGGCCCAGCCGAACACCTCCACCGCGGCCGCGCGGTTCGGGTCGCCGGAGTACGCGTCGGCGAGGTACCGGAGCAGCAGCAGGTGCTTGCTGTGTTGGACGCGGACGAGATGCCTCACCGCCGCCGGACCGCCGAGCCCCGAAGCCAGGCCGGCGAACGCTTCGGCTGGCAGGTCATGGAACGTGATCATGGGTTGGTTTCCAGGCGGGCGCGCAGGTTGTCGATGTCGACGTCGGCGTGTACGCGTCGTTTGACGTGCTGGACGAGTCGCAGCATGTCGGCACAGTAGGCGGTCGGGTTGAGGAAACCCGTACCCGGGCGGTAGCGGTGGGCGTAGTGCCCGCCGCCGCAGATCGTGTGCTCGGGGCAGTCCCGGCAGGTGGCGGAGAGCGCGGCGAGGCCGATCTGGCGGGCGACGATTCCGGGGTGCTCGAGAGCCTGGTCGAGGGTGTTGGCGAAAACCGTCAAACCGGTCGCGGAGGCCCCGTGGTATGCCGACTTGAGCGAGTCGACCTGCTCGATGGCTCCGTCGGACTCCACCACGACGACCGCGACAGGGCTGAGGCCGATCTGCTCCGAGCGACCGCGGCCGCCCAGGATCAGCCCGATGACGTCCTCGAAGAGCCTTACCCTCGTCTCCTCCCGGGGCGCGCCGGACCAACGATCGAAGGCCTTGACCAGCCAGTCGCCGAATGGGGTAGGGCCTGCGCCGGCCGCACGCTTCGGCAGGTCCAACCAGTTGGCGTGCGGCAGGAGGAAGTCGATTGTGGGCGGCCCGTACTGGATGAGCGCCTCGTAGCAGGCGACGGGATCTGTGTCCGGGTCGACCGTGCAGAGCAGCCCGGCGAAGGCCGACCGGTACTCGGGGGCACTCAGGAGCCGGATCGCGCGGTCGACCGCCGCGAAGCTGCTCTTCCCGTCGGCGCGCCGGCGGTGCCGATCGTTGTCGACAGGGCTGCCGTCGAGGCTCACCCCGACTGTGACACCCTGCTCGTACAGCGTGTCGAGGACGTCGGCCGTGAGCCGCACACCGTTGGTCTGCATCCGGATCCGCAGCCGGCACAGGCCGTCGAACGCGTCGCGGAAGTCGGAGACCAGCCGGCCCAACCGGTCGGTGCCGGCGAGCAGTGGCTCGCCACCGTGCAGGACGAGCCGCATGGCGTCGAGCTTGTGTATCCGGGCGTGCTCGGCCATCCGGCCGGCCGCCGCGAGCCACGTCTCCCGCGCCATCACCCGGGGGCGATCCCGCCACGACTGGTCCGCCATCGTGTACATGTAGCAGTAGTCGCAGGCGAGGTCGCACCTTTGGTGCACCTTCAACACGACGTCCCGAAAGGGCGTCGGTCGCCAGCCGCCGGCCCGCATCGCGTTCACGTCAAGCGTCGACGGCCAGTCAGCCGGACCAAGAGCCACTGGGAGCCCCAGCGGCACGCCATCAGGAGGCACGGTCAGGCCATCCTCGCGGGCAGCAAGACAAAGCCACAGTTCACGTAATCCTCCCGCAGGGGATATTAGTGTCTCGACGTTCGGCGGTCCGGCGAATCACGCAGGCGGGGGTTCTATTTCGGACTCTCCTGGATGCCCGTCGGCGGCGGCGGTTACCAGCGGGTGCTCCGGGCCGAGCACCCGCCGCAGCTCCGCTATGGCCGAGCCGAGCAGGTCGGCGTCCGGAGTGCCCGCCGGTGCGAGCAAGCCGAGGTCGACCGCACACACCAGCGTCTCTGGGTGCCGCTCACCGCGAACCCGCCGCGCGTCGTCGAGCGTGCTGGCGAGTAGGCGGCGCGCGCGTTCTGTCTCGTGCGCGAGTACCAGGTCGTTGCCGACACCGATGGCGGCGGCGATCGTGTACGGGTGCTGCTGGCCGAGCACCTGGCGTAGCCTGTAGAAGCTGCTCTCACCGAACTGCCGGGCGCGACGCCGTTCGCCCATCGCGCGCAGGATGATGGCCTGGTTCGCGGCCGCGACCAGGCTCAGCGGATTACGCTCCCCGAAATGGCGGCGATATCGGTACATCGCGTCGGTGGCTACATTCCACGCCTGACCCAGGTCGCCGGCCGCGCACAGCGTATTGGCGTACGTCATCATCGCGGCGAGGCTGAGCTCATGGTCGGCGCCTACGTGACCCTGGGTGACGAGATAGAGCCGGCGGGCGTCCTCCAGCGCCGCGGTGACCTGGCCGGTCTTCCGCAGGCCGAGCACGATGGTGCGCCAGGCACTGAGCACCAGGGGATGCCGGTCGCCGAGCCGCTCGCGGTACGCCGGCCAGACGGTCCGCTGAAGCTCCAACGCCTCCGCGTACCTACCGAGCCCGTAGAGATCGCGGGCCACATTGGAAAGTGACAGGAGCGTGCGCTGGTCGTCCGGGCCGAGCGACCGGCGGCGGACCTCCGCGAGCCCCGTGTCGAGGTCGTACGCCGTGCGGAAGTCGCCCATCGCCCGGAGGCTGGCACCCAGGTTGTTACGGGCCGCCAGGGTGTGCGGGTGGGCATCACCGTGGATCCGGCCGTAGCGCTCGACCCGGTCCTGGTCGAGCCTCAGCGCCTCGGCGTACCGGCCGGACACCCGCAGCAGGACAGCGGTGGTGTCGGCGATCTCCAGGGTCGACGGGTGGTCGGGACCGTACTCGGGGTCGGCGAGCAGCCGCTGCCACGCCTCGTCGGCCAGCCGGCGCGACTCGCCGTAGCGGCCGAGGGCGTACAACGCGGCGACGAGCCGGCGTAGGCACGCGAACACCTGGGCGTCCTCCGGGCCGCCCTGCCGCGTCCACGTGGTCCACGCCTCGTGACTGAGCCGGCGGCTGCCCTCGAAGTCTCCGATCTCGTACAGATATGTCGCCTGGTGGACCACCGCCTTCCGACTGTCCGGATCGGACACCTCCATGGCGCGCGCGGGTCGCAGGTGCGGGCCGATCTGCGCGTGCATGTCCCAGGTCAAGGGGTCCAGGGGGTTGCCGGGATTGGCCACCGCGAGCAGCCGGCGGGCGTTGTGGTACGCCCGTTCGCGGACGCGGGTGGGCAACGCGTCGCGGACGATCGCCTGCACCAGCCGGTGTACCTGGAGGGCCTGGCCACCATCGAGGAGCTTGACAAGCCCGTACCGGCGCACCAGGCGGACCGCCTCGTCGAGCAGATCGGGCTGGGCGAGCAGCCGGCCCAGCGGCGGTGGGACCCGACCTCCGGCGCGGCGCAGGAGGGACAGCGGGATCGGGTCGGCGCCCAGGCAGGACAGCAGCTCCAGAAGCTGGCCGGCGGCCAGCGACTCGGCACGCACGTGGTCGGCGGCGACCGCGAAGGCGGTGGCCACGGTCGCGCGGTACTCGCCCGGCTCCGCCGCGGCCAACAGCCCGGTCGCACGCTCGTCCAGCTGGCGGAGATACTCCCGGACCGGGGTCCGCGTCGCCGACTGCATGGCGGCCACCTGTTCGAGCGCCAGCGGCAGATCGCCGAGACGGTCGGCGAGCTGGTCCGCCTCGTCGAAACTGATGTCGTGCCCGCGCGCCCGAAGCAGCTCGATGCTCTCCCGGCGGGCGAAAACGTCCACCTCGATCGAACGGCCCGAGTCGAGCCAAGCCACGTCGCGGGTCGTCACGACGACGTGGCCACCCGCGGCCGGAACGAGCGGCGCGAGCTCCTCCGGCGCACCGGAGTTGTCCAGGACGACCAGCCATCGTAGGCTGCCGAGCTCCAGACGGCTCAGCACGGTGGTAACTGTCTGCGCCATATCGAAGCTCGTCGGCCAGTCCTGCCGCTCGCCCAGCGCGACCAGCGACGCCGTCACCCGTGAGCGGTCTTCGGCGGCGATCCACCAGACCAGGTCGTACTCCTCGGCGTGCCGGTGGGCGTACTCCACCGCGAGCTGCGTCTTACCTACGCCGCCGAGCCCGTAGAGGACCAGGGGCTGCCACGGCTCGCCGACGAGTCGGGTCCTCATCAGCTCCAGCAGGTCGTCGCGTCCGGTGAAGGCCGGGGTGCGGTGCGGTGCCAGGCCCAGGTGGGCCACGCCGGCGGGCGGTGGCGGGGCGTCCGGCGGGGCGGCGGCGGGCGGTGCGGTCGGTGTGGACGGGGGATCGACGGCGGGCGGTGCCGCCCGCGCGAGCCGGTCCGAGGCGGCCAGCCAGAGCGCGTGAAACCGCCGCACCTCCTCGTCCTGGTTCGGCCGATGGACGGCCATGGCGGCCAGGTACCGCACCACACACTCCACCTTGGACCATCGGGCGAGTCCTTCGCCGCGGAGGATGGCGCTGACCGTCTCGTGGCTGACGGTGTCAGGCATCTGGTTCTGTCTGCGGACCTCGGAGCTGATCCGGCGATACGACGGGCGGCCGGCGGCGCGGTGCAGCAGTTGCAGCTCGGCGACGAGGTCCTGCGTCACCTGCCACGCTCCCTGGTCCGCGAATCACTGCCGTCGCTTGGCCGCCAGCTGACAACTAACGTCAATTTCTGGCAGAAACAGCATTCCATATCGAGGCAGTGCCAGGAACACCTTGTAAAGCTTTGTAGGTGACCGGCAGAAACTGATCCGGGGGTGCGCTCATGGCACACCATAGAAATGTGGATACGTTAGTGCAGCCCGGTCCGACCTGCGGATATCACGTAGCGACCGGATTCGAGAATCCGCTGAAAACCCGACCGGTTCCGGCGCCGCCTTTGCAAATTGCATTCCTGACGGTCCCGTCGGATCGCCGCCCGGAAAGATCGATTCAGCCCTCGGTTGCTCGCCGGTTCGACCATCTCCGAGAGATGTCGGTGAATAGCCGGTTCATGGCGCGCGTGATCTCGCGGTGGCTGCCGGCGGTGTGCGAGGACGCCGCGGCGGCCCTCCAGGCGCTGAACCCGGTCCGGCTGACGCCCGGCGACCCGCGGTCCGCCCGCCCGGCCGAACCACACCGATCGCCGCGGCTGCGCGCCAACATGCTGGTGCACAGGCTGACCGTCGCCTCGCCGAGTCGCCGGCGCGGGCCGACCGCCGCGCGCCGTCCGGCCAAGCCGCCACCACCGCCGCGGGCGACCGACGTGGCGGTCCGGCAGGAGCTTGTCGTGCACGTGTTCGCGCCGCTGGACGGGCCGCGGCGCGAGCTGGCGTACCAGCAGGTCCGGCGAATGTGGACGGCTGCCCGGACGTTGCTCCGCACGACGGAGGGGATCGGCCGCGGCGGACCGCCCACGGATCTGCCGGACGAGTGCGCCGAGCTGCCCGCCGGGCCGGTGGTCGCGGCCCAGCAGAGTGCGGATCGGCGGGTGCAGGCGATCCTGCGCCGCGAGCACGACGTGCTCAGCCTGTCGATCGGCTGGCTGGCCGACCCGGACGCGCCGCCCCGGACCTGGGAGGAGTGGGAGGCGCAGTGGGCCGCTGTCGCCGCCGGCGGCACCGAGGAGATGGTCGGCGTGGTCCGGCTCTACATCGGCACGCATCCGGCGGCCCGGCGCGGTGGTCCTCCGGTGCGGCCGTCGGTCGAGTTGGCGGCGGAGCTCGCCGCGGACCTCACCCCGGACGGTGGGACATTGTGGAACGACGGCGTCCTGGTGGACGGGTGCGTGCTGTGGGAGCTGCCTCCGTTCGACGGGCACGCGCGGCGGGAGCGGCGCATCCTCGCGCTGGCGACGCCGGATCGCGAGCGGGACATGAGCGCGCTGGCCTGGTGGCGCGGCGAGGCGGAGCTGGCGCCGCTGGCCCGATACCTGCTCGACGCGGCGAAGGTGCGCTACCAGCTGCGGGTCCGGCAGGCGGCCGAGGTCTCGCTGCGGGCCGCGCTGGCCGGTCGTGCCACGGCGACCGAGATGACGGTCCTGTTGACCCGGCTGGCCGACATGAAGCTCACCGTCGAGATTGCCCGGTCCAATATGGACACGGTGCTGCGGACGATCGATCCGTGGGGCGGCACCCCGGCGGGTGGGCTGTTCGCCGACGACCGGGGGTGCGCGGCGTGGGTGGAGTCGCTGCTCGCCGACGACGTGCGGTACATGTCGAACGCGCATCGGCGGGCACAGCACCTGCTGGACCGTGGGCCGCGGGTCGCCGCCGGCAAGGCGCCGGTGCAGCCGGTGATCGGGCTGGTCACGGCGTTGCCGGAGGAGTTCGCGGCGATGTCCGCGCTGGTCGACGGCGTCGAGGAGTGGTCGGTGGCCGGCGATCCCGCCGAATACGTCTGCGGGACCATGCCCAGCGCCGCGGCGGGCCGGCCGCACCCGGTCGTGCTGACCCTGCTCACCGAGACCGGCACCAACTGGGCCGCTACGGCGGTGGCGAACATGATGCGCAGCTTCGAGTCGGTCGACCAGATCCTGATGGTCGGCATCGCCGCCGGCGTACCCGCGCCCGTCGACCCGCACCGGCACGTGCGGCTCGGTGACGTCGTGGTGGCGACGTGGGGGATCGTCGACTACGACCACGTGGTCGACCGGCCCGACGGGGTCACGTTGCGGCAGGGGTTTCCGCAGCCGTCCGCGTTGCTGACGCATCGGGCGAAAGGGTTGATGGCCGCGGCGTTGCGGGGGCAGCGGCCGTGGGAGGAGGAGCTGGTGGTGCTGCTGCGGGAGTTGCCCGGGTTCGCCCGGCCGGACCCGGCGACCGACCGGCTCTACGCGCACGACGGCCCGGACGCCGGGCAGGTGCGGCATCCCGATCCCGCCGTGTCGGGGCACCGGCCCGGTCTGCCGAAGGTCCACGAAGGACGGATCGGGTCGGCCAACCGCTCGCTGCGCAACGCCGCCCGCCGCGACGCTCTGGCCCGGGAGTTCGACCTGCGGGCGATCGAGATGGAGGGTTCCGGCATCGGCTCGTCCGCGTTCGCCGGCGGGCGGGACTGGCTCGTGATCCGCGGCATCAGCGACTACGGCGACCAGCGCCTGGGCCACCTGTGGCGCGGGTACGCCTCGGCGGCGGCGGCCGCGTACACCCGCGCGCTCCTGCGCCGCTGCCCGCCGATCACCCCGCACGGCGGCCGCGTCGGCGGCTGAGCGCCCCGCCGGGGAGGCCGAACGCCGCACCCGGTGGCGCCGCCGAGGAGAGCGGGTAGCGCGGGCGTCACCGCCCCAGCAGGCTCGCTACCCGCAGCAGTGGCGCGACCAGCGCCGGGATCCGCGAGGGGTCGGTGAGGCGCCCGTGTTCGTACGTCACCAGCTCCGTGCCTTGCAGGCTCCAGTGCGGCACCCGCCCGGCGATGTGTTCCGCCACCAGCGCCGGGCCGAGGAAGCCGCGCACGATGGTCGGGTCGTCCGCGCTCACCCGCCACCGGCTGTCGAACCGCTCGTCGCCGAGGGCCGTGGCGCGGTCGCCGAAGATGCTGCGGCCGAGCTTGGACAGGGCGCCGCGGTGCTGCACCGCGATCGTGGCGCCGGGCCGGTCCAGGTGGACGACCACCACGATGAAATGGTGGGTCGTCGACGACGTGCTGTTGTTGCTCGTGGAGGTCGTCTCCGTGTACCGGTACTCGGCGACGCTGACGTGATGTCCCTGCTGCACGCCGACCAGCGCGCGCGACACGCCCCGGCGGTTGCGGCCGGGCACGCGGGAGGTCCACCCGACCGGCTGCGGCGAGTCGACGATCCGCCATTGGTGCGCGTGGGCCCAGGCCCGCAGGGCCTCGACGCGGCGGCGTTCCTGGCGGACGCCGTGCACGACGGCCAGGACCAGGAGCGCGACCAGCAGGACGCCGCCGAGGCCGAGGAGTGCCGGAACGAGATGATCCACGCCTCCGAGTAAAGCCGATCCGAGCTACCGGGCCGGGGCGGACCGCGCGAGGAGGAAATCCACCACCGCCGTGGCGAAGGTCGGGGTCAGCGCGGGGATGTGGCTGCCGTCTTCGATCGACCACAGCTCGGCCCGCGTCCCGTCCCGGCAGCCCTCGTGCCAGGAGGTCACCGTGGTCTCGGCGCCCGGGAGCGTGGAGTCGAGGTCGATCGGTGCGGCGGCCGTGCCCGCGCGGTCGGCGCAGCCGTCCAGCCCGCGCCACAGCGCTACCGTGTCCTTCGCGGCCGGGTACCGGCGGCCGCCGGTGGTGCTGCCCTCGTAGAGGATGGTGCGGTCGGACGTGCCGTGGATCTGGAGGACGCTGACCGGGCGGGCCGGCTCGCACGCGGCCGGGTCGGCGGTGGCGGCGCCGGCCAGGGAGACCACGGCGGTGACCCGGTCGGCGTGGTCGCAGGCCATGCGGAGCGCCATGAAGCCGCCGTTGGAGTGGCCGACGAAGTAGACCCGCGCGGGGTCGATCGGGTGCTTCGCGGCGACCGTGTCGATGAGCCGCGCGAGGTAGGCCGAGTCGTCCACACCGGACCGGTAGAAGTCGCAGCAGGCCGGCGTAGCGTTCCAGAAGCGCTCGCCGCGCTGGTCAGTCGTGCCCTCGGGCGTCGCGTAGAGGAAGCCGCGGCGGTCGGACTCGGCGGTGAGCTGGAAGTACGACTCCTGCTCGTCGGCGCTCGACGTGTAGCCGTGCAGGAGCACGACGAGCGGCGCCTTGTCGGGGGCGGTGCTCGGCACGTGCAGGCGGAAGGGCCGGCCGTCGAGCTCGAGCTCCACGTCCTCAGTGGCAGGCGTCGACGACGACGAGCACCCCGCCAGCAACAGCAGCACCACCAGCGCGAGCCTTCTCATGGCCACGATCCTGCCTGAAGCTGTCGGACATGCGCCATGGCGCATTCAAGACACTCGTTGTAACCCCGCCGTGTCATATCGAGTCGCATCCTTACGTCTATCGTGCTCGCGGGGAGGGGTTGGGGATGAGTGGAGACCTTGCCGTGCCACTGATCATCGGGATCGCGCCGTCGGAGGCCGAGCGTCGGCACCTTGCCGAGCTGCTCGGCGGGACGGAGGCGTTCCTCATCGTCGCCAGCGTGGAGCAGGCGCGCGAGATCCTCGACGCGGCCGTGCCACGCACGACCACGGACGCCACGTCGAAAACGGACCTGAGCGTCGACTCGGACCGGCGGGTGCTGCGCTGGCTCGACCGGGAGGTGGAGCTGACCCGGCTGGAGCACGACTTCATGCACCGGTTGCTCGACGCGCCGGGCCAGGTCTTCACCTACGAGCGGCTGCACCAGGAGGTCTGGGGCAACCAGCACCTCGGCCGCGGCTCGGACATCCACTCGGTGGTCCGCCGGATCCGCCGCAAGCTCGCCGAGCTGGGGTCCGCCGCGACCATCCACTCTGTACGCGGCGTCGGCTTCAGACTCACCGCGGCCTAGCGAGAAACGATTTCCCGGGTCCGCGTCAGCGGCGGGCCGCCGCTCCCGCCGGAGACCGCGGCGGCCGGCGGCTCGCGGGGCGAGCCGAGATCCCCGGCCTCCGCTGCCATGTCCGCGGTGCAAGACCAACCGCGTGACCACAGCGGACGGGTGAGGCCGCGGGAGCGACGGTCCGGACCACGGCGGACGTCGCGGTAGCTCGAATCTGTCTTTCGAATCTGTCTTTCGAAATGCGGAGGCCCCGCCTGGCCGAGACCAGGCGGGGCCGAGATCCGCTAGCGGGTCAGCACTTGACGGGGGAGAGGGTGAAGTCCTCCACCGTCGGCGTGCTGGCGTTGACCTTCGTCTGGCGCGTCTGGGGCTTCCAGCCGTCCTTCGCGACGATCATCGTGAGCGGGTTGTTGCGGCGGTCGAGCCAGTACGCGTACTTGCCCTGCGCGTCCGTGGTGAACGTGAAGGACATCGCCCACGAGTCGACCTGCACCGTGGCGCCCGCGATCGGTGCGCTGCCGTTGCAGCCCGCCCCGGCCACGGTGCCCAGCAGCTTGCCCCAGGTCGTCGGGGGCTGCACCTCGAACGTCACCGGGACCGCCGGTACGGCGTAGGGGGTGTTCTCCCCGATGGCCACCGAGCCGGAGTAGGTGCCGGGCTGGTCGACGTTCGCGGTCATCGTGACCGTGACGGTGACCTGCTCGCCCGGCGCCAGCGTGGCCTCGGTCTTGTCGATCGAGAACCAGCTGACGTCCGCGCCGGCCGCCGCGCACTCCTCGAAGCCGGGCAGCGCCTCGCTGTCGGGCGTGGCGTTGAACTGCCCCGAGGAACCACCGATCTTGTAGAAGCCGCACGCCGCGCCGCCCCGGTACCGGGGGACGTTGGCGTTCGGCAGCGCGGACCAGGCGTTGGCGGCCGGGTCGTAGGCGAAGCCGGCGTTGCTGATCGCGCCGGCCTGCGAGCCGCCGACGACCAGCAGCTTGCCGTTGGCCACCGCGTACGAGCTGGCCCAGTTGTCGGCCGGCGCGTCCGCGATCGGGGTCCAGCTGCCGGCACCCGGGTCGAAGGCGAAGCTCGCCTTCTGTCCGACCGACGAGGCGTTGACGCCGCCGGTGCAGTAGAGGACCCCGTCGACCCCGCCGCACGAGACGAACGCGACCGACAGCGGGTACGCGGGCAGCGTCTCCCACGCGTCGGTGACCGGGTCGTACCGGACGGCGCTGTTGGACATCGGCGTACAGCCGGCGGTGGTGCAGCCACCGACCGCGTAGAGCTTGCCGTCCACCACGCCCTGGCCCGCGGCGGAGCGCGGCGCCGGGTTGTCCGCCTTCTCGGTCCACGCGTTCGTGGCCGGGTCGTACGACCAGGTCGTGCTGTCCGGCCCCGCGGCGCCCCAGCCACCGGTCGCGATGATCTTCCCGCCGGCGACGCCCACCGTCATGGCGTTGCGCGCGCCGGGCAGGTCCGCGATCGCCGACCAGGTCTGCGCCGCCGGGTCGTAGACGAAGTTCTTCGTCGTGGAGGCCGACCCGTTGCCGCCGCCGATCGAGTAGATTTTGCCGTCGAGCGTGACCACCCGGTTGTCCATCACGGCCGCCGGGTAGTCGGTGATGTCCGTCCACGGCGCGGCCTGCGGGCCGTTGGCCGCGGCGCCCACCGAGCTGGCGCCCATCGACGCCTTCGCGGCGAACGACGTCGGCACGTCGAGCCGCTGCTCAGGCGCGCCGTCCGAGGCGAGGATCTGCGCCCGGGTCATCCGCGAGCCGTCGGCGCGCAGGAGCTCGAACCCGCCGTCCCGCTCGCCGAACGTGACGTCCACGGGCGCGCCACCGGTGTTGGTCACCGTGAACGTCTTGGTGACCTTGCCGCTGGGCATCCGTGCCTTGCCGGTCACCGCGGCCGGCTGGACCGAGAGCTTGCCGGCGGCGAGCGCGAAGCTCGTCGACGTGGTCCAGTCCGCCTCCACGTCGACCACGTTGGTCTGGCTGACGTAGCTGCCCGCCGAGGCGGTGAACTTGTGCTCGCCGGTCAGCGACGAGAACAGCCAGAAGAAGCCGTCCGGGAGGCCGCTGTCGTCCGGCGTCGCCGCGGTGGTGGCCTTCTCCGCCGGCCGGTCGACGCTCGTGACGGTGGCGCCGTTCACGTACCCGTTGTCGTTCTGGTCGCGGACGTGCCCGACGACCAGGCCGCCGTTGGTCGGCACGCAGGTGACCTGGCTGCCGATCAGGACGTTGTCGACCTCCCACCACCAGTCGAACGCGGCGTCGTAGTAGTGGAACCGGACCTGCACCTGCGCCTGGCCGGCGGCCTGCGGGATCGGGATCTCCTTCACCTGCGGTCCGCGCGCGTTGGCCGTCTGCCGGAGCAGGTTGGTCCAGGTCGCCCCGCCGTCGAGGCTGAGGTCGACGTCGGCCTTGTTGGTACCCAGGAAGCGGAAGTCCTGGTTGAAGCGGATCACCGGCGCGGTGACCGCGGTCAGGTCGACGACCGGGCTGACCAGCGAGGTGTTCTGCGTGTTGCCGCCGCCATAGTCGTCACTGTCGATGATGGCGAAGCCGCCGGTGCCGCCGGTCAGGTTGCCCCGGTTGCCGTCGTCGGTGAACTTCCAGACCTGGCCGTTGCCCTGGTGGTCGACGACCGTCCAGCCGGCCGGTGCCGTGGTGCCGTCGAAGGTCTCGTACTCGCCGTCCGAGCCGTACTCGTACCCCGGCGCGGTCGTGCACGACTGGATCGACACCGGTACCTCGACGTTGGTGACGACGTTCCGCGAGCCGACCACGACCTCCTTGGTGACGGTCTGGTAGCCCGGGTACTGCGGTACGTACGTCAGCGTGTAGGTCGCGCCCGCCGGCAACGAGAGGCTGTAGCGGCCGTTGGTGGGGTTGGTGTAGTCGGCCGCGCCCGAAGGCCCGGCGACCGACACCTTCGCGTACAGCGGCCAGCCGTGCCCGGAGCCGTCGGTCACCGCGCCGCTGACCGTGACCTTCGGGCTCGCGTCGAGCGCGACGTTGAGGGTCGTGGTCTGGCCGGCGGTCACCGTCGCCGATACGGTCTTGCTCCCGTACCCGAACAGCGACACCACGGCCTGGTACTCGCCGGCGGGAACCAGCGACGAGAACGTCCCGTCGGCGGCGGTCTTCAGCTGGCGGTCCGCCGGACCGGTCAGCGTGATGTCGACGCCGGCGAGCGGGCCGCCGGTGGCCGCGTCGGTCACCTTGCCGGCGAGCGTGCCGTTGTCACCGGTCGGTGCGGCGTTGAGCAGCGCCAGCGCGTCGAGGCGGCCCTCGCCGTACACGTTGTTGTCGTCGGCCGTGCCACCGCACTGGGCGTCGAGCTTGTCGGTGGCGGTGTCGTTGAGTAGTTGGCGGGTCGCGGTGACCTCGCCGACCAGGCTGGGCGCCGCCGACCACAGCAGCGCGATGGTGCCCGCGAGATGTGGCGCGGCCATCGACGTGCCGTTGGAGCTGCCGTACCCGTTGCCCGGAATGCTCGACCGCACGTTGACGCCGGGCGCGGCGATGTTGGGCTTGATCTCGTCGTCCTGCCCGGCACCGCGTCCGGAGAAGCTCGCGACGTTGTTGTTCACGTCGTACGCGCCGACCGAGTAGTTGGCGATCCGGCTGCCCGGCGAGCCGCTGGACCGGCAGCCGAGGGTGCCGCTGTTGCCGTTGGCCCAGACGCCGAAGATGCCGGACGCCTCCCAGGCCAGCGACACGTCCTCCATGAACGGGTCGGTGGACGGGTTGCGCGAGCCCCACGAGTTGTTGATGATGTTCGGCCGCTTGCTGACGTCCGGGTTCTGGCCGTTGGAGTCGCGCGGCTGGAGCATCCACTGGCCGGACGTGATGAGCGCGTTGTCGTTCGGGCAGCAGCCGTTCGCCGCGATCCACTTCACCTCGGGGGCGACGCCGATCTGGTTGGCGCCGTCGAGGCCGGCCATCGTGCCCATGGTGTGCGTGCCGTGGCCGTCCGTGTCGCACGGCGCCGCGGCGCAGGTGCCGGCGGCGTTGAACCAGTTGTAGTTGTGGTTGAACGTCCCGTCGCCGTTGTTGCCGCGGTACGAGTTGACCAGCGCGGGGTGGTCGAACTGCACGCCGCTGTCGATGCTGGCGATCGTGATGCCGGCACCCTTGACGCCGTACTGGGCCCACACGGCGTCGGCCTTGATGTTGGCGACGCCCCACTCGACGGCGTTCACCGTCTTCTGGTCGGTGCCGGCGGTGAGCTCGGGCAGCTCGTACACGACCGGGGCGTAGAGGCCCTCGACCTCGCTGTGCGCGGCGATGCTCTGCGCCATGCCCGTCGAGGCGCCGCTGACCTTGATGGCGTTGGTCGCCCAGAAGCTCTGGTACTTCAGGCCCGCCGCGTCGAGCTCGGCGCGGACCTTCTCCTGGCTCTCCTCCGCGGTCTTCTGGAGGGCGGTGGCTACGGCGGTGCCCCGCTCGTTCCAGTCCTTGATGGCGCTGGCCTTGCTCAGGTCGGCCTTGGGCGCGAACCGGATCCAGAAGTCAGACTCGCTCTTCGCCTCCAGCTGCTCGGCGAGCTCCGGGCGGATCTTGTCGGACGCGGAGCCGCCGGGCGCGGCCTGCGCCGCCGAGCCGGTCGCGGCCACGCTCGTCGCGACGACCACCAGTGCCGCGCCGGCGCTCAGCAGCGACCTGGCCAGGCGTAGTCGGCGTGTCGGTCTCAACATCGATGCTGCCTCCCCTAGTGAAGGGCCGCCCCGCGGTTCTCGCTGATGGCCCGGTTGGACCCTAAAGATCACGGAAGAGATCGATCAAGGACACTGCGTCAGCAAACTGTCACCAAAACATGAGCAGGACCGCGGTCTGCCCGATTCGCCTTGCTAGGGACGGCGTGACGTGCATATGATCCGGATCAGTTTGATTTAGTCCCACCTACGGATGCGACGACCGCGCCGCCGACGTCAGGGACCCGATGGCAAGGGTTCGGCAGCCTGGCCCGGTGTGTCGCGGGTCCTCGCCCTCCATCGGTCGTCGGCGTGTGGCACCGCTCGACGAACGCCCGGTCACCCCGTGACCGGCCGTTTCGCGTCGTGCTCTGAAGTCGGCGATCTGGGCTCTTGACGCTGTCCGGTCGGGGTGACTCATGTCCACCCCATCAGGAGGCGTCTCC
This sequence comes from Phytohabitans sp. LZ39, assembly GCF_059359075.1. Classification (NCBI taxonomy): domain Bacteria; kingdom Bacillati; phylum Actinomycetota; class Actinomycetes; order Micromonosporales; family Micromonosporaceae; genus Phytohabitans; species Phytohabitans sp. LZ39. The sequence continues at coordinate 18,841 of NZ_JCADBM010000015.1, read as the reverse complement.
ATGTGCATCACCCACGACCACTCCGGCTCCGCGTCCGCGCCGGACGTGCCGGCGCTCAGCCGCCGCGGAGTGTTGAAGGCGGCCACGGCCGCGACCGTCGGCGCCGCGGGCGTGCTCGCCGCGGCCGGGCCCGCCGAGGCCTCGGGCGGTAGCCACGGCGGGCCCCACCGGGTGCCGCTCGACCGCATCAGCGTCCAGCTCTACACGCTGCGCGACCAGCTCGCGATCGACCTCGACGGCACGCTCGCCGCGCTGCGCCGGATCGGCTACACGCGGGTCGAGCACGCCGGCTTCGTCGGCCGCACCGCGGCGCAGTTCAAGGCCGCGCTCGACAAGGCGGGGCTGCGCGCCACCTCCGGGCACTCCGGCATCCCGCAGCCGTTCGACGCGGCGGCCTGGCAGGCCACGCTCGACGACGCCCGCACGATCGGCCAGCGGTACATCGTGCACCCGTTCTTCGGCGTCGACGCCAACGGCCCGATCCGCAGCTCGGCCGTGTACCGGGCGTTCGCCCGCGACCTCAACAAGGCCGGTGCGATGGCGCGCAAGGCCGGCCTGAAGTTCGGCTACCACAACCACCACTTCGAGTTCTTCCGCCAGGACGGCGGTTCGCGCACCGGCTTCGACGTGCTCACCCGCGAGACCGACCCGGACCTCGTACACCTGGAGGTCGACCTCTTCTGGGTGACCAGGGGCGCGCACGACCCGGTCGACGTCATCCACCAGAACCGCGGCCGCATCCGCCAGTTCCACGTCAAGGACATGGACGCCAACGGCAGCTTCGCGGACGTCGGGCAGGGCCTCATCGACTTCGCCCGCATCTTCCGCTACGGCCGGGAAGCGGGCATCGACGAGTTCATCGTGGAACGCGACGACGCCGGCACCCCGCCGCGCGCCCCCGCGGACGCGATCAGCACCGCCGACGTCGGCTACGACTACCTGGCCGCCCTCCGGTTCTGAGGTGATGTTGTGAAATCGCTAGCCATCGTGGCTGGGATGACGCTCGTGGTCGGCGCCGTGGCGACGCCCGCGGCCGCCGGTGCCGCCCCGACGCCCCCACCGGACAGCAGCTTCCAGAAGGTCACGCTCAACGACTTCCCGGGCGAGCCGATCAGCCTCGCCGTGCTACCCGACAACCGGGTGCTGCACACCGCGCGGACCGGCGAGGTGCGCATCCACGACCCGCGCACCGGGCTCAACGTACTCGCCGCGGACGTGCCGGTGTACCAGCACGACGAGGAGGGCCTCCAGGGCATCGCGATCGACCCGGACTTCGCCCGCAACAAGTGGGTCTACCTCTATTACTCACCACCGCTCGACACGCCCGTCGACGACCCGGCCACCCCGGACGTCAACGAGGGCGACGCGCCGACCACGGGCACGGCGGCGGACTTCGCGCCGTTCAAGGGCGCGCTGCGGCTGTCCCGCTTCAAACTGTCCGGCAACACGCTCCAGCTCGGCACCGAACAGCGCATCATCGACGTGCCCGTGGACCGGGGCATCTGCTGCCACGTCGGCGGCCAGATCGGCTTCGACGGCAAGGGAAACCTCTATCTGTCCACAGGGGACGACACGAACCCCTTCGAGTCCGACGGCTACGCGCCGCTGGACGAGCGGGCCGACCGCAACCCGGCCTTCGACGCCCAGCGCACCTCGGCCAACACCAACGACCTGCGCGGCAAGCTGCTGCGCATCCGGGTCAAGCCGGGCGGCGGGTACACCATCCCGTCGGGCAACCTCTTCCGCCCGGGTACACCGAAGACCAAGCCCGAGATCTACGCGATGGGGTTGCGCAACCCGTTCCGCTTCGACGTCGACCCGAGGACCAACCAGGTGTACATGGCGGACTACTCGCCCGACGCCGGTGACCCGGACCCGGCGCGCGGCCCGGCCGGGCAGGGGCGCTGGATGGTCATCGACCGCCCGGCGAACTACGGCTGGCCCTACTGCGCCACACCGGATCTGCCCTATGTGGACTACGACTTCGCCACCGGCCGGTCGGGCGCGCCGTTCGACTGTAAGCGGCCGGTCAACGAGTCGCCGCACAACACCGGCCTGACCCGCCTGCCACCGGTCGCGGAGCCGGAGGTCAACTACTCATACGACGCGTCGGCCGAGTTCCCGGAGCTGGGCGAGGGTGGCATCGGACCGATGGCCGGCCCGGCGTACGAGTTCTCCTCCAACGACCGTTCCCGGGTCAAGTGGCCCGAGTACTACGAGGAGAAGCCGCTCTTCTACGAGTGGACCCGCGACTACGTCAAGGCGTTCACATTGGACCGTCGCGGCGAGGTGAGCCGGATCGAGCCGGTGCTGCCGTCGTTCGTCTTCGACAACCCGATGGACATGGAGTTCGGCCCGGACGGCGCGCTCTACGTCCTGGAGTACGGCGACGGCTTCTTCTCGGAGAACCCGGACGCCCAGCTCGCCCGGATCGACTTCGTCCGCGGCAACCGCACGCCCATCCCGAAGATCAGCGCCTCGCCGCTGGCCGGTCTCGCGCCGCTGACGGTCACGTTCTCCAGCGCGGGCACCACCGACCCCGACGGCGACCCGCTACGCTACGCGTGGGACTTCGACGCGAACGGCACAGTGGACTCCACCGCGCCGAACCCCACGTACACGTACCAGCGCAACGGCTCGTACCGGCCCACGCTGAAGGTCACCGACAGGACGGGCCGCTCCGCCTCGGCCGAGCTGCCGTTCGTGGTCGGCCCGATCGCGCCGGTGGTCACCATCGTGGAGCCGGTGGCCGGGCAGCCGTTCCAGTTCGGGCAGCAGGTCTCGTACGAGATCAGCGTCCTCGACGACGAGCCGATCGACTGCTCGCGTGTCGTCATGAACTACATCCTCGGCCACGACCAGCACGGCCACCCCATCACCACCGCCACCGGATGCTCGGGCACGATCACCACGACCATCCCCGGGCACGGCGAAGGCGACAACCTGTTCGCCGTGTTCGTGGCCGAGTACACGGACGCGCCGAGCGACCCGGGCACGCCACCCCAGACGGGTACCGCCCAGGTCATCCTCGACCCCACGCCCGCCACATAAGCGCGCCTCCTGGGGAGCTGGCCGGGCCTTCGGGCCCGGCCAGCACTTTTCCACCGAATCCCTTATTTGGACAGAGATTTGAGCTACCGCGACGTCCGTCGTGGTCCGGACCGCTGCTCCCGCGGCCTCACCCGTCCGCCGCTGGTCGCGCCGGTGGTCGACGTTTGTCCACAATGTCTGTTCCCGGATCGGCGATCCGGGAAAGCAACGGGGTTGTCGTCGCCGCGGGTAACCGCCACGAGGGTGTGAGCGGCGCGAGCTTCGAGATCTAGGAGAGTTTGGGCGCTATTTCAACCCTAAGCCTCCTAGATCTCGAAGTCTCGACCCATGAGCTGGTAACGCTGCGTCAGGATGGCGCAGGTAGGCCCCGCGAAGACTCCGGCGGGGCTTGTCTCGCGGAGCTGGCAGTGGACGGCCGGGGGGTTCGGCGAGCGCTGCGAGCCGCCGGCCGGGAACGGTGCCCGCGGGAGCATACGGTCCGCCACTGACGCGGACGTGGGCAAATCTGCCTTGAAGCAACACCCCCGACGAGCGGCGACCCTGACCCCGAAAAGGTCTCTAGACCTAGGGTTTTCATCGGCGCGGGCGTGGCAGGCCGCTTCCTAAGCTCGGTGAAGGGTGCGACTACCCGATAACCAGCGGGGAGGCGAGGGGTGCCGCGGCCACCGGCGAAGGGCATGGTGCCGCCGCCGGTCGTGGCCGCGACAGTGCTTGTCGCACCGTCGCGGCCGGCCGTGGCCCCGCCCTCGCCGACGCCCCGGGCGGCTGGCGGCGTGCCCGCCCAGTCCACAGTGGGCAATGCCGCCGTGGCGGCCGGGCTGGCCGGGGCGGCGCCGGACGCGGTGCGGCCGCCGCCCGCGCTGGGCAACGCGGCGACGGCGGCCGCGCTGTCGGCGATACCACCGCCGCCGCTCACCCTGCCCGCGACGGGGCCGCCGCTGCCCGGCGCGCCGGTACCACCACTGGCTCTGACTCCGCCCACGACGGCGCCGCACCCGCCGGTGGAGCCCGCCCTCCCGGCGGCCGGCGCGGCTCCGCCGGCGCCTGTGGTCGGCGTGAGTCCGGCGCCTGCCCTCCCGGCGGCCGGCGCGGCTCCGCTGGCGCCTGTGGTCGGTGTGAGTCCGGCGCCCGCCTTCCCCGCGGCCGGCGCGGGGCCGGCGGCTGCGCCCGCGCCCACGGTCGGTCCGGAGGCCGCACCCGCGAAGCCTGAAAAGGCGGCGGCTGGGCCGGAGGTGGCCCGGGCGGGCGGACCGGATGCGGTGGCGGCGCCGGAGAAGGCGGCGGCCAAGCGGCGCAGTCCGGGGAGCGATCCGAAGTTCCAGGCGTTGGCGAAGGACGTCGCCCGGAAGAAGAAGGCGGTCACGTCGAGCCATCCGCCGGCCAAGGCCGAGGCCGGTGCCGCGCAGGCGGCGGCCGTGCCGCCGCCGGACGACCGCGAGGCGCGGGGCAAGGCGGCGCACGCGGAGGAGATGAACGAGGCGCAGCCGAAGGTGTTCGACCGGGCCGAGTTCGTCCGCGCGGTCGAGGAGGCCATCGCCAAGCGGACGCCGCAAAACCTGAAGGAGGCCGACGAGTTCGGCACGTCGGGCAAGACCGAGGAGGCCAAGGCCGAGGTCCAGGGCAAGGTCGGAGAGGGCAAGCGGGCCTCCGCCGAGGAGATCGCCACCACGACGGCCGCGCAGCCGCGGCCGGCGCCGGACGCCAAGGACGTCGTGCCGATGACGCCGGACAGGCCGCCGAGCGCGCCGGGCACACCGCAGCCGGCCAACGCGATACCCGATCGGCTCCCGCCGGCGGCCACCGACATGTCCGCCGGGCCCGAGCAGGTCGAGGCGCGGATGGCCGCGGCGGACGTGACCGAGCCGCAGCTGGCGCGTTCCAACGAGCCGCGCTTCAAGCAGGCCTTGGCCGAGAAGGAGAAGCTCGACGCCCACTCGGCCGCGGCGCCACCCGCGTTGCGGGCGGAGGAGGCGGCCGTGCTCGGCGGCGCCGAGGGCGACGCCAGGCGGCTCGGTGGCGGCGCGATGTCGTCGATGGCCGGCACCCGCGCGGCGACCGGGCGGACGGTGCAGGCCGGCATGGGCGGCGCGAAGAAACGCGACGAGGACAAGCGGGCGCGGGTCACGGCGATCCTCCAGTCGGTGTTCGACGCGACCCGCACCGACGTCGAGAAGATACTGTCCGATTTGGACGGTAAGGTCGACCGGCAGTTCACCGCGGGGGAGAAGGCGGCGCGGGAGCAGTTCACCCGCGAGCACGGCGCGGACATGCGGCGGTGGAAGGACGAGCGGTACTCCGGACCGTTCGGCTGGACGATGTGGCTGCGCGACTGGGCGCTGCCGCTGCCCGACGAGGTCAACCGCTTCTACGAGAACGCGCGCCGCAACTACATCAACCGCATGCGCGGGGTCATCTCCGACGTCGCCACCACCATCGAGGTGGAGCTGCGCCGGGCCAAGGACCGCATCGCCGCCGGCCGCACGCAGCTCCAGGACGCGGTGCGCAAGCTCCCCGCCGACCTGCGCGCGATCGGCCAGGAGGCGGCGGGCGAGTTCGCGGAGAAGTTCACCGAGCTGGCCGACACGGTCGACGAGAAGGGCACCGAGCTCGTCGACACGCTGGCGACCAAGTACACCGAGGCGGTCAAGTCGGTCGACGACGAGATCGCCCGGGAGAAGGAGAAGAACAGGGGCGCGCTCGCCAAGGCGGTCGACGCGGTCAAGGGCGTCATCGACGCCATCATCGAGCTCAAGAACATGCTGCTCGGTGTGCTGCGAAAGGCGGCACAGGCGCTCCGGGCGATCCTCGCCGACCCGATCGGGTTCCTCGGCCGGCTGATCTCGGCCGTGGGTGGCGGCCTGAAGCTGTTCATGCGCAACATCGGCCGGCACATGGCGGCCGGCATCCTCGGGTGGCTGCTGGGCACCGCGCCGCAGGCGGGGTTGCGGCTGCCGGCCCAGTTCGACGCCCGCGGCATCGTGCTGCTCATCTCCACGCTGCTCGGGCTGACCTGGTCCAACATCCGCGGCCGGATCGTCCGCAGGGTGCCCGAGCCCGCGGTGGCGGCGGCCGAGACCGCCCTGCCGATCGTCGGGAAGGTCAAGCGCCAGGGCGTCGGCGGCATGTGGGACGACATCAAGGGCCGCGTCGGCGACCTGAAGAAGGAACTGATCTCCAAGATCATCGCGTATCTCGTGCCGACCGTGATCATCGCCGGCGTCACCTGGATCCTGTCGCTGCTCAACCCCGCCTCGGCGTTCATCCGTGCCTGCAAGATGATCATCGACATCGTCCGGTTCATCGTGACCCAGGGCCGGCAGATCATCGAGTTCGTCAACGTGGTGCTCGACGCGGTCATCGCGATCGCCCGCGGCGGCGGCGGTGGGGTGCCGCAGCTCGTCGAACGCGCGCTGGCCCGCTCGATCCCGGTGCTCATCGGCGCGCTCGCCGCCATCCTGGGCATCGGCGGGATCGCGGGCAAGGTCAAACAGATCTTCCAGACGCTGTCCCGCCCGGTGAACCGCGCCGTCGACTGGGTCATCGGCAAGATCGTCGACCTGGTGAAGAAGCTCTGGGCGAAGCTGAAGCCCAAGCGCCGCCCGGACAAGCGACCGCGCCGCGACCGTCCCGGATTGCCCCGAGTGCCCCGCGCGCCACGCCGGCGGCGCCCTCCTCGCGCGTCGCGCCCGCCGCGCGCCAAGCGGCCCGACGACCGCCGGGACCGGCGCCGTCCGGACCAGCGGGAGCAGCGCCGGGCGCTGGCCGCCGCCCTCCGCGAGGCGCGCGCCCTGGTACGCCCCGGAGCGTCGATCCAGGAGATCCGGGCCGAGCTGCCGGAGATCCGCCACCGGCACCGCCTGACCTCGCTGCGGCTGGTCGTCGACGGGGTAACGGCCACCTCGACGTTCCTGCACTTCGAGGCGGTCGTCAACCCGAGCGAGCAGAGTCCGCGGGACGAGATCCGGCTGACCCACCAGGAGATCCAGGAGACATACGGCATCCTGGCCGCGCACCAGGACAGGTTCCAGCGGTTCGCCGACCAGCGCGGGCTCGTCATCGACATCCGCGCCACCAACCCCTACTCGGCGCCGTGGATCGAGCAAGGCGCGATCCCGAAACCGACCAAGGTCAAAGCCAAGACCATCAAACCCGAGGACACACTCATCGGAGTACAGGAATGGAAGCTGGGACTGGTCGGATTCTTCGAGCCCACCAGGCCTGTGCCGGGCTCGCGTAACTTCGACGCGGCGAACGAGCGGTTCAACGAGCGGACGAAGGAGTACGCGAAGTACTACAACGCCATGCAGGACCTCCGCCCTCCGCCCGAGACGCGCGGCTACTACGTGGTCGAGGACCAGGTCGTCTGGGGCTTCACCGACCAGGGCGAGAAACGGCGGCTGGCCGGCGACAACGATCTGTTCCAGATCAGGTACATCAAGGACGAGTCGCTGCTGGAGGGCAAGCCGTACGTGAAACTGCTCAATAGGATGATGGCGGCGAACATCGGCGTGGCGCACGGGGCGACCGTCAACTGGTCGCCCCCGGCAGACCTGGTCGAGATCAAGATCGAGGTCATCCGGAAGGCGGCGGACGAGAAGATCATCCGGTTCCGCCCGCACCTGCCGCCCCGGCTGGTCACGTCCACGACACCGATCGAGGCGGTCGACCGGGCACGATGAGGCGACGTCTGGAGAGGACACCCGCATGACCACCGGCTCCACCGCCGAACGGGCCGCGCTGCTCGCCGAGGGCAATCGGCTGTTCGCCGAGCAGCAGGCGCTGTCCGCCACCGACCCGGAGACCGCCGCCGACCTGGGCGACCGCTACTCGGACCTCGTCGACAGCTACCTCGAGCTGCTGGCCGAGGTGCCGCTCGCGCGCTCGCCCCACACGGGCGAGGTCGTGCGGTGGCGGATCGACACGGCCGGCCTGGACGGCTGGTTCTGGCGCCGCCACACGTCCGAGCGCGACGATCCCGAACCGATGCCGGCGGGCTGGCTCGCGATGCACGGCGCGATGCGTCTGGTCGAGCCGGTGGAGCGCACCCCGTTCCAGGTGGTGCCGGGCCCCGGCGTGCCGTACGTGGTGCCGCGGCTGCTGGAGGTGCCCGGCGTCCGCGCGGTCGTGTCCCAGGTGCCGGTCGGTCGCCACACCGGGTGGGCGGTCACCTACTTCGGCGCCAACCCGGACAACGTCGAGCTGGTCAACACCTGGGGCAGCGACACCTACTACGTGTACGACGAGTCGGGCACGTGGGTCGGCTGGCACCAGAGCACCGACCGCGTGTCCGACTACGACTTCGAGCTTGAGCCGTGGCTGCGGTCCGGCAAGCTGCTGTGGATCGCGCCCGACGACGAGTCGGCGACGCTTCGGGAGGGCGCGGAGGATTGCCCTTATCGCGACCTCGAGGGCCCGCGCCGGATCGCTCACATCCAGAACGGCGAAATCGAGTACGGCCCGGCGGCCTAGCATTTCCGGAAGGGCTGTTGTCCCGCGATCGGCTGGGTTTCCGGCGCGCCATGCCGGCGTCTCGCCGGCCGATGGGTCAAGATCGGGGCGTGGTACTGGCTGAGGATCTCGATACGTCCACCTTGAACGCTCGGCAGCAGCGCATTCTCGCCGCCATCCGCGACTGGGTGGTCCGGTACGGTTACGCGCCCTCCACCCGGGAGATCGGGGACGCGGTCGGGCTGGCGTCGACGTCGTCGGTCAGCCGGCACCTGCGCGTGCTGGAGGATATGGGCTTCCTGCGCCGCGGTCGCACCGCCACCCGACCGGTCGACGTGCGCCTGTTCCTCGGGGCCGGCGAGTCCGAGCGCCGCGACCCGGCGACCGTCGGCGTACCCCTCGTGGGCTCCATCGCCGCCGGGACGCCGATCCTCGCGGAGGAGATGGCCGAGGAGACGCTCACGCTGCCGCGCGACCTCGTCGGCAAGGGAAACCTGTTTTCGCTGCGGGTGCGCGGCGACTCGATGATCGACGCGGCGATCTGCGACGGCGACATCGTCGTGGTGCGCCAGCAGCACGAGGCGTACAACGGCGACATCGTGGCCGCGGTGATCGACGAGGAGGCCACCGTCAAGGTGTACCGGCGCCGCGGTGGCCACGTCCTGCTCGAACCGCGCAACCCGGCCTACGACGTGATCGACGGAGACCGCGCGGTCGTGCTGGGCCGGGTCGTCTCGGTGCTGCGCAGGATATGAGAAAGTCGCGAATTCGCGTCGGGTAACTACCCTCGCGATGTGGGTCTTTTGTTCGACCAAGCCGACAAGGTCGCGTCGGTCGTCGGCGCGCTCGCGGCGATTTTCGGGGCGTGGGTCGCTTTTCGCGATCGGAGTTTCCGCAGGCGTGATCCGCGCCATCGCACCACGGATGGGAGTTCTCCCATTTGGCGCGGCATGGTGGTCGCCGCGGTCGGTCTGCTGATCATTCTCGGCGCGGCCGCGTCAATGCAATATCGCCGCGACGCGGACGAGAAGCCACCCGGCCCGCCCGCATCGACACCTACTCCAACACCCGCACCGACGCCAAATTCAACACCGACGGGTGACGTGCGCGAGCTGGCCGTCACCTATCCGCTGCCGGGCAAGGTCGGCTTCCGCGAGGTGGTGCGGGTCGTGACGCCCCCGCTGCCCCCGGGGACCACCGTCGTCGCGATGGTGCGGGTGGCCGGCGGGAGCTGGTATCCCACGGAATGCGTTTTCGACGACGCGCGGCGGACCGGCGCCTGCACCTACGCGCAGTTCGGAGCGAATCCCGCCGCGTCCGCCGGCAAATTCGAGATCGTCGCTCTCGCACTGCCCGACGGCGTGGTGCGAGACCTGGTCGACAACCAGCCCTACCGGGGCGAGCTCGACGATCTCGGGCCTATGCGGCGTTCGAAGGTCTACGAATACTCGCGTTAGCCTCCTTGAGCGCCGCGCATATCTCCGGCAGCGAGGCGCCGATCGGCTCGCGGATCACCTCGACGGCCAAGGGGTCGTAGGGCGTGGGGTCGCGGTTGACGATCACCAGGCGGTTGCCCGCCTCGACGGCCATCGCACACAGCGAGGCGACCGGCTCGACCTGCAACGAGCTGCCCACCGCGAGCATCAGGCCACTGTTGGCGGCGATCTGCCGGGCGTGGCCGAGCGTGACCGCGTCGAGGTTTTCGCCGAACATGACGACCGCCAGCTTGAGGATCCCACCGCAGTCGCCGCAGCGCGGGTCGTCGTCGCCCGCGGCGACCCGCGCGAGGGTCTGCTCGCTCGGCGTGCGCCGCCGGCAGCGGGTGCAGGCCACCTCGTGCATGGTGCCGTGCAGCTCGAGGACCTTGCGCGGGCTGACGCCGGCCTTCTGGTGCAGGCCGTCGACGTTCTGGGTCAGGACTCGGACCGCCACGCCGGCCTGGTCGAGGTCGGCCAGCGCGCGGTGGGCCGCGTTGGGCTCCGCCGTCCAGGCGGCGTGCCCGAGGTACGCCCGCCAGAACTCGGCCCGCGTCGCCGCGCCGGCCATGTACCTGTCGTAGGTGAACGCGTTGGCCAGCTTGGGGTTTCGCGTCCACACGCCGTCCGGACCGCGGTAGTCGGGGATGCCGGAGTCGGTCGAGATGCCGGCGCCGGTCAGCACCGCCACCCGGGTCACGCCCTCGGCCCAGCTCGCGTCCATGACTGCCGATGGTAGGCGCGGCCGCGGCGCCCGGGCGACGGGTTATCCGGTGACGACCGCGGCGGTGGCGGCGACGATGTCGGCGATCCGTTGGTAGTCGAGGGTTTCCGGCGTGTCCGTCGGCTGGTGGTAGTGCGGGTTGCGGAAGTTGGCGGTGTCGGTGACCTGGATCGCCGGCATCCCGAGGTCCCAGAAGGGTCTGTGGTCGCTGCGGGCGAAGTCGCGCACCAGCGGCGCCACCCGGCCCAGGTGTCGCCCGATCACCGGGAGGTCGACCGGGTCGCGGGCCAGCATCACCGCGTGGCGGCCGGCGGCCTGGGACAGGGCGCCGCCGAACGCGGCCGCCAGCCCCCGGGCGGTCGCCCGGTAGAGGATGATCGTCCACTCGCCACGGTGCTCGCGGGCGCGCATCCGCTTGATCTGTCCACGGTAGAGCAGGCCTAGGCCGGGAGGCAGGTGCTGGCTCGCCGGGGTCGTGGCCGTGTAGCCGATGCACTCGAAGACGATGACGCCGCCCGGCTCCCGGCCGGCCGCGGCGAGCTCGTGGGCCAGCGCGCGGGAGCCGTGCAGGCCGGTCTCCTCCTGGTCGAAGACGGCCAGGGTGATGTCCGGCCTCGGCGGCACGATGCGGGCCAGTTCGAGCAGGCCGGCGACCCCCGAGGCGTTGTCGTCGGCGCCGGGGCTGCCGGGCACGGTGTCGAGGTGCGCCCCGACGAGAAAGCGGGCCGGGCCGCCACCGGTGATCAGGTTGACCCCGGCGACCCCGTCGTCGAACGGGCGGCGCCGCACCGACCAGCCGGCCGCCTCCAGCTGGTCGGTCACGTACCGTTCGGCGCGCGCCATCGCCTCGGGCGCGTGCAGCCGGCCGCGTGGCTCGTCGAGGCGTTCCACGTCGGTGCGGATCCGCGCGACGTCGACCTTCGCGCGCAGGTCGTCCAGGAGGGTGGTGGACGGGCGGTCCAACCGCGGCTCGGTGGCGCCGAACATGTCAGACCGGTGCGCCGCTGCGCTCGGCGGCCTCGATCACCGACTGGAGCGCGGCGAGCAGCGCGCGCCCGGTCTCCAGGTCGAGCTCGACCGCCACGCGGGCGGACGGGCCGCGCTCCGGGTCGACGAAGTCGAGCAGCAGCGCGTGGTCGAAGCGGGAGCCGACCGCGTGGTCGAAGCCGACGTTGGCCGCGGTGACCGGAAACCAGCCGGCACCGCCCTTGGCGGCCCCGGCGGCGGGCACGGTCTCGGAGATGTTCGTGCACATGGTCAGCTCCCGGTGGAGAGGTGGCGGCCGAAGAAGGTGAAGACCTTCGCCCAGCCGTCCATCGCGGACTCCGGGCGGTACGCGGCCCGGTGGTAGTAGAAGAAGCCGTGGCCGGCGCCGGCGTACCGGTGGAACTCGTACTCTTTGCCGTGCCTCTTGAGCTCTTCCTCGTGCCGGTCGACGAGCTCGGGCGTCGGGAACTGGTCCTGGTCGCCGAAGAGGCCGAGCAGCGGCGCGTCGAGGCCCGCCGTGTAGTCGAGCACGGAGACCGGCTGCTGCGGGGTGAGCGCGTCGGGCGCGGCCACCACCCCGCCGCCCCACAGGTCGGCCACCGCGTCGAAGCCGCCGGCCTTGCTGGCCGCGAGCAGCGCGTGGCGGCCGCCGGAGCAGGTGCCGAAGACGCCGACCTTGCCGTTGGCGGTCGGCAGCGCGCGCAGCCAGTCGCGGGCCGCGACGAGGTCGGCGACGGCGAGGTCGTCGGAGGCGCCACCGGCCGCGCGGACCGCGGCGGCGACGTCGTCGGGGTCACCGTGCCCGGCGCGGCAGTAGAGGTCGGGGCAGATCGCGATGTACCCGTGGTCGGCGAACCGGCGGGCGAACTCCCGGTACAGCTCGTCCCACCCCGGCAGGTGGTGGGCGAGCACCACACCCGGGTACGGGCCGGGCCCTTCGGGGCGGGCGACGTACGCGTGGACGAGGTCGCCGTTTCCGGCACGGTACGAGGTGACGCCGGCGAGCAGGCCGGCCGGCGCGTCGGTGCGCAGTGAGTTCCACACGGACAACACCCTAAAAGAGCGTCAAGGGCTCCACGGGTACCGGCTGGGGGAGCGGCGCCAGCTCGGGCACTCTGGCTCGCACCTCGTCGTGGAATCGGCGGGCGAGCGCGGGCGCCTCGGCGTTGTCGGGGGTGTGCACGAAGACCGTCGGCGAGCGCCCTTCGCGCAGCCACCTGGCGGCGACCTCGACCCACCGCCGCCAGCCCTCGACCGTGCGGTCGGTGTCGTCGCGGCCGAGGTAGCGGACGATCGGCCGGCCGGTCAGCGCCCGGGTGCGCACCGGGACGCGCGGCTTCTTCATCCAGGCGTCCCGCTCGGCGTCGCTGGTGGGCGGGCTCGCGAAGAACGCCGTGGTATCGAAGGGAATCCACTCCGCGTCGGCGGCGGTGAGCACCTCCTCCAGCCGCGCGGCGGTGCCGGTGTCGGCGAAGAACGCGGGGTGGCGGACCTCCACCGCGTACCGGTGGGAGGCGGGCAGCCGGCGGAGGAAGCGGGTGAGCACGGGCACGTCGTCCGGCGCGAACGACGCCGGCAGCTGGATCCAGAGCGCGTGCGCCCGCGGCCCGAGCGGCTCGATCGCGTCGAGGAAGGCGCGCAGCGGCTCGCCCGAGTCGGCCAGGCGGCTCTCGTGCGTCACCACGCGAGGCAGCTTGAGCACGAACCGGAAATCGGGGTCGGTCTGGCGCGCCCACGAGGCCACCGTCTCCCGGGTGGGTGTGGCGTAGAACGTGGTGTTGCCCTCGACCGCGTCGCACCAGCCGGCGTAGTGGCGCAGCCGCTCGTGCGGCGGCAGCGGGTGCGGCACGAACCGCCCCTGCCAGGCCTTGAGCGTCCACATCGCACAGCCCACGTGAAGACGCATGGGCACAGCCTACCGGCGCGACCGCCGCCCGCGGCCGACGAGGAACACCATCGCCACCACGAGTACCGCCGCGCAGGCGAGCGTGATGACGCCCCACGGTGTGGTCGACGGCGCCGGGGCCGCGGGCGCGGGCTCCTCGGGGAGGGCGCACGTCACGGCCGCCGGCGCCGCCGGCACCTGGAGCTGGGCGTCGCACCGGGCCACCGCCGGGATGGCCATCTCGGCGGTCACCGTCCACCGGCCCGGTGCGAGCTGACCGGAGTAGGTCAGCGCGCCGTCACCGAGCGCCTTCAGTGGCACCGGGCCGACCCGCTGGCCGGTGGCGGTCGCGGTCAGGATCGCGCTGGCCGACCCGGTCACGGGATGGCCGTCCGCCCACTTGGCGGTGATCCAGACCGAGCCGGCGCCGTCCGAGTGGACAGTCAGGACGGCGCCGGCGTGTGCCATGTACCTCAGAATCACAGGGCCTTGACTTCCAGCAGGCCCACCGACCCGGCGCCGCTCTGGAGCAGCACCCGCAGCCGGGTCGTGCTCACGCTGGTGAAGGTCACCCGGTTGTACTGGTTGAGCGCGACGGGATACCCGCTCGCCCCGGCCACGTCGACGTACGCGCTGCCGTTCCAGGACTGGAGCTTCCACGACGCGGGCACGCGCACGCCGCCGTTGTCGTCGAAGAAGTACACCTCGGCGGAGGTGAGCGTCTGCGCGGCCGACCAGGTCAGCAGCGCCCACTGCTCACCCGTGTTGGGCCAGGTGCCCCAGCGTGGGTTGACGGTGTCGTTGGACTGGGCGGGCTCGGCGCCGTCGTTGATGGCGGCGACGCTCTCCCACGACGAGGTGTACGACGCTGATGCCGCCGCGGCGAGGGCCTTGTTCGGGTTGGGCTGCGGGTTGCCGCCCCCGGGGCCCTTGATGAGGAACAGGTTGTCCGCCACGTTGAAGTTGTTGGCCAGGTAGGAGCCGGCGGCCGGGTTGGTGTGGTAGTAGTCGTCGTGGTTGCAGTCCAGCCGGTTGTCGTGCGCGCGGTCGGTGCACTTGGTCTGGATGACCACGTTGGGCCCGTCCTTGTAGCACATGACGTCCCACTCGTCGACGCAGTGCGCCGCGCCGGATGCGTTGGGCGCGTTGTTGTTGACGGCGCCGAGCGTGTGGCCCAGCTCGTGCGCGGCCACGCCGGCGCTCCAGCAGCCGTTGTCGGCGCGCGCGTACTCGGGGCCGGAGTTGGAGCGGTTGGCGTCGGTCTTGCGGGTGTCGCCGGCGAAGCCACCGATTCCACAGTAGACGTTCGCGTCGACGAACTGGAGGTACTTGCGGTCGGTGCGCGTGTAGCCGGCGGCCTTCACCGCGTTGAGCAGTGGCGCCCAGTCGTTCGCGTTGAGCGCCGAGTCGGCGATCTGCACGTCGCGCACTACCGGGCGGCAGGCGCCGTTGACGGTCTCGGTCACGTACCGCACGTGGCGCTCGCCGCCGGTCTCCCGGGCGCTCTCGTTGAAGATGACGTCGACACCCTCGGCCAGCGAGCGGAACGTCTCCAGGTACTGCTGGTACCGGCTGGTCGAGCCGTGTATGTACAGCACCTCGACGCGGCGGCCCGAGGTGCCGTCGCCCTCGCAGACCGCGAGCGCGCTGGCGGCCGCGGCGGGGGCGGCGGCGAGCGGCTGGATGCGGCGCTTGACGGACAGGCCGACCGGTGGGGTGTCCGGGCCGTGCGTGCACATGACCGGCGTGACGCCCTTGACCTGGAACATGCCGGCGCACGGACCCGTCCGGTCGACGCGGAGTCCATTGTAGATCATGCCGCGGGCGGCGTCGTTGGCCGGCAGTGCCGGGTCGGCCGCCTCACCGGCGAACGCGCTGCCGCCGAGCAGTCCGATGAGGACGGTGATAGCGAAGGCGCCGGCGAGCAGTGTCCGGCGCCGGCGGCGATGGGGATGGTCGGGCATTCGCGGCTTCCCTTTCATAGGAGAAACGGCGCGCCGCCCGGAGGCGCGGGGGGTTTGTCATAGACAAGCAGCAAAGGTCATCAATGTCAAGGCGGTCCATGACGGTACATTGACCGCATGAGCGTGAATCGACGTACGTTGATCAAGGCGGCCGGCGCTGCCCCGCTCGCCCTCGCCGCGCCGACCCACGGCCGCCCGCGACCGCCCGTCACCGTGCGGGTGGCGACCCCGTTCGCCGCGGGGCACATCTTGGCCGACACCGCGCTGAAGTTCAAGGAGATCCTGGAGGCCGGCACCCGCGGCCGCCTGGTCGTCGAGGTGGCGACCTCGGTGCTCAACGAGCAGACGATCAACCCGGCGATGGCACCCTGCGACCCGGCCGAGCGGGTCGCCGACATCGTCCTCACCGGCGGCCAGCCGATCCAGGACTACGCGCCGGCCTACTTCTTCTTCAACGGACCGTACGTGATCCGTGACTACGCGCACTTCCAGCGGGTCTGGCGCAGCCATCTCGGCGACGAGGCCCGCGCGCTGGTCCGCTCCGGCGGAAACCTCGTCTCGCTCGGCACCGTCTACAGGGGATTCCGCCAGTTCACCGCCAACAAGGAGATCGTCACCCCGGCCGACCTGGCCGGCGTCAAGCTGCGCCTGCCGCCCGTGCCAGACTGGGTCGCGGTCTGGTCCGCGCTCGGCGTGGTGCCCGTGGAGGTGCCGCTGAACGGCATCTACGAGGCGCTGCGCACCGGCGTCGCCGAGGCCTCCGAGGGCGACCTCACCCAGATCTCCTCGCTGCGCCTCTTCGAGGTGCAGTCACACCTGGCGCTGACCGGCCACCTCGTCGGCTTCGGCCTCGTGGCCGCCAACGCCTGCTTCCTGCGCGACGTGCCCTGGCCGCACAAGGTGCGCGCGGCCATGCGCGCCGCCACCGACTGGGGCTCCCGCTTCATGGCCGACCGTGAGGCCACCCTGCTGACCGAGCTCGCCGCCGCCGGCATGACCGTCGTGACCCCCGACGCCGCGGCCATCGAGGCCGCCGCCAAGCCGGCCATCGACCAACTCTTCGCCACCCGGTGGAACGTGACGACCTGGGAGGAGGTGCTCGCCCTCTGATCGGAGACTTTCGGTGTCGGGCCCGCCGTGACGGTTCAGAGGCCTATTTGCCCATGCCCGCGTCAGCTGCGGACCGCCGCTCCCGCCGGAGACCGCGGACGCCGGCGGCTCGCTGGCGCGAGCCGAGAGCCCCGGCCTCCGCTGCCGGGTCCGCGAGACAAGAACCCAACGGCCGGCTTCGCCGGCCGCGTAGGCCCTGGGGTGACCTTGTGGGCCGCGGAGGGTGAGGCCGCGGGAGCAGCGGTCGAGACCACGCCGGACATCGCGGTAGCTCAATATCTCTGACCCTGGAAGCTCTTCGTCGAAGAGAATGATCAACTAATTGTTCACGATGTGATCACTGTGCTTTGCCCGTGGGTTTCAAAAGGGTGGCACACACTCAGGCCACCCCCTTCCTGAGCTGGAGCGTCGTCCCTTGCCCCTCCGTGGCCTCGCGTGCGCCGTCGCGTGTGCCGTCGCCGTTCTCGCGGCGCCGGCGCCGGCCGGCGCGCACCCGTTCGGCGACCCGCAGACGGTGGCGATCGCGGCCGACCCGGGCCGCCCGGAGGTCGTCGACGTCCGGTGGAAGGTCGGTGGGCTCGATGACCTGACCGTGCTCGGGGTCGCGCTCGGCCTGCTGCCGGAGGACCGGGTCATGCTCGACGGCGCGGTCTTCTACCGCGACTCGGACGCGGCGGCGGTCGGGCCGTCCCCGCGGTTCGCGGCGTACCTGCTCGAACGGGTCACGGTCACCAGCGACGGCGACGCCTGCGCCGGCCGGGTCACCCCGCCGGCCGACCTGGCCCGCGACGGTGCCTCGATCGAGTACGCCTGCCCGGGGCCGGTCGGGGTGGTGTCGGTCGCGGTCCGCACGCTCACCGACCTCGACCCGGCCTACCGGACGCTCGCCACCGGACCGGGTGGTGCCCGCGCGGTGTACACCTCCGCGGAGTTCACCCACAACTGGACGCTCGGCGACGTCCCGGCGGCGGCCGGCCGCGGGCGCGGCGCTCTCCTCCAGATCGGCGCGGTGGTCGGTGCCGTGGCGCTCCTCGCCTTCGCCGCGGTGACCCTCGGTAGGCGGCGGAGGGCGGTCGCGTGACGACCATGCAGGCCATCATCGAGTCGCCGGGCGTGCCGCCGCTGGCGTTCGCGCTCGCGTTCGCCGCCGGGGCCGGCCACGCGGTGACGCCGGGACACGGCAAGAGCCTCGCCGCCGCGTACCTCGTGGGGTCGCGCGGCCGGATCCGGGACGCGGCCTGGCTCGGCGGCTCGGTGGCCGTGATGCACACGCTCTCCGTACTGGTGATCGGTCTGCTGTGGACGTTTCTGTCCCTTTCGGACGCGATCCGGCTGGAGGAGCTGACCCGCTGGCTCCAGCTGGGCGCCGGCCTCCTCGTGGTGGAGCGCCACGAAGGTCTACGACACCGGCGACCGGGTCACGTACCAGGGCAAGGTCTTCGCGGCCTCGTGGTACGCGAAGAACAACAAGCCCGGCGACCCCAACGGTCCGTGGCAGGAAATCGCCATGACCGAGGAGGGCGTGGCGATCTGGACGCCGTCGCGCGTCTTCAACAGCGGCGACGTCGCGACGCACGAGGGCAAGCGGTGGCGGGCCCGCTGGTACACCCGCAACCAACCCCCAGGCGACCCCAAAGGCCCCTGGAGGCCCGTCACCTGACCGTCGCTCCCGCGGGCCGGGCACCGGCGGGGTAGCTTCGGCCCCCTCTTTAGACAGAGATTTGAGCTACCGCGACGTCCGTCGTGGTCCAGACCGCTGCTCCCGCGGCCGCACCCGTCCGCCGCTGGTCACGCTCACCCCGGAGGCTGCGCCGGGCCTTTACGGCTCCGGGTGGGTAGGTGTGCGCGGGATGCATTTGCTCTGCTTCCCTAGAGTGGCCATCCCACGCCTCGACGGGTGAACGCGTTGACGCGCGCGGCTCGACAGCTTTCCCGACGGACCAGCCGCGGCCGGTCCGCGAAGATCTTCATCCAAAACCTTGTTTCGCGGGCCCGGCAGCGCGGCCACATCCTCCCGCGGCGGTCTCCGGCGGGAGCAGCGGTGGCGGCGGTGTGCGCGGCGCGGGATTCGAGATCTAGGTGTACTGCCCACGGACGTTGGTGACACGGGGATCTTGATTGGGTGAGGACCTCCTCGGTAGGTGTGGAGCTACCACAACAGCCGCACCATCCGAGGGAGGTCCTCGTGCCCCACCGT
>NZ_JCADBM010000014.1:0-269977 GCF_059359075.1 Phytohabitans sp. LZ39 | reverse complement strand
ATGGAACTGGTCAAGAAGGTCAACGCCGGCGAAGCCGTCGAACCCCGCATCATCACCAAGGAAACCACCTTCACCCAGGAGCAGGCCAAGACCGTCCTGCCCGAACGCCAGTACTGACCCGACCACGGCCGCCCCACCCTCCCGCATGGGGTGGGGCGGCCACCCATCGCCGCTAGAAGGGCAGGCAGGTGACCGAGGCCATCCTGACGATGACGGGGATCAGCAAGGAGTTCCCCGGCGTCAAGGCGCTGAGCGAGGTCGACTTCCGGATGCTGCCGGGTGAGGTGCACGCCCTCATGGGCGAAAACGGCGCCGGCAAGTCGACGCTCATCAAGGTGCTCACCGGGGTGTACGACATCGACCAGGGCGGCATCGTGCTGGACGGGCAGCCGGTCTCTTTCTCCGGGCCGCTGCAAGCGCAACACTCCGGCATCAGCACCGTCTACCAGGAGATCAACCTCTGTCCCAACCTGTCGGTGGCGGAGAACATCTTCATCGGGCGCGAGCCGCGCTTCCTCGGCCACATTCGATGGTCCACTGTAGAAAGACGGGCGAGCGAGCTGCTGCGCCGCCTCCAGCTCGACATCGACGTGTCGGCGCAGCTCGGCACGTACTCGATCGCGGTCCAGCAGATGGTGGCGATCGCCCGCGCGATCGACATCTCGGCCAAGGTGCTGATCCTCGACGAGCCGACGTCCAGCCTGGACGCCGGCGAGGTGCAGCAGCTCTTCCGGGTCATGCGGCAGCTCAAGGACGAGGGCATCGCGATCCTGTTCGTCACCCACTTCCTCGACCAGGTCTACGAGATCGCCGACCGGATCACCGTGCTGCGCAACGGCCGGCGGGTCGGCGAGTACCGGACCAGCGAGCTGACCCTCATCGACCTGATCGGGAAGATGATCGGCAAGGAGCTCGAGGTCCTGGAGCGGCTCGAAGACCGGCCCAAGCGGTTCCAGGAAGACAACGTGCCGCTGGTCGACGCGCGCGAGCTGGGACGCAAGGGCGCGGTGGCGCCGTTCAGCCTCACCATCCACAAGGGAGAGGTGGTCGGCCTGGCCGGCCTGCTCGGCTCCGGCCGCACCGAGGTGGCTCGCCTGCTCTACGGCGCGGACAAGGCCGACCACGGGCAACTGGCCGTCGACGGCCGGCCGGTGACGATGCGCGGGCCACGCACCGCGATGGCCAAGGACATCGCCTTCTGCTCCGAAAACCGCCGCACGGAGGGCCTCATCGAGGAGCTCACCGTGCGGGAGAACATCATCCTCGCCATGCAGGCCACCCGCGGCTGGACCCGGCCGATCCCGCGCCGCCGGCAGGACGAGCTCGTCGACCGGTACATCAAGGCGCTGGACATCCGGCCGGCCAACCCGGAGGCCCAGGTCCGCAACCTCTCCGGCGGCAACCAGCAGAAGGTGCTGCTGGCCCGCTGGCTCATCACCGAGCCGCGGCTGCTGATCCTCGACGAGCCGACCCGCGGCATCGACATCGGCGCCAAGACGGAGATCCAGCGCCTCGTCGCGCAGCTCTCCGACGGCGGCATGGCCGTGCTCTTCGTCTCGGCGGAGCTGGAGGAGGTGCTGCGGCTGAGCCACAAGGTGGCGGTGCTGCGCGACCGCCACCTGATCGCCGAGCTGCCCAACGACGACACCCTCGACGTCGACCGCGTCATGGAAACCATCGCCAGTGGAGCCAAGCCGTGAACACCCTGGTCAAACATCGCCTCTTCTGGCCGGTCGCCATGCTGGTGGTCCTGCTGCTGTCCAACCTGATCTTCACGCCGAACTTCTTCAGCGTCGAGGTGCGCGACGGCCACCTGTACGGCAGCCTGATCGACATCGTCCGCTTCGGCGCGCCGCTGATCCTGGTGGCGCTCGGCATGACGCTGGTCATCGCCACCGGCGGCATCGACCTGTCGGTCGGCTCGGTGGTCGCGATCTGCGGCGCGTTCGCCTGCTGGCGGATCAGTGAGCAGGGCGACCAGAACAGCGTGGCCGGTGTGGCCGTCGCGGTCGCGCTGGCGCTCGGGCTGGCCCTGCTGCTCGGCGCCTGGAACGGCCTCCTGGTCGCGGTCATCGGCATCCAGCCGATCATCGCCACGCTCATCCTGATGGTCGCCGGCCGCGGCCTGGCCCAGCTCATCACCGACGGCCAGATCATCACGATCAACAGCTCGCCGTACAAGCGGATCGGCGGCGGCTACCTCTTCACCGTGCCGGTCGCGATCCTTATCGCGCTCGCGGTCACGGCGCTGGCCGTGCTGCTGACCCGCCGCACCGCGCTCGGCATGCTCATCGAGTCGGTCGGCGGCAACGCCGAGGCCAGCCGCCTCGCCGGCATCCACTCGCGGCGGATCACGATGATGGCGTACATCGTGGCGGGCCTGTGCGCCGGCATCGCCGGGCTGATGATCAGCTCGAACGTGTCCAGCGCGGACGGCAACAACGCCGGCCTCTGGTACGAGCTCGACGCGATCCTCGCCGTCGTCATCGGCGGCACGTCGCTGGCCGGTGGGCGGTTCTCCATCGCGGGCACCGTCGTCGGCGCGCTGCTCATCCAGACGCTCACCACGACCATCTACACCACGGGTATCCCGCCGGAGACCACGCTGCTGTTCAAGGCACTCGTCGTGACGATCGTGTGCCTGGTGCAGTCGCCGGCCTTCCGCGCCAAGGTCTTCCAAGGCCGGCGCCGACGACCCGCGGCGCCACCGGCCGGACCCACCGCCGCCACGACGGAGAAGGTCGAGGTGCCGGCATGACGACCTTCGCCGACGTGCGGTCCCGGCTGGCCCGGCCGCAGCAGCGCAAGTACCTGCCGCTCTACGCCACCCTCGCCCTGCTCGCGCTCATGTACGGCAGCGGTGTGGTGCAGTACGAGGCGTTCAGCGATCCGCAGGTTGTGTTGAACGTGTTCATCGACAACGGCTTCCTGCTCGTGGTCGCGGTGGGCATGACGTTCGTGATCCTGACCGGCGGCATCGACCTGTCGGTCGGCTCGGTGGTCGCGCTCACGACGATGGTGTCGGCCGCGCTGCTGGAGCAGGCGCACTGGCCTGCGCTCGTGGTGCTCCCGATCGCGCTGCTCATCGGCCCCACGCTCGGCTTCGCGATGGGCTGCATCATCCACTACTTCGAGATCCAGCCGTTCATCGTCACGCTCGCCGGCATGTTCCTCGCCCGCGGCCTCTGCTACACGATCGGCACCGAGTCGATCCGGATCAACGATCCATTCTGGACGAAGATGGCCGACTCGATCCACATCGGCGAGTACCGCATCTCCCCCAGCGTCATCATCGCGCTCGTGGTAGTGCTCGTCGCGGCGTACGTGCTGGCGTTCACCCGGTTCGGCCGCAACACGTACGCGATTGGCGGCAACCCGCGCTCCGCGCACCTGATGGGCCTGCCGATCGCCCGCACCCGCATCGGCGTCTACACGATCAGCGGCTTCTGCTCCGCCCTCGGCGGCGTCCTTTTCACGTTCTACCTGCCCTCGGGAAACAGCCTGCACGCGGTCGGCATGGAGCTCGACGCGATCGCCGCGGTCGTCATCGGCGGCACGCTGCTGACCGGCGGCACAGGGTTTGTGCTCGGCACCGTGCTCGGCGTGCTGGTGCTCGGGCTGATCCAGACCCTCATCACCTTCGACGGCCGGCTCAGCTCCTGGTGGACGAAGATCGTGATCGGCGCGCTGCTGTTCGCGTTCATCCTCCTCCAGCGGCTGATCACCCCTCGCAAGCGCTGAGACCCGCCGCCTTCGCGGCGGGTTTCTCGCGCGCTTCTGTGTTAGCGCAAACATACGGAGGTCTCGATGAAGCTCCTCCCCGCTCTCGCGCTCCTCGTCCCCTTCGTCGTCGCGACGCCGCCCGCCGTGGCGGCGGCCGACCCGGTCCTGCCGTCCGGTGCCGTGGTCGACGAGTTCGACGGCACCACGCTCGGCCCTGACTGGACGGTCCTGTCCCCCGACGACTCCCGTTGGTCGGTCTCCGGCGGCGCGCTGCGCCTGGAGACCCTCGCCGGCGACACGTACCAGGGCGTCAACACCGCCCGCAACCTCTTCCTCGTCGACATCCCGGCCGGCGACTTCGAGATCGTCACCCGGGTGAGCGCGCCGGTCGCGCTCGACTTCCAAAACGCCGGGCTGCTCGCCTGGCAGGACTGGGACAACTACGTGCGCGTCGGGCTCTGCCACGTCGGCTCCGCCGGTGGGCCGGTGATCGAGACCGACCGCGAGGTGGGCGCCGCGTTCAGCGCGAGCTTCGCGGCCCGGCCCGGCTCGACGGCCGAGACGCTCAAGTTGGCCCGCACCGGCGACGAGTTCGTATCGTCCTATTGGGACGGTGCCGCGTGGGTGGAGGCCGGGCGGGTGACCGCCGACCTCGACGTGCGGCAGGTCGGGCTGTTCGGCCTCTCGGCGCAGAACGGCACCGCGATCCGCGCCGACTTCGACTACTTCGCGGTCCAGGCGAGCCCGGGGCGACCGGTCACACCGGTGGGACCGTTCACACTGCGGGCGCCCGGCGTCAACCTGAGCGCCGACCGGTCCGGTGTGGTGCGGGTATCTTCCGATCCGCCGAAGAACGGCCTGGTGCTGACGCCGTCGGGTGGCCTGCTCAGGGACACCGCCAGCGGGCGGTACCTGCGCGCCGGCACACCGGTGCGGCTCTCCTCCACCGGTTCGGAGTTCCAGCTCACCGACGCCGGCGGGGGCAAGGCCGTGCTCACCTCCGGCGGCCTGAACGTCTCGGTCAGCGGCGGCCGCCTGGTGACCGGCACGGCGCCGCCGACCAAGTTCCGGGTCGAGGAGTTCGCCTCCGGGGACCTCACCGTGGACACCCGGTCCCGGGGCACGGCGGTCAGCCCCAACCTGTACGGCGTGTTCTACGAGGACATCAACCACGCGGCGGACGGCGGCCTCTACGCCGAGCTGGTGCGGAACCGGTCGTTCGAGTTCGACGCGAGCGACAACGCGTCTTATACGGGGATGACCGCGTGGAGCCCGGTGTCGCGCGGGGCGGCGGCTTCCCCCGTCGTCGCCGCGGAGGCTCCGCTGAACGCGAACAACCGCAACTACCTGCGGTTGGACGTTACCGGTGACGGCACCGCCGGGGTGAGCAACGCGGGGTTCAACCGTGGGCTGCCGCTGCGGGCGGGTAAGCGGTACGACCTGTCGCTGTGGGCCCGGCGGCCCGTCGACTCGGCTCCGCTGACCGTGACTGTCGAGGATGGAGGGTCGGTGCTCGGCACGGCCACCCTTCACGTGCGAGCCGGCGCGTGGGCGAAGTACACGGCCTCGTTCCGGGCGTCCGGCACCACCGACGCCGGGCGGCTCGTCGTCCAGGCGCCCGCCGGCCGGACCGACCTCGACATGGTCTCGCTGTTTCCGCGCGACACGTTCAAGGGGCGCAAGAACGGGCTCCGTGCCGACCTCGCGAAGATGGTCGCCGACCTCCAGCCGCGGTTCGTGCGCTTCCCCGGCGGGTGCGTGACCAACGTGGGCACCTACGACCCGTACTCGGTGAACCAGGACCGGCGCCGCATCTACCAGTGGAAGGAGACGCTCGGGCCGGTCGAGGAGCGGCCGACGAACTTCAACTTCTGGGGCTACAACCAGTCGTACGGCATCGGCTACTTCGAGTACTTCCAGTTCGCCGAGGACGTCGGCGCCGAGCCCCTGCCGGTGCAGTCGGTCGGCGTCAACGCGTGCGGGCAGAGCCGGCGGCTGACCGACGAGCAGAAGCTCGCCCAGTACGTGCAGGACACGCTCGACCTCGTCGAGTTCGCCAACGGGCCGGTCACCTCGCCGTGGGGCGCGCGGCGGGCGGCGATGGGGCATCCGAAACCGTTCGGCCTTGAATATGTCGGCCTGGGTAACGAGGAAGGCGACGAGTACTTCTTCACGACCTACCCGAAATTCGCCGCCGCGATCCGCGCCAAGTACCCGGACATCAAGATAATCAGCAACTCCGGCGCGATCTCGCAGGGCCCGTGGTTCGACCGGATGTGGCAGTTCGCCCGCGACCAGGGCGCCGACCTGGTCGACGAGCACTACTACAACAGCCCGAGCTGGTTCCTGGCCAACAACCACCGGTACGACACGTACGACCGGAGCGGGCCGAAGGTGTTCGTCGGCGAGTACGCCTCGCAGGGCAACACGTTCGGCAACGCGCTCGCCGAGGCGTCGTACCTGACCGGGATCGAGCGCAACTCGGACGTCATCGAGCTGGCCTCGTACGCCCCGCTGCTGTCCAACGTGGACTATGTCAACTGGACACCGGACCTGATCTGGTTCGACAACGACCAGTTGTACGGCTCGCCGAGCTACTACGTGCAGAAGCTGTTCTCCACGAACGTCGGCGAGCGGATCGTGCCGAGCGCGTTCCGCGGCGGCGGTGTGCGGCCGGTGCCCGACATCGCCGGCGCCGTCGGCCTCGGCTCGTGGAACACGCAGGTGCGCTACGACGACGTGAAGGTGACCGCGGCCGACGGCACGGTGCTCTTCGCGGACGACTTCTCCACCGGCGCCTCCCGGTGGACGCCCGGCCTGGGCACCTGGGCTGTGGAAGACGGCGCCTACGTGCAGACCGCGAACGTGACCGACGCCCGCTCGACGGCCGGCTCGGTCGACTGGTCCAACTACACGATGGAGGTGACCGCGCGGAAGACCGCCGGCGCCGAAGGCTTCCTGGTCATGTTCGGCGTACGGGACACCGGAAACTTCTACTGGTGGAACGTGGGCGGCTGGAACAACACCCAGTCCGCGATCGAGAAGGCCACCAACGGCGCGAAGTCGTCGATCGCCACCTCGGCCACCACGGTCGAGACCGGCCGCGACTACCGCCTCAAGATCCAGGTGACCGGTCGCACGATCACCACGTGGCTCGACGGACAACAGGTCAACAGCTTCGTCGACAGCGCCACGGTGGAGCCGCTCTACCAGGTGGTGTCCCGGGACGGGAAGGCGGTCACGCTCAAGGTCGTCAACGCGCAGGACACCGGCGTGCGCACCACCGTACGGCTCGACGGCCGCCGCGTGTGGCCGACCGCCACGGTGACGACGCTGACCGGCGAGCCGGGCGACGTCAACTCGCTCGCGCAGCCGACCCGGGTGTCCCCGGTGGAGCGCCGGGTCGGCGGCTTCTCGAACGGGTTCACGTACGACTTCCCCGCCCACTCGGTGACGTTCATCAGGCTGACGGAGAAGTGACCACGCGTCCGCGGGGCTGCCCGGTTGGTGGGCGGGTAGCTCCGCGGCGGGCCGCTGGGCGGTCCACCCCGCGCCCGGTTCGCCGGGCACCCCAGGTCGTCGGACGGGCTGACCGACCGCCTGCGGCAGGGAGTGGACCGCCCGGCGGCCACCCCCCGCACGGGCCCGGCCACCTGACCTTGGCATGAACGAGAGGTTGCCAGCGGGTGAATCGCTGTCCAGGATCGTGGGATGGCTGAACTTGACCGGCGTACCCTCCTCCGCGGCACCGCCGCCGCGGGCGGCGCACTGATCGGCGGGCCTTTCCTCGGGTTCGTCAACCGCGCTGGCGCGGCGGGCGCCACCGCACACGCGCCCCGGCTCGGGCCGATCCCCGACCTGCGCGACGGCAAGGTGCGACTCTGGCTGCCCGAGGGCTTCCAGTACCGCTCCTTTCACGACACCGAGTCACCCGTCACCCTCGACGACGGCACCGCGCTCCCCGGCCGCCACGACGGCATGGGCGCGTTCCGCGGCCGCGGCGGACGGTACGTCCTGGTGCGCAACCACGAGCTCAACAGCCCCGGGCCCGCCTTCGGCGACGCCACGCGGGCGTACGACCCGATGGCGCAGGGCGGCACCACCACCGTCGAGGTCACCCGGTACGGCGAGGTGGTGCACGCGTACACAAGCTGCAACGGCACGATGATGAACTGCTCCGGCGGCCGCATGCCGTGGGGCAGCTGGATCACCTGCGAGGAGACGGTCAACGGGCCCGACGTCGGGCCCGACTTCACCGGCACCTCCAACGTGCCGCTCACGCGGCCGCACGGCTTCGTCTTCGAGGTGCCGGTCGACGGACGATCCAGCGGCGAGCCGATCACCGCCGCCGGCCGCTTCGCCCACGAGTCCGTCGCCTACGACCCGCACAGCGGATGCCTCTACCTGACCGAGGACAACTTCGGCTGGCCGTCGGGCTTCTACCGGTACAAGCCGCGCCGCCACCCCCGCGGCAGCGGCCGGCTGGACAACCGGGGGCGGCTGCAAATGCTCGCCGTGCGCGGGCGACCCAACCTCGACCTCGCCGCCAGTCAGGCGCGCCGGGCCTCGTACAAGGTGGAGTGGGTGGACATCGACGACCCGGCGCCCACTTTCCCGTACACGCCCGGTCAGCCGGCGGCGACCACCAACGACACCGCGCTCACCCACGTCGCCCGGCAGGGCTGGGCCCAGGGCGCGGCGTACTTCTCCCGCCTGGAAGGCTCGGCGTACGACGACGGCGTCGTCTACTTCACCTCCACCCAGGGTGGCGGGCCGGCGGAGACGTCACTGGGCCCGATCGCCGACGGGTTCGGCAACGGCCACGGGCAGATCTGGGCGTACCACACCCGCTCGGCGCGGCTCCAGTTGCTCTACGAGTCGCCCGGCCCGGACGTGCTCGACTTTCCGGACAACGTCACGACCAGCCCCCGCGGCACGCTCGTCGTCTGCGAGGACAACGTCGCCGACAACTACGTGCGCGGGCTGACCAGCGGCGGGCGGCTCTTCGACATCGCCCTCAACCGGCTCACCAGCAGCACCGGCGCGGACCGGTCGAACGACGAGTTCGCCGGCTCCACGTTCAGCCCGGACGGGCACACCCTCTTCGTGAACATCCAGGCCAGCCGCGGGCTAACGTTTGCGATCTGGGGCCCGTGGCGCCGGATCGGCGTGTAGCCGCCGCTCCCGCTTTTCCTCCTCCTCGTCGACGGCCTCGGCGACCGCGGTCGTCAGGTCGTCGCCGGGGATGGCGATGCTCTCGGCCGTGTCTTCGAGCTGGTCGTCCGGGCGCCGGTCCGGCATCGTGCCCTCGCCCGCGTAGCCGTACGGGTTGGGCTCATGTGCTGTGCTCACCGCGCGTGGGTACCCTCCCCGACCGGCGATATGCGGCCGGCCCGACGAATCTGATCGCGGCGCGCGGGTAGCCATCCCCTGACCCGACGACGAGGGGGAACGCACGATGACTCAACACAAAGGGATCCGCACGGGCCCGGAAACCTCGCGGTCGCTGCGGTACGCGCAGGAGATCACCTCCCCGGACGACCGGCCGGAGCGCCCCGGCCGGAGCCTCGTCACCGCCGACCGCGCGGTGATCCAGCAGTGGGCGGACCGGCGCGACGCCGCACCGGCGACGGTGGACGGCACCGAACACGACGGGCGGGCCGGGGTGCTGACCTTCGTCTTCCCGCTGGGCGACAGCGACGGGCGGCTGCGCCGGATCAGCTGGGACGAATGGTTCAGGACCTTCGACGAGCGCCACCTCAACTTCATCTACCAGGAGGAGCGCAGCGACGGCCGGCAGAGCAACTTCTTCCGGCTGGAGAACCCCTGCCGCGAGGACGCCTGACCCGTGGCCGGGAGGCCCCGCGTGCTGCTCTACACCAGCGTCAGCGCGGTGGGCGGCGCGGAGGTCGCGCTGGGCCACCTCGTCGGCGGCCTCGGCGACGCGTACGACGTGCACGTGGCCGGCCTCCACGAACCCGTGGTGCGATGGCTGGCCGGGTACCGCCCCGGCGTGCCGGGACACGTGACCGGCGGCGGCGTGCTGGCGCACGCGCGGCTGCTGCGCCGCCTGCGCCCCGACGTGGTGCAGGCCAACCTCGAGGTGCCGTGGGCGTCGCCGACCATGCTGGGCGCGGCCTTGGCACTGCGGCGGCCGCGGGTCCTCGCCGTGCAGCACATGGCCGCGCGCACCGTCGACCTGGCGCTCCTGCTCCGCACGCGGGCGCTCGCGCTGCGGCTGGACGGCAACGTCGCGGTCAGCGGCGACGGGGCCAAGCGGATCGAGGACTTCTACGCCCTCGGCCGCGGCTCGGTGCACGTGATCCACAACGGCGTGCCGCCCCCCGTGGTCATAAGGACCCGCCCGCACCGCGATGTGGTCGTGGGCTGCGTGGGCCGCCTCGACCCGGTCAAGGGACAGGACGTGCTGATCGACGCCCTGACCCGGCTGCCGGGCGTGCGGGCCAGGCTGATCGGGTCGGGCGCCCAGGAGGCCGCGCTGCGTGCCCGCGCGGCGCGGCTCGGCGTCGCGGACCGGGTGGAGCTGACCGGCTGGAGCGACCGGGTGCCCGACCTCTTGGGCGATGTGGACATCTACTGCCAGCCGTCCCGCTACGAGACGCTCGGGCTGGCCCTCGTCGAGGCGATGGGCGCCGGCCTGCCCTGCGTCGCCAGCGCCACCGGCGGCGTGCCCGAGCTCCTCGACGGCGGCCGCTGCGGGCGGCTCGTGCCCACCGGCGACCCGGCCGCGCTCGCAGGGGCGATCGGCCGCCTGGCCGCCGACCCGGTCGCCCGGGAACGGCTCGGCCGGCGGGCCCGCGAGCGGACCCTCGCCGCGTTCACCGCCGCGCGGATGGCGGCGCGGTACGAGTCGCTCTGGGCGCGGACGCTCGCCGCTCCCCCGGCCGCACGGCTCCGCCCGCACCCGCCCAAGCCGTGAGTCACTCATAGGAGATCGCCCGCAGCACGTGACCCTGGCCGCGCGGGCCGCCGGGAGCAGCGGGCCCAAACCGGGCAATGCATTGACTGCCGTCGGCGTTCTGCCCTAGCCTTCGGAGGAGGAAACCGCTTTCTTCAGGAGGTGTATGGACGAAACGCCCTGGTCGACCCGCGTGGACGGTGCGATCCGTCCGCGGCTCTCCGCTCGTTGACCTGGGCACTCTTGCGCATTCCAGACCGGCAAGAGTTCCCACGGAAGGTCACGACAGACAATGTCAGTTCGAAAGATCAGTAGATGGCGTGGCGGCATCATCGTCGGGGCGGCCGCCACCGCGCTTGTCGTCGCCGGCATCGGCGGCGCGCACTTCGCCGCGGCCGACGCGCCACCCGCGACGGGTCAGGTGACGCTCACCGAGACCATGGCGGTCAGCGGCACGTTCGACGGCACCAACCGCCGCTTCATCGGCGGCGGCGACCTCGGCGGCGGGGGCCAGGACGAGGGGCAGGACCCGCTGTTCCGCCTCGCCAACGGCGCCACGCTGGAAAACGTCATCATCGGCGCGCCCGCGGCCGACGGCGTGCACTGCCAGGGCACCTGCACGTTGCGCAACGTGTTCTGGGAGGACGTGGGGGAAGACGCCGCCACCTTCCGGGGCACCGGCGCGACCGTCGTGATCGAGGGCGGCGGGGCGAGCGGCGCGGAGGACAAGGTGTTCCAGGACAATCGGGGCGCGGGCGGCTCGGTGACGATCCGCGACTTCGAGGTCGAGGACTTCGGCAAGCTGTACCGCTCCTGCGGCAACTGCTCCACCCAGGCCCGGCGCGACGTGGTGTTGAGCAATGTCACCGCCACCGCGCCCGGTGACGTGCTCGTGGGCATCAACGTCAACTTCGGCGACACCGCGCGGCTCTCCGGGGTCACCATCAACGGCGGTGACATCGGGCTCTGCGACCTCTTCGAGGGCAACGACAGCGGCGACGAGCCGGAGAAGGTGGGCGAGGGTCCGAACGGCACCAACTGCGTGGTCTCCTAAAGGGCCATCCCGCCGGTCCGGGCGCGATCACCCGGACCGGCGGACCAGCAGAACCGAAGCAACCATCACCCTGACCGGCGCGGCGGCAACCGAACCGATCGCCCGGACCGGCCGAGCAGCAGAGCCCAAGGAACCATCACCCGGACCGGCGCAGCAGCAGCCAGTTCACCGCCCACAGGCCGACCCCCGCGAGCAGCAGCCACAGCGCCAGCACGTAGATCGACGCCTCGCGCGTGATCGGCAGCAGGAAGACCGCCGAGACGAGGGCGCCCAGGACCAGTACCACCGTGGGGGCCCGGAAGTGCTGATGGGCGACCGGATCGCGGCGCAGGACCAGCGCGGAGGCGTTGACCAGCAGGAAGACCGCGGTCAGCAGCAGCACCGTGGTGTCCGACAGGTCGCCCAGGTCGTCGACGGTGGCCAGCAGCAGGATCGACAGGCCGCTCGTGAACGCGATCGCCACCCACGGCGTGCGGCGCGTGGACAGGCGGCCGAAGGCGCCGGGGAGTACGCCGCGGCCGGCCATGCCGTACAGCAGGCGGGAGGCCATCAGCATGTTGATCAGCATGGTGTTGGCGACCGCGAAGATCGAGACGGCCGAGAAGATCTCCTCGACGGGCAGGTCGGGCGCGCCGCGGCGGACCACCTCCAGCAGCGGGCCGGTCGACTCGGTGAGCACGTCGAGCGGGACGGTCATGGCGGCGGTGAAGGCGACCAGCAGGTACACGACGGCGGCCAGCAGCAGGCCGGTCACCATCGCGGGTGGGAAGGTGCGGCTGGGTTCCTTGGTCTCCTCGGCGAGGTTGACCGAGTCCTCGAAGCCGAGGAACGCGTAGAACGCCGTCGCGGCCCCGGCCAGCACGCCGGTCACCACGCCGAAGCCGGACCCGGCCAGCTCGAACGCCTGCGCGGGCGCGCCGTCGCCGCGGGCGAGCACGACCGCGCCGATCCCGATGACGAACAGCAGGCCGGCGAGCTCGACGACGGTGATGGCGATGTTGACGCGCACCGACTCGGCGACGCCCCACAGGTTGATCGCCGCGACCAGCAGGATCGCCGCGACGCCGATGAGCACGGTCGGCGGTGACTCGACGCCGGTCAGGCCGGTGAAGTAGTCGCCGCCAACCCGGCTCGCGGCGAAGGTGGCCGAGGTGACGCCCGAGGCCATGATGGCGAACGTGACGAGGAACGTCAGGAACGGCAGCCGGAACGCCCGGTCGGTGTAGAGCGCGCCGCCCGCGGCCTGCGGGTACTTGGTGACCAGCTCCAGGTAGGCGAACGCGGTCAGGAACGCGAGCGCGAACGCCACCAGGAACGCCAGCCAGATCGCGCCACCCACCTCGCCGCCGACCTCGCCGGTCAGCGAGTAGATGCCGGCGCCGAGGATGTCGCCGAGGATGAAGAACGCCAGCATGGGCCGGCTGATCACGCGCCGCAGGCCGGTGTCGGCCTCTGCCGTCGAGGTCACCTTCCCCTGGTACCCAATTAGGCGGCCGTCGATGCGGTCAGGTCAGGCGGACCGACAGCCCCTTGCCGCCGAACTCCTCGCATACGAACACGGGCTCGGCCGGCGTGCTCCGCTCCTCGTCGTACCGGTAGCCGATCTCGGCGAACTCGCGGATCGCGCCCTCCTTGACCCGCCCGGTCACCAGCCACCGCGCGAACGCACCACGGGCGATCTTGGCGTGCACGACCACGAACTTCGCCACCCCGGACGCCGCGTCCACGGTGAGGAACCGCGGCGTGACCACCCGCGCCGGGTCGACGTGCGGGAGGACGGTCCGGCTGTACTCGCCCGCCGCCAGGTTGACGATCCGCCCCTTCGCCGGCAGCTGCTCCGCGATCGCGGTGCCCCAGAAGGTGTAGAGGTTGCCGCGCGGAAGCCGGTAGCCCATCTCCAGCCGGTACGGGCTGATGCCGTCGAACGGGCGCAGGATGCCGTAGAGGCCGGAGAGGATGCGCAGGTGCTTGTCCGCGTACGCGCGGTCGGCCGCCGTGAACGTGTCGACCTGGAGCCCGCTGTAGATGTCGCCGACGAACGTGGCGGCCGCGGGCGCCTGGCGGTCCGGCTTGGTGCTCCACTCCTCGTGCGTGTCGCGCACCTTGGCGGCGAGGTCGGCGGAGACCTTCATGACCCGGGCCAGCTCGGCCGGCGAGAGGGTCCGCAGGTACCCGACGAGCTCCTCGGCCCGGTCGAGGAGGGCGGGCGTGCCGGTGGGGGCGAGCCCCGACGTGGGCGGGCGCATCGTCTTCGAGCTGTGCATCAAGATGATCATTTGGTTGGCGGTACCTCCCGAATCGAGGCTCATTATGCGGCCCGGACGGCCCGCTGCCCGGTCCCGGACACGGCCCACACCAGCGGCGGCGAGCCCTCCGCCGGATATCCGCACCGCCTCACCGTCGACGGCCGCTCGCCTCGTGCGTCCAGATGAGACAGTCGTGCCACACGTCCTGGGCCGGGTCGTCCGCCGCCCAGGTGCGGCAGTGGCGGGGCATCCGCTCCTCGTAGCGGTAGCCGGCGCTCTCCGCCAGCCGCAGCGAGGGCGCGTTGTCCGGGTCGATCTCCAGCCAGACGCGGGTCAGGCCGGCGTGCGCGTGTGCCCAGGCGGTGACCGCCCGCACCGCCCGCCGGCCGAGCCCTTCCCGGCGCCGCTCCGGCCGCACCCAGTAGGCCAGCTCCGCCGCGCCCGGCCCGGAGGGCATGAGGCCGAGCGCGGCGACCAGCCGCGGCCCGTCGAGCACGCCGTAGGAGACCTGCTCCGCCTCCCACGCGCGCAGCGCCGCCCGCGCGTCGTCCTGCGAGTAGGGACCGGCCGGACGCGGCCCCCACAGGGCGGGCCGCCGCTCCGCGCGGGTCGCCTCCACCACCAGGTCCGCGTCACCGGCGACCAGCGTCCGCACGCGCAGGCCGTCGAGGTCCAGGTCCATCGTCGGGTACACGTCACTGCGCCCGCGCGTACCGGGACGGCGGCTCGCCGACGAGGCTGGCGAAGTCGCGGGTGAGGTGCGCCTGGTCGGCGTAGCCGAGCTCGGCCGCCAGCGCCACGAGGTCGAGGGCGGCGCCGGACGCCGCGCGGGCGGCCGCCTCGTGCAGCCGGTGGCGGCGGATGACCCACTTGGGGCCGACGCCGACGTACTCGGCGAAGAGCCGCTGGAGCCGCCGCACACCCACTCCCACCACCGCGGCCAGGTCGTCGACGCGGGTGATGCCGGGCTCGGCCGCCGCGCGGGCGACGGCGCCCGCGACGAGTGTCGCCGCCGCGTCGGGATCGGCCGGTGCACGGGTACCCAGGAAGTCGTCCATGAGTGCGGCGGCGGCCGGGTCGCCGGCGGCGAGGACGGCGTCGGCGAGACCGCGCGCCTCCGGGCCGAAGACGGCCTCGACCGGCAGGAAGCGGCCGGTGATCGAGGAGACCGGCGCGCCGAGGAAGGGCCGGAACCCGCCGGGGTGGAAGCGGGCGCCGAAGACGCGACCCGCGCCGCGCAGCACCTCGGCGAAGCGGCCGCGCGGCACGCCGGCCACCCGGCAGCGGCCGGCGGTGAAGGTGACGTTGACCGCGGGGTACGGCAGGACGCGCTGCTCGTACGGCTCTTCGCCGCGCAGGTCCCAGCTCACGATCCAGTAGTGCGCGACGAACGGGCGCAGCGCCGGCGCCGGCTCCACCGTGCTGAACCGGAACTTGCGCAGGCCCGCGGCCGGGTGCAGGATCGCCGGCATCCTGGCAGGTTAGCAAGGTCGCGTTTGTTCAAGACCGGGCCGGGCGCCGGCGCCTAGCCTGCCGGGATGCGCGATGCACTGGAGAAAGCGATCACCGAGACCTCGGCCGTGCTGCGGGGCGTCGAGCCAGACCAGCTGGGGCTGCCGACGCCGTGCCGGGACTGGGACGTCCGGACGCTCGCCAACCACCTGCTCCAGGTGGCCACCGCACTCGGCCTGGCCGGGCGGGGCGAGCCGATACCGGACGGCGTGTGGGGCCGCGAGCTGATCGCGGACGGGTGGGCGGACCGTTTCGGGTCCCTCGCCGTGCCCGCCACCACGTCCGACTGGGCCGGCGCGGCACCGGTGATCGCGGCGATGCTGGCCAGCGACGTCGTGCTGCACGGGTGGGACCTGGCGCGCGCGACCGGGCAGGAGTACCGCTGCGACCCGGCCGCGGCCGAGGTGGCGCACCGGTTCGTGGCGGAGACCGGGGAGCAGGGCCGCCGGATGGGCATCTACGCCGAGCCGGTGCCGGTGGCGGCGGACGCGCCGGTCCTGGACCGGGCGCTCGGGCTGAGCGGCCGGGACCCGGGCTGGGTCCCGGCCGCCGCCGGCTAGCCGATCGGCACTCTCGGGCTGACCCGTGAACGCGACCACGGCGTCGGCTACATGACGGCGTACTCGATGGCGGTGGCGGCGGTGGCGAGCAGCTGCGCGCCGCCGGACACGACGGCGACCAGCGCCGCCCCGGCCAGTGCGGTGGACGCGACGGCGATGCGGCGCAGGCGCAGGCGTGCGGACATGGATGACTCCTTCCGGAAGGGGCTGCCGACAGCGTAGAAGCCGCGGCCGCAACTGTCCTGAGTAATCCGGGTGCCCGGTTAGGCTGCCGGTGAAAGCCCAGGTGAGGAGCGTTACGGATGTTCGACCGCAGCCGACTGACCGCGTTGCTGGCCCGCGAGCGGGCCGCCTACGCCGACCGCCACCCGCGCTCCGCCGCCGCGTACGCACGGGCCGGCAACCTCTTCGGCCGGGTGCCGATGACGTGGATGAACAAGACCGCGGCCGGCTTCCCGATCCACCTCGCGACCGCACACGGGGCGCGGGTGACCGATGTGGACGGTCACGAGTACGTCGACTTCTGCCTCGGCGACACCGGTGCGATGGCCGGCCACGCGCCCCCGCCGGTGGTCGAGGCGGTCACCCGGCGGCTGGCCGAGCGGGGCGGCCTGGCCACGATGCTGCCCACCGAGGAGGCGGCCGAGGTAGGCGCCGAGCTGGCGCGGCGCTTCAGAGTTCCACAATGGAGTTTCACGTTGACCGCGACGGACGCCAACCGGTGGGCGATCCGGCTGCTGCGCGCGGTCACCGGCCGCCCCCGCGTGCTGGTCAACAGCTACTGCTACCACGGCTCGGTCGACGAGTCGCTCATCGTGGTCGGGCCGGACGGGCGGGCGCGCAGCCGCGAGGGCAACGTCGGCGCGCCGTACGACGTCACGCGGACCAGCCGCGTCGCCGAGTACAACGACCTCGACCGCCTGGAGCGGGAGCTGGCGCACGGCGACGTGGCGGCGGTGCTGATGGAGCCCGCGCTGACGAACATCGGCATCGTCCTGCCCGAACCCGGCTACCTCGCCGGCGTCCGCGAGCTGACCCGCCGGCACGGCACATACCTCGTCAACGACGAGACGCACACGTTCTCCGCCGGGCCGGGCGGGGCTACCGCCGCGTGGGGCCTCGAGCCCGACGCCGTCACGATCGGCAAGGCGATCGGTGGCGGCGTACCGATCGGCGCGTACGGCCTCACCGAGGAGCTCGCCGCCGCGCTGAGCGGCCGCTCAGACCTCGACCTCGTCGACATGGGCGGCGTCGGCGGCACGCTGGCCGGCAACCCGCTGTCCCTCACCGCCGCCCGCGCCACGCTGGGCGAGGTGCTGACCGACGAGGCGTTCGCCGGGATGGTCGAGGTGGCGACCGGGTTCGCCACCGGAGCCCGGAAGATCATCGAGGGGTACCGGCTGCCGTGGTCGGTGACCCAGCTCGGCGCCCGGGTGGAGTACCGCTTCGCCTCCCCCGCGCCCCGCACCGGCGGTGAGTCGGCGGCGGCCGCGGACGGCGAGCTGGAGGACTACCTGCACGCCTACCTGGCGAACCGGGGGATCCTGCTCACCCCGTTTCACAACATGGCGCTGGCCTGCCCGCGGACCACGCCGGCCGACGTGGCCAGCCACCACGAGGTCTTCGCCGCCGCGCTGGGTGAGCTGGTCGGCTAGTGCGCTGACCGCGACCTTCACCTGGTGAGCGGCGGCCTTCGGCCACCGCTCACCCCGGGCCGGCGAAGCCGGCCAACGCTTGTGGCCCACCGCGCTCAGAGCACGTGGGTGGCGCCCTCGGCGGCGACCCGCCGGTCCAGCCCGTCGCGGTCCAGGTTGGCGCAGAGCACGATGGACGCTCCCGCCGCCAGCGGCGCGAGCAGCCAGGTCACCGGCTCGACGTGCGCGCCCGCGTCGACGAGGACGCGGTCGCCGGCGCGCAGCCCGAGCGAGCCGGCGATCTCGGCGGCGATGCCGCCCCACTGCCGGTAGCTGGTGCCGTCCGGGCTGGCCGCGTCGGTGTGACGCACCCGCGGCGCCGGGCCGTCGCCGGGATGGCGGCGCACCTCGGAAACGTAGTCGAGGTATCCCGCCGGCACGTCGTCGAAGGCGAGGGCCGCGCCGCCGGGCGCCAGGCCGTGCACGTAGCGGTGCCGTGCCTCGGGCACCTGCTCCAGCCAGCTCCCCAGGCGCTGTCGGGAGACGAACATGGCGTCGAACGGCCCGTCCTCGCCGGGCCCGACCTGTGGAAGGCCCGCGGTCGCCCACGACCGGTACGACACGGTGACGCCCACCGACCAGGCGCCGAGCAGCACGGCCGCGGTCTCCCAGTGCGGCGGCAGCAGCACGGCCGCCCGGTCGCCGGCGACCAGACCGCACCCGTCGCGCAGCAGCCCGGCCGTGCGGGCGGCCCACTCCCCCAGCTCGACGGCGGTCAGCGTGGTGCGCTCGCCGGTGGCCCCGTCGCAGTAGGTGATCAGGGCCCTGCCGGTGTCCGGCTGTGCGGTCAGGCTGGTCGGCAGCATGCCCGCCAGCCTAGGCCCTGTCTCCCGGGTCGGCGGGACAAGCCCTTGGGCAGTCTTCGCGGACCTCCGCCATCCTGACGCAGCGTCACCAGCCCGGGGCCGGGACTCCTGTTGCTTTCCGGATCGCCGATCCGGGAACAGACATTGTGGACAAACGCTGACCAGCGGCGGACGGGTGAGGCCTGCTCCTCGTCGCCGCCGGCGCGTTCGTGCTGACCCGCGCCGGACGACGCCGAGCGGCGCCGGACGACGCCGAGCCGCGCCGCATCCCGCCGCCCGGCGCTGAGTGACGGCTCAGTCGAGCTCGGCCGCGCGGCCGATCAGCGTCGCCAGTTCGTCCACGGCCCGGTCGCCGGTGTCCTCACCGGCCCGGCGCGCCACCGGGAGGAGCGCGTCGAACGACACCGTGCCGGTGCCGCGCAGCACCTCGGCGAAATACCCGGCGGCGTAACACATCCGCAGCCGCGGACCGGCGGCGTCGAAGCGGGCTCCCAGATCGGCGACGGTCAGCGACTCGTACGCCTCGGACGCCTCCCGCGACCCCGGATCCAACCAGCGCGCCCGCACCTGCGCCACCCGCGCGCCGCCGTCCGCCTCACCGGTGAGCCGCACCTCGTAGAGCGCGGTCACGCTGTGGCCCGGCCCCACCTCGCCGCCGTCGACCGCGTCGTCACGGAAGTCCTCGTCGGCGACCGCGCGGTTCTCGTAGCCGATCAGCCGGTACGACCGCACCGCCTCGGGCTCGAACGTCACCTGCACCTTGGCGTCCAGCGCGCGCACCGCGAGCGTGGCGGGCAACCGGTCGACGAAGACCTGGCGGGCTTGCGCGCGTTCGCTGACGTACACCACGAATCCGTCGCCGCGGTCGGCCAGCCGCTCCATCAGCGCGTCGCCGTACTCGCTGCCCACACCGACGCCGAGCAACGCGATCTGCTTGCCGGCCTCCTCGCTCACCCGCCGCAGGATCGCGTCGGCGTCGGTGTCACCGGTGTTGGCCAGCCCGTCCGACAGCACGATCACCCGGTTGGTACGCCCCGGCCGGAAGCCTTCCCGGGCCACCCGGTATCCGAGCACCAGCCCCGCCTCGAGGTTGGTGCTGCTGCGCGTACGC
Source organism: Phytohabitans sp. LZ39 (assembly GCF_059359075.1). Classification (NCBI taxonomy): domain Bacteria; kingdom Bacillati; phylum Actinomycetota; class Actinomycetes; order Micromonosporales; family Micromonosporaceae; genus Phytohabitans; species Phytohabitans sp. LZ39. The sequence goes on along the minus strand of NZ_JCADBM010000014.1, from coordinate 250,352 downwards.
AGCGCGTCGACCGCCCGGTGCAGGGCACGTGCGTCCGAAGCCGGCGTCATCTCGGTGACCACCTCCGCCTCACCGCTGAACGCCACGACCGCCACCGAGTCGGTCGGCCGCAGCTCGTCGATCAGCGTGTGCAGCGAGTCCTTCACCAGGTCGAGCCGGCCGGGCTCACCCATCGAACCGGAGACGTCGACCACGAACGTCAACGCCGCGTCCTCCCGCGTCTCCGAGTCCTCGCCGCGGGTCCGTAAGCCCACCCGCATCAGCCGCGTGTCCGAGCCCGCCTCGTGGAACTCGGGCATCCGCGCACCGTCCACGTGCACCGCGAAGCCGTCACCGCGCGGCTCCGGATAGTCCTGGTCGAACGCGTTGACGAACTCCTCCGGCCGCACCGCCCCGGCCTCCGGCTTACGCCCGTCGGTGATGAGCCGGCGCGCGTAGCCGTACGACGCGGTGTCCACGTCGATCGCGAACGTCGACTGTGGATCGTCGCCCACGGCCGTCTCACCGTCACCGCACGGCCCCGCGCTGGGGGGCCGCTGCCGCCCCTGCTGCGGCGCCTCGGCGCCACTGCCGCCATCGCCTCCCCCGCACGCCGAAACGCCCAGCACCGCGGCGACCCCCAGGACCATCGTGAACCGTCGAAGCGTGACCATCGTGCCCTCCCCGTACCGGCGACCTGATGGCCATTGGACGGATCAATCGGCGTGTGGGACGCTGCCGTGGCCAAGCCGAGACCCAAGCGTGAGCCTCGTGACCAGCTCGTGCGTAACCCGTGACCCGCATATGGTTGCGATGTACACCAAGCGCCGAAGACCTTTCTCCAAAACGGATCTGCCCCAAATCTCAGACTACGAAGGCGGGGACCCGGGCGGGAGGAGCTCGGCGGCGCGGTCGAGGAGGGCGCGGCGTTCCGGCTCGGCGTGGGTTTCGGCGGCGGCCCGGCGGAAGAGAGCGGCGGCGCGTTCCCGGTCGCCGGCGCGGGCTGTGAGGTCGGCCTCGGCGGCGACGGCGAGCGGGTATCCGTCCAGTGCGCCGCCCGCCCGTGCCTCGGCGAGCAGCGCGAGCCCGGCCGCCGGGCCGTACGCATAGCCGTGCGCCACCGCGCGGTTGAGCGCGACCACCGGCGAGGGTGATTGGCGGGCAAGGGCGTCGTACCAGGTGGCGATCGCGGACCAATCGGTGGCGTCGAACGTCGGGGCGGTGGCGTGGCAGGCGGCGATGCGGGCCTGGAGCGCGTACGGGCCGCCGTCGCCGGCGCGGGACAGCACGCCCAGTGCCTCGGTGATCGCGGCGTGGTCCCAGCGGGTGCGGTCCTGCCGGTCGAGCGGCACGAGGTCGCCGGCGCTGTCGCGGCGGGCGGCGCGGCGCGAGTGCTGGAGGAGGCAGAGGGCCAGCAGGCCGGCGATCTCGGGCTGACCGGGCATCAGGTCGTCGAGCAGGCGGGCCAGCCTGATCGCCTCGTCGGCGAACGCCGGTTCGCCGCCGCCGTCGTACCCGCGGGTGAACAGCAGGTACAGCACGGCCAGCACGCCGGGCAGCCGCTCGGCGAGGGCGGGGCCGGCCGGCACCGCGTACGGGATGCGGGCGTCCGCGATCTTCGTCTTGGCGCGGGTGAGGCGGCGGGTCATGGTCGACTCGGTGACCAGGAACGCGCGCGCGATGTCGGCCGTCGGTATCCCGCAGATGGTGCGCAGGGTGAGCGCCACGCGGGCGTCGAGCGCGAGCGCGGGGTGGCAGCAGGTGAAGATGAGCCGCAGCCGGTCGTCCACGACCTCCTCCTCCCCCGCCGGCGGCGCGGCGTCGGTGGGTGCGAGCGCGGCGAGCTCGCGCAGCTTGCGGCGTTCGACCGTGGCGCGGCGCAGCACGTCGGTGGCCCGGTTGCGGGCCACGGTCATGAGCCAGCCGGCCGGGTTGGCCGGCACGCCGCCGGCCGGCCAGCGCTGGAGCGCCTGCACGAGCGCCTCCTGCGCGCAGTCCTCCGCGAGCGTCCAGTCGCCGGTCACCCGGATCAGCGTCGCGACGATCTGCGCGTGGGACTCCCGGGCGGCGGCCGCGGCGGCCTCGACCACCGCGTCCGCCGCCACGTCCCGATCCCTCACCGCGGCGGCCTCGACCACCGCGTCCGCTTCCCCGTCCCGACCCGCGGCCGGGGCGGCCTCCACCGCCTCGGCCGCCCCCGTCGGGGTGCCGGCCGGGTCAGTCAACGACCGCGTACGGGCGCAGCTCGATCCGGCCGCCCCGCGCCATCGGGTGGGTCCGCGCGACCTCGATCGCCTCGTCCAGGTCGGCGCACTCCAGCAGGTCGTAGCCCACGATCACCTCTTTGGTCTCGGCGAACGGGCCGTCCGAAACCAGCAGCTCGCCGTTGCGCACCCGTACCGTGGTGGCGGAGGTGTCCGGCGCGAGCTGGTGGCCGTCGAGGCGCCGGCCGCTCGCGTCGTTTTCCGCCACCCAGGTGTAGATGTCCGGCTTGTCGGGGCTCTTGTCGGTGTCCGGCTCGGTGTCGGTGCAGACGAACATCATGTACTTCATCTCGGCACTCCCTCTCGTCTGGATCTCACCACCCTGACGAACGGCCGACGCGATACCGGACAGCCCGCGCCGAAAAATCTTGGCGCTACTCGGCCGGCGGCTCGAACAGCGGCCGCACCTCCACGCCGCCGTCGATGGTGGCCGGGTTGAGCTTGGCGATGGCGAGCGCGCTGTCGAGGTCGGGCGCCTCCAGGATGAAGAACCCGGCGACGACCTCCTTCGCCTCGATGAACGGCCCGTCGGTGACCACGTCGCCGCGGATCGAGGTGGCGGTGGTGCTCGCCTGGAGCGCGAAGCCGGTGTCCACGGTGCCGCCGAGCGCGGCGACCTGTGCGCCGTAGCCTTCGAGGCGCTCCATGTACTCGGCGGAGATGCTCATCGGGTCGGCGGGCGCGGGCGAGTAGATGAGGACGGCGTACTGGGGCATTTGTCTGCTCCTAGATCTCGTTCGTGTGTTCCTACGTCTCCCCGACGTGCGACCTCCGCCGGAATCGACAGCCACCCGAAAAAAGATCCTAGGCGCGGACCGGGGCACGGCCGGCGGGGAGGCCGGCCGTGCCCCTGGTGCCCCGAAGAAGCTAGCTGGTGCTGCCGGTGACGTTGCTCCCCGACTTGGTGACGTAGTAGGTGGCCGTCGTGCCGCTCCAGAAGTGGAACGTCAGCGTCACCCGCTGCCCGTCGTTGACCTCGGCGAAGAACTCGGGCTTGAGCGTGATCGTGTTGGCGCTGTAGTTCGGCGCGAACGTCACGTCGTACTCCTTGAACGAGGTCCAGTTGTGCGGGCCGGCGTTGCTGCCGTCCGCGTACTTGGCCTCCATCGTGGCGAGCTGGTCGCCGCGGAACTGCGCCGGCACGTTGAACGACCCGGTCTGCCCGGTGGCGTTGGACAGCACCGGCGGGTCGTACGTGATGACGTTGATCCGCCACGGCACGCCGGCCGAGAAGCGGGCCTGGATGGTCGCGTTCACCCCGTACGCCCGGGAGCCGACCAGCCGGGTGACCGCGGCCGGGGTGAGCGTGAGGGTGCTGCCGGAGACCGTGTAGTCGGTGCCGTTGGCCAGGTCGGTGCTGCCCTGCCGCAGCCCCTGGAACGACAGCCCGTTGAGGTTGAGCGTCAGGCTCTTGGCGGTGATCGCCCCGGTGCGCGGCACGTAGATCTGGTCGCTGGAGGCGGTGCCGGAGCGGGTGGTCCAGCTCGACTTGATCTGGTTGATCAGCTCCGGGTCGCTCCACTGGAACGAGGTGCGGCCGAAGTGCTGGCCGTTGTCCCACAGCTGGGTGGTGATCCGGCGGCTGCGCGCGTAGTGGCCGAAGAACTCGAAGAACTTCAGCTTCTCGCCCTGCTGGATCGTGCCGGTGTGCCGGTCGAAGCCGAGCAGGCCGTACTCGCCGACGATGACCGGGATGTTCCGGTTGACGAACGCGTTGAAGACGCGGTCGAACGCGCCGGTCAGATCGGCCTGCGCGGTGGCGTCGAAGCGGGTGCCGCCGGCCACGTTCACGCTGAACGGCCAGTACCCGTAGTAGTGCACGGTGGCGATCAGGTTGGGGTCGTTCGCGGCCTGGAACCAGGCCAGCGCCGGGTCGACCCGGGCCGCGTCGGCGCTGGTGTGCAGGGTCGGGATGACCAGCAGCCGGGTCGCGTTGCCACCGCCGGAGGCGCGCACGATGTTGCGGAACGAGGTGTTGAGCTCGTTGAGCAGCGAGATGCTCTGCGCCTCGTCGGACGCGCCGGTGAACTGCGGCTCGTTGACGCTCTCCAGCGTGAGCTTCGGCGACGCGTCGCGGAACGCGGCGGCAAGCTGGGTCCACAGCGCGTTGTAACGGGCGAGCACGTTGGTGCGGTCGGTGGGCATCGTGTTGATCCACTGCCACGAGTCGTGGTGCAGGTTGATCATCACGTAGAAGCCGTCGGCGAGGGCCCAGTTGACCACCTCGCGGATCCGGTTGAGCCAGGCCGCGTCGATCGTGTAGTTGGGCGCACCGCCGTGGTGGTTGCTCCACGTGACCGGGATGCGGATGCTGTTGAAGCCCTGCGCCCGGATGTTGTCCAGCAGCGCCTCGGTGACCCGCGGGTTGCCCCACGCGGTCTCGTCGGCGCCGACCGCGTCGAAGGAGTTGCCGAGGTTCCAGCCCGGCTGCATCGCGGCCACGGCGGCCATCGCGTTACCGGCCGGCGGCGGCGTGGTCGGCGAGGTGGTCGGTGGCCGGGTCGTCGGCGTCGAGGAGGTGGGGGGTGGGGTCGTGCCACCCACGCTCCCCGTGCAGGTGACCCCGTTGAGGGCGAACGACGTGGGCGCCGTGTTGGTGCCCGTCCAGGATCCGTTGAACCCGAACGACACGGTCGCGTTGGTGGCGAGCCCGCCGTTGTAGCTGACGTTGGTGGCGGTGACCTGGTCGCCGGAGGAGGTGACGTTGGCGTTCCACGCCTGGGTCACCCGCTGCCCGGCCGGGAAGGTCCAGACCAGGCTCCACGCGCTGATCGGGTCGCCGAGGTTGGTGATGCCCACGTTGGCGGTGAACCCGCCGGGCCACTGGCTGCCGGCCGTGTAGGTCACGCGGCAGCCGACGGCCGCCTGCGCGCTCGTGGCCATGATGATGCCGGTCGCGGCCACGAGTCCGGCGGTGGCCGCCGCGACGACTCCGTGCCGCCAACGTGTTCGCCTCATTGGGGTGCCCTCCTCTGTGTCCAGGCGCACGCGGATGCCGGGCGCCACCCGCGCGCGCCGTGAACACTAAGTTGGACGTCCAAACTTTGTCAATTGGCCGTCACCGATACGTGAGGTCCGAGCTGGAGTAGAAGCAGTTGGTGCTGTCCGCACCGGTGCCCACCTGGCTCGGTTCGTCGCCGCTGTTGTTGCCCTGGTACTTGCGGCAGATGACCATCGCGCGCGACGAGTCGTTGACGATGGTGATCCCGCTGAAGCGCGCGGTGTCGCCGTAGTTGACGTTGATGCCGGCGACGGTGTTTCCGGGCCGGGTCAGCGTCACGTTCCGGATGACCACGTGGCGCCCGTGCTGCGTGGAGCAGTTGCCGCAGGACCGGTAGAACGTGCCGAAGTTGGTGGCCTGGAAGTTCTGGATCGTCAGCGTGCCCGGTCCGTTGTGCTGGAAGACCTTGTCGCCGGCGCTCCGCGCGCCGCCGCCGTCGACGAGGAACTGCGGCGAGCCGCTGCCCCGGAACGTGGCCGCGTCCTCGCCCACGTCCTCCCACCACACGTTGCGCAGGGTGCACGCGCCGGCGCAGTGCACGCCGTCACCGGCCGGACCGCCGATGATCACGTTGGACAGGGTGGCACCGGCGGCGAGGCTGAACATCGGGTCCTGGCTCTCCTCCTGCCCGCCGTCACCGATGCAGCAGTAGCGGCGCATCCCGCCGTCCAGGCCGCTGGCCGGCACGTTGATGGTGCCGTTGACCGCGACCTGCCCGGTCGGCGTCGGCCAGCTGCCCGACGGCGGTGGCCCGGTCGTCGGCGTCCCGCCGCCCACGTTGATCAGCTGCCATTGCTGGTTCCACCCGTTGAGATCGGTGAACTGGGCGATCGGCGCCCCGTCGGCGGTGGACCACTCCCACAGGTCCAGGGCCTTGTTGCTGTGCCGGCTGATGAACCGCACGTACCCGCTGTCGGAGTCGACGAGCCGGAAGTGCTGGCGGGTGTTGTTGTTGTCGGTCATCTGCACCAGGCGGGCACCGTCGGTGGCGTTGGGGACCTCCAGCACCTTGCCGCTGTGCGCGGACCTGACCTTGTAGTAGCCGCTGCCCGCGTCGACGAAGCGCCACTGCTGGACGGCGAGGTTGTTGCGGGTGAACTGGGTGATCGGCGCGCCGTCGTTCGTGGCCCAGTTGTACAGGTCCATCGCCTTGCCGCTGTGCCGGTTGACGAACACGTAGTTGACGCTGGTGCTGACGGTCGCCGCCGACGCCGTGGTGACGCTGACGGTGGTGATCGCGCCGGCGGCGACGAGGGCGGTCGCGCCGGCGACGAGCGCGAGGCGACGCCCGCTGCCGGTGCGTCTCAGTTGGATCATCGCGTGGGCTCCTCTGTGGTAACGGTGAGCGAGATGGTGGACCAGTACTCCGGTAGACGCCCAAGGGCAAGAACAAACAACGAAAATCCTCGATCTGGGTACAGGAATACGCTTACCTAAGGAGTTATGCAAGAGATAGTTGAGCGTCTTTACTTACTAACCTCGTTGTGTCACCATCGTGCCGGCCGGATCGATCGGTAGTGAGCGGTGCAGCCATGACGCAGAGTGAGATCCAGGCCGCCCCCGACGTCACCGCGCTCGTGATCGGCGCGCAGGCCGGCGACCGCGACGCGCTCGACACGCTCATCGCGACCCATCTGCCGGTGATCTACAACGTCGTCGGCCGCGCGCTCGGCGGCCACGCGGACGTGGACGACCTCGTCCAGGACACCATGATCAAGGTGATCCGCGGCCTGCCCGGACTGCGCGAGCCGGACCGGTTCCGGGCCTGGGCGGTGACCATCGCGTACCGGCAGGTGCAGCGCCACCTGCGGGACCGCCGGCGCAGCCTGCTGCGGGTCCGGGACGTGCCCGGCGAGCTGCCCGACCCGCGCGCCGACCTCGCCGACGAGGCGGTCAGCGCGGTCACGCTCACCGGGCAGCGGCGGGAGCTGGCCCAGGCCGCCCGCTGGCTCGACGACGGCGACCGCCAGCTGCTCGCCCTCTGGTGGCAGGAGGCGGCCGGCGAGCTGACCCGCGCGGAGGTGGCGACCGCTCTGGCCGTCGACGCCAAGCATGCCGCGGTACGCCTCCAGCGCCTGCGCGAGCGGCTCGACGCGGCCCGGGGCGTGGTCCGGGCGCTCGGCGCCCGCCCGCGCTGCCCCGAGCTCGCCGGCCAGCTGCGCGGCTGGAACGGCGCCACCGCTCCGCTGTGGCGCAAGCGCCTGGTCCGGCACACCCGCGACTGCGCCCGCTGCGCCGGCCACCGCCACGGGCTGGTGCCGGTGGAGCGGCTGCTGCTCGGCGCCGCCCTCCCGGTGCCGGCGGCACTCGCCGCGGGTGTGCAGGCGGCGGCCGGCACGTCGTTTTCGGCCGGCCCGGGACTGCTCGGCTACCTCCAGAACAAGCTGCTGGTCGCCGCGACGGTGACGGCGGTGGCGGGCGGCGGCTTCACGTACGCGGTGCTGGAGACACCGCTGCCGGCCGTCGAAGAGCCGGCAACCGTCGCGACACGGGCCGCGCCGCCGCCGCCGGGCGAGGGACCGATCGTGGTGGCGCCCGACGGATCGGACCGTGGTGACGGGAGCCTGGCCCGGCCGTACGCCACGCTCGCCAAGGCGGTCGCCACCGTCCGACCCGGACAGACGATCGCGCTGCGCGGCGGCACGTACCGGCCGGCGCGGGGCACCGTCATCGAGACCGACGGCGAGCCGGGGCGCCGCATCACGCTGACCAACTACCGCGGCGAGCGCCCGGTCATCGACGCGAGCGCGATCCCGGCCGGCCAGTGGGCGGTCACCCACCACGGCGACTACTGGACCGTGCGCGGGCTGGAGATCAAAGGCTCGTCGAGCCACGCGTACGTCTGCCGCTCGTGCCGCGGCAACGTCTTCACCGGACTGTCCATCCACGACAACGTGCGCTCCGGGCTCACGCTGCGCGACGAGGGCACAGTGGACAACCAGGTGCTGGACAGCGACTTCTACCGCAACTACGACCCGAAGGACAAGGGCCGCTCGGGCGTGGGCCTGGCCGTCAAGTTCGGCGGCGGCACCGGCAACCTGGTCCGTGGCTGCCGCGCCTTCGACAACGCCGACAGCGGCTTCGACGTCGGGCACTTCGCCGACCCGGTGCGGCTGGAGCGCAACTGGGCGTACGGCAACGGCGTCAACCGGTGGAACGCGGCCGAGTGGCAGGCCAACGCCGACGGATTCCACCTCGGCGGCGGCAGCCCCGCCCCGCCCGCCGCGCACGAGCTGCGCGACAACGCCGCGTGGGACAACGTGGGGCACGGGTTCAGCGACGGCGGCAACCCGGGCGCGCTCCGGCTGGCGCACAACACCGCGTTCCGCAACGGCGACATCGGCTTCCACCTGCCCACCGCGGCGGCCGTGCTGACCGGCAACGCCGCCGCCGGCAACGGCACACCCACCGAGATCGGCGACGACGAGGCCCGGTCGGAGGGCAACACCTGGGACGGCGCGGCGGTCCGGTTCCGCTCCACCGACCCGGCCACGGCACAGGGAGGCCGGCGCCCGGACGGCTCCCTGCCGGCCACCCGCTTCCTGACCACCGACTCAGGCATTGGCGCGAAGACGGGCTAGTCCACAATGGAAGGAGCTTCGGCGATGAAAATCCTCATGACCGTCGCCCTGGTGGTCACAGGTGCGACCGCTACGGCAGAACCACCCTCCCTCGAACCGCGCCTCGTCGCGAGCGTCGACACCAGCGCGGGCGGCACCGGGGCGCGGCTGCTGATGGGCGACGTGAGCGGCGACGGGCGCCTCGACATCGTCACGATGCAGCCCACCTACTCGGCCGACGACCGGTTCATCGGCCGCCAGGTGCAGGCGCTGGCCGCGTTCGACGTCGAGGGCGGCCTGCTGTGGCAGGTCGGCACGCCGGACCCGCGGGTGACCAACAACGGCACCGACATCCCGGCCGAGATCTACGACCTCGACGGCGACGGCGACAACGAGGTGCTCGCCGTGATGGAGGGCGAGTTCCGGGTCTTCGACGGGCGGACCGGCGAGCTCACCCGCGCCTTCCCGGTGCCCGGCCCGAACGCGTGGGACACCATCGTCATCGCCAATACGCGCGGGCTGGACCGGCCGCGGGACATCGTGTTCAAGGACCGGTACGAGCAGGTGTGGGTCACCGACAGCGAGGGCGACCTGCTCTGGACGCACCGCGGCACGGTCGGCCACCGGCCGTACCCGCACGACTTCGACGACGACGGCCGGCAGGAGCTGCTGGCCGGGTACGACTTCGTGACACCCGACGGGGAGCTGGTCTGGACCGCGGACATGGCGGACCACCCCGACTCGATCGCGGTCGGCGACATCGACGGCGACGGGAGCGAGGACATCGTCTTCGGCGGCGCCGGGCTGGGCGGCGACAGCACCAACGCGTACCGGTCGGACGGCACCGTGCTGTGGAAGAACGTCGACGCGGTCGAGGCACAGCAGATCGGCCTCGGCGACTTCCGGCCCGACCTGCCCGGACTCGAGGTGGCCGGCCTCGACCGGGTCGACCGCACCGCGACCACCGGCAAGGACTCGCTCTACCTCGTCTCCGCCACCGGCGAGACGCTCTGGAAGGAGACGCGGAGCACGCTCGGCTGCTGGGGCACCGTGCTGGAGCCGCTGCACAACTGGGACGGCACCTACCGCGACCTGCTGCTCGCCTGGAACCGCGGCTGCGGCGAGGTGGCCGGCATCTGGGACGGCGCCGGCCAGCGGGTCGCGACGTTCGGAGTCGACGGCCGCATGGTGCGCGCGGACGTCTGCGGCGACGACCGCACCGAGGTGGTCGACTACGTGATGGGCGACCGCGCGTACCTGTACGCGAGCGACGTCTGCGACCTCGCCGCGAAGGTGACCGGCCGCCCGCTGCCGCAGGCGAAGAAGCACTACAACTACAGCCGGTACACCGCCGAGGAGATCCCCACCGACCACGCCAAGGGGCGGCGCTGGACGGCGGCGCCGGCCGGCTGGCGGGTGGACCTCGGCCGGCTGCGCGAGCTGACCGGCGTGCGGGTCGCGTTCGCCACCCGCCGGCACGCGGCCGAGTACCGCGTGGAGACCTCTGTGGACGGTCGCAGGTGGACGGTGGCGGCCCGGGACACGACCGACACGGCGGGCCTCGGCCGGGTGGAGTTCACCGGGCTCGGCCGGCACGTGCGGGTGGCCGTGGACCGGTGCGCCGGCCCGGCCCGCCTGACCGCCGCGTCCGTCCTGGGCACCCGCTAGAGCGGCCACGGCGGACATTGCGGTAGCTCGCATCCGGTTCGAACAAGGGCCGGCGGCCGAGGCACCCGCTAGACGAGGTCCTTGCCGAAGGAGCGGACGTCCGGCTCGTCCTTGTAGAAGCCGAAGTCGGCGATCCGGCTGTACCCCGCGGTGAGGTACAGCTGGATCGCCTCGGGCTGGCGGCCGCCGGTCTCCAGCACGATCCGGCTCCGTCCGGACGCGCGGGCGGACCGCTCGACCTCGGCGAGCACCGCCCGCGCGATCCCCCGCCCACGGGCCGCCGGCGCGGTGTACATCCGCTTGACCTCGGCGGTCGTGCCGTCCGTGCCGTGGCCGCGCCACGCGCCGGACGCCACCGGCTCGCCGTCGAGGTAGGCGACGAGGAACGCGCCGTGTGGCGGGTCGAAGTCGGTCGGGTCGATCGGGGTCGCGTCGCCGTCGCCGTCGTCGTACCGTTCGCGCAGGTCGGCCAGCGCCGCCGCGACCAACGCCTGGGCGTCCGGGTCGAGGTAGCCGACGGGCCTGATGTCGATCTTCTCCACCGGCCCATCCTGCCTGGTCGCATGCTCGGTTCCGGTACCGGGAATGGTGTCGGGTACGTCATACACCGGCCCGCCGTCGCTCCCCGCGCGGACGGTGGGTGCGGCCGTGCACCCGCGGCCGGTCAGGCGTCGAGCACCGCCGCGAGCGCGCGCCGCAGGCGGCCGCGCCAGCCGCCGCCCATGAGGCGGCGGGCGAGCTGCTGGGTCGGGTCGTCCGGGTCGAAGCCGCTGTGCTCCAGCAGCACCCGGGTGCCGCTGCCCTCGGCGGCCAGCGTCCACGACACCTCGGTACGCGCCGCGTCCGCGTGGGCGGCGTCGGCCCAGCTGATCCGCAGCCGGCGCGGCGGGGTCACCTCCAGCACCTCGCAGGCGATCACGCCGGAGAACCCGGTCGCGCCGACCGGCCGGGCCCGGAACGTGAACCGGTGCCCCGGCTCGGGCCGGAAGTCGTTGGGCATCAGCCACTGCGCCATCAGCTCGGGCGTGGTCAGCGCCCGCCACACCTTGGCCGGCGGATGCGGAAGGAACTGGTCGACCCGGATCGCCTTCAGGTCCTCAGTCATCGCGCCTTGCCCACCCCGCTCCGTCGCTCGGCGCTCGTCCGCCGTCGTGCTCGAGGTCCGTAGCCTCGCGACTCTCGCTCATCCGGTCGACGACGTCGCCGAGTGCGGCCAGCCGGTCGCGCCAGAAGCGCTCGTACGGGCTCAGCCAGTCGACCAGGCCGGCGAGGGGCGTGGCGGTGACCCGGTAGATCCGCCGCCGGCCCACCGCCCGCTCCTCCACCAGCCCGGCCTCGCGCAGCGCCCGCAGGTGCTCCGACACGCTCGGCCGGCTCATCTCGAACAGGCGGGCCAGGTCGCCCGCGCTCCGGTCGCCGTCGAGCAGCGCGTCGAGGATGTCCCGGCGCGTCGGGTTGGCCAGCGCACCGAAGAGCTGGTCGAGCGGGCTTTCCTTGACGCGTCGCGGCACCGGGCCAGCATCTCACCCGTGGAGGACGTACCCGTTGCCGTCCGGGTCCGCGAACGTCGCCTGGCGCCCCCACGGCGTGTCGCTCGGGCCGTCGACGTCGACCCCGGCCGCCCGCAGCCGGGCCACGTCGGCGTCCACGTCCGAGCTGGCCAGCATGGTCCCCTGGCCGGTGCCGGCGGTCGCCCCCGGGAAGGGTTTGTGGAGCACCAGCGCCGTGCCGGTCGCCGGGCCGACCTCGAGCCACCGGTTGGGGCCGAAGCTCTGGTCGGTCTTCACCTCGAAGCCGAGCACGTCGACGTAGAAGTCGCGGGCCTTGTCCTGGTCGGAAACGAAAACGGTCATCGTTCGCACGCTGTCGATCATCATGCCGGAGACGATACGTAGGAGATTTCCTACGCGTCAACCCCGTCGCGCGGGGTACACGTTCCCTATGAAGCTGGATGCCGCGGGTGCCCTCCTCGAGGCCGACGTGGCCGTGCCCCCGGAGCCCCGGGGTTTGGTGCTCTTCGCACATGGCACCGGCAGCTCGCGGCTAAGCCCGCGCAACCGCCTGGTCGCCACCCAGCTCGGCGCCGCGAGCTTCGCGACGGTGCTGACCGACCTGCTCACGCCCGAGGAGGAAGACAGGCGGTTCGACGTCGACCTCCTCGCCGGCCGGCTGACCGGCATCCTGGACCGGCTCGCCGAGCTGCCCGAGGTACGCGCGCTGCCGGTCGGCCTCTTCGGCGCCAGCACCGGCGCCGCCGCCGCGCTGCTGGCCGCCGCCGCCCGGCCGCAACGGGTACGCGCCGTGGTCTCCCGGGGTGGCCGCCCCGACCTGGCCGGCGCGCACCTGGCCGGGGTGACCGCGCCGACGCTGCTGGTCGTCGGCGAGCGGGACGCCGAGGTGATCGCGCTCAACCGCGCGGCGGCCGCCCAGCTCACCGGCGAGTGGGCGCTGCGGATCGTGGCCGGCGCGGGCCACCTCTTCGAGGAGCCCGGCGCGCTGGAAGAGGTGGCGAACGCCGCACGCGCGTGGTTCGGCGTCCACCTCGGCCGCGGCCGGGACGACGCGGGACCGGAAGGCGTCGTCATGGAGGGCGGCGGCCATGCGTGAGGCGAGGTTCGCCGATCGCGACCAGGCCGGCCGGGCGCTGGCCGAGGCGGTCGCCGCCGAGGCACCCGAGCTGGTCGGGCGGGACACGCTGGTGCTGGGCCTGCCCCGCGGCGGCGTACCCGTGGCCCGGCATATCGCGGAGGTGCTCGGCGGCGAGCTCGACGTGCTCGTCGCGCGCAAGATCGGCCTGCCCGGACAGCCCGAGCTCGGCATCGGCGCGGTCACCGCCGGCGGCCCGCCGGTCTTCGACCACGACGCGCTGCACCATTTCGGCCTCGACCCGGAACGCCTCGCGCCGGCGGTCGAGCGGGAGCGGGCCGAAGCCGAGCGGCGGCTGCGCCGGTACCGCGGCGACCGCCCGCCGCCCCGGGTACGCGACCGCGTGGTCTTGGTCGTCGACGACGGCCTCGCCACCGGCGTCACCGCGCGGGCCGCGCTGCGGGCGGTGCGGGCCGGCGGGCCGGCGCGGCTCGACTTCGCCGCACCGGTCTGCGCCGCCGACGCCGCGTCGGTGGTGGCCGGGGAGGAGGCGGACGGCGTCTTCTGCCTGCTGCGGCCGGTGGACCTCACCGCGGTCGGCGCCTGGTACCTGGACTTCGCCCAGCTGACTGACGCCGACGTGGAGAAGGCCCTGGTCAGCCCTGCGTAGACAGGAACCCGACGGCCGTCGCGGTCCACCAGCCGGCCTGCGACAGAAGCGCGGCCAGCCCGCCGGCGGCCAGCACCGTCCACGGTGGACGCGACTCGGTGTACGCGGCGAGCCGGTGCTGGAGCCGCCCGACGCAGAGCCCGTTGAGCGCGACGGCCAGGACGGCGGCGAGCTTCACCCGGGTCAGCGTGGCGTCGGTGTCGGGGCCGAGCAGCGCACCGCTCGCGACGAGGCCGGCGAGCCCGAGCCAGACCAGAAGGTGGGCGTTGTGGGTGGTGCGCAGCAACGTCGGCAGGTCCAGCCGGCGCAGCATCCACTGTAGACCGAGCCAGTCCATGGCGAGCACCGCGCCGAAGCCCACGACGAGCGCGGCGAGGTGGCAGAAGAGGGCGAGGCGGTGCACTTCGGCGCTCACCTCGATGTGCGGGGCGGTCCAGACGACCGCCACCCAGACGACCGTGATGGCGGCGGCCGCGCGCAGGAAGATCGGCCGCGCCCGGCCGAGCGTCACTCCGGCGTGCCGGGGTGTGTAGGGCTGGTCCTCGGGCGGAGCGGGGGTGGCTGTGGACATGCGCGCCTCCGGCGGCGACCGCGCCACTCCACGAGGCGGAGCGGCAACCTGGATTTGTGGGTGCCCAGATGTCGCCCGTTCCCGCCCCGCCAGCCTAGACATATAGATGACGGTAAATCAAGGTTGTTGAGCGGTTGACTAGCTCTACTCGCGCAGGAAGCCCAGCAGGGCCGGGTTCACCTCCTCCGGGTGGGTCCAGCCGATGTTGTGCGGGCCGCCCTCGACCGGCACCAGGCGGAGGTCTTTGACCAGACCGGGCAGTCGCCGCGCGGTGTTCGGGTACGGCAGGATCCGGTCCTCGGTGCCGTGCACGACGAGCACCGGCACGTCGATCTTCGGCAGGTCGTCCCGGAAGTCGGTCAGCCAGGTGTCGACGCACGCGTACGACGCGTACGGCGAGCCGTCGGCGGCCACGTTGAAGCTGGCCTGCCACGCCTGCGGGCTGATCCGTTTCGCGTCCAGCTTGTCGGTGTTGTAGAAGTCGTCGAGGAATGCCTTGAAGTAGGCGTACCGGTCGGCGAGGACCGCCTTCTTGATGCCGTCGAAGACCTTCCCGTCGACACCGTCCGGGTTGTCGCCGGTCTTGAGCAGAAACGGTGGGATCGCGCCCAGCAGCGCCGCCTTGCGCACCCGCGCCGAGCCGTACGTGCCCAGGTAGCGGGTCACCTCGCCGGTGCCCATCGAGAAGCCGACCAGCACGGTGTCGGTGAGGTCGAGGTGCTCCATCAGCGCATGGAGGTCGCCGGCGAACGTGTCGTAGTCGTGGCCGAGCGTGGGTCGGCTCGACTCGCCCCAGCCCC
This sequence comes from Phytohabitans sp. LZ39, assembly GCF_059359075.1. Taxonomy (NCBI): domain Bacteria; kingdom Bacillati; phylum Actinomycetota; class Actinomycetes; order Micromonosporales; family Micromonosporaceae; genus Phytohabitans; species Phytohabitans sp. LZ39. The sequence goes on along the minus strand of NZ_JCADBM010000014.1, from coordinate 235,253 downwards.
GCCGGTCGTAGGCGATGACCCGGTAGCCGGCCCCCAGCAGCTCGCGGTGCTGCCGCTCCCACGAGCGCCCGTTCAACGGGTACCCGTGGATCAGCACCACCGGCTGCCCCTGACCGTGGTCCTCGTAGTAGATCTCGATGTCGGCGCCGTTCTCGGTGCCGACCTTCAGTCGTGACATGACGGTCCTGCCCTTTCCTCGTAACGGCCTCCGCCCATCGTGCGTGCGGGCCCGTCCCGATTTCCGGCGTTCGACCGCCTTTCGGATTCTCCTGCGCGCCTTGCCGGCGGGACGCGATACTGCGCGCGGCGTCGCGTCCCGCCCGCGGGCCTCAGAGCCGCGCGTCGAGGGTGGCCAGGCGGCCGGTGGTGACCCGCACGTTCGGGTACACCGCGTCGGGACGCACGTCGTCGGCGAGCGTGCCGGTCGGGAGCAGCACCTCGTCGAGCAGGGTGGTGCCTCCGGCGGTGACCCCCACCGGGTCGGCGGTCCGTTCGGTGCGCTCGCCGGTCGCCCACTGCACCTGGCCACCGGACTGGTACATCACCTTGTACGTGCCGGGCCACACCATCCTGAACCACGTGCCGTCCGCGGCGGTGGCCTCCAGCGGCCACGTCCATGTAGTGCGCCGTCGCTCGATCGGCTATGCGTTGGCGTTACGGCCCCGTCTTCTCGATCGCGTTTACGGCACCGTCATCTCGATCGCGTTACGGCACCGTCTTCTCGATCGCCGCGGGCCCCTCCTCGGCCAGCCGCCGCCGCGCGTCCTCGACGTTCTCCGGCGTGGGATCCTTCCCCTCCGCGACCACCAGATCCTCCGGCTCCCACGGCTGCTCAGCCCCGGTCCGCACCCGCTCCTCCGGCGCCCGCCCATCCCTACTCTCGGTCATACGTTGCCCCTTACCCCCGCGCGCCCGCTCCACTCCCGCACGGACAGATCGTGGTACATCACCGCGGTGATGGCGACAGTCGAGTACCACGATCAGGGGCGCCAGCCGGCCGCAAACAGCGCGGCCTTTACCTGGTCGACCACCTCGTCCGGCCTGTGCCGGATCATCCACGCGGGAAAGCGGAGCAGCCGCTCACCGGCGATCGCGATCTCGTTGTGCTGGCGCATGTCGGCGTACCACGACCGGACGTCCATGTGCTGGGCGCCGTCGATCTCCACGTGCCCAGGACGGCCAACGCAGATGACCCACCCAGCAACGCGGGCGGGCCGAGCCCGATGGCGAGCGCGGCGACCCAGAGGCGCTGCCGCACCGCCATCGGCCCACTGTGGGTGAGGTAGACCCCGGGATGGGCGACCTGCCACCGCCCCGTCGCCAGACGGTGCCGGACCGCCCCTTCGGACAGACGAAGCAACGCCTGACGGCGGCTAATCACCCGTCCTGCACGAACAACAGAAAGTCCAGATCCGCCACACCAGAAGCCTGTCGAAGGTGGACGGTAGGCGCGAGGGCTGTGGACAACGGCAGATCGTGGTACCTGACCGCAGTGATAGCGACAGTCATGTACCACGATCTGGGTTGGGTTTGGGCCCTTAGCCCGCTGCGCAGGAGCGGATTTGGGGGCGGGCGGCGCTGTTGCCGTTCATCATCGTGGTGAAGCCGAACGTGTTGCCGCTGCCGTTGGAGCGCACCGTCATCACGGTGCCGCCGCCGTCCCAGCTGAACGTGCCGTTCCAGGTCGTGGTGACGCGCTGCGGCGAGGTCAGGCCGACCACCACGGTCCAGTTGCTGGCGCCGCTGACCGTCACCGACGTGTTGTAGCGGTCGCCCCAGACGTTGGGGTAGGACGCCGTCGCGGTGCAGGTGCCGCCACCCGGCGGCGGGGTGGTCGGGTTGCCCGGGTTGCCGCCGCCGTCGGGAGCGACCGCGCGGCCCGTCGACGGCGAGATCATGCCGGGGCACAGGTTGCGGCTGGAGAGGTTCGCCATGATCTGCGGGATGGCGTCGCGGGTGTTCTGGATGCCGTCGTGCATGAGGATGACCTGGCCGTTCTGGAGGCGGCCGGCCGCGGACACGATCGCGCTGACGCTCGCGCCGTTCCAGTCCTGCGAGTCGACGTCCCAGATCACCTGGCGCAGGCCCAGCGACGAGGCGACCGACTGGAGGGTGGAGTTGGTCTCGCCGTACGGCGGCCGGAACAGCTGCGGCCGCACGCCGGTGGCCGACTGGATCGCCGAGTTCGTCTGGGACAGGTCGGACTGCATCTGCGCCTGGCTCATCGAGGTCATGTGTGCGTGGTTCCAGCTGTGGTTGGCGACCCACATGCCGGCGGCGACCTGGGCCTGCGCGACCGACCGGTTGTTCTGGACGTTCTGCCCGACGTTGAACATCGTGGCCCGCGCGCCGTTGTCGCGCAGCACGTTGAGCAGCGCGGTGGTGCTGCCGGTGGGCCCGTCGTCGAAGGTGAGCCCGACGTAGCCGTTGCAGGCGGCGGCGCTGGACGGGACCGCGGCGGTCGCGATGGCGACGCCACCCATCGCGATGGCGGTGGCGAGGACGGCCAGCCGGGCGGTGTGGCCCAGCCGGCGGGGACTGCCGGACTTACCGAACATCTCGATGCCCTTCTTCGGTGGGTGATGCGCGGGCAGTGGCGCCCAGCGTGGGGTCCGGGCGCGTGTCGACGGCGCGACGCAATATCGATGAGTCGCGATCCTCTGGAACGTTTCGAAGTATGACCCGGAGGTTTTCGGAGCACAAGACCCTTGTATGTCAGCGGTATTCCGGCCACGGGGCGTCGCCGTGCGTGAAGCGGAGCCGAGCGATGGAGAAGTCGATACCGCAAGTCTTCCGGAAGGCCGGTGCGATATCTTCACGCATGCGTTTGTGGCTCCTCCGGTGGCTGGCGCGGGTCGCACCGCGGCGGTACACGGGACGGTTGATCCCGGCCCTTCGGCGGCGCTCGGTCCGGGCGGCGGCGCGTGCACGCCGGCCCGAAGCCGTCGCGGCGGCCCTGGAGACGGTGGCGGCGGCACGCCGGCCCGGAGTCCCGGCACCTACCCTTGTCGTGGCTCTCGCCACCGCGTCGCTGGGGCTGCGCGAGGCGGGCGAGGCGGACCGGGCCGCCACGGCGCTCGACGAGGCGCTCCACCTCGGCGCACAGCCCGCGTCGACGGAGGACGGAGCGGCCCTGAGCGCCCTCGCGACGGCGCTCTTCGCGGCCGGCCGTCCGGCGGAGGCGCTCGACGCCGCGGAACGGGCGGTCGCCCGGCTGCGCGGCCACGCCTCGGCCGACCTCGCCGGAGCGCTGGCCCAGCTGGGCGTCTGCCTGAGCTGGCACGGCCGGCACGAGGAGGCGGTGGCCGCGCATCGCGAGGCGGTGGACCTGTACGGGCGGCAGCCGGTCCGGCGCTGGCTGGTCCAGGCCGGCTGGCAGCTGTTCGCGGAGCGCCGGCTGGCGTTGGCGCTCGCCGAGACCGGCCGGCACGAGGAGGCGCTGGCCGCTGTCTCGCACGTGATACCCCTGCTGGCCTGGGAGGCGCGGTTCAACAAGGGCAATCCCATGCCCGGCCCGCTGCTCCGCTCCGTCGCGAGCTGGCAGGCCGCGCTCGGGCGCACGGACGACGCGCTGACCAACGGCCGGCGAGCGGTCGAGGCGCTCCGCGGAAACGTCGCGGTACACGGCGTGGCCTACGAGCCGGAGCTGGCGCGGGCGCTGACCGATCTCGGCGAGCGGTTGCGCCACGCTGGGCAGCCGGGCGAGGGCGAGCCGCTGGTGCGTGAGGCGGTCGCCCTGTGGCGGCGCCTGCCCGACTCGGACGCGGGGCTGCTGGGGGCCTTGGGGGTGCTCGGCGACCTGCACTGGTCGGTCGACCAGGACCGCGGGCACGCGACCCAGCGGGAAGCCGTCGACGTGGCGCGGCGCCTGGCGGTGGATCCGTCGTACGAAACCACGCTCGCGCGGCATCTAGTCGTGCTCGCCGCCCGCGCGTCCCGGATCGGGCTGCGCGCGGACGCGCTGGCGGCGGGCGAGGAGGCGGTCGCCCTCGCCCGGCGGCCACCGGTCGAGCCGGCGACCCTGGCCTTGTGCCTGGCGGAGCTGGGCGCGCTGCTGCTACGCGTGGGCCCGGTCGAGGACGCCGAGCCGCCGCTCGAGGAGGCGGTCGCGCTGCTCCGGTCGCTCGCCGCCGACGATCCCGACACCCACGAGCCGTCGCTGGCGAAGGCACTGGGAAATTTCGCGCTCGCCCGCACCGGCCCGGCCGAGGTGCCCACACTGGACGAGGCGGTCGCGCTCTACGAACGGATCGGCCGCGACGGCCGCGTGGCGGCGCGGACGCCGCTCACCGTGCTGTTCACCAGGCTCGCCCGCGTACACGCGGCGGGCGGCCGGCCGCCGGAGGCGGTCGCGGCGGTGGCGCGGCTCGCCGCCGTCGCCCCAGGCGCGGAGCTGACCGAGTCACGCCGCGCGGAGATCGCCCAGGCGCTCCGCGACGTGAGCGAGGTCGCGCCCGGCGAGCCGGCGCCGCCGGCACTGGTGGCGCTCCTGGAAGGAGCGAGCCGCCGGGAACAGCCGGCATGACGGACAAGCGGCAACTGTCCGGTTGTCCGAACTCGACCGTCCCCGAAGCGACAACGGTGGTTGTCCATGGCCGTGGGGTGGAATAACGTCCTTTCGTTGCCCGCGTATTCGGTTGGATGCGTGGAGTGACCGAGCTCGTGCAAGGACGCGCGAGAAAGGGGAGGACCTTGTTAGGCCGTGGATCCAGCGGGGCGACTATGTGGACAAGTAGGAAAAGACGGGCGTTAGTTTCCATACCAGTGCTGGTCATCGCCGTGGCCGGTGTGTCGGTCACCTCGGCCGGCCCGGCGGCGGCCGACCGCCCCGCCAACTTCACACCCACCGACCGTGACTTCTACATCAACTACGTCGACCCGAAGGTCGAGCGCACCACCGACGGCCGCGAGGTCGTGACCACGGAGGGCAAGCGCAAGGTCAAGCGGGCGCTTCCCGACCCGGTCGCGGAGTACGGCCGCAAGTTCTCCGAGGGCAACCCGGTCGCCGCCCGCGGGCTGGCCAAGACCGAGGCCGAGGCGATCCGCACCGGCAAGAACCCCCGGGACATCCGCTACAAGCAGGCCGACCAGACCCAGGTCGCCAAGCTGCTGACCATCCTCATCGAGTTCAACCCGAACGCCAACGACGACTTCAGCGGCGTGATGGTGCCGCAGGCGACGTTCGACGACGCCACGACACCGCAGAACGAGCGGGACTGCGTGCCGGGCAACGTCCAAAATGGACCGCTGCACAACAACATCCCCAACCCGGCCGAGGCCTCGCACCCGGACAACAACAGCTTCTGGGTGCCCGACTTCTCGCCGGAGCTGTACAACGACATGCTGTACACAAAGGACGGCATCACCGAGCGGGTGCGGCCCGACCTGCGCGGCCCGGACGGCAAGAAGGGCATCAACCTGCGCGGGTACACGATGAGCAACATGTACCTGGAAATGTCCAAGGGCGCGTACACCGTGGACGGTGAGGCGACGCCGTGGGTGACGGTGCCGCACTCCGAGGCGTGGTACGGCGCGGACACCTGCACGCAGAACGCCGAAGGCGTGTGGGAGGCCGGCGCGAGCCAGGACATGAACGGGCACCCGGACAACCCCTCCGGCCCCGGCGCGCTCGGCGTCGACGCGGTGAACGTCCTCGCGGCCCAGAACCCGGACTTCCCGTGGGCCGACTACGACATCGAGGACGTGTCGGACGCGGACGGCGACGGCAACGTCCTCGAGCCGGACGGCGTCGTCGACCACCTCGTGCTCGTGCACGCCGGTGAGGACAAGTCGGGTGGCGGCGGCGCCCAGGGCCCCTACGCGATCTGGGCCCACTCCTCCGCCATCGTGCCGGGTCACACCGTCCCGGGTACCGACGTCCAGATCAGCAACTACATCGTCCAGCCCGAGGACTCCGGCGTCGGCGTGTTCGCCCACGAGTACGGCCACGACCTCGGCCTGCCCGACTGGTACGACACCGCGTCCGGTGGTGACTCCGATGTGGACTTCTGGGACCTGATGGCCTCCGGATCGCACACCGGCCCGATCTTCCAGGGCATCCCGACGCACATGGGCCTGTGGGACAAGTTCGTGCTCGGCTGGGCCGACCCGCTGATCCTCAACCCCGGCGACGACCCGGCGAAGGTCAAGATCGGACAGACGTCGCGCACCCCGGTCGGCACCGAGGACGGCGTGCGGGTCAACCTCCCCACCAAGGAGGTCACCCTCTCCACGCCGCACAGCGGCGCCAACCAGTGGTGGACCAACAACGACCAGTCCTGGGCGGACGTGCGGCTGACCCGCGAGATCGCGGTTCCGACCGGCACCGACGTGCGGTTCTGGCTGTGGGACAACTACTCGATCGAAGAGGACTGGGACTTCGGCTTCGTCGAGGTGTCCACCGACGGTGGCGCCACGTGGGCCGAGCAGAAGATCTTCGACGCGGCGGGCAACCTCGTCTCCACCGACGACGACTACGCCGACCCGAACGGCCGCATGCACGACTACGGCGACAAGAAGTACGGCCTCACCGGCTCCACCGGCGGGCAGTGGCGGCACGACTACGTCAGCCTGAACGCCTTCGCCGGCCAGACCGTCCAGCTGCGCCTGCGGTACGCCACCGACGCCGGCTTCGAGGACACCGGCTGGTTCGCGGACGACTTCTCGGTCACCGCGGACGGCACCACCACGTGGTCCGACGACGTCGAGAGCGGCACCAACGGCTGGACGCCGACGGTCGAGACGTTCACCAACACCACGGGCACCGGCTGGGGCATCTCGCCCGGCGAGTTCTCGTTCGCGCACTACTACCTCGCGGAGTGGCGCAACCACGACGGCTTCGACGAGGGCCTCAAGTACGCGTACAACACGAACTACCTGCGCGACGGCGCGTGGAAGGTCGACCGGGTGCCGTACAACGCGCCGGGCATGCTGGTGTGGTACCGCGACACCAGCTACGGCAACCTCAACCACGTCCTCAACAACGTGTTCGACCCGCCGAGCATCGGCGCCAAGGGCGGCCTGCTGATCGTCGACTCACACTTCGACCCGCTCCGCCGCAAGGGCGTGGCGGCCGACAAGGACCCGTCGGCGCTCAACAACCTCCCGTCGCGGCCGCAGTCCTCGAACGCGGCGTTCGGCTTCGGCAACACGTACCCGTTCAAGGAGTGCTTCGAGGCGCCGGGCGAACCGTTCAGCGGATACTGCACCAGGTTCGGTCCGCAGGCCCCGGTCAAGGGCTTCACGGACGCGAAGGGCTGGTACCCCGGCATCGAGTACCGGCCGGACCTCGACCCCGAGGACCCGCTCTTCTTCCGTGACGCCGACGCGTCGGTCGTGGTGCCCTCCGTTGGCGGCGCGCCGTACACCGTGCGGATCGTCAACAAGGATGGCAAGCGGGCCACCGGCCAGTTCGGCATCGACCTGGGCGGCGGAGTCCTGACCGGCACCGGCAACCCGGGCGACGCCAACGTCGAGTTCGGCGTCGGGTTCCGGCTGGTCTACCCCGGCTACCAGAACAAGTGGGCCACCGTCCTGGTGACCCCACCGGCCGCCGCGCCGTAACCCACCACTTTCCGAAAGGGACCGCCGCCGGCATCCGCCGGCGGCGGTCCCGCGTTTAGCACCGCTGAAGGCGGGATGTAGCAGCGTGCGCTACTACTGAACCTGTCTCTGGGGGATGATCGGCCCATGACCGAGTACCGGGCGGCCTTCGACGCCGACGTGACCTTCCTCAACGGCGGCGGGCTGCAAGTGCGGGGCTTCCGGCTCGACGTCCCCGGCGCCGACGTCGCCGAGGAGGCGCTCGCCGACCTGTTCGTCCGCGAGCTCGGCCTGCTCATGGTCGGCGAGGTGCGGCTGCGCGACGTGCGGGTCCTCGCCGAGGCGCACAAGGGCCTGCGCACCGCCGACGCGGCTCCGCGGCGAGCCGGCCGGCTCGTGGAGCTCAACCACGTCATCACCGCCGGCATGACCACCTACCCCGGCCTGCCCGGACCGGAGATCACCCCGCACCTCACGCGCGCCGACTCGCGCGGCCGCTACGCGCCCGGCACCGAGTTCGCCATCGACCGGATCAGCATGGTGGGCAACACCGGCACCTACCTCGACAGCCCCTTCCACCGGTACGCCGACGGCACCGACCTGGCCGGCGTACCCCTGGACGCGGTCGCCGACCTGCCGGTCGTGCTCGTCCGGCTGACCGGCAGTGCTGAGCCGGGCGTGACCGCGACGGCTCTCGCCCCGTACGGCGTGGCCGGCGCCGCCGTGCTGCTGCACACCGGCTGGGACCGGCACTGGGGCACCGATGCGTACGGCGCGCCCGACGCCCCGTACCTCACCGAGGACGGCGCACGTGCCCTCGCCGCGGCCGGCGCGCGGCTGGTCGGCATCGACAGCGTCAACATCGACAGCGTCGCCGGCGACACCCGCCCCGCGCACTCGATCCTGCTCGCCGCCGGGATACCGGTGCTGGAACACCTCACCGGGCTCGACCAGCTCCCACCCACCGGCGCCCGCCTGCACGCGGCACCGCCCCGGGTGCGCGGCTTCGGTACGTTCCCGGTGCGCGCATACGCGGTACTGACCGAATAGGACGGTGGCGGGCTAAAAGCGTTGCGCCGGCTGCCGGCGCGGGCTTACCGTCATTGTCGATACCACACCGACCGGGGAGTCACCGACATGTTGCGGCAAGCCACCGCCAAACCGCGGCGCTGCGCGCTGTGCGGTTTCGCGGGCACGCCCTCCGTCGGCGGGCCCGGCCAGTGCCAGCGGCGGCGAAGTTAGCCGGGGACACTCCCGCGCCGGCGCCGCCCACCCACACCGCTCCACCTTCCGGGGTACGGCGTTGGCGTCCGTGACCGCGCTTTGAACGCGGGGCCCGTGGGTTCGATTCCCGCCCCCGGAGCGGCGCCGAGTCCGGCCGCTGGCTCGCGGAGGGTTCGCCATTGGCAAGGCACGCGGGTTGCTAACCCGTCGCGGGTCACACCGTTGCCGGTTCGACTCCGGCACCCTCCTCTTCGCCGCCGGCGCCTGATGGACGGGCTCCGCACTTTTAATGCGGACTGCGGGGGTTCGATTCCCTCCGGCGGCACCCTCACCGGCGACGGGAACCCGCCGCCGCCTCCACGGCTCCTACCGGCATGGCGCATCACTGGGGCCGCATCCTGGCCGGCACCGCCCTGTCCCTGTCCGTGCTGGCGGCGGCTACCGCCTGCGACGCGGACACCGGCCGGCCGGCCGCCGCGCCGACGACGCCCGGCCACGCGCCGCCGCCGCTGGCGGAGGTGAAGGTCGACCTCGGGCTGCCGGAGGGGTACGCGCCGGTGTCGGTGGAGTTCGCCGACGCGTGGCACGGGTACGCGCTCTTCGTCCGCTGCGGCACGCTCTGCGACGCGCGGCTCTTCCACACCGCGGACGGCGGGCGCACCTGGCGGCCGCGCGAGCACCCGCGTCCGGAGGCGAAGAACCACCAGCTCTACAGCGGTGGCGGCCACGTGGTCGTGCTGCTGGCCGAGCCGCACTCCTGGTACGTCTCGCGGGACGCCGGCGCCTCCTGGCAGCCGCGCCCCTACGACGCCCGGGGACGCACGCCGGTCGAGTACCACTCGGCCAACGGCACGTACTACCTCGACTGCCCCGAGTCCGGTGGCCGATGCGCGGTCCGGGACTGGACGGCCGGCACCGGCTGGCGGCGGGATGTGCCGGCGGAGCTGGCGGCGGCCCGCTCGCTGACCAACGGACGCGACGGCCGGATCTGGCTGTCGGGTGTGGACGGTGGGCGGATCGTCACCGCGGTCGGCTCGGCCGGCGGCGGGTTCACCCGGCTCCCGGTCCCCGACCAGCCGGGCCGCGCCGTCTGGAACGCCCGGGTGGTGACCTCCGCGGACGGCCGGGACATCTGGCTCGTGGCCGGCCAGGAGCAGGCGGACGCCGCCGCGGCGCCCGCCCGCCTCGCGCCCGCCCGGCTCGCACCCGCCCGGCTCGCACCCGCCCGGCTCGCGCCCGTCGGGCTCGTGGCGAGCGCGCGCAAGGGCACCGGGCTGCCGCTGCTGTGGCGGTTCGAGGCGGGCGCCTGGGTGCCGTACCCCATCAGGGGGATCGAGGAGAAGGCCAACTGGCCCTACTCGGTCGCGCCGGCCGGTGGCGGCCTCCTGGTGCTCGCCGGGCCGGAGCTGACCGGATACCTCGACGGTGGCGCCTACTCCCCCGCACCCGGCGCGCCCCGACTGGACTGGGTGGGTCAGCTGCCGGACGGCACGCTCTTCGGCCGCGACAACCGTCCCGGCGTCACGTACCTCAGCCCGGGCACCGGCCCGGCACGCACGTGGTCCACCGTTGAGGTGAGCGCCTGACCCGTGGGGCACCATGGACGGGTGAGCTACCCGCCGGAGCCGTGGCACCTGCGCGGCCAGATGTACGTGTCGCTGTGGATGGTGCCGCGTGCCGCGCTGCCGCCGCCGCCCCAGGCCCGGCCGCTCACCGTCGCCGGCCGCGGGTTCGTCGGCACTGCCTGGGTCGACTACGGCCCGGGTGGTGTGCTGGAGTACCGGGAGCTACTCTCGGCGGTGCTCGTCCGCCGGGCCGCCCGCCCGCTGGTGTCCATCGTGGACATCTGGGTGGACAGTCCCGCGTCCCGCGACGGCGGCCGCGAGCTGTGGGGCATCCCCAAGGAGCTGGCCGAGCTCGATTTCACCGAGACCCGGGCGCGAGCCGGCGGGATCGCCGAGGCCCACCTCGCCACGGGCCGGCGCCTGCCGGGTCGCTGGCCCACGCGGTTCTCCGTGATCCAGGAGCTCGCCGGCCGGGCGAAGGTCTCGCCGGTACGCGCCCGCGCCGCCGTCCGCCTCGCGAAGGCCACCTGGCAGGTGGCGCCAGCCGGCCCGCTTGCCTACCTCGCCGGCCGCCGCCCGCTGCTCACGCTCGCCCTGCGCGACTTCGACATGGTCTTCGGAAGCGAGTCCAAATGAACGCCGTCCCCCGCCCACCGGCGCCCTGGCTGATCCGCCCGGCGAAGCTGCCGGCCACCACCCCGCCGCCCCTCACCGGCCCGTGGGCGCCGGCCGACACCGGCCTCGACACCGCCGACATCCTCGCCGTGCCCGGCGGCGCCCGCGGCCCGGAGGACGTCGTCGCCGACCCCGAGGGCCGGATCGTGACCGGCACCGAAGACGGCTGGATCTGGCGCTTCCCGCCCGGCGCCGCACCCGAACGCCTGGTCAACACCGGCGGCCGCCCCCTCGGCATCGAGCTCGACCCGCGCGACGGCAGCCTGATCGTCTGCGACGCCTACCGCGGCCTGCTCCGGATCACCGGCGACGGCGCCATCACCGACCTGACCCGCTCCGCCGGCGGGACCCCGATCCTGCTGTGCAACAACGCCGCCGTGGCCCGCGACGGCACGGTCTACTTCACCGACAGCTCCAACCGCTTCCCCGTCTCACACTGGCGCCGCGACCTGCTCGAACACCGCCCCAACGGCCGCGTCCTCGCCTACGACCCCGCCGCCGGCACCACCGAGGTCGTCGCGACCGGCTTCCACTTTCCGAACGGCACCGCCCTCACCCCCGACGAGTCCGCGCTGCTGGTCTGCGAGACCGCCGCCCACCAACTCGTCCGCCTGTCCCTGCCGGACGCGACGGTCACCCACCTCGGCGACCTGCCCGCCTACCCGGACAACATGTCGTCGGCCGGCGACGGCACCTACTGGGTCGCGCTGGCCAGCCCCCGCGTGCCCATCGCCGAACGCCTGCTCCCCCACCCGGCGATCCGGCGGCTGGCCGCCATCCTCCCCACCCGCCTACAACCCCAACCGATGCCGTACAGCATCGTCGCCCGCGTCGACGGCGACGGCCGGGTGCTGCGCACGATCCACGGCCCGGCCGGTCGCTACGTGATGGTGACCGGCGTCCGCCAGCACGGCGACACCCTCTGGCTGGGCAGCCTCACCGAGCGGGCGATCGCCCGCCTCCCCCTCTAGAGACCTTTCGCGCACGGTCCGTTTGTCCACAATGCCGCGTGCCGAGTCGACGGGCACCAGACCCGACAGAGGCGCCGTCACCGCGAGTAACCGCCACTGCGATGTGAACGGCGTCCGATGCCAGATCTTGGAGAGTTACGCCGCTATATCAACCCGAAGTCTCCTAGATCTCAAGCCCGACCCCCGACGCTGGTGACGCCGCGTCAGGATGTCGTAGGTGGGGGCTTGTCCCGCGGAGCCGGCAGTGGACGGCCGGAGATTTCGGCTCGCCCTGGCGAGCCGCCGGCCGGGAGCGGTGCCCGCGGGAGCATACGGTCCGCAGCTGACGCGGACCTGGGAAAATCTGTCTCGAGTCTGACCGTGCATTGTGGCCAAGCGCGCCGACCCCGACCGCGCTCCCGGAGTCGGTATGTGCCGCGGCCCGCAGGCCGCGAGACGGGGAGGTGCCATCCCGGCGGCCATCAACCTCGGAGGGCTGTCGACCTGCTCGCACAGACGGGGCAGCTCGACAGCACGGGGTGGGCGCGACAAGGCCGGATGTGACACGGGTGGGGCCGTGCGGCGACAGCTCGCATCGTGGCCGCGCCCGAACGGGTGATAGCCCGCCTTACGCCACCGCCGGGATCCTGTACACATAGGAGCATCTTTCCCCCCTCGAAAGGTAAGACCGATGGCGTGGAGCAAGGAGAAGGTCAAGGCCGTCCTGCTCGATATCCTCGAACGGGCCGGCTGGTCGGCCGGGCAGGTGTTCTTCGCGACGCTCCTCGCGGGCGGCACCGCGAGCACCGTCGCCAACCTGCCGTGGCGGTACGCCATCACGGTCGCGATCAGCGCGGCGGTGTCGTCGGCGTTGCTGACGGTGTTGCAGTACGTCGGCCGGATCACCGACCTGTCCTTCTGGCCGGACCTGCTGGTGCGCCTGGCGAAGACGTTTCTCGCCTCCCTGGCCGGTTCCATCGCCGCGGCGGGTGTCTTCGACGTGACGACCTTCAACTGGGACGCCGCCCTCAACGTCGCGATCATCGCCACGGTCACGGCGCTCGGCAAGGGCCTGCTGGCGCGGGAGCGGCCGGTGCCGCCCGCGACGACCGCGAAGCAGGCGGAGCGGGAGGCGAGTCCGTCGACGTTGCCGCTGGAGACGTACAACGAGGCGACCCAGCGGTAGTCCGGTCCGTCCGGAAAGGACGGTCGGGCGGGGCCGCTCAGCCGCCGCGACCAGGAGCACCGCCAGGCCGGCGACGACGAGGCGGTGCGCTTTCTTGACGCGGACCCCGATTAACGCCCCAGATGTGTAGATCTTGGCGTTGCGGGTGTTGGATCCGGGCGGTGCGGCGGGGCCAGGATCAGGGCATGACGACTTCGACCGCCACCCACGCGCTGGACGTGCCCGGCGCCACCCTGCACTTCGAGATCCGCGGCGACGGGCCGCTCGTGGCCCTGGTCGGCGCGCCGATGGACGCCGACGCGTTCGCCCCGCTCGCCGACCTGCTCGCCGCCGACCACATGGTGCTCACCACCGATCCGCGCGGCATCCGCCGCAGCCCGCTCGCCGACCCCGAGCAGGAGTCCACCCCGGAGCTGCGGGCCGGCGACCTCGCCGCCCTGCTCACCCACGTCGGCGGCGGGCCTGCCGCGGTGTTCGGCTCCAGCGGCGGCGCATGCACGGTGCTCGCGCTGGCGCAGGCCCACCCGGAGACGGTGCACACGGTCGTCGCTCACGAGCCGCCGCTGGCCGACCTCTTGCCCGACCGCGACACCCTGGCCGCCGGCACCGACGAGATGATCGCGAGGTACCTGGCCGGCGACCCGCTCGGCGCCTGGCGGATGTTCTTCGCCCAGGCCGGCATCGACCTGCCCGAGGGCGCGCTCGAGGCGATGTTCGGGGGCGAGCGCGACCCGCGGCACGTGGCCGACGAGCGCCGCTGGTTCGCACACGAGGTGCGTGCGAGCACGTTCTGGCGCCCGGACCCGGCCGCGCTGCGCGCCGGCGGCGCGCGCGTCGTGGTGGGCATCGGTGAGGACTCGGCCGGCCAGCTCTGCGACCGCGCGTCCCGCGCGCTGGCGTCCACTTTGGACGCCCAGGTCGTGATGTTTCCGGGCGACCACACCGGTTTCGTCGACGCACCCGAGCCGTTCGCCGCCACGCTGTCGCCGGTGATCCGCCCGCGAGCCTGACCCCGGAAAGGCGCGCGTCCCGCGGGGCGTGCGCCTCGTCCACAATAGACCGGGTGTCACCAGTCCAGCTTCACCGCCAGCGCGCTTGGGGTGGGTCGGAGCTGGAGGACGGCGACGGAGGACAGGACCAGCACCCCGCCGGCCAGCTGCACCGGGGTCAGGATCTCGCCGAGGGTGAGCGCGGCCAGCGCGGTGGTGACCACGGGTTCGAAGGTGGACAGGATGGCGGCGGTCGACGGACCGGTCCGCTTCAGGCCGGCGAAGAAGGCCAGCATCGCCACGACGGTGGAGACCACCGCGATGCAGACGAGCCAGAACCATCCCCGCCACCCGAAGCCCAGGTCGACGCCGCCGGTGAGCAGGGCGCGGCCGCCGAGGGTGCCGGCGGCGCCGGTCATCACGAGGGTGGAGAGCACCACCGGCGCCAGCCGGTGCACGACGGTGTCGGCGACCAGGATGTAGACCGTGTAGGTGACCGCGGACCCGAAGGCCAGCAGCGCACCGAGCGGGTGGAAGCTCCCGCCGCCAGCGCCGAGCAGGACCAGCAGCGTCCCGCCCGACGCGGCCGCCAGCGCGGCGCCACGTCCACCGGTGAGCCGGTCGCGGCCGAGCAGCACCGCCGCCACGGTGACCAGGACCGGGTAGGTGTAGAGGATCAGCGCCAGCAGCGAGGCGTCCATGAGTTCCAGCGACGAGAAGAACAGGCTCGCCTGCGTGGCGTAACCGATGGCCCCCAGCCCGACGGCGGTGGCCAGTGCCCGGCCGCGCGTCACCGCCGGCCGGCCGGCGGCCTCGCCCGGACGCCGGTCCGGGGCGGCGGCCGCGACCCCGCGCCGGTCCGATCCCGCGGCCTCGACCCGGCGCGGGCCCGGCTCCGCGGCCTCGACCTGGCGCGGACTCGGCTCCGTACGGCGAAGGCCCGGCCGCGCGAGCAGGACCGCCCAGAGCAGGGCCGCGGCCAGGCCGAAGCGCACCAGCAGCAGGGCCCCGGGCGAGACGCCGTCGTCGTAGGCCAACTTGCCGAAGATCGCCATGGCGCCGAAGCACGCCGCGGACAGAAGACACAGTGCGGGACCCACGCTCCAAGGATCAGCGGCCCTACTCGTCGGGTCCAGCGATGATTCATGGAGGCAACTCGTTAGGATTCTCGCATGGTCACGCTGGACCTTCGGCGGCTGCGCTTCCTCCGGGAGTTCGAGGAGCGCGGCACCCTGGCCGCGGTCGCCGCGGCTCTGGGCTACAGCCCCTCCACGGTCTCCCAGCAGCTCACGCTGCTGGAGAAGGAGGTCGGCGCCGCCCTGCTCGTCAAGGCCGGGCGGGGCGTGCGGCTCACCGACGCCGGACAGCTCCTGGCCCGGCACGCCCGCGTGCTGCTCGCGGCCGCCGAGACGGCGGAGGCCGACCTGGCGGCGCTGGGCGGCGACATCCGGGGCACCGTGCGCGCCGGTGGACTCCAGTCGGCCGCCCGGCGCCTGCTGGTCCCGGCACTGGCCCGTATGACGGTCGACCACCCCCGGGTGCGCATGGAGATCTTCGAGCTGGAGCTCGAGCAGTCGCTGCCGGGCCTGCGGCTGGGCGCGGTCGACCTGGTCATCGGTGACGAGTACGACGGCCATCCCCGCCCCCGCCCGGCCGGGCTGCGCTTCACGGTCCTGCTCGAAGAGCCGATCAAGGTCGTGCTGCCGGCGGCACATCCGCTGGCCCGGCCCGGAGGAGCCGTCGCGGTCGCCGCGTTGCGATCCGACGTCTGGACCGCGTCCGCCGAGGGCACCGGTCACCACGCCATGGTCGTCGGGACCTGCCGCTCCCTCGGCGGCTACGAGCCCGACCTGCGGCATCGCTCCAGCGACGCCGACGTCCAGCTCGAACTCGTCCGCGCCGGGGCGGCGGTCGCCCTGATGCCGCCACTGGCTCTGCCGGCCGGCGACCCCGCTGTCGCCATCCGGGACGTCGCCGAAGCCGCCCTCGGGCGCCGCCTTGTCGCCGTCACGCGGGACATTCCGCCCGCTCCCGCGCTGACCGCCCTCCTGACGGCCGTGACGGACCAGGTGCGCGGACTCGACCCGGTCAGAGCCGAGTAACAGGTACCGGAACAAATGGGCCCACGCGGCGATGACCAAGGACGGATGCATTGTCAGTTGTCGATGCCACACCTAGGGTGTCGGCATGCGTCGCATGTGGACAGGGCTGGCGGCCGCCCTGCTGTTGACCGGCACCGCCGTCGCCGTCGCGGAGAGCGCCGCCGCCACGGTGGTCTTCGCGCACGACTTCGAGGACGGCGGCTCCGCCGGCTGGCAGCTCACCGGCGGCCGGTGGGGCGTCTCCACCGACGGCTCGCGCGTCCTGCGCCAGTCGCGCTCCGGCGCCACGTCCGCACGGGCCACCGCGGGCGAGGCCGGCTGGGCGGGCTACACGCTCTCCGCGCGGGTCAAACCCACCTCCCTGTCCGGTCCGTGGGCCGCCGCCGGCATCGTCGCCCGGTCCACCACATCCGGCGGGTACACGCTGGCGTTGCGCCCCGGCGACCGCGTGGAACTGGCCCGCGTGGCGGCCGGGCGGCGCACCGTGCTGGCCACCGCGACGCTGCCGGTGCGCACCGGCCGGTGGTACGACCTGAGCCTGCGCGTCGAGGGCGACCGGCTCCAGGCGACGGTCGGCGCGGCGACGCTCACCGCCACCGACGCCACCTTCGCGGCGGGCGCGGTCGCGCTGTTCACCGAGCGGGCGGCGGCCTCGTTCGACGACGTCACCGTCGACACCGTCCAGGACACCCGGGCACCGTCCCTGCCCGGCCGCCCCGAGCTGCTGGAAGTGACCCCGACGACCGCGACGATCACCTGGCCGGCCTCGACCGACGACACCGGCGTGACCGGCTACCTGATCTACTTCGGCGGCCAGTTCTACGAGGACCACTTCCTGCGCCAGGTCGCCACCAACGCGCCGGTCACGCTGTCGATCGGGGGCAACACCGGCGCCAGCTACCACTTCTCGGTACGCGCCGTGGACGCGGCCGGCAACATGAGCGGCTTCGGCCCGCGGGTCAGCTTCCCGCACCCGCCCACCGTCCCGCGCGTGCCAGGCGACACCGTGCCGCCCACGGCGCCGGGCGTGCCCGTGGTCACCGGCACGGCGAGCGGCACCCTGGTCAGCTGGGCACCCGCCACCGACGACACGGGGATCGTCGAGTACCACGTGGTGCACTCGTTCAACGTCGACGAGGTGCGCGTGCGCGCGATCGTGCCCGGCGGCGTGACCAGCGCGACCGTGTCGTCGCCCGGGACGATGCCCAACCAGGTGTGGGTGGTCGCCTACGACGCCGCCTGGAACGCCACCCGCGGCCCGTCGGCCACCCTGATCCCGTCGACGCCGCCGCCGACCCCGCCGCCTACTGCATCGCCGTCTTGACCGGGTGGTCGAAGGAGCGCGGGCAGTAGAAGACCCACAGTGAGTACGAGCGGCCGATCTGGACACCGGTCGGCTCGCTCGGGCCGAAGAGCGCGTCGGTCTCCGGCTCGGCCGCGTCCTCGACCGGGCGCCAGCTGCCGCTGCCGCCGTCCCACTCGCTGCTCGCCGCGGTGAGCAGCAGCTCCATCGGCGTGCCGCAGTCGTCGCAGTCCATCGGGTACGGGTCGGTCAGGTGCCAGGAGGCGAAGCCGCCCAGCTTCCAGCCCGGGGCGATCGACAGGTCGTACTGGTACGAGTGCTCCGCCTCCTCCTCCCACTCCTCGATCTCGCCGTCGAGGTCTTCGGGCAGCAGGCCGCCGTACCGGTACTCGACCACCGGCTCCGGGTGCACCACGCACGGCACGGGCAGGTAGTGCTCGTCGGCGGCCAGCGGCTCGGGCGGCGCGTCCAGGGCGGTGGCGACGTCGGCCGCGCGCCGCCAGCGGACCGCCACGCGGGGGCAGTACTCCAGGTCGGCGTGGTCGAGCGGGCACCACAGCACCTGGAGCAGGTCGGCGCCGTCCGGGCCGATGAATCCGGGCGTGTCCCGCCGGTAGAGCTGCGCGACCGGCACCATCGCGACCGGCCGTCCGTCGAGCTCCGGCGCCTCGGCCTCCTCCAGCGCGTCGATCTCGGCCTGCTCGGCGTCGGTGATCCGCAGGTCCTCGTCGCGCGGCGTGCGGCGCCAGGCGGCGTCCAGGATGGCGCGCCGCCGCCGCACCGCCGCAGGGTCCGCCGGGTCGCTCACGTCTTCGTGCGGGTCGTCGCAGTGCGGCCACGGCTCGTCGGCGGGCCACAGCAGCGGGCCGCCGACGGAGCTGTGCGTAGCCGCCGGCGCGCCGGGGCGAGGGTGCAGCCGCGTCGTCGAGCGCGCGTGCGCCGCCAGCGCGGGAAACAGCGCCACGACGTCGACGGGGCGAGGAGGGGTAGTCCGGACCACGGTCCAGATGAAATCACGGAAGCGGTGTCGAAGTGGTCCCGGGTCGTTCGTGTACAGGATGGGACAAGAAGGGAGCACGACGATGCAGCAGTACCTGTTCAGCATCTACCAGCCCGACGGCGAAGCCCCGCCGCCCGAGTTCCTCGAACCGATCATGCGGGAGCTGGACGCCCTCAACGCGGACCTGAAGGCCGCCGGCGCGTGGGTCTTCGCGGCCGGGCTGCACGACCCGAGCACCGCCACGGTGCTGCGCGCCACCGACGACGAGGTGCTCATGACGGACGGCCCGTACCTGGAGGGCAAGGAGCACCTCGGCGGGTTCACGATCATCCAGGCGGAGGATCTCGACGCCGCGCTCGCCTGGGCCCGCCGCCTCGCCACCATCGTCAAGCCGCTGCACATCGAGGTCCGGCCGTTCCAGGAGCACTGAGCGTGTCGGTCGAGCAGGTCTTCCGCGAGCACTACGGCTACGCGGTCGCCGTCCTGGTCCGCGCCTTCGGCGACATCGACGTCGCCGAGGACGCGGTCCAGGAGGCGTTCGCGGTGGCGGTGCGGCGCTGGCCGGAGACCGGGCCGCCGCCCAGCCCGCAGGGGTGGATCGTCACCACCGCCCGCAACCGCGCCATCGACCGCCTCCGCCGCGAGGCCACCCGCGCGGACCGGCACGCCGAGGCCGCCCTGCTGCACGCCGCCGAACCGCCCACCGAGGAGGGCCCCGTGCACGACGAGCGGCTGCGGCTCATCTTCACCTGCTGCCACCCGGCACTGGCGCCGGCCGCCCGGGTCGCGCTGACGCTGCGCCTGCTGGGCGGGCTCACCACGGCGGAGATCGCGAGAGCGTTCCTGGTGCCGGAACCGACGATGGCCCAACGCATCTCGCGCGCCAAAGGCAAGATCCGGGACGCGCGCATCCCCTACCGCGTGCCCCGCGAGGCGGACCTCCCCGACCGCCTGCGCTCGGTGCTCGCCGTGCTCTACCTCGTCTTCACCGAGGGCCACACCGCCAGCTCCGGCGAGCACCTGGTCCGCGCCGACCTGTGCGCCGAGGCGATCCGGCTGACCCGCGTCCTCGTCCAGCTGATGCCGGACGAGGCGGAGGCCATGGGCCTGCTCGCCCTGATGCTGCTCACCGAGTCACGCCGCGCCGCCCGCACCACACCGGACGGCGACCTGGTGCCACTGTCCGAACAGGACCGCACCCGCTGGGACCCGGACCTCGTCGCCGAGGGGCAGGCGATCGTGCGCGCCTGCCTGCGCCGCGGCAGCCCCGGCCCCTATCAGATCCAAGCCGCGATCAACGCCGTGCACAGCGACGCGCCGGCGGCCTCGGCCACCGACTGGGGCCAGGTCCTGGCGTTGTACGACCAGCTGCTGGCCCTGACGCCCACCCCGGTCGTGGCCCTGCACCGGGCGATCGCGGTGTCCGAAGTGGACGGCCCGGCCGCCGCGCTCGCCCTCGTGGAGGCGCTGGACCTGGACCGCTACCACGTCTACCACGCCGCCCGCGCCGACCTGCTCCGCCGCCTGGGCCGCACAGCGGAGGCCGCGGCCGCCTACGACGCCGCGATCTCCCACACCGCCAACACCGCCGAGCAGTCGTTCCTCCGGCGCCGCCGCGCCGCACTCTAAGACCTTTCGGAGTCGGGGTGGCTTCGACCCCCTATTTAGACAGAGATTCGAGCTACCGCGATGTCCGTCGTGGTCCAGACCGCTGCGCGGGGCCCCCGGGGAAACGTGGAGCGCAGCGGAGCGTTTTCTTGGGGTGCATTTCCCGCGGCCTCACCCGTCCGCCGTTGGTCACGCTCACCCTGCGCGCAACCGGCGGGGGCAGCTAGCTTGAGCTCACACGCCATGCGGCGGTCGACGTTTGTCCACAATGCCTGTTCCCGGATCGGCGATCCGGGAAAGCAACCGCGATCTCCTCCCCTTAGCTGGTTTACGCTACGTCAGGACCGCGGGGGTCGGGCCGCGAAGACCCCTTCGGGGCTTGTCTCGCGGAGCTGGCAGTGGACGGCCGGGGATTTCGGCTCGCCCTGGCGAGCCGCCGGCCGGGAACGGTGCCCGCGGGAGCATACGGTCCCCCGCTGACGCGAGCATGGGCAAATATGCCTCGAAGTGATGCCACGGCGGGCGGCGACCCTGACACGGAGAGGCCTCTGGAAGCGCGGCGGGCGGGCTCACGTGTAGCGGGCGGCGACCACGGCGGGCTGTTCGAGGACGCGGCCGGCCGCCAGGTTTTGGGCGAGGCGCACGAACTGGGCGTGCGTCCAGGTCAGCGGCGTCGCCGAGAACGTCGGCGTCCCGGCCGGGAACGTCGCCGGGGGCTGGTGGTCCCAGACCTGCTCGGGCAGCATGTAGCCGGGGCCGACCGCGCGGGCCATCGCCGCCAGCTGCCGGCGGGCGCCGGCCTTGTCCCCGGCGGCGATCTGGTACTCGCCGCGCTCGCCGTTGAGCAGGGGCCACGCCCGGCCCAGCGTTATCCGCGAGTCGTCCGGCAGGCCGAACTCCCAGCGGCTCCCGTCGCGCTTCTCGCCGTACCCGTCGAACGAGGCCCGGTGCCAGTAGAGGCCCCGCGCCGTGCGCACGCCGAGCTGGGCGTCGATGACCGGCAGCGTGTTGACGACGGCCGGGTCGTCGGCGGGCAGGACGCCGAGCCGCACCAGGTCGAGGAAGCTCGGGTCGACCACCCGCCGCTGGTCCACGTTGGACGGTCCACTGTCGCCGATCGTGTAGGTGGTGCCGGCGTCGGGGTTTCCGTCCTTGGTGAGGCGCAGGAAGTACGGGCCGGACGAGTACGGGCCGGTGGTGGTCACGGTCCACGACTTCACCTGCGACTGCCACTCGTCGGCCGTCGCCAGGTAGCGGTCCGCGGCCGCGCTGTCGCCGTTGGCCCGCGCGATGTCCGCGGCGCAGACCAGCGCGGCGATCTCGCTGGCGATGGTGGCGGGCGAGTAGCCGGACTGGTTCTCCCACCGCTCCTGCGGCGTGACCGGGCCGGCGCCGAGCAGGAAGTCCGCCGCGCGCCGCACGTGGTCCCACGACCGCGCGTCGGTCCGGCCGAGCTGGTGGGCCAGCACGATCGGGAAGGCCACCTCGTCCAGCTGGAGGCCTTCCCAGACCGGGGTGCCGTCGACGCGCGAGTTCTGCGGGAACGAGCCGTCCGGTTTCTGCTGCACGGTGAAGAGGTAGTCGAGCGCGCGGCCCGCGCCGGCGACGTCGCCGGCCGCGATGAGCGCGGTGGCGATCTGGTAGAGGTCGCGGGACCACACGAGGTGGTACGGGCCGGACGGGTCGTCGCGGCCCCACACCCAGGGCATGCTCGGCGAGGCCACGTAGGCGCCGCGGTGGGTCTTGTCCTCGCCGGCGGCCAGGACCATCACCGACACCCGGTAGAGCCGCCGCTGCTCCGCGCCGTCGAGCACGGCCGGCGGGGTGTGGAGCGACGCGAGGTACCGGTGCCAGCCCGCGGCGTACCCCCGCATGGTGGCGGTGAAGCCGGCGGTGAGCGACCCGCGGGCGGCGGTCAGCGCGGCGCCGGCGTCCGGTCCGAAGCCGAGCGCGAGGGTGGCCCGCCCGCCGCCGCCGAGGCGCAGCCGCGCGGTCTGCACCACGTTGCCCGGGGACGGGGCGCTGGCGTAGCGGTGGTCGAGCCGGCCGTCGGCGAGCAGGTCGGTCCAGCCGTCGCTGGTCCCGCGGTAGCCGCTGGAGGTCGCCGCGAGCGGGGGCGAGCCGGCGAGGGCGCTCGCCGCGGCGCCGTCGGTGGCCACGAGCGCGGCGCCCTCGGTGCGGCCCGTGTCGTCATGGCGGGTGTTGGCCAAGGCCGGGTCGTAGAGCGCGTAGACGTCGTAGTGGCGG
Source organism: Phytohabitans sp. LZ39 (assembly GCF_059359075.1). Taxonomy (NCBI): domain Bacteria; kingdom Bacillati; phylum Actinomycetota; class Actinomycetes; order Micromonosporales; family Micromonosporaceae; genus Phytohabitans; species Phytohabitans sp. LZ39. Next base: position 212,862 of record NZ_JCADBM010000014.1, on the reverse strand, counting down.
CGGTCGGACGCGGTGAAGCGGACCTCGGTGAGCACGGTGGCGCGGGCCGGGTCGGTCACGTACGTCGCGGTGAGCCGCCACCGGCCGGTCCGCTCGGTGAACGTCTGCCGGTAGACGAGCGCGCGGTCGTCGACGAGCTCGGTGCGGACCCGGGCGGCGTCGTTCGCGGCCACCGCGCGGCGGCCGTCCGCGACGGCGAACCGGAGCAGCCGGGCGCTCGGCGTGCTCAGGTCGGGGTAGAAGACCTCGCCGAGGCCGCCCGCCTTCTGCACGGTCAGCCAGACCCGGCTGCCGGTCGCGGTCGCGGTGCCGAAGCCGGACTTGTCGGCCGGCAGGAAGTCCTCGGCGGCTCCCGGGGCGCCGGGCGCGGCACCGGCCGGCGCGGCTACCGGGGCGCCGGGCGCGGCACCGGCCAGCGCGGCTTTCGCGGTGCCGGGCGGCGCGGCGGAGGGTGCGACGAACAGCGTCGCGCCGATGGCGAGGAGCATGGCGAACACGCGCATGGCGGACTCCCGGGATCGAGATATCTACACGCGCGATGTTTCCCCGCTCGTCCCCTCCCAAACTGGGTGTCCGGTTAAGAGTCCTGCCTATTTATGTCCGCGAAAGGACCTGGCGCAACAATGCGGCCGAGCCGTCGGTCAGATGTCCGTAAGTGACCACGGTGCCGCGCTCGCCGTCGCGCTCGACGGCGATTTTCCGCTCGGCGAGCGCGACCGGCCCGCCCACGATCGCGGCGAGCGTGGACTCGAACTCCTGCCAGGTCAGGAGCCCGTCGATGGCCGCCAAAGGGCCATCCATCTGGACCCGCACGCCGAGTCTCCCGACGAATAAGCTGGTGTGCGACATCGCTCTTCTCGCGCTGGCCGACAGTTTCTTCACTCGTGGTGAAAAATTTTCACGTGAGCGTGAACAACAGCAACCTAGCGATCTTCTTTGCCCCAGGCAATGCGCAATTCGTTGTGCGCCGCGGCATCACCCATTTGATGCGGGTCAATCGCGCCCGCAGTCTAGGCGATGCGGTGCAGCTGGTCTGCCCGCACCAGCCCCAGAAGCGGCTCGCCGCGCACGATACGGCCCACCTCCGCGACCGCGAAGTCGCCCAGCCGGCGCAGCTCGCTGCCCTGCGACCCGGCCAGGTGCGGGGTGACCAACACGTTCGGCAGGCGCAGCAGGGGGTGGTCGACCGGCAGCGGCTCAGGCTCGGTGACGTCGAGCACCGCGTCGATCCGACCCTTGGCGCAGTGGTCGGTGAGCGCGGCCGTGTCGACCAGCGAGCCGCGGGCGGTGTTGACGACGGTCGCGCCGTCCGGCAGCAGGGCCAGCCGCCGGGCGTCGAGCAGGTGGCGGGTCTCCGGCAGCGCGGGCGCGTGCACGGTCACCACGTCGCCGCGGCGGCACAGCTCGTCGGTGTCGACAAGCTCCGCCCCGAGCGCCTCGGCCTCCGCGGCGGTCAGGTACGGGTCGGCGACCAGCGGGCGGACGTCGAACGCGCGGAGCCGCTCCAGCACCAGCCGGCCGATCGTCGAGGCGCCGATGACGCCGACCGTCCGCCCGTACAGCCCGGTGCCGGCCCCCGAGCGCCAGTCGCCGGCCGCGCGGTCGTGGGCGTACCAGTGCGCCCGGGTGAGCACCCGCTTGGCCGCGAACACGACCGCGGCGACCGTGTACTCGGCGACCGGCACCGCGTTGGCCCGGGTGGCCGAGGAGACGGCGACGCCGCGCGCGAACACGACCGGGTCGACGTGCCGCTTCACCGAGCCGGCCGCGTGCACGACGGCGCGCAGGCGGGGCGCCGCGGCGAGCACCTGCGCGTCGATCCGCGGGCAGCCCCAGCCGGTCACCAGTACCTCGGCCTCGCGCAGGGCGGCGCCCGCCTCCGCCGTGCCGAACGACGTCAGCGCCGGGCCGGGCGGCAGCCGCAGCAGTGTCCGCAGCCGCTCCAGCAGGTCGGGCGGAAACAGTCCGGACAGCGCCCAGTCCTGCATGGCGAGCGCCGCGGCGGGGCGGTCCGGCACGGTCGACCTCCTCGGAAACGGCTCGTGTAACGGTTACCCCGACCGGCCTCGGGTCGGTCAGGGCAGGCGGGGGCGGACCGAGTCGCGCACCACGAGGTGGGTGCCCAGCGTGACGTGGGGTGGCGTGCCGCCGCGGGTCTCGTGTTCCAGCGCGAGCCGCACGGCGGTGCGCCCGACCTCCTCGTGCGGCAGGTGCACGGTGGTCAGGTCGAGGTCGAGCGACGGCGGCAGGTCGTCGAAACCGACCATCGACACGTCGTCGGGCACCCGCAGACCGCGCTCCCGCAACGCTTTGTGCGCGCCGCCGGCGATCAGGTCGTTGAGGCAGAACACCGCCGTGAAGTCCGGCGGGCCGTCGCCCAGCCGCGCCTTCATCATCCGGTAGCCCTCGTGCCACTCCATCGTGCCCTCGACCTCCAGCGCCGGGTCGTGCGGCACGCGGTGCGCGTCGAGCGCCCGCCGGTATCCGGCCAGCCGCCCCTCCGCGGTGGTGTAGCCGGGGCGGCGGCCGAGGAAGAGGATCCGCTCGTGGCCCGCGGAGAGCAGGTGGCTGGTGGCCGCGAAGGCGCCGCCCGCGTTGTCGTACTCCACCACGACCGCGGGCACGTCGGGGCCGAGCGGCGGGCGGCCGCACAGCACGAGGCAGGAGCCGATGGCGGCCAGCGCGTGCGCGTACTGGCTCATGCGCTCCCGGTACTTGTCGTCGGCGACCACGTTGCCGACGAGGATGACCGCCTCGGCGTGCTGCTCGCGCATGAACTTGACCATCGCCAGCTCGCGCTCCGGGTCGCCGCCGGTGGTGCCGACCAGGCACAGCCGCCCCTCGGCGGCCGCCTGGGTCTCCACGCCCTGCGCGACGTGCGCGTAGTGCGGCGAGATCACCGAGTTGAGCACGATGGCGACGCTCTTGCTGGGCGTGCCGGCCAGGGCGCGGGCGTGCGCGTTGGCCACGTAGTCGAGATCGCGGACGGCGCGCATGACCCGGGCCCGGGTGGCCGGGGCGGCCGGGTAGCTGCCGGTCAGGATCCGGGACACGGTGGCGACGGAGACGCCGGCCCGGTCGGCGACCTCGCGGATCGTGGACCGCCGGCGGTCCGCGGGATCGCTCGCCTGCCGCGCCATCGTCCCCCATTCCCTCGGCAAGTTTGCAGAAAACGGTTACAGAAACACCGGGCGGTGTCAACCCGCGGACCAGCGGACCGGCGTGCCGCCGCCGGCCGGATGGCGTGCGTAGGACGGCGTGTCGCCGAGCGCGACCTCGACCCGCTCCCCGTCCGGATACGTCACGGTGACCGTGTCGCCGTCGACCGCCACGGCGAACGCGTCGGCCAGCGCGGCCGGTTCGACCCGGTCACCGGTCAGTGCCACAAGCGAGACGAAGACCGCGCTCCCGCCGGGATGCGGCCCGGTGAGGTACGGCGTGGCGGAGCGGACGCCGTACGCGTTCGCGTCGACCGCCGGGGCGACCGCGGCGCCGCCCAGCCCGTGCAGGCCGACGACGACGCTGGAGAGCCCGTCCGGCCGGCTCACCCGAGCCCAGCCGGGTCCGGTGTGGACGGACGGCGGGCGCGAGCCGGCCAGCGCGTAGCCGCCGTCTCTGACCGTGCGGCCGGCCGGCGCGGTGACCCGGTGCGCCCGCACCTCCCAGGGCCCGCGCGCGACCGAGGCCGTGACCACCCGCACGGGGCCTTCCGGCGTCTTGTCCACATAGGCCGACGCGGCGAAGCGGTCGTGCGCGGCGACCGGCTCGATCCGGCGCCGCCGGGAGACGGTGCCGTCGGGGGCCATGACCGCGAGGTGCCCGTCGACCGCCCGCACGCGGGAGTCCTCGCCGGCCTCGGGCGCGGCGTGCGACGCGTACCCGAACCGCGCGTAGTGCGGGTCTTCCAGCCCTTCGGGCGCGATGTGGCGGGCCCGGTCGCTGCCGTGGTTGACCAGCCGGACGATCCCGTCGTGCCGCGTGGCGTGCACCAGCCAGCCGGGGCCGGGCATCGCGACCACGCGGTCGCCCTCGTCGATCGGCGCGGCCGCCTCCCGCACCGTCCACGCTGGATGGTCGGCGGGCAGCAGCAGGCCGACGAACGCCTTGCTGGCCCAGTACGGCGAGGCCGGCCCGGAGTAGTGCTGGACGCACGGCAGAAACCGGTCGTACCAGCCGAGGCTGAGCAGCCCGCGCTCGTCGGGCACGCCCCGCTCGACGAAGTGGCGCAGCGCCCCGCTGGCGATCCGCCGGGTGCGGCCGGCCGGCAGCGGGGTCGCGTCGAACAGCTCGCCCAGCCACAGTGGAGCGACCGCGGCGAACCTGTAGCACAGCGACCGTCCCTGGTGGACCGGCGCGCCGTCCCTCGCGAACATGTGCTGGTACTGGTCGAGGAACACCCGCAGCCGCTCCCGGTAGCGGGCGGCGCGCGCCTCGTCGCCGGACATCCGGGCCCACAGCAGCGGGTAGAGGTGCAGCGCCCAGCCGGCGTAGTAGTCGAAGCTGCGGCCGTCGCCGTCGGTGTACCAGCCGTCGCCGACGTACCACTGCTCGATCCGGTCGAGCCCAGCCTCCACCGCGGCCGGGTCGTGCGGCCCACCGGCGCCGGCGAGGAACTGCTGGACCATCACCGGAAACAGCACCCAGTTGCTCTGCCAGGTGCGCTTGCCGGCGAAGCCGTCGAGCCAGGCCACCACCCGCTCACGCTCGCCGGGGTCGAGCCGGTCGAAGAGCCACGGGCGGGTCTCGTGCAGCGCGACGGCGATCGAGGCCGCCTCGACGATCTGCTGGGAGCAGTCGGCGGCGACCGGCCACGCGTACGGGTGCCCGGGGTCGGTGCCGTGGACCAGCCCCTCGGCGTAGCGCTCCAGAAGGGACGGCGCGACCTCGCCCCCGGCGCCGGCGATCCGGAACGCGGCCAGCAGGAACGTGCGCGCGAACCCCTCCAGGCCGTCGCTGGCCAGCCCGGAGATGCTGGGCCGGCCGGGCAGGCGGAACCGCGCGAAGCCGGGCGTCGCGTAGGGCACCACCGCGTCGAGCAGGTGGTCGGCGAGCGCCTCCCAGTGCGCGCGGGTCCACCCGGTGTACGGCGACAGCGGGGGGTCGACCGGCGGCAGCCTTGTTAAAACGTTTGTAGCGATGCGCACGAGCCTAGACGAGCCTCCGGCAGCGGATCAAGCAGGTACAAGTAGGTATTGACAGCTGTCAGCACTCCTGGTTACCTGCATGGTCATAGTAAGCGTTTTCCACCCCCACGAAGTGGAGTGCGCCATGCCCCAGCTGCCCAGGCGCAGCCTGCTGATGGGCGCGGCGATCGCCGGCGCCGCGTCCCAGTTGCCTCTCACCCGCCCGGCCGCCGCGGCGCCCGCCGGAGCCACCGCCGAGACCCTCGCCGCGGTCGAGCCGGCCGACGTGCCCCTGCGCTGGCTCGACGGCGGCACCCCCTCGGCGCTCGTCGGCTCCACCTGGGGCGTGCCCTGGGCGCGCGGCACGCTCGCCCGCGGCCAGGAGCTGTCGCTGGCCACGGCCGACGGCGCGGCCGTGCCCGTGCAGTCGTGGCCGATCGGCTTCTGGCCGGACGGCAGCGTCAAGTGGACCGCCCACGCGATCGGCACCGGCGTCCCGCCCGCCGAGCGATACACGCTGCGCCCCGGCGCCCCGGCCGCGCCGGCCGCTCCCCTGAAGGTCACCGAGACCCGCCGCGAGGTGGAGGTCGACACCGGCGCCATCCGCTGCGTGTTCGCCCGCCAGGGCCGGGTGCTCGTGCGCGAGATCGTCCGCGGCGACCGCACCGTCGCCACCCACGGCACGCTCGTGTGCCTGCGCAAGGACGACGCCGACGACGCCCCGGCCACGGTGCACACCGAGCGGTTCACCAGCGAGATCCACAAGGTGACCGTCGAGCAGAGCGGCCCGGTCCGCGCGGTCGTCCGGGTCGAAGGCAAGCACCGCGCGGACAAGGGCCGCCGGGAGTGGCTGCCGTTCACCGTGCGGTTCTACCTCTACGCGGGCAGCGACGGCATCCGGATGGTGCACACCTTCGTCTTCGACGGCAACGAGAAGAAGGACTTCATCAGCGGCCTCGGCGTCCGGTTCCGGGTGCCGATGGCCGACCAGCTCTACGACCGGCACGTGCGGTTCGCCGGCGACGGCGACGGTGTGCTCGGCGAGGCCGTCCGCGGCATCACCGGCCTGCGCCGCGATCCCGGCGCGGCCGTGCGCCAGGCGCAGATCGCCGGCCGGCCCCTCCCGGATCCGTCCACATGGGACCAGCGGGTGACCAGCCGGCTGCACCTCATCCCGGCCTGGGGCGACTACAGCCTCCGGCAGCTCGCCGACGGCTGCTTCGACATCCGCAAGCGGACCAGCGCCGGGCACGGCTGGGTGCAGGTCGACACCGGGCGACGGGCCAGCGGCCTCGCCTACGCCGGCGGCGTCTCCGGCGGGCTCGCGTTCGGCATGAAGGACTTCTGGCAGCTGCACCCGACCCAGCTCGACGTCCGCGGCGCGGCCGGGGAGCACGCCGAGGTCACCGCCTGGCTGTGGTCGCCCGACGCCACCCCGATGGACCTGCGGTTCTACCACGACGGCATGGGCCAGGACACCTACCCGGAGCAGCTCGAAGGCCTCGAGATCACGTACGAGGACTACGAGCCCGGCTTCGGCACCCCGTACGGGATCGCGCGCACCACCGAGCTGTCGTTCTGGGCGCTCGACGCCACCCCCTCCGCCGAGCGCTTCGCCCAGCTCGCCGCCGCCACCGCCGCGCCGCCGCTGGTCGTCAGCACGCCGGAGCACCTGCACGCCGCCGGCGTGTTCGGCGACTGGAGCCCGGTCGACCGGAGCACCGACGCCCGGCGCGAGATCGAGGACCGGCTCGACTTCCTCTTCGACCACCACCGCAAGCAGGTCGACCAGCGCTCCTGGTACGGGTTCTGGCACTACGGCGACATCATGCACAGCTACGACACCGACCGGCACGTGTGGCGGTACGACGTCGGCGGCTACGCCTGGGCCAACTCGGAACTCTCCCCCGACCTCTGGCTGTGGTACCAGTACCTGCGCTCCGGCCGCGCGGACGTGTTCCGCTTCGCCGAGGCGATGACCCGGCACACCGGCGAGGTCGACGTCTACCACCTCGGCAAGTGGCGCGACCTCGGCACCCGGCACGGCGTGCTGCACTGGGCCGACAGCGCCAAGCAGCTGCGGATCAGCAGCGCCGCGTACCGCCGCGTCTACTACTTCCTCACCGCCGACGAGCGGGTCGGCGACCTCATGCGCGACCTCGTCGACTCCGACCGCACTTTCCTGGTGCTCGACCCGATCCGCAAGATCCGCACCGAGCCGTACGAGCCGGACCCGCACGCGCTGTCGATCGGCACCGGCACCGACTGGAGCGGCCTGGCGGCGGCCTGGCTCACCGAGTGGGAACGCGGCGGAAACCCGATCGCCCGCACCAAGCTGCTCAACACGGCGCGCACCATCGCCGCCATGCCCAACGGGTTCATCCAGGGCAGCGGCCTCTACGACCTCGACACCGGCGAGTTCGCGCCGGCCCAGCCGGTGGTGTCGGTCGGTTCGCTCGGCGCGGTGTTCGGCCTCGTCGAGATGTGCAGCGAGCTGATCGACCTCGTCGACATGCCGGAGTTCACCGACGCCTGGCTCCAGTACTGCCGGCTGTACAACGGCACCGCCGCCGAGCAGATCGCCGAGACCGGCCAGTCGTTCGGCAACCTCAACCTGCGCCAGGCGCACTCCCGGCTCACCGCGTACGCCGCCGTGAAGACCGGCAACGAGGCGCTCGCGGCCCGCGCCTGGCAGGAGTTCTACACCGGACACGCCGGCTACCCGCGCAACCTCAACTGGCGCTCCGTGCGGGTCGGCGGCTCCGCCGTGCTCAAGCCCGTCGACGAGGCCGCGTTCGTGTCCACCAACGCAAGTGCCCAGTACGGACTCGCCGCGATCCAGTGCCTCGCGCTGGTCGGCGACCACCTTCCGTGAGGCTTACCATGAGACGTTCGTTGACGGTCGCGTCCGCCGCGACCCTCCTGTTCGGAGCCGGCGTCGTCGTCGCGCTCCACGCGTCCGCCGCGACCACCCGCTACGAGGCGGAGAACGCCCCCGCCACCTGCGAGGGCACCATCGCCTCCAACCACTCCGGCTACTCCGGCGGCGGGTTCTGCGACACCAACAGCGGCACCGGGGTCGCGGCGCAGTTCACGGTCAACGCGCCCGCCGCCGGCAGCGCCACAGTGGACATCCGGTACGCCAACGGTGCCGCGGCCGGGCGCCCGGCCGATGTCAGCGTGAACGGCTCGGTGGCACACGCCGGCGTACCCTTCGACGGCACCGGCGCGTGGAACGCCTGGGCGACCCGCACGCTGACCGTCCAGCTCAACGCGGGCAACAACACCATCCGGCTCGCCGCGACGACCGCGGGCGGGCTGCCCAACGTCGACTACCTCGACGTCACCACCGGTGGCACCACCACCCCGCCGCCAAACGGCCGCCGGATGGAGAGCCTCGGCCGCGGCGTCGTGGCCGTCCGCTCCGGCACCAACCAGGTGCTGGTCAGCTGGCGGCTGCTCGGCCTCGACCCGGCCGGCATCGGCTTCAACGTGTACCGCTCCACCGGCGGCGGCGCCGAGACCAGGCTCAACCCGGCCGTCCTGACCGGCGGAACGAACTATGTGGACAGCACGGCCAACCTCGCCCAGGCCAACACCTACCGGGTGCGGCCGGTCGTCGGCGGCGCCGAGCAGGCACCGAGCGGCGCGTTCACGCTGACCGCCAACCACGCGACCGAGCCTGTCGTGCGGGTGCCGATCCGCGGCGGCGGCGCGGTCAAGTTCGTCTGGGTCGGCGACCTCGACGGCGACGGCGAGTACGACTACGTGCTCGACCGGCAGACGTCGCCGCAGACCATCGAGGCGTACCGGAGCAACGGGCAGTTCCTCTGGTCCGTCGACATGGGACCCAACAGCACCAACCAGGACAACATCGAGGGTGGATCGTCCACCATCGACATCGGCCACAACGACGGCGTCACCGTGTACGACCTCGACAGCGACGGCCGCGCCGAGGTGGCGGTGCGGATCGCCAACGGCGTCCGGTTCGGCAACGGCGTCACGTACAACGGCCTGAGCGACAACACCCGCCAGGCCATCGCCATCCTCGACGGCATGACGGGCGCGGCCCGCGCCACCGCCGCGGTGCCCACCGACTACCTCTCCGACGGTCCGCTGTACGCGCGCTTCGGCGTCGGCCACCTCGACGGCGTCAACCCCAGCCTCGTCGCGTACATGAAGAACCGGATCGGCTCCGGCGACTTCAACCTGATGTTCACCGCGTGGCGGTTCACCGGCGGCGCGCTGAGCATGCAGTGGAAGTTCCTGCGCGGCAACCAGAACCTTCCCGACGGGCACAACACCCGCATCGTCGACGTCGACGGAGACGGCCGGGACGAGATCGCCGAGATCGGCTTCGTACTCAACGGCAACGGCACCCTCCGCTACTCCCTCGCCCCGCGCGGCATCATCCACGGCGACCGGTTCCACATCACGAAGATGGACCCGAACCGGCCGGGCCTCCAGGGGTACGGCGTGCAGCAGGTCAACCCCAGCGGCCTGCGCGACTACTACTACGACGCCACGACCGGCAACATGATCTGGCAGCACGTCGAGTCCGGCACCGCCGACGTGGGCCGGGGCATGGCCGGCGACGTCGACCCGCGCTTCCCCGGCATGGAGGTCTGGGCCTTCTCCGGCCTCTACAACGCCCCCACCAACCAGCTCACCCAGTCGAACACCACGCTCCAACCCTGGCCGCAGCTGGGCCTGTGGTGGGACGGCGACATCACCATGGAGCTGCTCAACGACGGCAAAATCGAGAAGTGGAACCCGACCGCCCCGACCGGGACCGGCAGCGTGCCACGGCTCGTCAGCACCTGGAACTACGGCGCCGTCGACGCCAGCCAGGGCGTGCAACCAACGTTCTACGGCGACATCCTCGGCGACTGGCGCGAGGAGGTCGTCTACACCAACGCCGCCTTCAACGAGCTCATCGTCTTCACCACCAACCAGCCGTCCACCACGAGGCTGTACACGCTCGCGCACAACCCCGCCTACCGCAACGCCATGACCCTCAAGGGGTACATGCAGTCACACCACGTCGACTACTTCCTCGGCTCGGGCATGGCCACACCACCCCGGCCGGCCATCACCTACCCCGCTCGGTAGCCGCGCCGCCCGGGTCACGTCCCCCACGGCGTGACCCGGGCGGCCGCGCCGGTCTCCAGCGCGACCCAGACCGCACCGTCCGGCCCGACCGCGAGACCGTGCGGCTCGGCGCCGGGCGTCGGCAGGTCGTGGTGGCGAAACTCCCCGCCGGGGCTCACGTACCCGACCCGGTTGGCACCCCACTCGGTAAACCAGCAGCCTCCGTCGGGGTCGGCCGCGATCGCGTGCGGCCGGGCGCCCCGGTCCGGCAGCGGATACTCGGTGATTTCACCATCGGGCGCGATGCGACCGACCTGACCCGCGCCGATCTCGACGAACCACAGCGCGCCGTCGGCGCCACGGGCGATGCCGACCGGCGCGGCGCCCTCGGTGGGCAGCGCGTGCAAGGTGACCGCACCGCCGAGACCGATCCGCCCGATCGCGTTCGCCTGGTTGAGCGTGAACCACATGGCCTCGTCGGGCCCGGCGCAGATCATCGAGGCGAAGCCGCCGCGCACCGGCAGCGGATACTCGGTGACCTCGCCATCCGTGGTGACCCGACCGACGGCGTCCGCGTTCATCTCGGTGAACCACAGCGCGCCGTCAGCGCCCGCCGCGATGCCGAACGGCCCGCTCTCCGCCGTAGGCGTAGGGAACGACACACTCTCCCCACCGGTCGTGATCCGACCGATCCGGTGGTCACGGTTGCGGGTGAACCACAGCGCCCCGTCCGGCCCCGCCGTGATGACCGAAGGCCCGCAGGCCGGCGCGTCCAGCGGGAACGTGGTGACCCCGCCACCCCCGAGGTCGAGCCGGGCGATCCCACCGCCGTGCACCAGCGTGAGCCACAGCGCCCCGTCGGGCCCGCCCACAATTCCGTACGGACCGGCCCCCGGGCCGGCCACCGCGAACTCCGTGATCATCAAGCCCACTCTAGAGACCTTTCGGAGTCGGGGTTACGCGCGCGGCGGCGTTCCGGCAGATTTTCCCCGTCCGCCTCAGCGACGGACCGTGTGCTCCCGCGGGCACCGCTCCCGGCACCGGCTCGCAGCGCTCGCCGAAACCCCCGGCCGTCCACAGCCGGCTCCGCGGGACAAGCCCGAAGGGTCTTCGCGGCGCTACCTCCGCCATCCTGACGCAGCGTCACCAGCCAGGGGACGAGACTTGTTGCTTTCCCGGATCGCCGATCCGGGAACGGGCATTGTGGACAAACGTCGACCACTGCCTGGCACGAACTCAATCCATCCGCCCCCTTTCTCCCCGGGCCGGTTACGCGCAGGGTGAGCGCGACCAACGGCGGACGGGTGAGGCCGCGGGAGCAGCGGTCTGGACCACGACGGACATCGCGGTAGCCCAAATCCTTGTCCTAAAGGAACTCAGCGCCTGGCCACCTCGACTCCGAAAGGGCTCTAGGCGATGTATCGCCAAGGCGAATTCGAGCTACCGCGACGTCCGTCGTGGTCCGGACCGTCGCTCCCGCGGCCCCACTCATCCGCCGTTGGTCACCACTATCGGCGTACCAAACGCTTGAGATATCGGAAGCCATAGGAGCCAGCGACGCAAAACGTTTTTGGCATGATCCACCATCGGTTAGGGGCGAGAATTTCCCGCCGGCCGCGGGACAATTAGGTATGCGGCAGCTTCAGTTGTTCACGTCGGCCGCGCTCGCCCAAATGCGTGACCGGACCGCGTCGCGAAACTATTCTCCCGAGCGTGACGAGTTCCGTCGCGCGCATGAGCGCCATCGCGCCTGGGGTCTGGTCCAGCGCCACGGCCACCGCCGCCGCCACCTGCGCGACAGCTCCCGCGCCGCACCGGCGGTCAGTCCGGTCGCGCCAGGCCCACCAGCAGAGCCGCACCGGGACCACCCACCACACCCAGCTCGACATCTGCCCGCAACCTCGACGTCTACCCCACCTGAGCAGCGGAAACTCCCGGCGTCTCCAGGGGGCGGCATCCGCGCGGTGTAAAAACGCGCCGGCGAGATCGCCGCATCGCCGACCATCGCCAGCATCAGCAAGGACCGCTCCTTTCCTCAGGACCAGGCCGCGGTGGATCTCGCGCCAACGACAACCAATTCACCGGCCGACCGAATTCACGATCGACATCGCATCGTTTGAGCGCGCGACGTCAGTCCAGCCACGAAGTCCGCCCCGGTTCCTATCACCTTCGCGATACCCGGGGCGCCGCCCCCACTTATCACCCTCGCCAAGAGGGAGCCCGCAGGGCACCAAGCGGCGGACGAGGTCGTCGAGCGCGTCGAAGACTACTGCCTTGTCTCGCCGATGAGCTTGGCGGCACGGGCACCGCGCGTCCGAGAGCTTGCCGCGCGGGCGCCGCGCGTCTGGGGGCTTGAACGGCGGAGCTGGCAGTGGAGGCCGGGGGTTTCGGCGAGCCCTGGCGAGCCGCCGGCCGGAGCGGTGCCCGCGGGAGCATACGGCCCGCAGCTGGCGCGGACGGGGGCAATCTGCTTGTCGATCGGGACTTGGTGGCGCGGCGCGCCGTGCGACACGCCACCGAGGTCCCTGATCTACATGGATGGTCAGCGGGGGGCTGTCGTGGGTTTGCCGACGACCGCGGGGGCAATGACGAGCTTGTCGATGTCGGGGGCGTAGGCGTTGGGGTTGCCGAAGACGAGTGGGGCGTCCGCTGTCGTCAGGGTTATCGGGATGGTGCGTTCCAGGAAGCTGTTCCAGGCGTAGGTGTAGCGGAAGTACGCGTACGCGCTGCCGCCGCCGGTCTCGGTGACCTCCAGGCGGCGGTCGACGACCTGGGGGTTGTAGTCGTGGCGGCCGCTGAGCTCCGCGTTGGCGTACGTGACCGCGATGTCGTAGTCGCCCGGACGGTCGAAGCCGGGGCCGCGGGGCACCTCGAACGTGTTCGCGGCGCCGTTGCCGACGAAGCCGAGCCCCTTCAGGCCGGAGGCGTTGCTGCCCGAGCCGTCCGCGTACGTGGCGACCGCCGTGGCGCCGTGCCGGATCGCGTCCTCCGCCTCGACCGTGACCGCCGCGCTGTCCGCCTCGGCCACCCGGGTGGTGGTCAGCTCGCCGACCAGGGCGCCGTTTCTGGAGCGCACCTCGACCTCGTTGATGCCGTGGCTGAGGTGGACGCGGACGGTGGAGCGCCAGGCGCCGGCGCGGGGCGCGCGGAAGGTGGCGACCTGGCGGCCGTTCACGGTGAGGCCGAGGTCGGTGGCGCGCTGGCTCCGGTAGTCGACGGTCAGGTCGTGGTAGCCGGTCTCCCAGGCCTGGAGGTACGCGTCGGCGCGCTCGCCGCGGCCCTGGATCAGGCCGTGGCCGCGGGCCCTCGCCACGTCGTACGTGACGTGCGCGCCGCCGTAGTAGCGCAGCGTGGAGGCCGGGTAGATGGTGGGTTCGCCGCCGGTGACGTCGGTGAGCAGGAGCTTGTCGAGGGTGATGTCGGAGTTCGGCAGCACGGTCGCGCCGTCCACACTGGACCGCAGCGAGAGCGTGTGCTCGCCGGCGGTGAGCGGGATCGTCACCTCGGCGCTGCCCCGGTACTGCCACCGCTGCACCGAGGTGAGCGCGAGGTCCGCCCGGTACTGGACGATCGTCGGGCCGGCGCCGTCGACGAAGAGGGCGTGCCGGCCGGGTACGCCGGGCGTGCCGCCGATGACCTGGAAGCGGTAGCTGCCGGTGCGCGGCACCGTGACCGTCCACTCCGCCTTGGAGGTCGGCCGGTTGAACGAGCCGACGTCGTGGCCGCCCGACGCGAGGAACTTCCAGCCGCCGCCGTTCAGCGGGTCCTGCTGGTACACGGTGGCGTCGGTCAGGCTTGCCTGCTCCGCCTCGATGCTCGCCTGCCAGCCGGAGAGGGTGGGCGCGCGGTCCTGCGCCGGGGTGACGAGCACCTGGTACGCGGCGTAGCGGTCGTACACCGGCACGTCGAGGCTCAGCTTGCCGCGGTCGAGGCGGGCGTCGTCGAGCACCTTGACCACGCGGGGTGCGCCGGAGACGCCCTCGGCGCCGGAGAGGGTGATCTCGCGGACCTCGACGTCGACGCGGTGGCCCAGCGAGCCGAGGCCGGACAGGCGCAGCGACACCGGCTGGCCGCCACCGCCGAAGAGCACGGTGGCGCGCTTGTTGCGGCTGTCGATCGCGCCGATGCCCTGAAGGGTGTCCACTGTGTTCAGCGCCGGCGGGGTGACCGCCACGGTGCGGCTGCCGGCCAGGTCGCCGTACCACTTGAACATCCACCAGCCGGCGTTGGCCGCGTTGGCGCGGGCGCTGTTGTCGCTGAGGTTGCCGGCGTAGTTCCAGTACGCGGTCTGGCCGTCGATCTTCAGGTCCTCCATGATGGACAGCCACTGGATCAGCTGGCCGGGCGTGCTCATGTCGCGCAGCATGCCCCACTCGGTGACGTTGACGTGGATCGGGCCGACGCCGAGGTCCTTCTCCAGTTGGCGGTACGCCGCGTAGTTTCCGCGGAACGTGCGCAGGTTGTCGATGCCGAGCTCGTGCCAGATGAAGATGTCGGGCAGCACGCCGTGCGCCTTGCCGTAGACGAGGAAGTCGGCGGAGCGGGCCGGCTGCCACCGGGTGTCGCCGGGGCCGCCGATCCGGGCGTGGCCGAGGCCGTGCCGCGCGTACACCTCCTGGATCTTGTCGTAGGTGGCCTTCCAGTCGGCCAGGAACGTGTCCTTCAGCGTGCCCCAGTCGGCGTACCAGTTGCCGCCGTCGGGCTCGTTGAACGGGATGAACACGTAGCTTTCCGGCCGGGACGAGCGCGCCGCGACCGCCTCGGTGACGAACTCGACCACCTCCAGGTAGTCCCAGACCCCGTTCGGCGTGTCCACGTAGGTGCCGTCGGCCTGGTTGTACGTGCGGGTGTCGCCGGGGCGCCGGCCGCCGTTGTACGACCAGTCCGGGTAGTAGTCCTGGACGTAGATGTACATGTCTTCGCCGTGCTTGCGGAAGAAGCCGTCCTCCACCTTGAGGGCGTCGCCGCTCGGGTGCTGGGTGCCGTACGGCGCCTTCTGCGAGGTGTTGGTGATGTGCGCGCCGTTGATGAGCGCCTGGGTGGGCGCCCCGTCGTCGCCGAAGCCGTACAGGGTGCCGGTGGCGCCGCCGCGGAAGGCGCCGGTGGTCTGTCCGAAGTCGACAGCGAGCACGTCGGCGGAGGCGGCCGCGGAGGCGGAGGCGGCCGCGGAGGCGGGCACGGACAATCCAACCACCACCAGGGCAAGGACGGAAAGAACCTTCAAGGGAGACTCCTACTTCACAGCGCCGCTGGTGATGCCAGAGATGATCTTCCGCTGGGCTACCGCGAAGACCGCCACCAGCGGCAGGCTCATGAGAATCACGTACGCGAAGATGAGGTGCCAGTTGTTGAGGTAGAGACCGGCACTGGCGACCCGGAAGAGGTTGAGCGGCAGCGTGTCCAGCCGGCCGCCCACGACGAAGAACGCGTAGAAGACGTCGTTCCACACGTACAGGCAGATGAGGATCGTGGCGGTGGCGAGCACCGGGCGCAGCATCGGCAGCACCACCCGGCGGAAGACGGTGAACGGGCCGGCACCGTCGATCTGCGCGGCCTCCTCCAGCGACGCCGGGATCGTGCGCACGAAGCCGGTGACGAAAAAGACCACTGTGGACATGTAGATGCCCATGTAGACGCCGATCATCCCGACCGCGGTGCCGGCGAGCCCGAGCTGGCGCAGCAGCAGCACCACGGTCACGACCGCCGGCGGCAGCACGATGCCGCTGATGGCCAGCGCGTAGAGGACCGCGCTGACGCGGGTGGCCCGCCGGGCGAGCACCCACGCGGCCATCGAGCCGAACGTGAGCACGCCGGCGACCGTGGGTGCGACGACGAGCAGGCTGCCGAAGAACGCGGCCGGCACGTCGCCCTCGCTCCAGACCGACTTCAGGTTGGCCCACAGCTGCCAGTCCGAGGGCAGGGACAGGTCGGGGTTGAGCGCCTCCCCCTGCGACTTGCCCGCGGTCACCACGACCAGCCACAGTGGAACGCCGATCAGCACTACCACGAGCGCGGTGGCGACGAAGGGCTGTAGCCGGCGCCAGATCGCCGAGTCGCTGTTCACAACGCCTCCTTTGATCGCTCGCTCACCGTCGTCGCGGGCAAGCGCCGCTTGCCACGCTCGCTCACAGCACCCGCTCCCTTCGGCGCAGCAGGTAGATCACCGGGAACGCCATCAGCGCGACCAGCAGGAAGAGGATCAGGCTCATCGTGGTGGCCTGGGCGAACAGGCCCTGGCCGAACGTGCGGTAGATGAAGATGTTGAGGATCTCGGTGGTGCGGGCCGGTCCGCCGCCGGTGGTGGCCTGCACGATGTCGAAGCCGTTCATCGAGCCGAGCAGCGCGGTGGCGACGTTGAACGTGACCGCCGGGGCGAGCAGCGGCGACCGGATCCGCCAGAACGTGCGCCACCGGGACGCCCCGTCGATGCGGGCCGCCTCCATCAGGTCCTCCGGGATCGTCTTGAGGCCGGCCAGGTAGATGAGCATCGACAGGCCCATCCACTTCCACCCGTGGATGGCCGCCACCACGACGATCGTCCACGTGGTGTCCCCCAGCCAGGCGTAGTCGAACGGTTGACCGGTCACACCACCGATGAGCTTGTTGACACTCCCCTCAGGTTTGAGCAGCGCCTGGAAGATGTAGCCGACCGCGAGCGCGGACATCAGCACCGGGACCAGGAAGAAGACCCGGGCCAGCCGGTTGAGCCAGGTGTCCCGTTCGAGCAGCACGGCCAGCGCGAACCCGAAGACGTTCTGGAAGATCGCGACCAGCACCGCGTACACGACGGTGGTGCGCAGCGCCCGGAAGAGCGTGCCGCTTCCGGCGAGCTCCTCGACGTTGTCGAACCCGACCGGGTTGATCTGCGCCTTGAAGCCGGACCAGTCGGTGAACGCGTACACGAAGTTGTAGACGGTCGGCAGGAAGAAGAAGACCAGCAGGATCGCGAGCGCCGGGGCGAGGAACCACATCGGGTGCGTGCTGCGGTTGATGGCGCCACGGGCGCGGCGCGGCGCCGAAGCGGGCTTCGCGGCCCGCTCCGGCACCCGCGTCTCCTCGAGAGTGGGCATCGCTAGAACCCGGGCGCCCCGGCCGCCTTGGCCAGCTGCGCGAACTGGTCCTGCGTCGCCTTGGCGACCTGCTCCGGCGACATCGTTCCGGTGATCATGTCGGCCAGGTTGATGTAGAGGTCGGGGTTGGCGACGGCGAGCGCCTGCATCGAGCCGACCGAGGTGGGCAGCGCGGCGTGCACGTCGAGCAGCGCCTTGGGCACCCCGGCCGGGTTGGGCACGGCGGTCTCCAGCGAGACGGTGTTGCGGTCGGTGACGAAGTCGGCG
The DNA here is from genome assembly GCF_059359075.1 of Phytohabitans sp. LZ39. Taxonomy (NCBI): domain Bacteria; kingdom Bacillati; phylum Actinomycetota; class Actinomycetes; order Micromonosporales; family Micromonosporaceae; genus Phytohabitans; species Phytohabitans sp. LZ39. The sequence goes on along the minus strand of NZ_JCADBM010000014.1, from coordinate 195,311 downwards.
TAGCCGGGCCCCATCCAGTACGCCATGAGCTGCCGGGCGGCCGCCTCGCGCTTGGCGTCACCGGTCTTGAACGCGACCAGCGCGTTGGACTGGTCCGGGATGAACGTGCCGACGTTGCCCGACGGCGAGATCGGGAAGAAGCCGATCTTCTTGTCCAGCGTGGCGGTGTCGGCCTTGGCCTGTAGCTGGCCGAAGAAGGAGTTGACCTGCACGACCATCGCCGCCTCGCCGGCCAGCAGCGCGGCGCCCTGGTCCTCGAACTTCGCGGTCTTGATGTTCTTGTTGAACAGACCCTCGTCGATCAGCGACTTGTAGGTCTTGATCGCGTCCAGCACGACCGGGTCGTTGAACGTGGCCTCGCCCTTGTTGACCTTCTCCCAGAAGCCGGCCTTCGCCGCGTCGGCGAGCTGCACCTGCACCCACCACTGGGTGGCCCACCGGTCCGCGGCCATCTCGTAGAACGGCGTGACGCCCTTGCCCTTGAGCGTGCGGGCCAGCGTCACCATCTCGTCGAAGCTCTTCGGCGTGGTCGTGACGCCGTTCGCGGCGAAGACCTCCTTGTTGTAGTAGACGCCCTCGACGGCCGGGCTGGTGATCAGCGCGGCGTACCGGGTGCCGTCCAGGATGCCCGTGATGTCCTTGAGGTCCGGGGACAGCTTGGTCAGCCACGGCGCGTCGTTCAACGGCTGGAGGTTGGTCTTGGCGTTGATGGCGGTGAGCATCGACGCGGTCGGCTGCCAGAAAGCGATGTCCGGCTTGTCACCCGTGGCGACCTTGGTCTGGATGCCCTGCTCGTACGGGTCCGGGATGGTCACCACCTCGACGGTGGCGCCGGTCGCGGCCTGGAAGCCCTCGACGACCTTCTTGGGCACGGTGTTGCTGTTCTGAGCGGCCCAGATCGTGAGCTTGACGCCATCGAGCTTCGCGGTCGGGTCCGCCCACGTGGCGGCGGTGTCGGTGCCGGTCTCCGCGGCCGGGTCGCTGCACGCCGCGAGACCGAGCGTGAGCACCGCCGCGGTGGCGAGGCTGGTCCATCTCTTCATCGCGTTCATCCTTCAGTAATCTTGATCAGCCGGGCAGCGGGTTCGGCGCCCGTGGGGGTGACGGTCAGTGATCCGGCGGCCCAGTCGAGCCGCCAGGCGGGCAGATCGCGCGGGTAGAGCACGTCGATCCGGACGTCCCGGCCCCGCAGGTGCGGCAGGGCGAGCGTCGCGGGCGCGGTGGCGCCCCCGCGCCGCCACACCGCCAGATACGTGGTGTTTCCGGTGCGCAGCGCGAGGCTGAGCCACGGGTCGTCCCACCGGGGCAGGCCGAGCGGCCACAGCGGCACGGCGGCCGCCAGGTCGGCGCGGATCGCCTGGTGCGTCCGCACCGCGGCGCGCACCGACGCCCGCTGCTCCGGCGACATGTGGTCGAGGTGACCGGAGAGGTAGAGGCGGCCGAGCATGCCGGTGCACATCGTGTACGCGAGCTCCTCGGGCGTCATGTCCGGCTGCGGGTACGCCCAGCTGGCCGACTGCTCGGGCAGCACCGACATCGGCGCGGCCACCGCGATCGGCGGGTACCGCAGGAAGTCCTGCTGGTCGCTGGTCGACTGGAGCTGCATGCGGGACAGCACGGCGTAGTCCATCCGCATGGCGCCGGAGGCGCAGTTCTCCAGGATCAGGTCGGGGTGCCGGTCGAGGAGCCGGTCCAGCCAGGCCAGGTGGGCCCGGTTGTGGCCGAGGAGCCCGGCGCCGGCGCTGTCCGCGTCGAGGTCGGTGCCGGCGCCCGGGTCGATGTTGTAGTCGAGCTTGAAGTAGCCCACGCCGAGCTGCTCGACCAGCCGGTCGACCACCTCGTCCAGGTGCGCGACCGCGCGGGGGTGGCGCAGGTCCAGGTGGTACCGGCCGTGCTCGACCACCCGCACGCCGCCGCGCTGGAGGAACGCCTCGGGCGGCAGCTTGTCGGCCATCGGGCTGCGCACCCCGATAACCTCGGGCTCCAGCCACAGTCCCGGCAGCATGCCGTGCGCGCGGATCCGCGCGAGCACCTCCTCGATGCCGCGCGGGAAGCGGGTCTGCGACGGCTGCCATTCGCCGACGCTGTCCCACCAGTTCGCGTCGTTGTCGTACCAGCCGGCGTCGACGCAGAAGACCTCCGCGCCGGCGTCCGCGGCCGCGTCGATGAGCGGCAGCAGCTTGGCGGTCGTGGGGTCGCCGGCCAGCGTGTTCATGTAGTCGTTGAAGACCACCGGCAGCGCGGACCGGTCCGGGTGCGGCCGCAGCAGCGCCCGCCGGTGGGCGGTCAGCGCCGCGACCGCGCCGTCCAGGCCGTCCGCGGACACCGCGACGGACACGGGTACCGACGTGAACGACTCGCCCGGCGCCAGCCACTGCGCCCACTGGTGGTCGATGTCGGTGGGGCCAAGCAGCGCGACGTACGCGCCGCCACGCCGCTCCCCCACCTCCCAGCGCCAGGGCCCGTTGTGCTCGACCTGCCACAGCCACGCCGGCCCGCCCACGCGGTCGACGAGCCCGCCGGTCGGCAGGTGCGCGCCGGTGGACCAGGTGCCCTGGCTGGTGAGCGCCACCCGACCCCGGGCGTCCTGGCCGTGCAGGCCGAGGTTGAGGTCGGGTACCGCGTCGCGCAGCGGGTGCCGGGTCCACCGGCTCTCGCCGAGCCACTCGCTGTCGGCCCGTACCAGGTCGAGGTCCGCCACCGGCGTGGCGCCGAAACCGGCGGCGAACGACGTCAGGCCGAGCAGCCGCACCGGCGCGGCGCCGTGGTTGGTGAGCCGGGTGCGGACCTGGCAGGCGCTCACCCCCTCGGGCGAGCGGACGAGCAGCTCGGCGGTGAGGCCGGTCCGCTCGTCGCGCAGCTCGACGGTCAGCTCGCGCCAGGCGCCGTCGCGGCGCTGCGCGCTGCCGGCGTACACCAGCCGCCGCCCGATCGCCGTCTCCGAGAAGCGCTGCGACACCTGCGCCCGCCCCTCGCCGGCGACCAGCACCTCCACCAGCGGCTGGGTCGCCCGCGGCGGGTGTGGCGCGATGCCGGCGGAGAGCATCCGCAGGGCCACCGGCCCGTCCGGGGACACGTCGACGACGAGCGTCAGCGCTGCGTGGCCCCAGACGAGGCTGGTGACGGATTCCAACGAGGTCACGTACGTGCTCCTTGCCGAGTGTGCGGCGAGTTCGTGCGCCGACCGGAGCGGTCGAGACCATCGATGTGATCGGTCACACGCGCCGGCTGAGATGTGAGTGTGATCGGTCACACGGGCCGGCGGGAAGGGCTCGTTACCTTGTTGTTACTAACAGATTTCCGCGGCGCCCCTCAGGCGTCCTCAGCGGCGCCGCGGCGGGGCGGTCGACTCGCGCACCACCAGGCGCGGCGCGGCCAGCTCGGGCTCGGGCCGCTCGCGCCCGGTCACCTCGGCCACGACGGCGGCCAGGCAGGCCCGGCCCAGCCCGACGAAGTCCATCCGCACGGTCGTGAGCGCCGGCGTCCAGTACGCCGCGCCCGGCACGTCGTCGAAGCCGACCACGCTCACGTCGCCGGGCACGTCGCGGCCGGCCTCGTACAGCGCGCGGCGCACCGCGAGCGCGGTGTCGTCGTTGCCGCACAGGATCGCGGTGACCGCGGGATCGGCGGCCAGCTCCCGCCCGGCCAGGTAGGCCGAGTGCGGGTCCCAGCCGACCGGCTCGACCGGCGGCACCGGCGCGCCGGCGGTCTCCAGCACGTCTCGCCAGCCGGCCTGGCGCGCGCTGGTGCCGGTCTCCGACGGGATCGCCACGTGGTGCACGGTGCGGTGGCCGAGGTCGAGCAGGTGCCGGGTCGCCTCGGCGGCCGCCTGCCGTTCGTCGAGGTAGAGCATGGTGCGCGTCGAGTCGGCCAGGCCGCCGGCCTCGGTCGCCGCGACCGCCGGCACGCCGTCCGGCAGCGCCCGCAGCACACCGGCGCCGGGCGCGTCGAACGCGACCACGATCACGCTCCCCGCGCTCGGGTCGCTGACGTAGTCGATCGCGTGGCGCACGTCGATGGGCAGATCGGACTCGACCACGCGCACGCCCACCGCGAGCCCCTGCGTGCGGGCCGCCTCCTCGATGCCGCGCAGCGTGGACGCGTACCCGTAGAGGGTCGTGTCGGCGGTGACCACGGTGACCGCCTTCGCCCGGCCGGAGCTGAGCGCCCGCGCGGCCCGGTTGGGCCGGTAGTCCAGCCGCCCGATCACGTCGAGCACCAGCTGGCGGGTGTCCGGGCTGACCTTCGGCGAGTCGTTGAGGACCCGCGACACCGTCTGGTACGACACCCCCGCCGCCGCCGCGACGTCGCGGATGCTGGGTGCGCTCTCGCGCCGCCGCCCTACCTGCCGGTCCGGAGATGGTCGCATCACACCAGACATCGTGCGGGGTCGTGCCACCCGAGGTCAAAGACGCCGCCCACCCCGTAAACGCGTCTGTCGGACGAACGTGAATCTGGGGATAATCGGCGCGACGTCGCGTATGGGGCACCTCCGAGGCCGAGGGAGCGCGGTTTGCTGTACTTCTTTCTCAGCTACGCGCGCGGCGACGAAGACGACCTGGTCCGGCAGTTCTACAACGACCTCAGCGTGGAGGTGCGGGTCCGCGCCGGCCTGCACAAAGACGCCGAGGTCGGGTTCATCGACGCCCGCATGAAGGCGGGCACGATATGGGCGGGCGAGCTCGTCGAGGCCTTGGCCCAGAGCCGTTCGTTCGTGGCCCTGCTCTCGCCGCGCTATTTCCTGAGCCGCCCGTGCGGTCAGGAGTGGCAGATCTTCGCCGATCGCGTGGCGCGCTACGAGGACGACACGGGCCTCGAGCCGTCGGTCCTCAAACCCCTGCTCTGGGTGCCCCTCCCGCCCGGCAAGATGCATCCGGTCGCGGGCCGCCTGCAGTTCTCCTCCGACCTGGTCGGCGACACGTCCGTACGCCAGCTGATGCGGCTCCAGCGCCACCAGGACGCCTACCGGGAGTTCGTGTTCGAGCTGGCCGGCCAGATCGTGGAGAGCGCCGAGGCGCACCCGATCCCGGTCGGGCACCGGTATCCCGACCTGGAGAGCGCGCCGAGCGTCTTCCACGCGCCGGAGCCGGTCCGCGCCGAGCCGCCCACCCTCGACCCCCTCACCGTCCACTTCGTCGTCGCGGCGCTGACCCGCGGCGGCGCGCTGGCGGTCCGCTCCGATCGGCACTTCTACGGCGACCGCCCGCGCGACTGGGCGCCCTACCATCCGGACGACCCTCGCCCGCTGGCCGAGTTCGCGTCGGGCCTCGCGGAGAGCCACGGCTTCGCCGCGCGGGTGGCCGACCTGGAGGAGCTGCCGCAGCGGGCCGAGATGGCCGGCCAGCACAACCAGATCGTGGTGCTCCTGGTCGACCCGTGGGTGACCGAGGTCGAGGCGGCCACCCAGGTTCTGACCGCGTACAACGCCCGCGACATTCGCGCGCGCGAGCCGACCACGGCCGTGCTGATCCCGCGCGCCCTCGACGACCGGGAGACCGTGGCGCACTGGCGCCGGCTCTCCGAGGAGTGCCGCCGGATCTTCCGCGGCAGGTCCGACTACGACGAGCTCTACCGCGCGAACATCCCCAGCCGCCAGGTGTTCGAGCAGGAGCTGCCGGCGGTGCTGGAGGTCGCGGTCAACCGCATGTTCGTCAGCGGCCACATCCACCGGCGGGCGTGACGTGCCTACTCTTGATCCATGTTCACGTGGCGGGAGCGGTACTACCGCTACAGCACCAGGTTCTACCGGCCCGACCGGGCCTCGGCACCATTGAGCTGGATCGGCGACGAGCGGATCGCGGTCGGCAACCTGCCGCTCGCCGCCGCCCTGCCCGACCTGCCCGCCCAGGGCGTCACCCACGTGGTCAACTGCCGTTCCCGCGCCCAGATCTGGGTGTCGCAGGACCTGGCCGTCGAGCGCGCGCTCTTCGGGCCGGGCCGGGTGGTGCACGTGCCGCTGCTCGACTTCGGCCAGTACCAGCGCCCGCGGCTGTGGTCCGCGGCCGCGCACTTCGCCGCCGACGTGCTGGCCGGCGACGGCGAGGCGGGCGTGCTCATCCACTGCCACCAAGGCCGCCGCCGGTCGGTGATGCTGGCGTACGCGGTGCTGCGCCTGCGCGGCCGCTCAGCCGCCGAGGCCGTCGCGCTGATCACCGGTCATCGCGCCGAGGCGGTGCTCGTCGAGGCGTACGCGCGCAGCGTCGAGACCTGGCTCGCCGCCGGCGCGCCCCGCCGCTCAGCGCCGCGCCAGCTCGGCCGGTAGGTCGAGCGGGAGGCCGAGCCAGCGGGCCAGATCCGCGATCTCGGCGGTCACCGCCGCGGTCATCGCCTTCGTGAACGGGACGTCCTGGTGGATCGCGTCGACCCGCAGCATCCAGGCCTTGCGGTCGGCGGTGGCGTCGAGCTTGCCGACCAGGCGGTCGCCGTAGAGGATCGGCAGCGCGTAATAGCCCCAACGGCGCTTCGCCGCCGGCTTGTACATCTCCACGGCGTAGTCGAACTCGAAGAGCTCCAGCACCCGCTTGCGGTCGAAGACGAGCCGGTCGAGCGGCGACAGCAGCGCCGCCCGCCCCTCGAACGGCCGGCCCAGCCGCGCCGGGTCGACCCGCCACACGCCCTTGACCCCCTCGATCCGGGCCGGCTCGCCCACCTCGCTCAGGTGGTAGGCCCGCTCCACCTGCGTCTCCGGCTGCCTGGCCCGGACGATGCCCAGGGAACGCAGCAGCCGCTCGCCGCGGATCCGCACCGCCTCCGCCTCCGGCACGACATTTCCCGGATACACCCGGGAGGCCAGATCCCACAGCCGTTCCCGCCCGTCGAAGCCGGCGACCGCGACCTCGCCGCGCCGCACCATGAAGCCGAGCAGCATGCCGACGTTGCGGTCGTTGTTCCACCCCGAGGAGCCCCACTTGACCGCGCACGTGTCCGGGAACGCCGAGGCCGGCAGCGGCCCGTCGACGTCGAGCCGGGCGAGGATGTCGCGGCGGCAGGCATCGTTGGCGCGCACCCATCCGCGCTGGGCGACCTCCCAGTCCTTGAGGCCGGTGCGCGTCTCCCAGGCGGCCATCTCGGCGGTGTAGAGCGCGAGGTCCTCGCGCGGCCGGATCCTGGCGTGCAGGTCGACGAGCTCACGCCTTTCCAGCGCCCGCGCCAGCTCCGCCGGCCGGTAGGCCGAGCCGAGGCGGCTCCACAGCACGAGGTCGGCGCTCGGCGCGACGGCGGCGGTCCAGTCGACCTGGAGGAACGTCAGGTGGCGCACGACCTCCATCAGGTCGGACGGCCGCCCGGCGTCGAGGAGCTGCGCGCTCACGGCGACGCGGCGGGCCTCCTGCCGCGAAAGCTCGTGGACGGTCACGGCGACAGGTTATGCCTGGCCCCCGACAACCGGGGCGGGGTACGGTGACGCGGTGATCTCGCGCTGTGCCTTCCGCCAGTGGATCACGCCTGACCTCCCGCTCTACGGCAACGACCACGAGCGCGGCGACTTCGCTCCTTAGGCTCTCCCGTTTTATCGCTTGTTCGCGCCGATAAGTCGGGGAGTATTCGTCATGTCCAACTCGGGCGTGCTTGCCGTGCTGCGCGTCGCCCAGGTCGCCCGGGTGCTCGCCGCCAGCACCGTCGGCCGCATCCCGCTCGCGTCCTCACCTGTCGCGCTGCTGCTCTTCGCCCGCGAGCGCTGGTCGATCGGCGTCGCCGGACTGCTCGTCGCCGTGTACACGGTCGGGCTGGCCGCCGGCGGCCCGATGCTGGCGCGGATCGCCGACCGGTGGCGGCAGCCGCCGGTCATGCTGGCCGGGGTGGCGGTGTCGACCGCGGGCTTCCTGGCCCTCGCCGCCGGCGAACCGCCGCTCGGCCTGGCCGTGCCGGCCGCGCTGCTTGCCGGTGCCGGCGCGCCGCCGTTCGAGTCCGGCCTGCGGGTGCTTTGGCGCGACCTGCTGCCCGAGTCGCGGGTGCACACCGCGTACTCGCTGGACATCGCCGTCCAGGAGCTGATCTTCATCGTCGGGCCGCTGGTGTCGGTCGCGGCGATCGGTGCGGGCGGCCCGGCCGCCGGGCTGTACGCGACCGCCGCGCTCCAGGTGCTCGGCACCGCCTGGTTCGTCACCACGCCGGCCGTGCGGCGGTGGCGTGGCGTCGCCGCCGAACGGCACTGGGCCGGCCCGCTGCGCTCCATCCCGCTGCGCCTGCTGCTGGTCGCGGTCGTGCTGGTCGGCGCCGGCGTCGGCTCGCTGCCGGTGGCGGTCACCCGGCTGGCCGAGGACGCCGGCGACCGCGCGTGGGCCGGCTGGCTGCTCGCCGCCCAGGCCACCGGCGCGCTGGTCGGCGGCCTCGTCAACACCCGCGTCAAGCTGCCCGAGCGGTACGCGCCGTGGATCGCCGCCGCGCTGGCCGCCGGGTACCTGCCGCTGGTGCTCGCCGCCGCCCCGCCGGTGATGCTGCCGCTCGCGGTGGTTTCCGGGCTGGCGCTGCCGCCGCTGCTGACCGCCACGTTCGTGACGGTGGACCGGATCGCGCCCAGCGGCACGGCGGCGGAGGCGTTCGCGTGGGTGGCGACGGCGTTCACCAGCGGGGCGGCGCTGGGGGCCGCGCTCGACGGCGCCATCCTGGACCGGACGGGCGGCGTGGCGGCGGGGTTCGTGCTGGCGCCGGTGGTCATCGCCGCGAGCGCCGGCCTGTACCGCCTGCTCGCCCGCCGCCTCCCGGCCGAGTCAATGCCGGTGACCTGAGCCCGGATGTCACACCACCGCCCTAGGGTGAGGGGCATGGATTGGAAGATCGAACTCATCCCGGTCCCGGTCACCGACATCGACCGGGCGAAAGACTTCTACGTCAAGGTGGGCTTCAACGCCGACCACGACCACAAGGTGCAGGAAGGGCTGCGCTTCGTGCAGCTGACCCCGCCCGGTTCGGCCTGCTCCATCGTGATCGGCGACGGCATCACCGAGAAGACGCCCGGCACCCAGGAGATCCAGGTCGTGGTCGCCGACGCCGAGGCGGCCCGCAAGCAGCTGCTCGACGCGGGCGTCGAGGCCAGCGAGGTCGACCCGCAGCCGTGGGGCAATTTCGTCTACTTCCGCGACCCCGACGGCAACAGCTGGTCGCTTCAGGCGATGGAGTCCCGCCCCAACGGCTGAGCGGTCGCTCAGCCGCGGTCGGCGACCGCGACGCGGCTCGCGCGGTCAGGCATCGCCGGCGCGCAGAAAGTCGACCAGCAGCGCGTTGAAGGCGTCCGGCCGCTCCAGGCTGGGCAGGTGTCCGGCCCAGTCGAGCGGCACGTGACGGGCGCGCGGCAGCCGGCCGGCCAGCTCGTCCGCGATCTGCCCGAAGTCGGGCAGGTCGTGGACGCCGGAGAGCAGCAGCGTCCGGGCGGTGACGGCCGAGACCTCGTAGGCCACCCTGACCTGGGCAAACTCCTCGGCAGCCGCGAGCTGCACGTCGAAGGCGTGGCGCTGCATCTCCCGCACCTTCGCCCGGACCGCCTCGTCGGCGTGCGGGCCGAGCCAGGTCGCCACGTTGAGCTCGGTGGCGCCGGCGACGTCGCCCGCGTCGAAGAGCTCCTCCTCGCGGGCGTCGAACGCGGCCAGCGCCGGGCTCGGCTCGTGGCCGGCCAGCGCGGTGTTCACCAGCATCAGCGCGGTCACCCGCGCCGGCCAGCGGGCGGCCAGCTCCAGCCCGACCCGGCCGCCGCCGGAGGCCGCCACCACCGCCACGGGTCCGCCGCCGACCTCGTCCAGCACCTCGACCACGTCGTCAGCGTTGTTGTAGGGCCGGTCGGGCATCGGGGTCTCGCCGAAGCCGCGCAGGTCGGCGCGGACCGCGCGGTAGCCGGCATCGACCAGGGCCGGCACCTGCGGATCCCACATCCGCCGGTCGCAGACCGTCGAGTGCAGCAGGACAACTGTGCGGCCGCTCCCGGCCACGTCATACGCGATCGTCATCGACCACGACCCTAGATAGCCGGCGCCCAGCCGTCATCGGGTTTAAGAAAGCCCGGCCCGGATATGGAAAAAGCATGTCTGACCAGCAGAAGTCCGAGCCGCGGCAGGAGCCGCCCGGCACGCTGACCGCCATGCGCCGCAAGCCCGACCACGGCGAGGAGTCCTACCGCGGTTCCGGTCGCCTCGAGGGCAAGCGCACGGTCGTCACCGGCGGCGACAGCGGCATCGGCCGCGCCGTCGCGATCGCGTTCGCCCGCGAGGGCGCCGACGTGCTGATCGCCTACCTCAGCGAGCACGACGACGCCGCGGAGACCGCCAAGCTCGTCGAGGAGGCGGGCCGCCGGGCCGTGCTGGTGCCGGGCGACCTCGCCGACCGCGACCACTGCCACGAACTCGTCGACCGCGCGGTCGCCGAGTTCGGCGGGATCGACGTGCTGGTCAACAACGCGGCGTTCCAGATGACCCACGAGACCCTCGAGGAGATCAGCGACGAGGAGTGGACGCGCACGTTCGACATCAACATCACCGCGATGTTCCGGATCGTGAAGGCCGCGCTGCCGCACATGGGCGAGGGGGCGTCGATCATCAACACCAGCTCGGTCAACTACGACATGCCGAAGCCGACGCTGCTGCCCTACGCGACCACGAAGGGCGCCATCGCCAACTTCACCGCCGGCCTGGCCCAGATGCTCGGCGGGCGCGGCATCCGCGTGAACGCCGTCGCGCCCGGCCCGATCTGGACCCCGCTGATCCCGTCGACGATGCCGCCCGAGCACGTCGAGAAGTTCGGCCAGAACACGCCGCTCGGCCGCGCGGGCGAGCCCAAGGAGGTGGCGCCGGCGTACGTGCTGCTCGCCTCCGACGAGGGCAGCTACATCTCCGGCGCGGTCGTTCCGGTCACCGGAGGCAAACCCATTCTCTGAGTACCAAGGAGGCGGCCATGCCCGCAGGATCGAGCCCCAAACGGGAACGCCAGTACGAGCACATCAAGGACAGCGCCAAGAAGCGCGGCGCCTCCACCAAGCGCGCCAAGGAGATCGCCGCCCGCACCGTCAACAAGGAGCGCGCCCAGGCCGGCGAGTCCCGCACCGCCAGCCGTTCGTCCACGAAGGACATGTCGGCCAGCCGCCGGGGCGGCCAGCGCTCGCACAGCGGCGCGCAGGGGCGCACGAAGGAGCAGCTGTACAACGAGGCGAAGAAGCGCGACATCAAGGGCCGGTCGAGCATGAGCAAGGCCGAGCTACAGCGCGCCCTGTCCTGACCTCTCAGGCCGAGCCGGCGGTCAGCCGCAGGGTTCGCCGGCGGCTGGCCGCGAACGCCAGCGCGGCGCACAGCGCGGCCGGCACGAACACGAACGCGGCCGCCGTGCCGGCGCGGTCGCTGAGCTGGCCCGCGGCCGAGGCACCCGCCGCGACGCCGAGCTGGCCGGCGGTCTGGAGCCAGCCGTACGCCTCGGCGGTGTGCGGCGGCGGCACCGCCCGCGCCAGCAGCTCGTCGGTGACCGCCAGAAACGACGCCAGCGGCAGGCCGAAGAGGGCGACCGCCAACGCCATCCGCGGCACCGTGCCGGGCAGCGGCAGGGCCACCGCCGTGACCGCCAGGGCGGCCAGCAGGGTGAGGTACGTGGCGCCGCCGCTGGGTCGCCGGTTCGTCGCCGCGCGCAGCACACCACCGGCGAGGCTGGCGACCGACCACACCGTCACGAGGACGCCGGCCGCGCCCGGGCTGCCGGCCGTCGCGGCGAACGCGGGCAGCAGCACCCACATCGCGCCCATGCAGGCCATGTACCCGACGTGCGCGCCGATGATGGTGCGCGCGGCCGGCAGGTCGCGGCGGGCGCCGTCGCCGCCCGCCGGACGCTCGCCGGCGGGGCCCGGCCGGCGCGGGATGACCCCGGCGAGGGCGGCGAGCGCGGCGCTCCCCACCGCGAGGAACGCCAGCAGCGCGCCCGCCGGCCCGGACACCGCGAGGCTCAGGGTGACGGCGAGCGGGCCGCCGATGTAGAGCAGCTCCTGCCCGATCGCGTTCACCGCGTAGACCCGGGTGAGTGCGTCGCCCGGCACCAGCACCGGCAGCAGCGCCCGCCCGCTGGCGAGCACCGGCGGCGTGGCCAGCCCGGCGACGGCGGCCAGCACACCGAACGCGAGGGCGTCCCGGGTCACCGTGAGCCCGAGCAGCGCGGCCAGGTGCGCGGCGCCCAGCACGAGCAGCACCGGCCGGTGACCGAGCCGGGCCATCAGCCGGCCGGCGACCGGCGCGCTGACCGCGAGGCCCAGGCCGCAGGCCGCGCTGGCCGCGCCGGCCGCAGCGAAGCTACCCGTGTTGTGGTGCCCGAGCAGCACGACCAGCAGCTGCCGCATGGCGACCGGCAGCTGGGCCAGGTTGGCCAGGCCGATGACAGCCAGAGCGCGGCCAGGTAGATTCATAACTTATGAGTTTGCCGGACACCAACGGTCCAAACCTCCTCGGGGCACTCGCACTGCACGTCGACACGCTGATGCGCGCGGCGGTGACCGCTCCCGCCGGCGCGGGCGGCGCGCTCGCCGAGGCGATCGTCGTGGTCAAGGACCAGCCCGGCGCGACCGCCGAGTGGCTGGCCCAGGTGCTCGGCCTGTCCCAGCCCGGCTCGGCGCACCTGGTCCGCCGCCTGGTCCAGGCCGGCTGGGTGGAGCGCCGGTCCGGGACCGACGCGCGGGTCCGCGCCCTGCACCTGACGGCGGCGGGCGAAGCGGCGGCCGCGGAGATCCTCGCGGCCCGGCGCCGCGCGCTGGAGCAGGCGATGGCGCCGCTGACCGACGAGCAGCAGGCGCAGCTGGCCACGATCGCGCGGGCGATCCTGCGACCCGAGGCCCACGACGACCGCTGCCTGGCCCGGCTGTGCCGCCTCTGCGACCGTACACAGTGCACGGTGTGCCCGGTCCACGCCGGCTACCTGGACGCCCAGGCGTAAGCCCGGTGCCTCGTACCAGGCCAACCCACCCGAACCGGCTTAATGGGGCGGCGCCGGCTACCTGGTCACCCGGCCCACCACGTTCCGCGACTACCGGGTCACCGCGGTCGACGCCGCGCGGTCCGCCTACGGCCTGGAGAACGCGGGCGACGTCGCCGCCCTCCGCGCCGCGCTCGACCCCGTGGCTACCTGGGCGACAAGGTCAACGGACGGCTCGCCAACACGCTGGGAGTCGTCTACCTTGTGGTCGTGGTCGCCGCCGCCCGCCTTGACACCGACCGTCGCGGCCCGCGCCGCATTCCCTACCGCCTGGTGTCCGAAGTAGACTCCGCGGTGCGGCTACGCGTCCGTCGCGAGCTGCGGGCCGAGCCGCCACTGGAGGCCTGGCTCAACTCACACCTGATCGGCCACATCCCCGGAGCCGGCGATGACTGACAGACACCCGCTACGCGCGTCCGACCTCCTCGGCCGCACGGCGCCCGGACCCGGCGGCGAGCCGCTCGGCCGGGTGGTCGACCTGGTCTGCGAGCACGACACCGAGGGAGCGCCGGTGGTGACCGACCTACGTCCGGCCGACCCGGCATGAGCGGCCGCGCCCGGATCCTGACGTGGAACCTGTGGTGGCGCTTCGGCCCGGACTGGGAGGAGCGCCAGCCGCACATCCGCGACACGCTGCGTACGGTCGACCCGGACATCGCCGCGCTCCAGGAGGTGTGGGGCACCGACGGCACGAGCCAGGCGCACGAGCTGGCCGACGCGCTGGGCCACCACGCCGCCTACGCCCAGCCGTCGCTGCCGCCCCCGCCCACCGGTCCGGAGGAACATCCCGGTGTCCACGTCGGACTCGGCCTGGTCAGCCGCTGGCCGATCGCCTCGTGCGACGCGGTGCGCATGCCGGCCCGCTACCGGGCGCCCACCGTGGCGCTGCGGGCCGCGGTCGAGCACCCGGCCGGGCCGCTGCACGTGCTGGTCGCCTGCCTGGAGTGGGAGCCCGCCTTCCAGGAGGACCGCTACGCCCAGGCCCGGCGCCTCGCCGGGCTGGCCACCGACCCGGCCCTGGACGGCCCGGCGCCCGTGGTGGTGGCCGGCGACCTCAACGCCGCACCGGGCAGTCCGGTGCTCCGCCCGCTGCCCGCCGCCGGCCTCGTCGACGCGTGGACGGCGGCCGGCGGCGACCCGGACGCGGTCACGCTCAGCTCCGCCCACCCGCACGCCCCGCTGGAGGCCAAGGAACTGCTCGACCGCCGCATCGACCACCTCCTGGCCCGCCCCGGCCACCCGGACCAGCACCTCACGTTTTCGGACGCCACGCTGGCCGGCGACTTCAAGGCCTCCGACCACTACGCGATCGCCTGCGACCTGTCCTGGTGACCCGCTCCGCTCTCAGGCGCTCTTCGCACGGCGCCGGGCGGTGAGGCGCAGCAACACGGTGGCCAGGAGGGCGGCGCCGACGGAGCCGGCCAGCACGGCGACGGTGACCTGCTCGGCGCGGGGCGTGCCGTGGCCGAAGGCGAGCTCGCCGATGAGCAGCGACACGGTGAAGCCGATGCCGCCGAGCATGCCCAGCGCGACCACGTCCGCCCAGCCCAGCCCCTCGCCCAGGGTGGCCTTCGTGAAGCGGGCGACGAGCCAGGTCGCGGCCGTGATGCCGGCGCCCTTCCCGACGACGAGGCCGGCGATGACGCCGAGCGCCACCGGCTCGGTGAGGGCGTCCGCGAGGCCGTGCGGGCCGCCGACGGTCACGCCCGCCGTCAGGAACGCGAAGACCGGCACAGCGACGCCGGCGGAGATGGGGCGGAAGCGGTGCTCGAAGTGTTCGGCCAGGCCGTCGCCGTCGCGGCCCACCGGCACCGTGAACGCCAGCAGCACGCCCGCCACCGTGGCGTGCACGCCTGACTCGTGGAACAGGACCCAGGTGGCGACCGCGAGCGGCAGCAGCAGCCACCACCTGCGTACGCGGCGGTGCACCAGCAGGGCGAACAGGCCGAGCGGGAGCAGTGCGCCGAGCAGGGGGAGCACGGCCAGGTCGGCGGTGTAGAAGACGGCGATGATCAGGATGGCGATCAGGTCGTCGACCACGGCCAGCGTCAGCAAGAACGTGCGCGGCGCGCTCGGCAGGTGGCGGCCGACGACGGCCAGCACGGCGAGGGCGAACGCGATGTCCGTCGCGGTCGGGACCGCCCACCCGCGGGCCGCGTCGCCGCCGGCTCCCCCGGCGACGATCAGGTACAGGATCGCGGGTACCGCGACGCCGCCGGCAGCGGCCGCGACCGGGACCGCCGCGCGGCGCGGGTCGCGCAGGTCGCCGGCGACGAACTCGCGCTTGAGCTCCAGGCCGGCCACGAAGAAGAAGATCGCCAACAGGCCGTCGGCCGCCCAGGTGGCCAGGCTGAGGTCCAGGTGCAGGGCGGCCGGGCCGAGGTGGTACTCGCGCAGCGACTCGTACGCCGCCGACCAGGGCGTGTTGGCCCAGATCATGCCGACGAGGGCGGCGCCGAGCAGCAACGCGCCGCCGATGGTCTCCTGGCGCAGGATCTCCGCGACCCGCCTGGCCTCGATCCACGACCCGGGGCGAAACAGCCGGGGCGTGGAGCGGGGAGCAGCCATAGCGGGATCGCCTTTCCGGGGCAGGCCGACAGCGAGTGCCGACCAGACTTCCCGGCGCGCCGCCCCCACCCTATCCGGCGGTCCGACCGGCCCGGGAACTTTTCGTCGCCCGCTGACCGCACGAGGCGGTGCCCGGCCCGGCGTGACCGGGTCCGGCGCTACCGCTCGTCGCGGACGGCGTCGGCCAGCTCCTGCTTGGTCATCGAGGACCGGCCGGGTACGTCCGCCGCCTTCGCCCGCTCGTACAGCTCGTCGCGGGTCAGGTCTTCAGACCCTTCGGACCGGGTACCGGCGTCGCCGAAGCCGTGCTCGGTGAGCACCGCCATGCGCCGTTCCTCGAAGTCGGCGCCGAGCTGCACCAGCCGGGCCTGGTCGACCGACTCGGCGAGCGCCGGCAGGATCTTGGTCTCCTCCTCCTCGACGTGGTGCAGCACCGCCTCGGTGAGCTCGGACAGCACCGCCTCGAAGCGGTCGCTGTTCGGGTCGGCCTCCTCCAGCTTGTGCAGCAGCTGCTCGGCCTCGTGGTGCTCCTCCACGCCGTGGTACACCTCGCCGCGCTCGGGCGGGTCGGCCTGCACCAGCACCGGGTAGACCTTCTCCTCCTCGGCCCACGAGTGGGCGGAGAGCCGCGCGATGCACTCCTTCACGAGCGCCGCGCGTTGCTTCTTCTCGGTACGCATGCGCTCGAAAAGCCGTTCCATCACACGGTGGTCGTTCTTGATCAGGGTGACCGCGTCGGACGCCATCGTCCCCGCCTCCTTCTTCGACGAAAGGCAATGCCCGCCTGGGGCGCCGCGCCTGATACCCGTTCGGGCGGCGACTACACCTCGCGCTTTCCGGGTACGGGAGGGGATGACACGCGGGAGGTGATGCGCTGTGGCACGTGCCATCTGGAGTGGCGTGATCAGCTTCGGGCTGGTGTCGGTGCCGGTCGCCCTGTACTCGGCGACCCGGGAGCACGAGGTGTCGTTCCACCAGTTCGAGAAGGGCACCAGCGACCGGATCCGCTACCACCGGGTGAACGAGCGCACCGGCAAGGAGGTCGACTACGACGACATCGTCAAGGGCGCGGACATCGGCGGCGGCCACTACGTGATGCTCGACCCGGACGAGCTGGAGGCGGTGGCGCCTGGCCGCTCCCGCGCGCTGGACATCCACGCGTTCGTCGACCTGGACGAGATCGACCCGATCTACTACCAGAAGTCCTACTACCTCGCGCCGGGCAGCGACGAGACCGCCAAGACGTACGCGCTGCTGCGCGAGGCGATGGCGGGCGCCAACCGGGCCGCGATCGGCACGCTGGTGATGCGCGGGAAGGAGTACCTGGCGACGATCCGGCCCCGCGACGACCTGCTGGTGCTGGAGACGATGTACTTCGCCGACGAGGTACGCGACCCGCACGAGGAGATCGACAAGCTGCCCGGCCGGGTGAAGCCGCGGCCGAACGAGCTGAAGATGGCCACCCAGCTGATCGACTCGATGAGCGGCCCGTGGAAGCCGGCCGACTACCGCGACACGTACACCGACCGGGTCAAGGAGCTGATCGACGCCAAGAAGGATGGCGCCGAGGTGACGGTGGCCGAGGAGGCGCCGGAGGCGACCAGCGCCAGCGACCTCATGGAGGTGCTGCGCCGCAGCGTCGACGCCGCCAAGCAGTCCCGGCGCGGTACCAAGAGCACCAAGAAGGCCACGAAGCGCGCGCCGGCGAAGAAGTCGTCGACTCCGAAAACGAAAACGACCGCGAAGAAGAAGGCGACCGCCAAGAAGAAGGCCACCAAGAAGGCCGCCTGACCCCTACTCCTCGGCGAGCCGGTCGCGGAGCTTGCCCAGGGCCTTGGCGAGCAGCCGGGAGACGTGCATCTGGGAGATGCCGACCTGCTCGGCGATCTCGGTCTGCGTCTGGTTGCCGTAGAAGCGCAGCATGACGATCCGGCGTTCGCGGGCGGTGAGCACCTCCAGCGCGGCGCCGATGGTCATCCGCACGTCGGCCAGCTCGAAGCCGTGGTCTTCCCCGCCCATGCTCTCGCCGAGCGTGGTGCCGCTGTCCTCGCTGCCGACGGGGGCGGACAGGGACGCGGACTTGTAGGCGCGGGCCCCTTCGAGCCCCTCCAGGACCTCTTCCTCGGTCAGCTCCAGGTGGGCGGCGATGTCGGCGACCGTCGGCGAACGGCCGAGGCGGTGGGCCAGCGTGGAGTTGGCGTCGCTGATCGCGATGCGGAGCTCTTGAAGCCGCCGCGGCACCCGCACGTCCCAGGTGCGGTCGCGGAAGTGCCGCCGGATCTCGCCCACGATCGTCGGGATGGCGAAGCCGGTGAAGTCGGTGCCCCGCTCCGGATCGAACCTGTCGACCGCCTTGATGAGCCCCACCATGGCGGTCTGCACGAGGTCGTCCAGCGGCTCCCCGCGCCCGTGGTAGCGGTTGGCGAGGTGGCGGGCCAGCGGCGTCCAGGCGGTGATGGCCCGGTCGCGCAGCGCGGCACGGGAGGGATGCCGCTCGGGCAGGGCCTTGAAGGCGACAAGCAGCCGCACCGCGTCGTGGCCGGCCTCCCGGTATGCGGTGAGCGCCTCGGTGTCGCCGGAGACGGCGTTCATTGTGGACACGACAGACTCCCCCCTCCGCTGTAGTTGTCACGCCAGCGTACCCATTCGGCCACCCGGACACTAGCCGAAAGGCTGATGTATTTAACAGACATAAATACACCAATGGGGCTGACTGGCTCAGCGACGGGCGACCTCCACCCGGTAGACGCGGGTCTGTGCCCCGTCCTCGCTCGTCACCGTGACCAGCCAGGTGGGGCGCGCGGCGGTGCGGTCGCGACCGACGTGGACGGTGGCGTACGGGTCGTTGGCGGTCGCGGTGACCACCGCCTGGGCGGGGCGCGTGGCGGTCGCCCGGTACTCGGTGCGGGCCGGGTCGAAGCCGGCCACCGGCACGCCGTCCACGGCGAGCCCGGAGAGCGTGGCGTCCGCCGAGACGCCCGGCGCCTTGGCGAAGACCTCGATCTCGCCCAGCGTCAGGTAGCCGCCGGGCCGGGGCGTGAGCACCACGCACACGCCGGTCGTGGCGCCCGCGCTCACCGGCACGCCGACCGCCGGCGTGCCGTCGGTGCCGACCGCCACCTCACCGCTGGCGTCCACACACGTGCCGTCGGCGGCGCGCACCTGGACGCGCAGGCTCTGTGCCAGGCCGCCGCCACCCGCGCTGTCCCGGTAGAAGTGCGTCACCACGCGCGCCACGTCGGCCGGCCGGGGCAGCGTGACCGTGATGGTCTCGGACGGGTTCTGGGTGCCTGGCTTCCAGTTGGACCACGCCTTCTCCGCGGTGACGCCGTTGCGCAGGCCGGCCGGCGAGTAGCCGCTCTCGGTGAAGGTCGCGGCGACCGAGGCGCCGTCGTCGAGCGCGGCGTTGGCCTCGCCCGGCGCGGTGACCTGCACGCGGACGGTGGCCGGGAGCGAGGTGCCGTCGACCACCCGGGCCACGCCGGTCAGCGTCGTCACCCCGGCCCGGTCGAACGCCCCGGGCGGCGCCGGATCCCAGACCACGGGCAGCGTCGCGCGCCCGCCGTGCGCGCCCAGTCCGGCCACCGTCGCCGGCAGCTCCGGGACCCCGCCGGTGTACGTCTTGGCCCGTCCCGGCTCGGTGGCGGTGAACGTGTCCACCGTGACCTCGGCGGTGGCCGTGACCCGCTTGCCGAGCACGTCGGTCGCGACCCCGCGGACGGTGACCACGCCGGGCTTGCGCCAGGCCGCTGGCGCGGGCTCCTTCCACGTCACCGGCAGCGGACGGCGGTCGCCGCCGCGCAGGACCGCGGTCACCGTCTCCGGCAGCGCGGGCGCGCGGCGGGGCACCGTGTAGAGCGCGGCGGTCTCGGTGCTGGCGACCGACTCGTCGAGCAGCGCCCAGCGCTGGTTCGCGGCGCCGTTGGGCTGCCAGACCGAGATCGGGCTGCCGTCGGCGGTGGCGCTGCCGGAGACGTCGAGCACGCGGCGGGCGCCGACGTTGACGAACGTGTACGTGCCGTCGCCGGTCGTGGAGACGATCCACTGAGCGCCGGCGTCGGGCCGGGTAGTGGCCGCCTCCAGCACCGTGGCGTCGCCGCGCACGGCGAGGCGCTGGCCGGTGCCGGCGTTGACGATGGCGTACCGGTCGCGGTTGGTCACGTCGCGGCCCAGCTCGCGCACGTACCAGAGCTGGTCCGGCCGCGCCGGGTCGGTGGTGCGCAGGACCGCCGAGGCGCCGTCCGCGGCGGGCGCGAGCGACCGTCCACTCTGCACACCGCGCAGCCGGTACGGGTGGCCGGCCTGGACGTGGTCGGCACCGGCGGCCACGCCGGAGACGCCGGTGACCAGGAACGTGGTGACCGACTCGCCGGGCACGGTGAGCGTGGCGGAGCCGCCCCTGACCCGTACCGGCGTGCCGCGCACGAGCTTGCCGGCCGCGCTGGTCACCACCGGCGTGACGGTGGCGCCGGGGCGCACCGTGCCGAAGCGGGACAGGTCGAGCGTCACCGCCTGGGCGCCGGCGTCCGCGTTGGCGTGCACCACGACCGCGTCCCGGCCGTTCTTCTTGACCGCCGCGACGCTCGCCGGGTCGTCCACTTTGACCAGACGGTCGCCGGGGCGGATGTGGTGAGTGAAGTTGCGGACCGTGTCGAACTTGGTGTTCGTCCTGATCGGACATGTGGCGAGCGTGTCGGCCGCCGTGCAGGTGAACGGGACGTGGATGCTCCCCCACTGGAGGTTGCCCTCGGCCACCATGTTCTCGGCGTCCTCGACCGGCTGCCACAGCACCCAGGCGGCCGGCTCCAGCTCGCGCAGGTCGTCGATGATGTGGCGGGCCACGCCGAGACCGGAGTCCATGCTGGTGAAGTCGTTGCCCCAGCTGCCCTCCACCTCGCTCATCCACAGTGGACGACCCTCGGCCTTGGCGACGTCACGGGCGGCGGTGCGCTGCCCGGTGCCGTACGTGTGCACGTTGAGCTGGGACACCGCCGCCTGCGCCTCGGCCGGGTAGCCGTACCAGTCCTGGAGGAAGATGCCGGGGTTGGTCTCGTCGGGCGCGGAGACCTCGGCGCGGGTCTTCGCCGTGGCGAGCCGCCGCTTCAGCGCGAGCACCACCTGCGCCTGCGACGCCGGGCCGGCGTGGGCGCCCTCCTGACGCCCGCCGGTGGGCTTGCCGTCGGGACCGAGGGTGGTGCGCCAGTACGGGGTGTTCGGCTCGTTCAACGGGTCGATCGTGTCGAACCTGATGCCGTGCGACCGCTCGATGTGCTCGCTGACCCGCACGAGGTAGTCGGCGAACTCGTCGACCCGGTCGGTCCGGATCTGGTCGGCGCTGGCGTCGAAGCCGCCGGAGACGTACCCGCTGACGGTCTGGAACCACGGCGGCGAGTTGCTGAACGCCTCCCAGGTGTCGACCCTGTCCTTGATCTGGTCGATCCACCAGCGCTGGTTGGCGTCCGCGTCCCAGTTCCAATGGTCGGGGTTGTCCGCGTCCCACCACTCCTTGTCGCCGGGGCCGAACGCCTCCGGCGCCTTCCAGAAGCCCGGCACCGCGCCGCCCCGGCGCAGGTAGTCGTCGACGGTGGGCGCGTTGCCGCCGCCGATGTTGTAGCGGGCGATGTTGAGCCGCAGCCCGTCCTCGCCGAAGAGCAGGTCGACGAGCTTGTTTCGCACCTCGTCGGGGTAGCCGCCGGTGACGTTGGCGAACCAGACCAGGCTGGTGCCCCACCCCTGGAACGGCGCCTGCTGGTAGGACGGGTCGATCCGGATCGTGACGCCGGCCGCGGCCGCCGGGGTCTCCGGCTCGGCCGCGGCCGGGCTGGGCGTGACGCTCGCCGAGAGCCCCGCGACGAGCGTCGCGACCGCCGCCGCGCTGGCCATCCGGGTCGTGCCGCGTCGAGTCGCCATCGCCCACCCTCACTTCGTAAAGGGGTTATTGAAACCTCTGCGCAATGTACGGGAGCGACGTGGTCCGATACAAGACCGGTCAGCTGACGACCCGGAACGTCGCGTCGCTCCGGCCCTGGGCGTCGGTGATCGGGTCGAGCCGCAGCAGGTAGTTGTAGTGCCGGATGTACCGGTCCGGGTAGTTGTACGACTGGAACGAGGCCCAGGAGGAGCTCGCCAGCCCGGCCACCTGGCGGAAGGTGGCGTCACCGGCGAACGTGCTCGTGCCGTCGCTCGCCTCGAGCCGGAAGTCGAAACCGTAGTGCCGCAGGTAGTACCCGGGGAAGTTGACCGACTGGAACGAGACGGTGCCGGAGGCGCCGGCGAGGCCGGGCACGATCCGGAACTGCGCGTCCTGCGCCGGGCTCACGTTCGCGTCGATCCGCACGTCGTAGTCGGCGTGCCGCACGTACCGGTCCTGGACGTTGTACGACTGGATCCGGTTGATCGGCGCGCTGCTCCCCCAGCGGGCGAGCACCCGGCTCTCCTCGGCGGCGGTCAGGTTGAGGATCGAGCCGTGCCGCTTGCGGCTGCCGCCCATCGCGTAGTTGGACTGGGTGCGGAAGTTCTGCGTGCTGCCCAGGTTGGTGGAGACGATCGGCATGTACCCGCGGCCGGTCGCGAACTGGTCCAGCCACAGCGCCCACTCGTTGCGCCCGTTGAACTGCGCCCACATCGGACCCTCGACCACGTTGCCGCCGCCGGTGCCGTTGGAGATGCCCATGTGCGACAGGTTGCCGAGCGTGGTCCACGAGCCGAGCACCGAGTTGCTCGCCTCGATGGTGATGTGGCCGTCGGCCGACGCGCGGTAGTACCGGTAGCCGCCGACGCTGCCCGCCACCTCGACGATCTGGGTGTCGATGAGGCCCTGGCTGCCGCCCCGCTCGATGTACAGCTGCGGCGCGGTGAACGAGCGGAAGTCGCTCGTGCGCACGTACCAGATGCGGTGCTTGGTCACGCCGTTGCGGGCCGAGTTGGTCGCCCAGTAGACAACGTAGTCGTTGGTCGCCGGGTTCCAGATGGCCTCGGGCGCCCACGCGTTGCCGGCGCCGGAGATGCCGCCCGCGACGTTGACGAGGCGCGGCGCGGACCAGTTGACGAGGTCGGTCGACTCCCAGACCACGAGCGAGGTGCTGCCCCGGTTGGCCGCGTCGCTCCACGAGGTGCCGCTGGCGATGCGCAGGTCGGTGGCGACGATCCAGTATCGGTCGCCGGCGGGCGAGCGGACCAGCGCGGGGTCGCGTACGCCACGGGTGCCCACTGTGGACAGCAGGACCGGGCCGCCGTTGTTGAGGTCGGTCCAGTGCAGGCCGTCCTTGCTGTGCGCGAAGTAGATCTGCTCACCGGTCGCCGACTCGCCGGTGAAGTGAGCCATCAGGTATCCGGTGAACGGGTCGAGCGCCGCGGCCTCCTTGGGGCTGACGGCCGACCACGAGGCGAACAGCAGGCAGGCGGCCGCGAGCAGCGCCCCCACCCGGTGCAGGGCTCTGGACATGGGTGTCTCCTTCAGAGCGTGGGGACGACCGGGCGGATGGTGCCGTCCGCGTTGAACTCCAGCCGGTCGATAGTGGTTTCCCGGTTGGTGCCGTTGCCGGCCGGCACGGCGAACCGGTGGTAGGCCACGTACCAGGTGTCGGTGCCGGGCGCGCGCACCACGGAGTGGTGACCGGTGCCCTTGACGCCGAGGTCGAGGCGCTTCTGGAGCACGACACCGCGGTTGGTCCACGGGCCGAGCGGCGAGGTGCCGGTGGCGTAGGCGACGCGGTAGTCCTCGCTGCGCGTGTCGTTCTCCGACCACATGAGGTAGTAGGTGCCGTTGCGCTTGAGCACGAACGGCGCCTCGTTGTAGCCGGCCGGGGTGATGACGCGCACCTGGGCCGGGTCGAACGAGACCATGTCGGCGTTCAGCCGCACCGCGCGGGCGACGCCCTGTCCCCAGTACAGATAGGACTGTCCATCGTCGTCGGTGAACACCATCGGGTCGATCGCCTGCCCGCCGGAGAACTGGTCCGCGCGCACCAGCGGGCGGCCCAGCGCGTCCCGGAACGGGCCGGTGGGGCTGGCGGCGACCGCCACGCCGAGCTGCTTTGCGGTGTTGCCGCTCGCCAGCCCGCCGCTGAAGTACAGGTAGTAGCGCCCGTCGCGGGTGGCGACCGCCGGCGCCCAGGCCGAGTTGTCCGCCCAGGACACGTCCGGACCGTGGTCGAGGGCCACCCCGTGGTCGGTCCAGTTGACCAGGTCGGTGGAGGAGAACGCCTTGTAGTAGGTGCCGCCCCAACCCGCGTACCCGTCGGTGGTCGGGTAGAGGTAGTAGCGCCCGTTGAAGGTGGCGATGTGCGGGTCGGCGAAGAGGCCGGGGATGACCGGGCCCTTCGCGGTCTTGGGCGCCCACGGCGCGGCGAGCCGGAAGGAGCTGTCCGCCCGGAAGGTGGCCGTGTCCTGGTAGGTGTCGAGCCAGAGCGCGAAGTCGCGGTGGCGGATCCGCCGGGTGGGGTAGTTGTACGAGACGAGCGCGACCGACCCGGCGACCGAGCCGTCGACCGCGCAGAACGTGGCGTCACCGCGGAACGTGGCGTCGCCGGTGTTGGCGTCGACCCGCAGCCGGTAGTCACGGTGCCGCAGGAAGAGCCCGTCCTTGGTCTGGAACGAGTAGCAGGCCGGCGAGGCAAGCCCGTTGACGACGGTGAACGTCGCGTCGCGCTTGGCCTGCGCGGTGCTGCTCGTCGTCACGGCGGCGAGCTGACCGAGCGTGTTCGCGTACCGCCCGGGATAGTTGACCGACTCCAGCGAGCGGGCGCCGGTCGGCAGCGCCACCGCCTGCGCCGGCCCGCCGCTGACCGCAACGACAAACCCGGTGACCAATGTGGACAGTGCCAGGACCGGAACGAGACGGCGCGTCATGCGGACGAGTGTTAACGATAACAGTTACAACTGTCAACCCCCGAGCGAGGCTTATCCGAACCCATGTAAAAAGGTCAGCGCAGGCCGATTCCCGCCAGGCACTGCTCCAGCGCGAAGGTGGCCGCACCGAGGCTCACCGGGTTGCCGGCGATGCCACAGAGCGTGATCTCCGCGGCGGCGAGGGGCCGGGTGAGCGCGCGCTCGGCCGCGACCGCCCGCACCTCGGCGACCAGCGGCTCGCCCAGCAGGCTCGCCACCCAGCTGCTCAGGACGACGACCTCGGGGTTGACCAGGTTGATCAGGTCGGCCACGGCGACACCCAGGTAGCGGGCGGACTCGGCCACTGCCTTCACCGCCACCGGGTCGCCGGCCGCCACGCCATCGGCCAGCGCCCGGATCGTGGCGGTCTGGTCGTTCGGGTGCAGCATCGCGCTGCCCGGGGCGAGGTCGCGCAGGTTTTCCATGATGCCGGGCGCACCGACGTACGCCTCGACGCAGCCGCGGCTGCCGCAGTGGCACGGCCGCCCGTCGAGCACGAGCGTGGTGTGCCCCCACTCCCCCGCGCTGTTGGTCGCGCCGCGGTGCAGCGCGCCGCCGAACACGAACCCCGCGCCCACCCCGGTGCCCAGGTTGACCACCACGACGTCGTCCCGCCCCCGCCCGGCGCCGAACCACAGCTCGGCCACCGCGCAGGCGCGCAGCGGGTTGTCCAGGTAGAGCGGCAGGTCGAGCGAGGCGGCGAGCATGCCGCGCAGCGGCACGTCGTGCCAGTCCCAGTTGGGCGCGAAGACCGACACGCCACCCTCCCGGTCGACCTGGCCCGGCACGCTCACCCCGACGCCGAGCACCCGCTCGTGGGGTACGCCGGCCTGGTCGAGCGCGTGCCGCAGGCTGGACAGGATGTGGCCGACGACCTGCTCGGGCCGCGCCTCCTCCGGGTGCAACGTCTCCTCGACGCTGGCGAGCACGGTCAACGCCGGGTCGAAGAGCTCGACGTGCACGTACGTCTCGGCCACGTCGATGCCGACCAGCACACCCCCGGCCGGGTTGACGGCGACGAGGCCGCGCGGCCGGCCGCCGCCGGAGTCCTGGTAGCCGACCTCGACCAGCAGCCCGAGCTCCAGCAGCTCACCGACGAGGTTGGCCACGGTGGCGACACTCAGCCCGGTGTCGCCGGCGACCTGCTGCCGCGAGACGGTGGCGCCCGCGATGATGTGCCGCATCACCTCGAAGCGGTTGGTGACCCGGATGTCCCTGGACGTGCGGCGCACACGCAAACTCTAAACCCGCCCAGACAGTGACAGGGCTGCCCTCTTGCGGACAGGGCGGGAGGGGCCGCGCCACCGAAAGGTGGTCGCGGGTGGCGTGTCAGGCGTGGGGTGGGGCGGTCGATTCGCGGATGCGGAGGGAGGGGCTGATGACGACGCGGTGGGTGGGGCGGTCGGGGTCGGCCAGGCGGTCGGCCACCAGGCGCACCGCGGCGCGGCCGATCGAGCGGCGCGGTGGCCGCACCGCGGTCAGGGGTGGGCTGAAGAGGCCGGCCACCTCGTCGTCGTAGGCCACGATGGACAGATCGCCGGGCACGGACAGGTGGCGTTCCTCGCAGTGCTGCACCAGCGCGATCGCCTCCGCGTCCGCGTGCACCAGCAGGGCCGTGGTGCCGGTGGCGCGGCAGCGGTCCAGGACATGGTCGAGGGCGGCGTCGCGGTCGGCGGAGCGGGCGTCCGGCACGACCACCTCGACCGTGGCCGCCGGGTCCAAGCCGCACTCGGCCGCGGCCTCCAGCCATCCCCGGCGTACGTGCGGGCGGGTGGGGCTGTTGGAGTCGAGCACCACGCCGACCTTCCGGTGCCCGAGTGAGGTGAGGTGGCGCACCGCGATCGCCGCGCCCAGCGCGTGGTCGGTGACCACCGACTCCATGACCGCGTGGTGGGCGCCGACCGTGGCGGTGCGCTCCAGCAGCACGACCGGGACGCCGGCGTGGGCCAGCCAGTCGATGGTGCGCTCCGAGGTCGGCGCGTCCATCCGCGGGGCGACGATCAGGCCGTCGACCTCCAGGCGGTCGACGAGGCGTTCCAGCTGGGGCTTGTCGTCCTCGGCGTCGTACGAGGAACCGCGCAGCACGACCCGCATGTCCAGCTCCTGCGCGGCCTCCTCGGCGCCCCTCGCCACGTCGGGCCAGTAGTAGTCGAGGGACGGCACGAGCATCCCCAGGGTGCGGCCGGCGGCGGGCAGGTCGTCGACCGCCGAGCCGTCGGGCTCGATCAGGGCGACCCCGCCGTGTACCCGGCGGACCAAGCCCTCGGCCGCGAGCTGGGCGATGTCGCGCCGGATGGTGACCGCGGCCGCGCCGAGCGCCTGCGAGAGGTCGGAGATGCGCATCGCGCCGTCGCGTTGCAGCGCCTCCAGCAGCTGCTGGCGGCGGGCGACCTGAAGCGGCCCCCGAGGTTCTGTCACGGTGCACCTCCGGGAAACACGGTCTCCTCGACCGTCAGGATGAACGTGCCGGTCGGGCCGGCGGCGGTGACGTCGAACGCCAGCCGGGTGAGCCGCTCGCCCCACACGCCGGCGAGCATAGGGTCGTCGAGCGGGCGCACCTCGGCCGCGCACGGAGTGGACTCGGGGCGCCAGCCGAGCGTGACCCGGCCGGCGCCGTCGAGGGCGGTGATGTCGACGCGGCCGGGGCCGACGCTCACCTCGCCGGCGACGAGCAGGTGGATGTGCGTGGGCGCGGCGGCCGGGTCCGGGTCGAGCCGCCAGTCGTCGGTGACCACGATCCGTCCACTGTGGCGGTCGAGCGTCGCCGTACGCCGCCAGTGCCTTATGTCGTCGCGCGGGTAGGCGCCGGCGAGGTCGAGGCTCAGCGCGGCGGCGGAGGCGGCGACGTCGCGCGCGGCGTAGGCGCGGCCGGGTGCCTGCGCGGTGCCCCGGATGTGCGGCACGTTGTGCCAGTCGCTACGCATGGTCCAGATGTCGTACCGGTCCGGGCCGAACGTCCGCGCCGTGTACGTGGGGCGGCCGGCGTCGACGAGTACCGGGACGCCGTGCAGGGCGACCACGACGGCGCCGACGTCGTTGTGGTTGTGGTGCTCGCCGTTGTGGCCGCCCTTCACCGCCAGCGTGAGACCACCGGACGAGCGGGCCACCAGCACCTGGACGGACGGGAGCCACACGTCGCCGGGCGGGGCGGGCGGTGCCGCTCCACGATGGACTGTCCACTCCGGATCGGTCAGCGCGCGCAGGAGCCGGCCGAGGCCCTGCTCCTCGTCCGCCACGGGCGCGTCGGGCCGGCGGTGTGCGGCCGCGTGGGCCGCGGCGAGCGGGTCGCCGACGCGTCGGGCGGCCCGGTGCAGCGCGTGCCACGGCGGGGTCTCGGCGAGCCGGGCCGTCCCGTCGGCGTAGTTGAGGTACCAGTCGCCACCCAGGTGCATCCGGTGCGGGAAGGCCACGGTGTGACGCAGCGCCTCGCCCGGCACGCCGCCGAGCGCGCCGCCGGTGGCGTGGTCGAGCAGGTCGAGTGCCTCGTGCGCGCGGCAGGCGCCGTTCCACCAGTAGCCGTGACCCTCGTCGATGGCGCCGTCGGCGGGCAGCGACGCGACGTAGCGGTCGAGCCCTTCGACGACGAGGTCGACCAGCGCGGCGCGCCGGATCGGGTCGTCGACAAGGCGCAGCGCGGCGACGAGGACGTTGCCGTGGATCCAGGCGCTCCAGTTGTGCACGTCGCCGTCGAGGCCGAGCCAGTGCCAGTCGCGGCGGCGGGCGAAAGGGTCGAGCACGCGCCGGTCGACCTCGTGCCGGATGCGGGCGCGCAGGCCGGGCGCGTAGGCGTCGAGCGGCTCGGCGAGCAGGTGGTCGACCCAGGCGAGCTGCGCGGCGACCTCGCCGGCGCCGAGGTCGAGGTAGGGGTCGGTGACGGTCGGCAGCACCGCGCCGTGCGCGGCCCGGGTGTCGTCGTGGGCCGGCCAGCACCAGCCGCTCTGCTCGCACAGCAGCGTCACCCCGTCGACGACCTCGTCGAGCCAGCCGTCGTCGAGCGTGGCCGCGGCGACGACGGCGGCCCGGGTGAGGCGCCGCTGCCGGGCGAAGACCCGCCGCTCGTAGTCAACCCGGTTGCCATCCCGGAAATAGCGGGCATACTGGCTGGCCAGCGGCGTCGGCCAGGGATCCGCGCGGTCTCGCTCGGCCCGCGCGCGCAGGTGTCGCAGCGTGGCGGCGTGCGGCTGCGCCCAGGCGGCACGGTCGTGTGCCGGGGACACCGGCAGCGACTCGTGCGGCGGCCGGAGCACCCGGTCGAGGAACGCCGCGCCGACGTCCGGCCAGGCCGCGGCGAGCGGGCCGGCGAAGCGTTCGGTGGGGGGCATTGACACCTCGGCGAGCAGCTGAGCAGGTGTGATCGCTCGTGATCATATCAGATCGTCCTGATCGGATCTGCGCGATCAAGTGTTGCCAAGTTATTGACTTGCTCGGTTGTGAGCGTTTTACTTCGGAAACCCAGCCGTTGCCTGGCCGTCACGAACCAGCACGATGGCAACGCAAACATCTGTGGAGACGAATCGTGGTGCAGTGCGGCGTCTGGACGCGTGACACCTGGTTGGCGCTCGCCGACCGGATGCTCGCCGCGGTCCGGCCGTACGCGTCTCCCGGTCGCGCGCTGGTCACCCTCCCCGGGGCTCCCGGTGGGTACGGGCGGGCGGTCGACGGCTTGGAAGGGTTCGCCCGCACCTTCCTGCTGGCCGGCTTCCGCGTCGCGGGGGCGCGCGGCGCCGGCGTCGACGAGCTCACCGAGTGGTACGCGGACGGGATCGCGGCCGGCACCGACCCGGCCGCGCCGGACCGGTGGACGCGCCTCGACGAGCACGCCCAGGCGAAGGTCGAAGCCGCCTCGATCGCCCTGGTCCTCGACATGACCCGGCCGTGGATCTGGGACCGGCTCTCCCCCGCCGTCCAGGAGCGGGTGGTCGACTACCTCGCCCCGGCGGTCGGCGACGACACCTACCCGCAGATCAACTGGGTCTGGTTCCGGCTCGTGGTGCAGACGTTCCTGCGCTCGGTCGGCGGGCCGCACTCGCTCGGCGAGATGGCCGAAGACCTCGCCACCCACGACACGTTCGCCCGCGCCGGCGGCTGGCTCTCCGACGGGCCGGAGCGCGCCTTCGACCACTACACCGGCTGGGCGCTGCACGTGTACCCGACGCTGTGGGCCCGGATGGCCGGCGCCGCCGACCTCGCCGCCGAACGCCGCGCCCGCGACCTCGCCGGCCTCGACCGGTACCTGCTCGACGCGATCACGCTCGTCGGCGCCGACGGTTCACCGCTCATCCAGGGACGCAGCCTGATCTACCGGTTCGCGGCCGCGGCGCCGTTCTGGGTCGGCGCCCTCGCCGGTGTGCCGTCGGTCGGCCCCGGCCGGCTGCGCCGCGCCGCCACCGCGATCGTGCGCCACTTCGCCGACCGCGGCGCCCCCGACGAGCGCGGCCTGCTCACCCTCGGCTGGCACGGCCCGTGGCCGCGGCTGGCCCAGGCGTACTCCGGCCCCGGCTCGCCGTATTGGGCGAGCAAAGGGATGCTCGGCATCGCGCTG
Organism: Phytohabitans sp. LZ39; assembly: GCF_059359075.1. Classification (NCBI taxonomy): domain Bacteria; kingdom Bacillati; phylum Actinomycetota; class Actinomycetes; order Micromonosporales; family Micromonosporaceae; genus Phytohabitans; species Phytohabitans sp. LZ39. The sequence goes on along the minus strand of NZ_JCADBM010000014.1, from coordinate 165,385 downwards.
CCCGCCGACCATCCGGTGTGGACGGTCCCGGAGGAGCCGCTGCCGGTCGAGGAGCGGGACGCGGTGCGGGCGGTACGCGCGCCGGGCTGGCTGGTCTCCGCCACCCGCGCCGACGGCGTCGTCCGGGTCGTCAACCACGGCACCGACCACGCCGTGGAGGGCGCCACGGTCGGCGACTCGCCGCTGTATGCGCGGCTCGGCTACTCCACGGCGACGAGCCCGATCCTCAACGACTACGGCTGGCGCAAGCCGCTGGACCAGTCGGTCACGCTCGTCGACGGCACCGGCCGGGCCACGCATCGCGCCGGCATGCGCCTGCTGGCGGTACACGTGGACGAGGCTGGTGTCGGTGTGGCCGGGTCGCGGGCCCTCGCGCACTGGGTCGACCCGGACCCCGGCCACCGCGACCACGGCGGCGGCCGCGCGGGCCGATCCTGGCCGGCCGGCCACCTGACCGTCTTCTCGCTCGTCCGCGGCCCGTGGGAGCTGCGCCTGGCCCGCGTCGACGACCTGGCCGAAGGGGTCGACGCCGCCACGCTGAGCCTCGTCGTCGGTGGCTGGCCGGTGCCGGACGGCGCCGGGATCACCGTGCACGGCGGCGTGGTGACGGTGGCCGGGGCGCGGCTGACCAGCCGGCTGGAGAGCGTCGTCGGCGGCGGGACCGCCGCCGCCACCCCGGTCCCCGACGGTGGGCCGCTGGGCGGGTCGTCGGTCGTGCCCTGGCTGGCGCACACCACCCGGGTCGGCGCCTGGATCGCCGCCCTCGTCGAACTCACCGGCGCCGAGCCGCCCGAGCGCCGGCCCTGCCGGGCCGTGGTCGGAGACGGCGCGCACGTCGCGGTCGACTGGCCCGACGGGGTCGCCACCGCGACCCGCCTCGACCTGCCCGGGGGACGCCGGCCAGGCACCCCGGTAGCAGTGTGGGCCCCCGGGCCCCTGAACCCGAAGGAGAAAGGATGAAGCGCGCGATACCGGCCGTGATCAGCGCCGCGACGGCGCTGACGCTCGTCCTCGCCGGTTGCGGCGGCGAGGACGAGCCAGCCGACCCGAACGCCCCGGTGACGATAACCCTCGCCGGCTGGAGCCTGTCGACGACGCCCGAGTTCAAGACGCTCGCCGACGGATTCCACGCCGCACACCCGAACGTGACGGTCGAGCTCAAAGAGTACGACGCGACCAACTACGACACGCAGATGACCGCCGACCTCGCCGCCGGCACCGCACCCGACGTGTACGTGCTGAAGAACCTCAAGAACTTCTACACGTACCAGAGCGGCGGTCAGCTGCTCGACGTGCCCAACGCCGGCGGTAGCACCGCGTACCAGGTGGACGGCAAGACCTACGCGGTGCCGTACCGGCAGGACTCGTGGGTCCTGTTCTACAACAAGGAGCTCTTCACCAAGGCGAAGGTGGCGCCGCCGGACGGCAGCTGGACGTGGGACGACTACGCCACCGCGGCCAAGGCGCTGACCACCGGCCTGAAGACCGCCGGCTCGAAGGCGACCGGCACCTACCAGCACGTGTTCCAGTCGACGGTGCAGGGCTTCGCGCTCGCCCAGACGCCCGGCGCCGACCTGCTCTCCGGCGACTTCGGCTACCTCAAGCCCTACTACCAGCGGTCGCTGGACCTCCAGGCGGCCGGCGCGCAGCCGACGTTCGGGACGGCGACCACCAACAAGCTCACCTACCAGGCCGAGTTCGGCAAGCAGCAGTCAGCGATGCTGCTGATGGGCACCTGGTACATCGCCACCCTGCTCAAGCAGCGCAAGAGCGGCGACGCCGACACGTTCGAGTGGGGCATCGCCCCGGCGCCGCAGTTCGACAAGTCCACCACCGGCGCCTCCGCGACACCCGTCACGTTCGGCGACCCGACCGGCATGGGCATCAACCCGAAGGCCAGCAAGGCCAAGCAGGCCGCCGCGAAGGACTTCCTCGCGTACGTGGCGGGCGAGGACGCCGGCAAGGCCCTGGCCGCCATCGGCATCACCCCGGCCACGACGTCCGACGCGGTCACACAGACCCTGTTCGGGCTCGACGGCGTGCCGCAGGACGACCTTTCGAAGCTCGCCTACGCCAAGCACGACACCAAGGCGGAAAACCCGGTGTCGAAGCACACCGCCGGGTTGCAGAACCTCCTCAACGACATGCACACGGCGGTGCTGTCCGACAGCAAGGGCCTCGACGAGGCCATCACCGAGGCGCAGAACCGCGCCAAGAACGAGGTCCTCAACCAGTGACGCGACGGCGGGTCCGGCGACGGGCCCGCCACCCTTTCAGTACCCGGAGAGTCCTATGGCTACGATGCCGCGGCTGCGGGCCAGGCCCCGCCGGCTGGTGTGGCGCAACACGGTGGCCGGATGGTCGTTCATCCTGCCCAACTTCGTCGGCTTCGCCGCGCTCACGCTGGTGCCCGTCGTCGCGCTCTTCTACCTCGCGTTCACCAACTGGAACGTCTTCGGCGTCGCCGACTGGACCGGCACCGCCAACTTCCGTCGCATGTGGAACGACGCGAGCTTCTGGACCGCGCTGCGAAACACCCTGTACTACACGGTCTTCCACATCCCGCTGACGATGGCGGCCGCGCTGGGGCTGGCGCTGCTGCTCAACCGGAAGCTGCGCGGCGTCGCCTTCTTCCGCACCGTCGCGTTCTTCCCGTACATCACGTCGATCGTCGCGATCGCCGTGGTGTGGAACCAGCTGTTCAGCCCGGAGTACGGCCCCGTGAACGCGTTCCTGCGCGCGGTCGGCGTGGACACCCCGCCCGGCTGGACCACGTCGGCGGACTGGTCGATGCCCGCGGTCATCCTGGTCGGCACCTGGCGCTACATGGGCTACTACATGCTGCTCTTCCTGGCCGGGCTTCAGACGATCCCGGCGCAGCTGTACGAGGCCGCGGAGATCGACGGCGCGACACCGTGGCAGCGCTTCGTCAACGTGACGCTCCCCGGGCTGCGGCACACCACGTTCTTCGTGACCGTGATCCTCACGATCGAGAGCTTCAAGGTCTTCGACCTGATCCTCGTGATGACGCAGGGCGGGCCGGGACAGTCCACATTGGTGCTGTCGCAGTACATCTACCAGAAGGGCTTCGTGGAGAACCAGTTCGGCTACGCGTCGGCGGTCTCCATCGTGCTGTTCGCCATCTGCTTCGGCGTGACGGCGATCCAGTTTCTCGTCAACCGGCGGGGGGAACGATGACAGCCACCGACATCCGGCCGCCGGCGACGAGCATCACCGTGCCGGGACGCTTCGCCACGCGGCGGCGCCGTGCCTCGCGGGGCTGGCGGATCGCCGGCTACGCGGCCCTGGTGCTGGCGGCCGCCGCATTGCTGCTGCCGTTCTACTGGATGGTGATGTCGTCGCTGAAGACGAACAACGACGTCTTCACCGTGCCCATCAAGTGGGTGCCCGACGACTTCGTATGGGGCAACTACGTCGACATCTGGCAGCGCTCGGAGCTGACGACGTGGCTGCGCAACACGCTGCTGCTGTCGGTCGTCGTCACGGCGCTCCAGGTGCTCACCGGCAGCTTCGCCGCCTACGGCTTCGCCCGCGTCCGATTTCCCGGACGCAACCTGCTCTTCCTCGCCTACATCGGCACGATCGCGGTGCCCTGGCAGTCGTACATGATCCCGCAGTTCATCCTCATGTCGAAGCTGCACCTGTCGAACACGCTCTGGTCGATCGTGGCGATCCAGGCGTTCGGCGCGTTCGGCGTGTTCCTGATGAAGCAGTTCTACGAGACGATCCCCGAGGAGCTGAGCGAGTCGGCACGGGTCGACGGGCTCACCGAGTTCGGCATCTACCGGCGCATCATGCTGCCGCTGTCCCGGCCGGCGCTGGCCAGCCTCGCGCTGATCACGTTCGTCACCACCTGGAACGACTACCTCGGGCCGCTGATCTACCTGCGCAGCCCCGACCTGCGCACGATCCAGCTCGGACTGAACACGTTCGTCTCGCAGTACAACGCCGAGTACGCGCTCATCATGACCGGCTCGGTGCTGTCGGTGCTGCCGGTCGCGGTCATCTTCCTGCTCGGCCAGCGGTACTTCGTCGAAGGCATCGCCACCACCGGGCTGAAGGGGTGAGAGTCATGCGCCTGCGCCACGACACGATCGCCGCCGTCTTCGACGGGATCCAGGTCGCGCTGGTCAGCAACATGCTGCTGGTGGTCGGCGGCCTGCCGCTGGTCCTGCTCGCGTTCACCACCGACAGCGCGCGCTCCTGGCCGCTCTACGCGCTGGCCGCGCCGCTCTGCGCGCCGGGGCTGTGCGGCGTGTTCGCGGTCATGTCCGGTGGGTTGAGCCAGCCCGCGGGCGGCCCGCCGCGCGTCTTCTGGCGCACCTGGCGGGCGACCGCGCGGCCGGCGATGCTCTGGGCCGCCGGGGCCACCGCCGCACTCGTCGTGCTCGGCGTGGACGCCCGCTGGGCCTGGGGGCACCGGATCGGCGCGCTGGCGCTGCCGGTGCTGGCCATGCTCGCCGTCCTCACCGTCGCCACCGCGCTGCTCGGGCTGGTCGCCATCGCCGAGCGGCCCACCGCGCGGCTGCGCGACGTGGCCCGCGCCTGCCTGTACCTGTCCGTGCGCCGCTGGTACCTGACCGCCGTGTCGCTGCTCGTGCTCGCGCTGCTCGCCCAGTTCGTGGCGGCCCGCCCGGCGCTCGGCCTCGGCTTCGCGGCGGCACCGCTGCTCTACGTGGTCTGGGCGAACACCCGCTGGAGCCTGCGCCCCGCGCTGGACCCGGCCTGAAAACCGTAGGGAGAAACGCATCCATGACGGCGACCGACGTCCGTCCCAGTCCTGACGCCGAGGCGGTCGCGGCCGCGGTGTCCGCCGCGCTGCGCACCGTCGACGCGAACATCGACGCCTTCGGCGACCGCTATCCGGCGGACACCACGACCGGCGGGAGGTACCCGTTTCGCCCGCCGAGCGCGGGCCAGCCGCGCGGCGCCAACGTCGGCTGGACGACGAGCTTCTGGCCCGGAACGATCTGGCTCGCCTACGACCTGACCGGTGACGAACGCTACCTGCGCGCCGCCATGTCCCATGTGGACAGCTTCGCGATCCGGGTGGCCCGCGGCATCGACCTGGACACCCACGACCTCGGCTTCCTTTACACCCTCTCCTGCGTAACTCCGGCCCGGCGCTCCGGCGACCGGTGGGCGCGGGACGCGGCCGTCGCCGCCGCCGACCACCTGATGACCCGGGTGCTCGAGCCGGCCGGCATCATCCAGGCGTGGGGCGACCTGAGCGACCCGCGGCAGCGCGGCCGCACCATCATCGACAGCCTGATGAACACGCCGCTGCTCTTCTGGGCCGGCGAGACCACCGGCGACGGCCGGTACGCCGCGGCCGCCCGCCGGCACGCCGCCCAGCTGCGCGAGCACATCCTGCGCCCGGACGGCACCACGTTCCACACGTTCTACTGGGACCCGGAGACCGGCGTGCCGCTGCGCGGCGAGACCGAGCAGGGGCACGCGGACGACTCCTGCTGGGCCCGCGGGCAGGCGTGGGGCATCTACGGGTTCACGCTCAACCACCGGTACACCGGCGACCCGGCGCTGCTGGCCGCGGCACAGACCTGCGCCGACCACTTCCTGGCCCACCTGCCGGCCGACCACGTCGCGTACTGGGACCTCGTGTTCACCGACGGCAGCGGCGAGGAGCGGGACAGCTCGGCCGCGGCGATCGCCGCCTGCGGCCTGACCGAGCTGGCCGGCGCGGTCGCCGACCCGGCTCGGGCGGACGGCTACCGCGAGGCCGCCGCGCGGATCCTCCGCTCGCTCGTCGACGGCTACTCCACGGCGGGGCATCCGGCCGCGAACGCGCTGATCCTGCACGGCGTGTACGACAAGCCGAAGGGGATCGGCGTCGACGAGGGCACACTCTGGGGCGACTACTTCTACCTGGAGGCGTTGACCCGGGCCACCGTCTCCGACTGGACGAGTCCGTGGTGACCACCTCACGCACAGAAGGATGATCATGGAGTACCGGTACCACTGCACGATCCCGGCCGGCGACGGCCTCAACAAGCTGCCGGTCAACCCGTGCCGGCTGCTCGACCTCGCGCTGTTGCGGCTGCCGGCCGGCGAGTCCTGGACCGGCGACGCGGGCGACCGGGAGATCCTCGCGGTCGTCCTCGGCGGCACCGCGACGTTCACCGTCGGCGGCCACCGTTTCGCGGAGGTCGGCGAGCGGGCCGGCGTCTTCGGCGGCAAGCCGCACTCGGTGTACATCCCGGCCGGCGCGACCGTCACCGTGGAGGCGCTCACCGAGGTGGAGATCGCGCTGCCCAGCGCGCCCAGCGACCTGGCCGTCGAGCCGTACGTGATCGGCCCCGAGCGGGTGGCGGGCGGGCGGTGGGGCGCGGCCAACTTCGGCCGCCAGTACCACCAGATCCTCACCGAGATCGCCCAGCCGGACCTGCCGGCGGCCCGCCTCATCGTCGGCGAGACGTACACGCCGTCGGGCAACTGGAGCACCTATCCCCCGCACCGCCACAAGGTCGACGACCTGCCCGCCGAGGCGGCGCACGAGGAGATGTACTACTTCCGGGTCGACCGCCCCGGCGGCTTCGGCATCTCCCGGGTGTACACCGACGAGGGGTACGAGGAGAACTTCACCGCCCGCGACCACGGCGTGCAGATGATGCCGGAGGGCTACCACACGGTCGTCAGCGCGCCCGGCTACACGACGTACTACCTGTGGTTCCTCGCCGGCACGCAGCGCACGCAGGGCGCCCGGGAGGACGCCGACCTGGCGTGGGTGGGGCAGACCGTGCCGACCCTGCGCAGCGTGGGGCTGTAACAGTGAGCGAGCGAGTTGGCGCGGCGGCGTCTGGACTGAGCGGCCCCGCCGACGAAGTCGGGGTTTCGGGGCCGCGAGGGAAGACGTCGCCTTCAGCGCCGCACGAGCGAGCGAACCATCAGGCGCTGGTCCTCGACAGCTTCCGGCTGGACGGCCGGGTCGCGCTGGTCACCGGCGGCGGCCGGGGCATCGGGCAGGCGCTCGCCACCGCGCTGGCGCAGGCCGGCGCGGACGTCGCGCTGCTGGCCCGCACCGAACCCGCCGAGACGGTGGCGCGGATCGAGGAGCTCGGCCGGCGGGCGCTGGTCGTGCCCGCCGACCTGTCCACCGCCGGCCCGGACGAGCTCGGCGACGCGGTCGCAGCGGTGGTCGCCGGGCTGGGCCGGCTCGACGTGCTGGTCAACAACGCCGGCACGATACGCCGCTCGGCCGCCGCGACGCACCCGCCGGAGGACTGGTCGGCGGTGCTGCGGATCCAGCTCGACGCGGTGTTCCACCTGTGCCAGGCGGCCGGGCGGGTGATGCTCGGCCAGGGACACGGGAAGATCGTCAACATCGCGTCGATGCTCTCCTTCCAGGGCGGCGTCCGGGTGCCGTCGTACACCGCGGCCAAGCACGCCGTCGTCGGTGTCACCCGGGCCCTGGCCAACGAGTGGGCCGGCGCGGGCGTCAACGTCAACGCGATCGCACCGGGCTACATCGCCACCGACCAGACCGCGGCCCTGCGCGAGGACCCCGACCGGGAACGCGAGATCCGCGGACGCATCCCGGCCGGCCGCTGGGGCACGCCCGAGGACCTGATGGGCGCCGTGGTCTTCCTCGCCTCCGATGCCGCCCGGTACGTGCACGGCGCCGTCCTGGCCGTGGACGGAGGCTGGTTGGCCCGCTAAGCGAGGAGCGAGTTGGCGCTGCGGCGTCTGGACTGAGCCGCGCCGCCGACGAAGTCGGGGTTTCGGCGTGGCGAGGGAAGACGTCGCCTTGAGCGCCGCACGAGCGACCGAGCCCGGCAGGCAAGGAGGGTGTGTCGTGACCACTGAGCGTCTCTTCGGGACCCAGCGGCAGGAGCGGCTGCTCGCCGAGCTGCGCGGGCGCGGCGCGGTACGCGTCCGTGACCTGGCCCGCGAGCTCGGCGTCAGCGAGCTGACGATCCGCCGCGACATCGCCGCGCTCGCCGAGCGCGGCCTGGTGTCCAAAGTGCACGGTGGTGCCACGCTGCCGTCCCGCCGGGCCGCGACCAGCCCGCCGCACCGGGTCTCGATCCGGTACACGCTCGGCATGGTGGTGCCGTCGCTCGACTTCTACTGGCCGGCGGTCATCGCCGGTGCGCGGGCCGCGGCGGCGGCGCTCGGCGTCGACCTCCAGCTGCGCGGGTCGAGCTACGACCCGGAGGAGGACCGCCGCCAGGTCGGGCGGCTCGTCGAGGCGGGCGAGGTGGCCGGCCTGCTGCTGGCGCCGAGCCTGGACGGCCGGGTGCCGCCCGACTGGATCGGCCGGCTGTCCGTGCCGGTCGTCTTCGTCGAGCGGCAGCCGCGAAGCTGGCCCGCCGCGCTCGCCTCCACCCCGGCCGTCGAGTGGGTGCGCACCGACCACGCGCATGGCCTCGACCTCGCCGTCGGGCACCTGTGCGAGCAGGGGCACCGGCGGGTCGGCCTCGTCCTCGACCGGGACAGCCCGACCTCCGCCCACCTGCTGCGCGCGTGGCACGCGGCCCGCGCGGACCCCGCCCTCGCGGCCGTGCTCGCGTCGCAGTGGTGGGTGACGCCGGGCCAGAGCGTGAAGCTGCTGCGCGAGTGCCGCCGCGCCGGGATCACCGGACTGGTCGTGCACAGCGACCCGCAGGCCGCCGACCTCGCCCGGTGCTGCGCCGAACACGGCATGCAGGTGCCCGGTGACATGGCGATCGTCTCGTACGACGACGAGGTCGCCCACCTCGCCGAGCCCGCGCTCACCGCGGTGCGCCCGCCCAAGAGCCACATCGGCCGCCTCGCGGTGGAGCTGATGGTGGCCCGCCTGCTCGGCGGCGAACGCCGGCCGGCCCACCGCGTCCTGCTCGCACCCGACCTGGTCGTGCGCGCGTCCTCGGTCACCCGCGCGTGATCAAAGGTCCTCTCCAGCAGTTGGAGCTGCTTGAGAGGACCTTTGATCACGCGTCTGTTCGGGTGTGAACGTTCTCGATCGGCTGGCTTCGAACCCTGGTGTGAACGTTACCAGGGTGTTACCAATGTGATAGCCATCGATGCCTTCGCCCGGGAGGAAACGACGTGAGAAGCAACAGACGGCTGCTGGCGCTCGGGGCGGCGCTCGCCCTGACCGCGGGCGCGCTGGCCGTGCCGGCCGCTCCCGCGCAGGCGGCACCGGTCACCGTCACCAACGGCACGCAGTTCACCGACACCTCCGGCGCCGTGGTGCACGCGCACGGCGGCGGCGTCCTGAAGGTCGGCAGCTACTACTACTGGTTCGGCGAGAACCGCAACGCCAACAACACCTTCCGGGCGGTCTCCGTCTACCGCTCGACGGACCTGCGCAACTGGGAGTTTCGCAACAACGTGCTGACCCAGTCGTCGGCCGCCGAGCTCAACGTCGCCAACATCGAACGGCCGAAGGTCATCTACAACGCCAGCACCGGCCGGTACGTGATGTGGATGCACAAGGAGAACGGGTCGAACTACAGCGAGGCGCGGGCCGCCGTCGCCTCGTCGACCACTGTGGACGGCGCCTACACCTGGCACGGCAGCTTCCGCCCGCTCGGGCAGCACATGTCGCGCGACATCACGCTGTACAACGACGGCGGCACCGCGTACATGATCTCCGCCGCGGACGAGAACTACGACCTGCACATCTACCGGCTCACCGCCGACTACCTCAACGTGGCCAGCCTGGTCGGCAACTTCTGGGACGGCGCCCACCGCGAGGCGCCCGCCATGTTCAAGCGGGGCAGCACCTACTTCCTGCTCACCTCGGGCGCGACCGGCTGGAACCCCAACCAGGCCCAGTACGCCACCGCGTCGAGCATTTCCGGGCCGTGGAGCGGCTGGACCAACGTCGGCAACGGCACCACGTTCAGCTCGCAGCCCACGTACGTGCTGCCGATCCAGGGCACCTCGACGACGAGCTACCTGTACATGGGCGACCGCTGGGCCGGCGCCTGGGGTGGGCCGGTCAACGACTCGCAGTACGTGTGGCTGCCGATCACGTTCCCGTCGAACACGAGCATGAGCCTGAGCTGGTCGCCGTCGATCACCATCGACGCGGCCACCGGCACGATCACCGGCAACTCCCCCGTGTACTACCGCGTCACCGCCCGGCACAGCGGCAAGGTGATGGACGTGGTCAGCAACTCCACCGCCAACAACGCCGAAGTGAAGCAGTACCCGTGGAACGGCGGCGGCAACCAGAAGTGGGAGTTCCAGGACGCCGGCGGCGGCTACGTGCGCCTGGTCAACCAGAACTCCGGCAAGTGCCTGGACGTCGTGTCGGCGTCCACAGCGGACGGTGCCAACGTCATCCAGTACACCTGCGGAGGCGGCACCAACCAGCAATGGCAGTGGGTGGCGACGGGCGGCTACTTCCAGCTCCGCGCCCGGCACAGCGGCAAGTGCCTCGACGTGGTCAGCGCCAACACGGCCGACGGCGCCGACATCCAGCAGTACGCGTGCGGCTCCGGCACCAACCAGCAGTGGACGAGGACCCAGTCATGACGCGCCGTCTCGTCGCCGCGCTGCTCACCGTCGTCGGCGCGCTGGTGGTCGCGCCCGCGCCGGCCACCGCCGCGACCACGCTGGTGTACACGACGTTCAAGGGCGACGCCGTCGCCGACGAGGAGCTGTGGGTCTACCGGTCCACGAACGGCGGCACAAGCTACAGCGTGCTCGCCGACACCAACTACCACGGGCCGACCGGCGTGCTGCGCGACCCGAGCATCCTCAAGCACAACGGCCGGTACTACATCGCGTACACCGTGCAGTCGTGGACCACCAACTCCACCTACTTCAACATCGCCTCCAGCACCAACCTCACCTCCTGGACGCACGTGGCGAGCGTCAACTCCGGCATCGCGAACACCCGCTTCACCTGGGCGCCGGAGTTCTACGTGGAGGGAAGCACGGTGCGGATCATCGCGAGCATCGCGGCGACCACGTGCTCCAACTGCTTCCGCCCGTACGTGTACACCGCGCAGAACACCGCGCTCACGTCGTGGAGCGGCCCGTCGCAGATGTGGGGCCTGGGCACCAACCACATCGACACGTTCGTCGTGAAGTCGGGCGGCACGTGGCACGCGTTCACGAAGGACGAGACCGGCAAGTACATCGAACACTGGACCACCACCGGCAACCTCTACGAGGGCTGGGTCAACCGCGGTCGACTGTGGAGCTCCGGCTACGAGGGCCCGTCACTGGTCCGCCTCGACGACGGCCGCTGGCGCATCTACGTCGACCGGTACTCCACCGGCGGCGGCGTCTACCCCGCGACGAGCACCGACCTCAACACCTGGACCGGGCTCAGCTCGGTCGCCTGTTCTGGCTGCCGCCACGGCACCGCCATCCCCCTGTAGCCACCACTGCCAGGTCCCCGCCTCACCCGCCCGCCCCGCCCGTCCCAAGGAGCAGGGTGGGAGGGGTGAGCGGGACCAGCGGCGGACGGATGAGGCCGCGGGAGCGACGGTCGGGACCACGACGGACGTCGCGGTAGCCCGGATCTCTGTCTTTGGGCGGGGTGTAAAGCGTTCGCATTCGAACAGAACGGCTTGAACATGTGCATAGGTGGATGTTAGGAAGAGCTGTGACAGCTCGTCGCCTGCTCGCGTCCCTCACCCTTCTCGTCCTGGCCTGGCCGGGTGCGCTGCCGGCGGCCGCGGCGCCGCCGGGCGGCGCGGGTCCGGTGACCGTCGAGGACGTCTACCGGTACCTCGACGATCCCGGGATGACCGGGGAAGGCCAGGAGGCGCCGCACGCGATGCTGCGCCCCTACGCGGACGCGCGTACGGCGGCCGACGACGTGACCGAGCACAGTGCACGGTCGCCGTGGACGTCCACGCTGGACGGTGAGTGGCGGCTCAGCGTCGCGGACCGGCCCGAGGAGGTGCCGGCCGGCTTCCACGGCGCGGACTACGACGTGTCCGGTTGGCCGGTGGCGAAGGTGCCGCACACCTGGCAGTCCGACTTCGTCGACCACCCGATGTTTCGCAACATTCCCGAGGAGATCTGGCCGGACGACCCGCCGCGGGTGCCGCGCGACGTCAACCCCACCGGGGCGTACGTGCGCGAGTTCGACGTGTCGCGGTCGTGGTCGGGCCGCCGCACCGTGCTCCGCTTCGAGGGCGTCACCAGCGGCTACTTCGTCTGGGTCAACGGCCGCTACGTCGGGTACGACCAGGGCGGCTACACGCCGGCCGAGTTCGACGTCACGGACGCGGTGCGGCCCGGCCGCAACCGGGTCGCCGTGCAGGTGCACCGGTGGGGTTCCGGCGCCTACCTGGAGGACGTCGACCAGTGGCGCTACAGCGGTATCTTCCGGGAGGTCTGGCTGTACTCGACGCCGGCGACGTACCTGCGCGACGCGTACGTCACGACCGACCTCGACGGCGACTACCGCGACGCGACGCTGACCGCCCGGGTGGCACTCGGCGGCGCGACGGACGGCTACACGGTGCGCGGCACGCTGCGCGACGCCCGCGGCCGGACCGTCGCCACGATGGCCGGCCGGGACACGCTGACCGCGGCCGTCGCCGACCCGGCGAAGTGGAGCGCCGACGCGCCCCACCTGTACGCGCTGGTGCTGGAGCTCGTCGACGCCCGCGGGCGGGTCACGCACACCACCGCGCAGGCGGTCGGGTTCCGCGAGGTCGAGGTGCGCGACGCCCAGATGCTCGTCAACGGCGAGCGCGTCCTCGTCAAGGGGACCAACCGGGCCGAGACCGACCCGGACACCGGCCGGCACGTCACCCGGGCGGCGCAGCGCCGCGACGTCGCGCTCATGAAGAGCATGCACATCAACGCGGTCCGCACCTCCCACTACCCGTCCGACCCGTACTTCTACGACCTGGCCGACCGGGAAGGGCTGTGGGTCGCCGACGAGGTCGACATCGAGACCCACTCGCACGAGAACTGCCCCGACGACTGCCTCGCCTCCCGGCCCGAGTGGCAGGCCGCGTTCGCCGACCGGTTCCAGGCGATGGTGGCCCGCGACAAGAACCACCCGAGCGTGATCATCTGGGACACCGGCAACGAGGCCGGGCTCGGCACCGCGCACTTCGCGATGGCCGCGTGGGCCGACGCCAACGAGCCGACCCGGCTGCTCTACCACCAGTCGAACAGCCCCAACGGCGACGCGCCGTACGCGGACGTGTGGGGACCGCGCTACCCGACACCGTCCTACGTGGAGTCGATCGGGCGCACTGCGACGCGCCCCATCGTGTTCGGCGAGTACGCGCACGCGATGGGCAACAGCATGGGCAACTTCGACCGGTTCTGGGCGCTGACCCGCCGGTACCCGTCGCTTCAGGGTGGCTTCATCTGGGACTGGGCCGAGGCCAACCTGCGCCAGCCACTCGTCTTCACGCCCGACTCGTCGCCGAACGGCATACCGGCCTTCTTCGTCGGCAAGCCGGCCATAGTGGATGGTCACCTGGAGCTGTCCAGCCTGGACGACTTCGTGAGCACGTTCCGCGACCCGCGGCTCGACTTCACCGGCACGGCGGTGACGCTCGACGCGTGGGTGCGGCCGGGCGCCTGGGCCGGCAGCTTCCCGATCGTCACGAAGGGCCGGGCGTACGCGCTCCAGATGCGCGACCAGAACACGCTCGAGTTCGGCGTCACCACCGACGCGTGGGCCACCGTCGCCGCGCCGGTGCCGGCCGACTGGTACGGCGCCTGGCACCGGGTCACCGGCGTCTACGACGGGTCGAGGCTGCGGCTGTCCATCGACGGCACCGAGGTGGCCAGCGCCGCCCGCACCGGCGCGCTCGACCCCGGCCTGTACGAGGTGAACGTCGGCCGCAACGCGCAAACCCAGCAGGACGACCTGCGCGGCCGGCTGGCTCGCGGCGCCATCGACACGGTGCGGATCTACGGCGCCTCGGCGACGCCGGCGCTGGCTCTGGACTTCGAGCGCTCGTCCCGGCGCGGCGACTTCGACAGCCTCGGCATCAGCCTCTCCGGCACGGACGGGATGGTCGGCACCGACCGGTACCGGCAGCCGGAGACCGTCGAGGTGGCCTGGGCGCACGCCCCGGTCCGGTTCGCGCGTGAAGCCGGCTCCACGGTGGACGTCCACAACGAGCAGCCGGCCGGCGCGCTCGACGTGACCGTGCGGTGGTCGCTGGTCGAGGTGGACCGCACGCTGCGCTCCGGGAGCCGGCGCCTGCGCCTGGCCCCCGGCACCACCGTCCCGCTCGACGTCGGCCAGGCGCCGCCCAACCCGCACGACCGGGAGCGCTGGCTCCGCGTCGAGGCGGTCGGCCGCGACGGCGTCCGGTACGGCTGGGACCAGTTCGCCGCCGGGGGTCGGGTCGTGCCCGGCGTCGCACAGGCGCCGCCGGCGACCGGCCCGGCGCTCACCCGCGACGACAAGGCCGTCGTGGTCGCCGGGAAGGGCTGGCGGTACCGCTTCGACACCGCCACCGGCACACTCACCTCGATGTCGGCCGCCGGGCGGGAGCTGCTGCGCACCGGACCGGAGCTGGACGTGTACCGGCCGCCGACGAGCAACGAGACGTACGGCTGGGGCACCGCCGACCGGGAGGTGTGGCACGATCTGGGGCTCGACCGGCTCACCACGGCGGTAACCGGCGTGTCGGCGTCCACGGTGGATGGTGCGGCGGTCGTGGAGGTGCGCGCCACCGCCACCGGCAAGCCCGGCCTGCTCGCCTTCGACCAGGTGCTGCGCTACCGGATCGACGGGCGCGGCACGATCACGCTCGACCACACGGTCACGCCACGCGGCAGCCGGCTGGGCTCGCTGCCCTACCTGCCCCGGGTCGGCGTCAGCCTGCGGGTGCCCGAGTCGATGGACCGGTTCGCCTACTACGGCAAGGGTCCACACGAGACGTACAACGACCGGTCCAGCGGCGCCTTCACCGGCGTGTGGCGGGACACGGTCGACGGGCAGTACGTGCGCTACTCGCGGCCGCAGGCGTACGGCAACCACACCGGCGCCCGGTGGGCGACCCTCCACGATGGACGGCGCGGGCTGCTGGTCGGCGGCGACATCGACGTGAGCGTGACGCCGTACGACGAGCTGGCCCGCGCCGAGTACGACTTCCAGCTGCCGCTGGTCCGCAACGACGGCTGGGTCACCCTGCACGCGGCGGCCGGGGAGACCGGCATGGGTGAGACGCCCAACTCGGTGCTCGACGAGTTCCGCGTCTCCCCCACCCGCACGCACGAGTACTCCCTCGTCATCCGGCCGCTGACCGGGGACGAGATGCGCGCCGGCGGGGTACCCGACTCGCGGGCGCCCGCGCCCTGCCCGCCGGACGTGGCCGTCGCGGCCGGCGAACAGATCACGCCGGGCCAGCCGCACGAGGTGGCCGTCACGGTGTCGGCGCGGTGCGCGGGCGGCGCGTCCGGCACCACCGCCACCCTTGCCGCGCCGGCCGGCTGGACCGTCACGCCCGCCACCGCGGACCTGGGCACCGTGGCGTACGGCACGCCGTCGAAAGCGACCTTCACGGTGACCGCGCCGGCCGGCACAGACGTCGGCCGCTACGACCTGACCGCCACCGTCACCGCCACGACCAACGGCTTCCCGACCACCGCGACGGCGACCGCGACGGTCCGCGCCCCGCTGCCGCCGGGCGGCCGGTGGGTCAGCGACCTGCCGTTCCTGGTCGCGGAGAACGGCTGGGGCCCGGTCGAGCGGGACATGAGCAACGCCGAGCAGCCGGCTGGCGACGGGCGGCCGATCACGATCGGCGGGGTGGTGTACGAGAAGGGCGTCGGCGCCCACGCCACCTCCCGCGTGGTGGTCGACCTCGGTGGCGGCTGCACGTCGTTCCGCGCGGACGTCGGCGTCGACGACGAGATGGGCGCGAGCGGCTCGGTCGCGTTCGAGGTGTGGGTCGACGGCGAACGCCGCGCCGCGACCGGCGTGCTGACCGGCTCGGCCGCCGCCCAGCCGATCACCGCCGACGTGACCGGCGGCGCCCGGCTGGAGCTGCGGATCACCGACGGCGGCAACGGCAACGGCGCCGACCACGGCGACTGGGGTGGTGCCCGCCTGCTCTGCGCCACCTAGGGCCCGCAACTCAAGGGATCTCGTGGACCGCCCGCAGGTGGGCCAGGACGGCGAGGACGCGGCGGTGCCCGTCCTCGCTCTCCGGGATGTCCAGCTTGACGAGGATGTGGCGGACGTGCGCCTCGACGGTGCGTTCGCTGACGACGAGCCGGCCGGCGATGCCGGTGTTGGTCAGGCCCTGCGCCATCAGCTCCAGCACGCCCCGCTCCCGCTCCGACAGCCTGGCGAGGGGTCCACCGTGTACCGGCGCGACGAGGTGCGCGACCACGCGCGGCTCCAGCGCCGAGCCGCCGTTCGCGACGCGTTCGGCGGTGGCCAGGAAGTCGCCGACCTCCAGCACCCGGTCCTTCAGCAGGTAGCCGAAGCCCTCGCGGGTGGCGAGCGTCATCGCGTGCGCGGTCTCGATGTGCTGGGAGAGCAGGAGCACGCCCACCGCGGGGTGGTGCTCCTTGATGGTGGCGGCGGCGCGGGCGCCCTCGTCGGTGAACGTGGGCGGCATCCGGATGTCCAGCACCACGAGGTCGGGCCCGGTTGCCGCGACCGTCGACAGTAGACCCTCCGCGTCGGCGTGGGTGGCCGCCACCTCGTGACCGCCGTCGCGGAACAGGCGGGCGAGGCCCTCGCGCAGCAGGGCCTGGTCTTCGGCGATCACCACACGCATGGAAACTCCGCGGTCAGGACAGTGCCGCGTCCCGGCACGCTGTCGACGGTGAGCCTGCCACCCTGGGTGGCGACCCGATCGGAGAGGCCGGTCAGGCCGGAGCCGTCGCGCGGGTGGGCGCCGCCGACCCCGTCGTCGGCGACGCGGACGACGAGCGTGTCCCGGTCGCGGCCGGCGCTGAGCACGATCGCGGTGGCGCGGGCGTGCTTGACCGCGTTGGTGAGGCCCTCGCAGGCCGTGAAGTACGCGGCGGTCTCCACCTCCGCCGGGAAGCGGTCGGCGGTCGTGTCGACCCGCACCGGCAGCGGCGCGCGCCGGGCCAGCTCGCGCAGCGCCGGCCCCAACCCGCCGTCGAGGTGGGCCGGCCGAAGGCCCTGCGCCAGCTCGCGCAGCTCGTCGATCGCCACCGTGATCTCGGCGATCGCCCCGTCGAGGGTCTGGCGCGCCTCGGGGTTGGTGCCGTCGAGGGCGTGCTGCGCGTGCCGCAGCGCCAGCCCGATCGACACCAGGCGCTGCTGGGCGCCGTCGTGCAGGTCGCGTTCGATCCGGCGGCGCTCGGCGTCGGCCACCGCGACGATCCGCGCCCGGGAGGCGCCGACCTCGGCCAGCTGGCGGCGCAGCTCGACCCGCAGCCGGGCCATCTCCACGGCCAGCGCGCCCGCGTCGACGAGCGTCGGCAGCAGCGCCCGCACCCGCTCGGACGGGGCGCCGACCAGCACCTCGCCGAGCGTGGTGCCGCCCCGCCGGATCGGCCACCGGTCGCGCCCGTCGTCGCGGTGCCCGGCGATCGGCCGGCCACGCAGGTCGACGACGCCGTCCGGAAGGTTGATCCGCACGTCGAGGTCGCCGACCTCGACCGCCTCGCGGAGCACCGTCTCGATCTCCTCGGGGACCGCCCGGCCGGCGCGCAGCCGTTCCAGGAACGTCTCCACCCGCTCGAGCGCCGTGTACCGCGCCCGGTTGAACCGCCGGTCGACCGCGGCCTGGATCCGGTCGCGCAGTGGTTTGAAGGCGACGGCCACCACGAGCGTGGCGCCGGCGGTCGCCCACGGCGACCGGCGCCCGACGACGATGCCCAGCAACAGCACGCTGGCCGCGTAGGCCGCGGCAAGCAGCGCGGTGAGCGCCAGGTAGCCGAGGGTGCGGCTGATGACCAGGTCGATGTCGTACAGCCGGTAGCGCAGGATCGCCACGCAGGTGGCCACCGGCAGCGCGACGAGCGCCACGGCGGCGACCGGCTGGACCAGTGGCGTCACGCCCCACAGCAGCGCCACCGGCGGCAGCAGCGCGGCGGCGAGCCCGGCCCCGAAGACCACCCACTTCAGCTGCTGCCGCTCCACCCCGGTCGCCCGCCGCAGACGCCGAACGAGCGGCACCACGGACAGGACCAGCGAGCCGAGAAACAGCACCATCCCGGCGGCGACCAGCCCGCCAGTCGGTACGGCGGGGATCGCGTACGGGTTGCGCCCGCTCAGGAAGACGTAGTCGATGTCCGGGCTGAGCGCCCAGCCCGGCAGCAGCAGCGCGGCGCCGGCCGCGTTCGCCCACCCGACCGCGCGCCACCGGCTTCGCGGCAGCCGCCCGTCCGGGAAGAGCAGGATCGTGAACACGACCGCCGTCCCGCACGGGATCCAGCTCACCGCGGCGACCCACTCCCCGAACGGCCCGCCCGGCCACCCGTTGGCGGCGGCGCGCAGCCCCCACCCTTGGGCGACATCGCCCGTGATCGCGGTGAAGAGGGCCGTCCCGAGGTACAGCCAGCCGATCGGGTTGCCCGGATGCCGCGAGGCGATCAGCGCTCCGGAGACGGCGAGCGTCAGGACGTAGACGGCGTAGACCACGGTCTCGAACCGCGACTCCAACCCCCACGAGAGCCCGGCGCCGGCGGCCTCCAGCACCAGCGTCGCCGCGCACAACGCCGCCGGGAACACCGCCAGCCGCAAGCCCCTCACCTGCGAAATTCTCCCAACCGCCGGAGCCGCCGGGCAATCGTGCGACCGCTCGTCCCCGATCAGTGCCAGCACTGATCCGCGATTGCGCTCCCGCACCGATGCCCCGCCGGCCCGCCGGTTCCTACGTTTCCGTCAACACCCGAAACCGGAGGGAGAAGGCAATGACCACCTCGATCCGCCGCGGCGCCCTGGCATTCGCCACCGGCGCGGCCGGCACCGCGCTCGCCGGCGCCGTCGTCCAGCTCGCCGTCCAGCCCACCACCGACGTCTCCGACGACAGATGGAGCTACCCGTGGTCCGCCGGCGCGTTCGTCGTCGTGACCGCCGTCTACGCGCTCCTGCACCTGCTCATCGCGGTCGGCCTGGTCGCCTTCGCCCGCGCCGGCGCCACCGGTACCTCCCGCGCCGGACGGGCCGGCACCGCGCTGGCCGTGGCGGGCACGCTGCTGCTGACGCTCGCCGAGCTGGCCTCGATCCCGATCCGCGACGCGGCGATGGACGACACCACCGCGGCCACCGTGGGTTCGATGTTCGGCCTCGGCACGCTGGTCTCCGCCGTCGGTCTGCTGCTGGCCGGGCGGGCGACCCTGAGCGCGGGCGTGTGGCGGGGCTGGCGGCGGTACACCCCGCTCGCGGCCGGGGTCTGGACCACGATCCTGCTCGGCCTCTCGTTCACCAAGGCGCTGCCCGGCGGCGTGGGTGTCTACGGCGCCCTGCTGCTGGCCATGGCCGTCGCGCTCTACACCCAGCCCGCGCCGGCCACCGCCGCGCCGCAGCCGGTCGCCACCCACCGGTGAACCGCGAAACAAATATCAGCACCATACGCATTGACGTTAGTCACATGAAAGTCTGGTGCAAGTGGGGCGTAAGCACGGTTTGCCAATATCGACAGGCGTCGGCAAATAGTGCCTTCGCCCCAACGAAACAAGGAGGAAAAATGGCTCAGGTCGAACTCACGGTGGCGGCCCTTCCCGAAATCGCCATCTCCGAGCAGCGGGCCGCGGGCACGGTCTTCGGCTGAGTATCCCTGATGGAGCTGCATTGGCAGCCCGATCCGTCGAGAGCGCGGCTCGAACGTGCCGCGCTCTCGCGGTTTCTCGGGACTCAATTGGGCAAGGCCTTCGAATGCGATCCGCTGGAGCTCGAACGGGAGATCGGCGGCGACCTCGTGCACCCGGCGTCGATCTCCGTCGGATGGGCGGTGCAGGCCGGACGAACCCCGGCCCTGTCCAGGGCGGACGTGGTCCGCACGATCGTCGAGAGTCGCGACCGGGCGCGGAAGACCGCGGCGGACGGGATGTTCGCGGTCGACCTGGTCCCTCCGGACGACGCCGTCGTAGCGCGCACCGTCGAGCGGCACCAGGCCGACTCGGCCCGCTTCGACGATCTCGAACCAATTACCTTCTACCAGCCGGAAGACCTCGATTTCCGGAAACCTCTCCGCGAGGCGCACAGCTTGGTGGCCACATGTTGGCCGGACATGCTGGAGGAAATGTCGGTAACCTTGTGCTGCCTCACATTCTTCACCGCCGGCATGACGATAGGCTTTACCGATATCTATACGCACGGTATGGTGGGCATCCGCGCCTCGGACCTCTTGCAGCCAGTGGTCCTGGCGGAGGAAATCATCCATGAGTCGTCGCACGTACGGCTCAACGGGCTCCTTTCGAGCACGACCTGCCTGCACGACGACGGCGGCCGGCTGTACCAGACCCCGCTGCGCGAGGACCTCCGCACGGCGGCGGGACTGCTGCACCAGCTGTTCGTCCTCGCGCGGCTGTGCGAGTGGCAGAGCCGGCTGGGCGAGCACGCCATCCCGGAGCGGCTGGCCCAGTCGCGGGAGGACCTGCTCGCGGCCCACGAGACGGCCGCCGCGGAGCTGCCGTTGACCGACGCGGGTCGCGCCCTCGTGGCCACCATCGATCCCCATCGGACGACAGCGGTGTCATGATCCCCGGCCAACCCTCGGCAGTGGCCAGCGCGTCGCTGCCGAGGGACTACCGCAGGTGGTTCCGCGGCACGGCCGTCGCTTCGATCGGGAGCGGCGCGTTCGTGATCGCGTTGCAGTGGGCCGCGACGGCCCATGGGGGCACCGCGGCGGCGACGGTGCTGGCGTGCGGAATCGGCCCCCAGATGGTGCTGCTGATGGTCGGCGGCACCATCGTGGACCGGGTAGGCCCGAAGCGCGTCATGACCACGGCACTCGTGACGATGGTGGTGGTCTCGCTCAGCCTGGCCACCGTAGCGAGGTTTGTCGATACAGCGCTGTGGGTGCTGATCCTGTACAGCACGGTCTCCGGCGTCGTCAACGGGTTCTACCTACCGGCGTCGATGTCGATGGTGCGCCGGCTGGTCGCCGACGACCAGCTCTCCCGCGCCCACGCGACCCAGCAGGCGGGCCTGCGGATGGCGGCCTTCGTCGCGGCGCCACTGGGCGGTGTGCTGGCCTCCGGCGACCTCGCGGTGGCGGCGGTCGTCAACGCGGCGGCCCTCGCGCTCGTCATGGCGACCCTGGCCGCGGTCCGGCCGGCCTTCACGCCGCCACCACCGGCCGACCGCACCCCCGTGGGCGCGCAGCTCCGGGACGGGATCCGGCTCGTCGCGCGCGATCCCCTGCTGCGAACGGCGTTGCTCTTCATGGCCGCGGCGGCGGCGTTCCTCGGCCCGGTCGTGACCCTCTTCGTACCGCTGCTGGTACGGGAGCACGGCTGGGACGCGACGGCCGTCGGATGGCTCATCGGCGCCGAGGGCCTCGCGTTCTTCGTCGTGGCGGCGGCGATCTCGCGTCGCGGGACGGTGCGCCGGCTCGGGGTCGGTGCCGCCGCCGGCATCGTCGTCGCCGGCGCGGGAGCGATCTCGATCGCCCTGATGCCGAACCTCTTCTTCGGCCTCGCCGGCGCGCTGGTGGTCGGAGCGGGATACGGACTCGCCGCCACCCACCTCACTCCCCTGGTCGTCACGGCGTCACCGCCGACGCATCTGTCCCGGACCACGGCCATGATGGGCATCGTGCAGAACGTCGGCATCGTCACCACGTTCTTCGGGTTCGGCGGGCTCGCCGACTCCGTCGGCCCCCGCCCGGTGGCCGTCGTCGACGGACTTTTGCTCGTCGCGGTCGGCGTCCTGGCGGTCACGTCCGGCACGTTGCGCCGGGCCTGACGGTAGGGCGGCTCGTCGTAGCACGGCGCCGCTCGACGTCGGGTCCTGACCGGACGCTACCGGAGCGCGACGACGGTGACCGGGACGCCGTTGAGGGCGGCGTTGCCGGACAGCGCGTCCAGAAACTCGTCGTCGGTGAGGTCGTTGACGCGGGTGTGGCTCCAGCCGTGCGGCAGGCTCACCACGCCGGGCATGATGTCGGCGGTCGCGGCCACTTCGACCTCGACCTCACCCACGCGCGAGGTGACCCGGACCCGTTCGCCGTCGTGCAGGCCGCGGGCGACCAGGTCGTCGGGGTGCATCAGCAGGTGGTGGCGTGGGCGGCCCTTGGTCAGGCGGGGAAAACCGTGCATCCACGAGTTGTTGCTGCGCAGGTGGCGGCGGCCGATCAGGCGCAGCTCGCCGTCCGCGGGCGCGGCCAGCAGCTCGGCGGTGCCGTCGCGGAGCGCGGCCAGCAGCTGCGGCGGGGCGGCGTGCACGCGCTTGTCGGGCGTGTGCAGGGCCGCGGGCAGGCTGGGGCGCAGCGGGCCGAGGTCCACACCGGACGGTCGGCGGCGCAGCGTGCGCAGGCGCAGGCGGTACGGGCCGGTGCGCAGGCCGATCGCGACGAGCTGGTCGGGCCGCAGCCGCATCAGCACGCCGCGGCGCAGGTCGGCGCGGAGCCGCCGTTTCGCGCCGGAGTGGCGCCGGTAGCGGCGGGCCAGCTCGGTGAAGATCTCCCAGTCGTGGCGGGCCCCCTCCGGCTTGGGCAGCACCGGGCCGGAGTAGCGGGCCGTGTTGCGTACCGCGAACGTGTGGAAGATCAGGTCGTAGTGGTCGTGTTCGAGCGCGGTGGTGGGCGGCAGGATGACGTCGGCGTGGCGGGTGGTCTCGTTCACGTAGAAGTCCACCGACACCATGAAGTCCAGGCCGGACAGGGCGCGGTCGAGCTGTGCGCCGTTCGGCGTGGAGAGCACCGGGTTGCCGGCGACCGTGACAAGTGCCCGCACCTGCCCGTCGCCGGGGATCAGGATCTCCTCGGCGAGCGCGGCCACCGGCAGCTCCCCGGCGAACTCGGGCAGCCCGCGCACCCGGCTGCGCCACTTGTCGTAGTGGCCGGGGCCGACGATCCCACCCCCGACGAGGTCGACGGCCGGGCGGGTGAAGAGCGCGCCGCCGCGGCGGTCGATGTTGCCGGTGGCGAGGTTGAGCAGCTGGATCGCCCACTGCGACAGGGCGCCGAAACGCTGGATCGACACGCCGACCCGGCCGTAGGCGGCGGCACCGGCGGCCGCGGCGAACTCCCGCGCGACGCGCCGGATGACGGCGGCGTCGACACCGGTGACCGCGGCGGCGCGTTCGGGCGTGAAGCCGGCGACCGCCGCACGCACCTCGTCGAGGCCGTCGACGCCGGGCGTGGGTGTGGCCGAGCCGTCGGCCAGTACACAGTGGAGCAACGCGAGCAGCAGCGCGGCGTCGGTGCCGGGCCGCACGAAGTGGTGCTCGTCGGCGATCGCCGCGGTCTCGGTGCGGCGCGGGTCGAACACCACCAGCTTGCCGCCGCGCGCCCGCAGGTCGGTGAGGCGGCGCCGCACGTCGGGCACGGTCATGAGGCTGCCGTTGGAGGCGAGCGGGTTGGCGCCGAACACCAGGAAGTAGCTGGTGTGGTCGATGTCTGGGATCGGGATGAGCAGCTGGTGCCCGTAGAGCCAGTGCACGACGAGCTGGTGCGGCAGCTGGTCGACGGAGGTGGCGGAGAAGCGGTTGCGGGTGCGCAGCTGCCCGAGGAAGTGGCGCCCGTGGGTGAGGATGCCGTAGTTGTGCACGCTCGGGTTGCCGAGGTAGACACCGACCGCGTCCGGCCCGTACCGCCGGCGGGTCTCCAGGAGCTTGCGCACGACGAGGTCGTAGGCGTCGTCCCAGGAGATCTCCGCCCAGCCGTCGGCCGTGCGCCGGACCGGTCGCCGCAGGCGGGCCGGGTCGGCCTGGAGGTCGCCCAGCGCGATGGCCTTGGGGCAGATGTGGCCGCGCGACAGCGGGTCGTCGGGGTCGCCGTTGATCGCCGTGATCCGATCGTCTTCCACGGTGAACCGCAGGCCGCAGATCGCCTCGCACAGGTTGCAGGCACCGTGGACCGTCCGGGTGCTACCCATCGACCGATCCTACGTGGGATGCGCCCGCCGGACCGGGGTCGCCAGCGCGAGCGCCGCCACGACCAGGCAGCCGGCGCCGGATACCAGGAACGTGAGGGTCGTGCCGTGGTGCTCGGCCAGCCACGTGAACGCCGCCGCGCCCAGGCCGCCGAGCGAGAAGTGGATCGTCCAGAACGCGGACGTGACCCGGCCCAGCAGGTGCTCCGGCGTGACCTGCTGGCGCAGCGACATCGAACAGATGCCGCCCACGCTCACGCAGGCGAAGTAGGCGCCCATCAGGACACCGACCTCGGCGGGCCGGCTGGTCAGGCTCAGCGCCGCCACCGCGATGCCGGTGACGACCCCCGATCCGATCCAGGTGGCGCCGAAGCCGAGCCGTTCGCGGAGCCGGGCGACGACGAGGGCACCCGTCACCGTGCCCAGCGCGCCGGCGGTCAGCACCAGGCCGATCGTGCCGTCCGGCTGGTCCAGGCCTTGCCGCAGGTGGTAGATGACCACGTCGTCGATGCCGTAGGTCAGCAGGATGACGGCGGTCAGCAGCACGGTCAGCGCGCGCAGGGACGGCTGCCGGAACAGGAACCGCGCGCCGGCCAGGAACTCGTCCCACCGGCCGGCCCGGGCCTCCGGCGCGGCTTCCCGGGCGGGGATGCGGACGAAGAGCAGCAGCAGCGCGGACAAGCCGAAGCTCGCCGCGTCGACGCCGATCGCGGCCGCCGGACCGATCCAGCCGGACACGGCGCCGGCCGCGGCCGGGCCGGCCACCGAGGCGAGGGCGGTGCCGGCGAACAGGCGGCCGTTGGCCCGCGTGACCTCGTCGGCGGAGACCATGCCGCGCACCGCGGTGACGGCCGCGACCTGGAACGTGATGCCGACCGCCGAGGCGAGTGGGAGCAGCACGAACAGCACCCAGATCGGCGGATCCGGGGCCAGCCACACGAGCGGCACCACCGCGAGCAGCAGCATGCGGGCGAGGTCGCAGCCAATCAGCAGCCGCCAGCGGTCGACCCGGTCGACCAGGACGCCGGCGAAGATCCCCGCCACCACCGCCGTCGTGCCCATCGCGCCGGTCAGCAGGCCGGCCTTCGCGACCGAACCAGTCGCGTCGAGGACCAGCAGGGGAACGGCCAGCTGCGTGAACGAGTCGCCCAGCACCGACATGATCTGGGACGCCCAGAAGGCGTGGAAGCTGCGATTGCCCCGCAACGTTCGCGGGGCGACCTGCTGATCCACGCGGCCCAGCGTAACGTCTGCACGTGACCACCTTCATTGACCTCGCGCTGCGCGCGGAGCTGCTGCGCGCGCTGACCGACCTGGGCTACGAGGAGCCCACGCCGATCCAGACCGAGGCGATCCCACCCCTGCTGGAGGGCCGTGACCTGCTCGGGCAGGCGGCGACGGGCACGGGGAAGACGGCCGCGTTCGCGCTGCCGGTGCTCCAGCGGCTGCCCGGCGAGGGGCGGTCCGGCGACCCGGTCGGCCTCGTCCTGGTGCCGACCCGGGAGCTCGCCGTGCAGGTGTCGCAGGCGTTCCACCGGTACGGCCGCGAGCTGGGCGTGCGGGTCCTGCCCATATACGGCGGCCAGCCGATCGGCCGCCAGCTCCAGGCGCTCGACCGCGGCGTCGACATCGTGGTCGCCACGCCGGGCCGCGCGCTCGACCACATGAGCCGCGACACGCTGCGGCTGGGCGGGGTGGCGACCGTGGTGCTCGACGAGGCCGACGAGATGCTCGACATGGGCTTCGCCGAAGACATCGAGGCCATCCTCGAACAGACGCCGGAGGGCCGGCAGACCGTGCTCTTCTCGGCCACGATGCCGCCCCGCATGGCCGCGATCGCCAAGCGGCACCTGCGCGACCCGGTCCGCATCGAGATGGGCCGCGCACCGGTCGCGCCGGGCGAGGCGCCGCCGGTGCGGCAGAGCGCGTACGTGGTCGCCCGCGCGCACAAGCCCGCCGCGCTGGGCCGGGTGCTCGACGTCGAAGCGCCCACCGCCGCGATCGTCTTCTGCCGCACCCGCGAGGAGGTCGACCAGCTCACCGAGACGCTCAACGGCCGCGGCTACCGGGCCGAGGCGCTGCACGGCGGGATGAGCCAGGAGCAGCGCGACCGCGTCATGGGCCGCCTGCGGGCGAGCACCGCCGACCTGCTCATCGCCACCGACGTGGCCGCCCGCGGGCTCGACGTCGAGCAGCTCACCCACGTGGTCAACTACGACGTCCCGTCGGCGCCGGAGGCGTACGTACACCGCGTCGGCCGCGTCGGCCGGGCCGGCCGCGAAGGCGTCGCGATCACCCTCGCCGAGCCGCGCGAACACCGCATGCTCAAGGCCATCGAGCGGGTGACCGGCCAGCGGATCGCCGTCGAGAAGATCCCCACCGTCGCCGACCTGCGCGCCCGCCGCCTGGAGCTGACCCGCGCCGCCCTGCACGAGAGCCTGCTCGCCGACGACGACCTGGAACGCTTCCGGGTCGTGGTGGAGACCCTCACCGACGAGTTCGACATCCTCGACGTGGCGCTGGCCGCGGTGAAGCTCGCCCACGACGCCACCGGCGGCGACGTGGAGGACGAGGAGGAGATCCCGCACGTGCCGGCCCGCTCCCGCGAAGACCGCTCGCCGCGCGCACAGGGCGGCGGCCGCCCCTCCCAGGGTGGTGGCGGCGGCATGACCCGCCTGTTCCTGGGGCTGGGCCGCTCGGCCGGCGTCCGCCCGCAGGACCTTGTCGGCGCCATCGCCGGCGAATCCGGCCTCCGCGGGCGCGACATCGGCGCGATCGAGATCGCGGACCGCTTCTCCCTCGTCGAGGTGCCGGAACGCGCCGCCGAGGAGGTGATCGCCGCCCTCCGCGGCACCACCATCAAGGGCCGCAAGGCCACCGTGCGACGGGAGCGCTACACCCGCCCGCGCTAGCCCATCGCTCCCAGCCGGTCAGGTACCTCGGGGAAAGGCCACCTCGACGTCGAGGCCGCCTTCGGGGCGCGGGGTGACCCGGAGGGCGGCGCCGTGGGCGGCGGCGATGGCGCGCACGATGGCCAGGCCGAGGCCGTGGCCGTCCGGGCCGGTGCGGTCGCGGCCCAGGCGCTGGAACGGCTGGACCAGGCGCTCGACCTCGCCGGGCGGGACGACCGGGCCGGTGTTCCACACCCGGACCAGGCCGCCCGCGCCGGTCGCCGCCGTGCTCACCTCGACCCGGCCGCCGGGCGTGTTGTGGCGCACGGCGTTGTCGACGAGGTTGGCCACGAGCCGCTCCACCAGGCTGGGGTCGCCGGCCGCCGGCGCCGCCGACAGCGCGCTCTCGATCCGGACGCCGCGCCGGTGGGCCTCGGTGCGGCGGGCCGCCACCGCCTCCCGGGCCACCGCCGCGAGGTCGAACGGCTCCCGCCGTTCCACGCCCTGCTCGCCGCTGGCGAGGGTGAGCAGCGCGTTGATGAGGCGTTCCTGGGCGGCGCCGAGCGTGACCACCTCCTGGCAGGCGGCGCGGAGGGTGCCGGTGGTGGCCTTCGGGTCGGCGAGCGCGACCTGGAGCAGCGTCCGCTCGGCGGTGAGCGGGGTGCGCAGCTCGTGCGCGGCGTTGGCGACGAACCGCCGCTGCGACTCGAACGCCGCCTCCAGCCGCGCGAACAGGTCGTCGAGCGTGTGCGCCAGCTCGCCGAACTCGCCGCGGCCGGTGTCGCCGAGCCGCCGGTGCAGGTTGGTGGCGGAGATGTCGCGGGCGGTCGCCACGATCGCGCGCAGCGGCCGAAGGAAGCGGCCGGCGACGAACCAGCCGAGCCCGATCGCGACCACCACGGTCACGACGAAGACGACCGCGTACAGGGTGATGTCCGGCCCCTCCCGCACGCTCGCCTCGGGCGCCGGGCCGCTGCCCACCGGCGCGGAGGAGCTGCTCTGCGCGAACGAGAAGGTCAGCAGCAGGAAGCCGGAGATGAGGAACGGCACGGCGTACAGGAGCACGAGCTGCGTGCGCAGCGTGAGGCGGCCCATCAGGCGGCGCCGATCCGGTATCCGGCCTCGCGCACGGTATGGACGACCGGCGGCTCGCCGAGCTTGGCGCGCAGGCGGCGCACGGTCGTCTTCACCGCGGTCGTGAACGGGTCGGCCGCCTCGTCCCACACCCGTTCCAGCAGCTCCTCGGCGGACACCACCCGCCCGCCGGCGGCCATCAGGCACTCCAGCACCGCGAACTCCTTCGGGCTCAGGTCGAGCCGCCGCCCGCCGCGCACGGCCACGCGGGTGTTCGAGTCGAGGGTCAGGTCGCCGCTCTCCAGGACCGGCGGCAGCACGGTGGTGGGGCGCCGCCCGAGCGCCCGGATCCGCGCCACCAGCTCCGCGAAGTCGAACGGCTTGGGCAGGTAGTCGTCGGCGCCGAGACCGAGCCCGTCGACCCGGTGCTTGACGGTGCTGGCCGCGGTGAGCATCAGCACCCTGCTCGCCGAGTGCGCGGCCACGATCCGCCGGCACACCTCGTCGCCGTGCGTGCCCGGGATGTCGCGGTCGAGCACCACCACGTCGTACCGGGTGACGGCCAGGTGCTCCAGCGCGTCGTCGCCGTCGAGCACCACGTCGACGGCCATGCCCTCGCGGCGCAGCCCGGTGCCGATCGTCCGGGCCAGGATCTCGAAGTCTTCCACCACGAGCACGCGCATGTGCCAACGATGCCAGGCCGAAAGTGTCAACGAGGTGTCGCCGCGCGGCACCGGGCTGACACCGCCCGGGGCGTACAAATCCTGGCCATGGATGACGCGACTATCGAGGTGCGCGGGCTGCGCAAGCGGTACGGGCCGCACCTCGCCCTGGACGGGATGACGTTCACCGTACGGCCGGGCCAGGTGACCGGCTTCGTCGGGCCGAACGGCGCCGGCAAGTCCACGACCATGCGGGTGATCCTCGGCCTGGACCGGCCGGACGGCGGCACCGCGCTGGTGGGCGGGCGGCCGTACCGGAGCCTGCCGTACCCGATGCGGGTGGTCGGCTCGCTGCTCGACGCCGGCGCGCTCCAGCCCAGCCGCACCGCCCGCAACCACCTGCTGTGGCTGGCCCACTCGCAGGGCCTGCCCGCGTCCCGGGTGGACGAGGTGGTCGAGGTGGTCGGGCTCGGCTCGGTGGCCCGGCGGCGGGCCGGCGGCTTCTCGCTCGGCATGCGCCAGCGCCTGGGCATCGCCGCCGCACTGCTCGGCGACCCGGCCGCGATCATGCTGGACGAGCCGTTCAACGGCATGGACCCGGAGGGCATCATCTGGACCCGCGGCTTCCTGCGGGCTCTCGCCGCCGAGGGGCGGGCGGTGCTCGTCTCCAGCCACCTGATGGGCGAGCTCCAGGGCACCGCCGACCACGTGGTGATCGTCGGCCGGGGCCGGGTGATCGCCGACGCGGGCGTCGCCGACCTGCTCAACGCGGCGGCCGGCGGCCGGGTCACCGTGCGGACCACCGCGCCGGTCGCCGGCGCCGTGCTGGCCGAGGCGGGCGGCAGCGTGACACCGGCCGGGCCGGACACGCTGACCGTGTCGGGGCTGGCGGCCGAGGAGGTCATCGGGCTGCTAGGCGCGCGCCGGGTGCCGTTCTCCGAGGTTTCCGCGCACCGGGCCACGCTCGAGGACGCGTACCTGGACCTGACCCGCGACGCGGTCGAATATCGGGGGGCCGCGTCGTGAAAGCACCCCAAAAAAACGCTCCGCTTCGCTCCACGTTTCCCCCGGGGCCCCGCAAAGCGTTCTGGACCGCCGTGCGGGCGGAGTGGACGAAGTTCCGGACCGTGCGCGGCTGGGTGGTCGCGACCGCGGCCGCGGCCGTGGCGATGGTCGGGCTCGGGCTGACCGGGGGCATGAGCGGCTCGTGCGGGCAGCGCGGCCCGGGCTCGGAGTGCGAGCTGCCGGTGGGACCGGACGGCGCGGAGGTGACCGACAGCTTCACCTTCGTGCACCGCCCGCTGACCGGCGACGGCAGCGTCACCGCCCGGGTGGCGTCGATGACCGGCCGGCTGGCCACCGGCCGCGCCGCGCTGCCGCCGTGGGCCAAGGCCGGTCTCATCGTCAAGGACGGCACCCGGCCCGGCTCCAGCTACGCGGCGGTCATGCTCACCGCGGCACACGGGGTACGGATGCAGCACGACTACACGCACGACCGGGCCGGCTCGTCCGGTGGTGGCCCGCGGTGGCTGCGGCTGACCCGGGCCGGCGACACCATCACCGGCGCGGAGTCGGTGGATGGTGCACAGTGGACCGACGTCGGCTCGGTGCGGCTCGACGATCTGCCCTCCACTGTGGAGATCGGACTGTTCGCCACCTCGCCGCAGTACGCGGAGATCGTCAGCGAGTCGATCGGCGGGATGGGCGCGTCCACCGAGCCCAGCCGGATCACCGCCACCTTCGACAGCGTCACCCCCGGCGACGGGTGGACCGAAACGGTCGTCGGGGAGCTGCCCGGGCGGGACAGCCAGTACACAAGGGACGGTGACCTCCACACGCTCACTGGCAGCGGCGACATCGCCCCGGCGGTGTCCGGCGCGGCCGGCCTCGGCACCTCGATCACGGCGACGCTCGTCGGCACGTTCGCGGCCCTGATCGTGATGGTCGTGGTCGGCACGATGATGGCGACCGGCGAGTACCGGCGCGGCCTGATCCGCACCACCCTGGCGGCCACGCCCCACCGCGGCCGGGTGCTGGCCGCGAAGGCCCTGGTGGTCGCGGCGGTGACGTTCGTGACCGGGGTGGTCGCCGCGGCGGTCGTGGTGACGGCCGGGCAGCGGCTGCTGCGCTCCAGCGGCGTGTACGTGCACCCGGTCGGCACCGCCACCGAGCTGCGCGTGATCGCCGGCACGGGCGCGCTGCTCGCGGTCGCCGCGGTGCTCGCGCTGGCCCTCGGCACGCTGCTGCGCCGCGGCACCACCGCGGTCACCGCCGCCGTGGCCACGATCGTGCTGCCGTACCTGCTGGTGATGGCCGCGCTGCCGGTGGACGTCGGGCGGTGGGTGCTGCGGGTGACGCCGGCGGCGGCGTTCGCGCTACAGCAGAGCGCCAAGCAGTACGACCAGGTGGCCAACCTGTACATCCCGCAGGACGGCTACTTCCCGCTGCCGCCGTGGGCCGGCTTCGGGGTGCTGGCCGCGTGGACCGCGGTGGCGCTGGCCGCCGCCGCCTGGCTGCTGCGCCGGAGGGACGCGTGAGACCCTACGTCCGCGCCGAATGGTCGAAGCTGTGGACCGTACCCGGCACCGTGTGGCTGCTGCTGGCCGCCGTGGTGGGTACGGCCGGGTTGGGCGCGGCCGCCTGCTCCCCCGGCGAGTGCGCCGGCGGCGACCCCACCCGCACCAGCCTCACCGGCCTCCACATCGGACAGTGCGTGGTCGCGGTCCTGGCGGTGCTCACGATCGGCGGCGAGTACGCCACCGGCATGATGCGCCTGACGCTGGCCGCCCTCCCCCACCGCCCGGCCGTACTCACCGCCAAGGCGGCCGTCCTCGCGACGGTCGTGCTCCCGGCCGCCGCGGTGGCGGTGCCGGCCTCGCTGCTCGCCGGCGACGGACCGTCCATGACGGACGGCCCGGTGCTCCGCGCGGCGGTGGGCTCGGTGCTGTACCTGCTGCTCGTCGCGCTGCTCGCGCTCGGCGTCGCCACGCTCGTCCGCAACCCGGCGGCGGCCGTCGGCTGCGTGCTCGGCCTGCTCTACCTCTTCCCGATCGTCGCGGCGACGATGGCCGACGAGGACTGGCAGCGCCGCCTGGAGAAGGTCGGCCCGATGAGCGCCGGTCAGTCCATCCAGGCCACCACCGGCCTCGACGACCTGCCGATCGGCCCGTGGGCCGGCCTCGGTGTCGTGGCCCTGTGGGCGGCCGGCGCCCTCCTGGCCGCCGCCCTCGCCCTGCAAACCCGCGACGCCTGAAGGAGCGGGGCTCGGCTAGCGTCGGGCGCATGCCCCAGGTTCTCAGCTACGCGGACGCGGTACGCCTGCTCGGCGGACGGGACAGCAAGGTCGTCGACGCGCTGGAGGCGTTGACCAGCGGCGCGGTGCTCAGCGCGGCCGTGCCGCTGCCGGCGGAGCTCGTGCGCCTGGGTCACCAGGTGGTCCGCGGGCTGTCCGACCGGCGCAGCGGGCTGTCCCGGTACGGGCGGACCCAGCGCCTCGAAGCCGCACACGCGGTCATCGTCGTGACCGCGTTCTTCGAGGCGCTGGCCGAGGCCGACCTGCCGTTCGCGTTCGCCGACCTGGAGCTGACCAAGGAGGAGCAGCTCGCCGTCGCCGGCGGCGGCGCCGCGCTCCCGCACCTCGTCTTCGAACCGGGCCCGCGGCTGCCCGACCCGCATGATCCGCACGACCGCCTCCTGGAGCGGCTGCACCGCTACTACGGCGAGGTGTCCGGCGCGCTGGCCCGGTTCGCCGGCGGCCTCGCGGTGTGGGAGAAGCTGCCGGAGACCGACCGGGACCGTTTCCGGCAGGCCCTCGACGCGCTGCCGCCCGCCGCCCGCGCGCGGTACGAGGAGCTGTTCCGCCAGCTCGGCGCCGACTTCCCGGAGGTGGCGTTCTGGTCCGGCCTGCGCGAGCACTCGGCGACCCGCGCCGAGCTGCGCGGCCTCGGCGTCGCGCTCACCGGGCTCGGCGGGGTGCTCGACGCCATCTCCACCGGGCGGTTGCCCGACGCGCGGCGCGCCGCCCTCGCGCGGGCCAACGAGGCCGTGCTCGACCGGCCGATCGTCGAGGCCGGCGACGTGCCGCCGGGGCTGCGGGTGCCCACGCTCGGCGAGGCGTACGTGACACCGCTCTACCGGGTCGCCAACGCCGGCGGGCGCACCAGCGACGAGGCCTGGTGGTCCGATGTGGACGTCCGCGACGACCTGGAGGCGTTCCTCGCCGGGTTCCTCACCTCGCCGCGCGCGGTCGAGGCGCCGCTGCTCGTGCTCGGCCAGCCCGGATCCGGCAAGTCGGTGCTCACCAAGGTGCTCGCCGCCCGCCTGCCGGCGGCCGACTTCCTGCCCGTGCGGGTCGCCCTCCGCGACGTGCCGATCACCGCCGACCTACAGGACCAGATCGAGTACGCGATCCGCGCCGAGACCGGCGAACGCCTCGAGTGGCCGGCGCTGGCCCGGTCGGCCGGCGACGCGCTGCCGGTCGTGATGCTCGACGGCTTCGACGAGCTGCTCCAGGCGACCGGCGTGAGCCAGTCCGACTACCTCACCCGGGTCGCCGCGTTCCAGCGCCGCGAGGCCGACCAGGGCCGCCCGGTCGCGGTGGTCGTCACCAGCCGCACGAGCGTCGCCGACCGGGCACGGCCGCCGGAGGGGACGGTGGCGGTGCGGCTGGAGCCGTTCGACGAGGAGCGCATCACCGCCTGGCTCGACGTGTGGAACAGGGCCAACGCCGCCCACCTCGCCGCCCGCGGCCTCGCACCGCTCATGCCGGCCGTGGTGCTCGCCCATCCCCACCTGGCCGGGCAGCCGCTGCTGCTGCTCATGCTCGCGCTGTACGACGCCGACGGCAACGCGCTGCGCCAGCTGACCGTCGCGAGCGACGAAGGCCTGCTCGGGCAGGACGAGCTGTACGAGCGGCTGCTGCGCAGCTTCGCCCGCCGCGAGGTCACCAAGCACCGGCCCGGGCTGTCCACACCCGACACCGAGCGGGCGGTCGAGGAGGAGCTGCGGCGGCTGTCGCTCGTCGCGTTCGCGATGTTCAACCGCAACACCCAATGGGTCACCGAGGCCGACCTCGCCGCCGACCTCGCCGCCGTCATGGGCGAGCCACTACCCGCCGTGAACGACCTGCGCGCACCGCTGGGCCGGGCCGAGGTCGTGCTCGGGCGGTTCTTCTTCGTGCACCGGGCCCGCGCGGTCCGCGACGGCACGCGGCTGGGCACGTACGAGTTCCTGCACGCCACGTTCGGCGAGTTCCTCGTCGCGCGGATGACCCTCCAGGCACTGCGCGACCTCGCCGCCCGCGACGCCGCCGCGACGCTCTCGTTCGGCGCCGCGCCGGTCGACGACGACCTGCTGCACGCGCTGCTGTCCTTCTCGGTGCTGAGCGTGCGCACGCCGGTGGTCGGCTTCCTGCGCGGCATGCTGTCCAGGGTGGACGCCGCGGAGCGGCGGGCGCTGGGCGGGCTGCTGGTGCGCCTGCTGCGGACCGTGCACCACGCGCGGGCGCCGCGGCGGCTGGAGGCGTACCAGCCGCGGGTGCTCCCGGTGCCCGGCCGGTACGCCGCGTACAGCGCCAACCTGCTGCTGCTCGCCGTGCACACGGCCGGCCCGCTGCGCGGCGCCGACTTCGTCGACGGCGAGCCGGTGTCCGGCTGGAAGCGGCAGGCGATGCTGTGGCGCTCGCAGCTGCTCTGGGACGAGTGGCAGAGCCTGGTGGACGCGCTGACGCTGGATCGGGTCTGGGTCGGCGGCGCCCGGGACGTGGTGGTGGGCGCGGACGACGGCACGTTCGAGACGCCCCCGATCGACCTGCACTGGACCTACGAGATCCGGCCGGACGACCCCCGCCGGGGCACGATCAGCATGATGGCGTCCCGGGACACCGAGTACCTGCGCCGGCGCACCCACCTTCTCTGCCGGACCAGTGACGACGCCGTCGTCCACACCCTCGAGCCCCTCGAAGCGGCGATGCCGGACGCCAGCCGCACGATGAAGGACCGGCCGGGCGAGCCGCTCGAGTCGATGGCACACGCGCTGCTGGAGGCATGGCTGGAGGAGGACGACGGCGACCAGGCATCCACATATGTGGAAGCTTTCCTCGATGGCGATTAGGATGCACAATCGTGTCGCAGACCTCGCCGTTGAGGAGGATCGATGCGCGCCCTGCCGTACGTCGTCGCCGCCGCCATCGCCGCCCCGCTCGCCCTGCACACCCCCGCCGCGGCCGCCGGGGCGAGCGTGAGCGGCGCGCCCACCGCGTTCACCACCGTCGCGTCCAACGTGGCCGCCCGCACCGACCGCCGACCGACCAACGGCGGGGTTTACGACCGCCGCGCCGGCAAGACCTTCATCTCCTGGGGCGGGCGGTTCGAGGACAACTACGTGCAGGAGTACGACCACCGCACGGGGCGGTGGTCGGCGCCGGTCAAGGTGGCCGGCGGCGGCAACGACACCCACAACTACCCGACGATCGTCCAGGCCGGCGACGGGCACCTGCTGGTCTTCCGCGGCATGCACAACCGGGAGCTGTGGGTGGCCCGCTCACCCGAGCCGCACTCCATCGCCGGCACCTGGACCGACACGGAGATCCCGGAAGGGCTCGGCGCCACCTACCCGATGGTCGTCAAGGCCGCGAACGGCGACATCGTCGTCTTCGTCCGGGAGACCGCCGGCGACCTGGATCCCCGGTATCCGAGCGACTTTCGCCCGATGAAGTACGTCCGCTCCACCGACGGCGGCCGCACCTGGGCCAGCGCCGAGACGCTGACCGGCGAGCGGTGGGTGATCGCGCCCCGTGACCGGCCGGACAACATGAACGAGATCTACATCGGACAGCTGCGCTACGAGCCCGCCGCGCCCGGCCGACCGGAGCGGGTCGGCATCGTGTACACATTGGCCGGTGGCGGCCCGGAGGGACACCTGCACGACCGCTACCACAAGAACGTCTACCACGTGTACTTCAGCCCGGCCGACCTGCGCTTCCGGTCGGCCTCCGGTGTGGACCTGGGCGTGGCGGTCGACGACGCGGAGCAGGAGCGGCACCTCAAGGTGGTCGACACTCCACTCCAGACGGTCAACCCGCGCTCCCCCGACTACATCCAGCTGGTCGGCGCCACGCTCGGCGGTCACCTGCCGTTCGCGGTGTGGATGCGCCTCGACGCCGCGGGGGTTGTCCACACCCATGTGACCGTTCGCACGCCGCTCGGCTGGCACGACCGTGAGGTGGCGTCCGGCCTCCGGGTGCGCGACATGGAGCGGGTCGACCCGCTCACCTGGCGTGTCTACACCACGTCGAGCGACCCGGCCGTCACCGCCGTCGCCACCTACACGCTGACCGCCGGCTTGCTGTGGCGCCCGGAGGCGACGATCCCCACGCCGCGGCCGGTGCAGCGGGTCGAGGTGGTCGACGGCTACCGCGACCCGGCCCGCGTGATCCTCACCGGCGCGAGCAGCGCCCGCCCGGCCGACGTGGCCGACGGCGACATCTACGTGGCCGGCGCGCCACCACGCCCACGCGGATAGCGCGCCGCCACGCCCACGCGGGGAGAGCGTGCGGGTAGAAAGGGAGGGTGCGGGAGCGGATCCAGCGCGCCATCGACGACCTCGTCGCGAGCGGGAGCGAGACCGGCCTCCAGGTCGCCGTGCGGGGCGGCGGCGACACCTCCGTGGACGCCGTCGCCGGCCGCGCGGCACCCGATGGGCGACCGGTCACACCCGGCACGCTCTTCTACGCGGCCTCCACCGGCAAGGGCGTCACGGTCACGCTCGCGCACGTCGCCGTCGAGCGTGGGCTCATCGGGTACGACACGCGGGTGGCCGAGGTGTGGCCCGAGTTCGCCGCGCACGGCAAGGGCGGGGTCACCCTCCGGGACGTGCTGCAGCACACCGCGGGCGTGCCGGGGCTGCCGGCGGACGTCACGGTCGAGGACATGTGCGACTGGGAGCGCATGTGCGCGCTGGTCGCCGCCGCGGAGCCGTGGTGGCCGCCGGGCACCCGGACCGGTTACCACGCGCAGACGTTCGGTTACCTGCTCGGCGAGACGCTGCGCCGGGCAACCGGGCGGCCGCTGTCCACATTGCTCCGTGAGCTGGTGACCGAGCCGCTGTCCGTCGAGGCCGAGGTCTTCCTGTCGGTACCAGAGAGTCTGCTGGGGCGGGTGGCCACGCAGGAGGCCGGCCCGGCGCTGGAGCGACCACCGACAGGGTCTCCGGCGGCGCGTGCGACGCCGGCGGCGGTGATGCCCGACGCGGCCTACGCCAACCGCCGCGACGTGCTCACCGCCGACATCCCCTCGGCCGGCACGATGAGCGCGCGCGGCGTGGCCACGATGTACGCGGCCCTCCTCGGCCACGTGCCCGGCGTGGCGCTCGTGTCGGCGGAGCGGCTGGCGCTGATGGCGGCGCCCGCGTTCTCCGGGGTGGACCAGGTGATGGGCTTCCCGACCACGTGGGCGTACGGCTACAGCCTCTACCGGCCCGGCGGTGTCGAGGGGCGCGCGGGCTCGACGTTCGGGATGATCGGGGTGAACGGCTCGGCCGCGTGGGCGGACATCGACACCGGCGTGGCGGTCGCGGTGATGCGCAACAGGTTCGCGGCCGGCGACCTCACGGCGGTCGAGACGGTAGGACGGATCGTGGCGGAAGGGGGGCGCTAGATGGCGCCGGAGGTGGAGTTCGACGGGCGGTTCAGCAGTCCGGACGCGGCGGCCACGCCGTGGGCCGACGTGCTGGAGGAGATCGCGCGGGCCGAGGTCTTCTGGCTGTCCACCGTGCGGCCGGACGGGCGGCCACACGTCACGCCGCTGATCGCGGCGTGGCACGCCGACGCGGTGTACTTCACGACCGGCGCCGGCGAGCGCAAGGCGGCCAACCTGCGCGAGAACGACCGTTGCGCGCTGGCCACCGGCACCAACACGCTGCGCGGCCTCGACGTGATCGTCGAGGGCATGGCCCGCCTGGTCACCGAGGCCGCGGAGCGGGACGGGGCGGCGAGCGCGTTCGAGGCCAAGTACGGCGCGCACCTGACCAGCCCGGAGGGCACCTTCGCCGGGATGGGCGACACGATCCGTGCGGGCGGCGTGCAGCTCTACCGGGTGGAGCCGGCGGTGGCGTTCGCGTTCGGCAAGGGTGACGCCTACAGCCAGACCCGCTACCGCTTCAGCTAGGGCGACAAATCGCCCGGGAAAGCGCTCCAGCGGCGTGCGCTGGAGGAGGCCGGCTGGGGCCGCGGAGCTGGTTGGCGCGGCCGGCCCCGGGCGCGACGCAACGCGGGCCGCGCTTGTGTCGAGCTGGCCGTCAGTACGAGAGGCCGGGCTGGGGCTGGGGGGCGACCCGGCGGCGGAGCACGACCTGCCGGGTGCCGTCACGGAAGAGCCGCACCCGCGCGAGCTCCCAACCCGAAAACTCCGCCTGGATCGCCAGCTGCGCCGCGGCGGTGAGGCGGTCGACATTCGGTGGTAACCGCAGCGGCGCGTATTCGTAGTCCATGCGACCCATATTGCACACGCCTGTGGTGTATCGCTAGCCCTTGTCTACGAGCCGGGTCGCTCGGCGTGATCAGTAGGAACGGCCGTCGCGCTCGGGGTAGCCGACCGGGATCGCGGAGACGTCGTCGAGGGCCTGGGTGATCTCGGCGGGGAGCGTCATCTCCTCCACCGCGAGCGCGCCGAGCAGCTGGCCGACCGTGCGCGCGCCGAGGATGGGGGCGACCACGCCGGGGCGGTCGCGTACCCAGGTCAGCGCCACCTCCAGCGGCGACACGCCGAGCCCGCTCGCGGCCGTGACCACCGACTCGACGATGCTGGAGCAGCGCGGCTCCAGGTAGGGCGCGACGAACGGCTCGAAGTGCGGTGACGCGGCCC
Organism: Phytohabitans sp. LZ39; assembly: GCF_059359075.1. Lineage (NCBI taxonomy): Bacteria > Bacillati > Actinomycetota > Actinomycetes > Micromonosporales > Micromonosporaceae > Phytohabitans > Phytohabitans sp. LZ39. Next base: position 126,955 of record NZ_JCADBM010000014.1, on the reverse strand, counting down.
GCGAGTCGGCCGGGCGGCCGTTGCGGTACTTGCCGGTCAGCACGCCCCGGCCCAGCGGCGACCAGGGCAGCAGGCCCAGGCCCAGGGCGGCGGCGGCCGGCACGACCTCGCGCTCCACGCCGCGTTCGAGCAGCGAGTACTCCATCTGGGTGGCCACGATCGGCGCGCGCCCCGGAAACGCCGCCTGCCAGGTGGCGGCCCGCGCGGTCTGCCAGGCGGAGAAGTTGGAGACGCCGGCGTACCGCACCCGGCCGCTGGCCACCGCGTGGTCGAGGGCGGTGAGCGTCTCCTCCAGGGGCGTCTCGGTGTCGTACCCGTGCACCTGCCACAGGTCGACGTGGTCGGTGCCGAGCCGCCGCAGCGAGGCGTCGAGGCTGCTCAGCAGGTGTGCGCGCGACCCGTCGCGGCGGCGGGCGGTGCCCGGCCGGAGGCCGGCCTTGGTGGCGATCACCAGGTCTTCGCGGGCGACCAGCGAGCCGAGCAACTCCCCGATCACCACCTCGGCCTCGCCGTCCGCGTACACGTCGGCGGTGTCGACGAGGTTGCCCCCGGCGTCGAGGAAGCTCTTGAGCTGCGCGGCCGCGTCGTCGGGGTCGGTGTCCCGGCCCCACGTCATGGTGCCGAGCGCGAGCCGGGAAACCGCCAGCCCGCTGCGCCCGAGCGGTCGCTGCTGCATGGGTGAACCTTATTCAGTGCTGTGTCACTGTCCAGAGGCGAGTGGCTATTGCGTACCCTGGTGCGACTCGAACGGTTGGGGGCAAGTGTGCGGCTAGGACTGACACTCGGGTACCAGACGGCGTGGACCACGCCCGCCGACCACCTGGCCCTGGCTCAGGCGGCGGAGCGGCTGGGCTACTCGGTGGTGTGGGCGGCGGAGGCGTACGGGTCGGACTCGCCCAGCACGCTGGCCTGGATCGCCGGGCAGACCTCCACCATCGACGTGGGCAGCGCGGTCATGCAGATCCCGGCGCGTACGCCCGCCGCCACCGCGATGACCGCGGCCACGATCGACTCGCTCTCCGGCGGCCGCTTCCGCCTCGGGCTGGGCGTGTCCGGCCCGCAGGTCTCCGAGGGGTGGCACGGGGTGCGCTTCGGCAAGCCGCTCGCCCGCACCCGGGAGTACGTCGAGATCGTCAAGATGGCCATCGCCCGCCAGACCGTCTCCTACGAGGGCGCGCACTACACGCTCCCCCTCCCGGACGGGCCGGGCAAGGCGCTCAAGCTCGGCTTCCACCCGCCGCGCACGCACATCCCGATCTACCTGGCCGCGGTCGGCCCCAAGAATCTGGAACTGGCCGGCGAGATCGCCGACGGGTGGCTGGCCATCTTCTTCGCCCCCGACTCGGCCGCCGAGCAGCTCGCCACGGTCGCCGCCGGGCGGGCCAAGGCGGGGCTCGACCTCACCGGCTTCGACGTGGTGCCCAGCGTGCCCGCGGTCGTCGGCGACGACTACGCCTCCTGCGCCGAGCTGGTCCGCTGGTACGCCGCCCTCTACGTCGGCGGCATGGGCAGCCGCGAGACCAACTTCTACAACCAGCTGGCCGCCCGCATGGGGTACGCCGACGAGGCGCGCGAGGTGCAGGACCTGTACCTGGCCAAACGCCACCGGGACGCGGCCGCGGCGGTGCCGCTGGAGTTCATCGACCGCACCTCGCTGCTCGGGCCGAAGGAGCGGATCGCCGACAAGCTCGCGGCGTACGCGGAGGCCGGCGTGACCACCCTCTCGCTCACGCTCTTCGCGGGCGACGCGGAGATCGGGATCGACACGCTCCGTACCGTCGCCGAGGCGCTGGAGCTCGCGGGGGTTGGCGAATGAGTGGGCGGACCGCGGCCTCGTGCCCGTCCGCGGCGAAGCGAGGACGGGCATGACCTGGGTCGAGGCGATCGTGCTGGGGATCGTGCAGGGGCTCACCGAGTTCCTGCCGATCAGCTCCTCCGCCCACCTGCGGATCACCTCGGCGATCTTCTTCGAGGAGGACGCGGGCGCCTCGTTCACCGCGGTCACCCAGCTCGGCACCGAGGCGGCCGTGCTCATCTACTTCGCCAAGGACATCTACCGGCTGGCGAAGACCTGGATCGTCGGGCTGTGGGACCGGTCGGTCCGGTCCACACTGGACTACCGCATGGCCTGGTACGTGATCATCGGCTCGATCCCGATCGGCCTGTTCGGCTTCCTCTTCAAGGACCAGATCCGCTCCGCCGCCCGCAACCTGTACCTCGTCTCCACCACGCTCATCGTGTTCGCGCTGATCCTCGCGTTCGCCGAGTACTGGGGACGCAAGGTGCGCACGATCGAGCAGTTCACGCTGAAGGACGGCGTGGTGATGGGCTTCGCGCAGGCGATGGCGCTGGTGCCGGGCGTCTCCCGCTCGGGCGGCGTGGTCACCGCCGGCATGCTGCTCAACCTGACCCGGGAGACCGCGACCCGGTACTCGTTCCTGCTCGCCATCCCGGCGGTCGTGATGTCCGGCATCTTCTCGATCCCGGACGTGTTCGACAAGAGCGGCGAGGGGCTCACCCCGTCGGTGCCGCAGATGGTGGTGGCGACGGTGATCGCGTTCGCGCTCGGGTACGCGTCGATCGCCTGGCTGCTGCGCTATGTCGCACATCACACCCTGTACGCCTTCGTGCTGTACCGGGTGGCGCTCGGCAGCCTCGTCCTCTGCCTCCTGGCGGCGGGCACGATCACCGCGACATAGGGTTGGTTCCGTGGCTACTGTGCTGCTCCTGCGCCATGGGCGCACCACGGCGAACGCGGACGGCGGGCTCGCCGGTCGCCGCCCCGTGGAGCTCGACGAGACGGGCCGGGCGCAGGCCGCCGCCGTGGGCGAGCGGCTCCGGGCGCTCCCCCTCGCCGCCGTCGTCACCAGCCCGCTCATCCGCTGCCGGCAGACGCTCGAGCTCGCCCTCCCCGACGCCAAGCCGGTGGAGGAGGAAGGGCTGACCGAGTGCGGGTACGGTGCCTGGGAAGGCCAGCCGCTCAAGAAGCTCGCCAAGGATCCACTGTGGCCGGTCGTGCAGCAGCACCCCAGCGCCGCCGTCTTCCCGGGCGGCGAGGCGATGGCCGCGATGGCGGCGCGGGCGGCCGAGGCGGTGCGCCGCTGGGACGCCCAGGTCACCGCCGAGCACGGGCCGGAGGCACTGTGGCTGGCGTGCAGCCACGGCGATGTGATCAAGGCCATCGTGGCCGACGCGCTCGGCGTACACCTGGATCTCTTCCAACGGATCGTGGCCGACCCGGCGTCACTGACCGCGATCAGCTTCACCCCCACCCGCCCGTTCCTCCTCCGCCTGAACGACACCGGCGGCGACCTGACCGGCCTGGTCCCCCGGAAAAGGCGGCGCCCGCGGCGCGCCCGCCCCGCCGACTCCGACGCCACGGTCGGCGGCCGCGCTGGTGGCTGAACACCGGCCCGGTCCCGCGCCTCGGTCGGTGGCTGAACACCGGCCCGGTCTCGCGCCTCGGCCGGTGGCTGAACACCGGCCCGGTCCCGTGGTGAGGTGGCCTCCGCGCCGCCGCGGCGGGCGGCCGGGTCGGTGGCTGAACGCACTGCACACACGCGCCGCCCTACGGATAGGGTCTTAGGTATGACCCACCAGGTACACGCCTTCGAGCCGCCGGAGCGGTTCGTCGCTGGGACCGTGGGTCCGCCGGGGGAGCGGACGTTCTTCCTCCAGGCCCGCGGCGGCGGCCGGCTGGTCAGCGTCGCACTGGAGAAGGTGCAGATGTCGTTGCTGGCCGAAAAGCTCGAAGAGCTCCTCGCCGAGGCGCACCGCCGGTTCGGCGCCGAGCTGCCCGAGGCACCCGCGGCCCTCTCCGACAACGAGCCGCTCGACACGCCGGTGGACGAGGAGTTCCGTGTGGGCACGCTCGGGCTCGCCTACGACGTCGACACCGCCACCGTGGTCATCGAGGCGATCGCGGCCGGCGAGGCCGAGGTCGAGGTGGAGCTGGGCGGCGACGCCGAGCTGACCGAAGACGACGAGGACGACGACGAGGAGCCCGACGACGACCTCGACCGCCTGCGGGTGCGGCTCACGCCGGCCGCCGCGCGGGCGTTCATCGACCGGGCCCGCCGGGTGCTCGCGGCCGGGCGGCCGCCCTGCCCGCTGTGCGGCCAGCCACTCGACCCGCGCGGGCACCTCTGCCCCCGCCACAACGGCTACCACCGATGAAGCGTTCTCGGCGAAACGCGGTGGCGTGGTCTCGGCGCGATGCCGGGACCTCTCGGCGGGGCGCCGGGGCGTGGTCTCGGCGCGAGGCCGGGACGTCTCGGCGGGGCGCCGGGGCGTGGTCTCGGCGGCGCGTCGCGTGACTGTCGAGGCGTCCCCGGTGCTCGACGAGGGCGACGCGCTCCGGCTGCTGGAGCGGGGCGAGTTCGAGATCGAAGGCCGCCTCGTCGACGCCTCCAACACCACCCTGCGCGGCTTCCTCACCCTCGACGGGGTGACCACCCGCTGCGTGTACAAGCCGGTGCGCGGGGAGCGGCCCCTCTGGGACTTCCCCGACGGCACCCTGGCCGGCCGGGAGGTCTCCGCCTACCTCGTCTCGCGCGCCACCGGCTGGCGGGTGGTCCCGCCCACCGTCCTCCGCGACGGCCCGCTCGGCCCCGGCGCATGCCAGCTGTGGATCGACGAACCCGACGACGGCGAGGCGCTGGTCGGCTTCGTGCCTGCGTTCGAGCTGCCGGCCGGCTGGTTCCGCATCGCCTCGGCCCGCGACGAGGAGGGCAACGCCTACGCCCTGGCCCACGCCGACGACCCCAGGCTGGTCCGGATGGCCGTCTTCGACGCGGTCATCAACAACGGCGACCGCAAAGGCGGCCACGTGCTGGTCGGCGCCGGCGGCCAGGTGTTCGGCTGCGACCACGGGGTGAGCTTCAACGTCGACGACAAGCTGCGCACGGTGCTGTGGGGCTGGAGCCGGTCACGTCTGCCCGAGGAAGCGGTCGAGGTCCTGGAGCGGCTCGGCGAGGCTTTGGGCGGGTCACTGGGCGAGGAGTTGGCGGGGCATCTGACGGGGGCGGAGGTCGCGCGGACGCTGGAGCGGGTGGGTGCGCTGCTGGCTACGCGCCGCTTCCCCACCCCGTCGGACGACTGGCCCGCGGTCCCCTGGCCCCCGATCTGAACAGGCGGTCGCGGCGTGGCCTACCGCGAGCCGGCGACCGAAGTACGACCTCTGTCTCCCACCACCGGCCGGTCGGACTCCGGCCCATGTCGCGATGAACCACCACCCTCGCTCCCGTCACGATCGGGGTCATGACGGCCGGGACCACCCCGGCCCGAACGTGAGGGGCACGCGATGTACACCGAATCGCAGCAACGCACCACGGCCCGCGTCGCGGGTTCCTCCTGCTGCTATTGATGGCGCCGGCTTCTTCGCCCAGGTATTCGTGCCGGCCAGCCTCATCGTGGCCGCCGACGCGACGGCGACCGCGCGCAAACATCCTTGAATCGGAACGGCTCTTTCGCCTGGCCGCCTCCCTCGACGTGCTCATCTTCGCCTGCGACATCGTCATGGCCGTCGCGCTGTACGTGCTGCTCCGATCGGTGAATCCCGGCCTCGCCCTACTCGCGGCCCTCTGGCGAACGGCACAAGCCACGATCATGATCACAAATACGATCGCCTTCCTGTCGGTCCCCGCCGCGCTGACCAATCCGGAGAACACCGGCAGGCTCGAAACCGGCGAGCTCGAGGCCCTGGCCAACACGTACATCGGCGCACACACCACGGGATTCAGTGTCGGCCTGGTCCTGCTCGGCCTCGGCAGCGCCGTCTTCAGCTACCTGCTGTTCACCTCGCGATACGTACCCAGGGCGCTGGCCGGGTGGGGCGTGTTCGCCAACATCGTGCTGGCCACGTTCACCATGGCGGTCCTCATCTTCCCCGGTGCCGAAGATATGGCCGCGGTCTCGGTCGGTCGCTTCGTGCCCGTATTCCTTTTCGAGGTGATCCTCGGCGGCTGGCTCCTGTTCGGGAGCGTGCGGCTGCCTCGGACCGCCGAACCGGCCACCGTGTCACATTGACCACCGAAACGTGCTGCGCCCTTTTCAAAAGAGGGTCGCGTGATCCGCTCGGTGTTTGCGGTCTTTGATGCGATGACTGTGATCTTTGATGTGGCGAACTATATGCAAGATCGACGGACACCACGCTGGCCGGAAGAGTTCCGTTACGTCGACGACAGTCGGCATACTGTGGTTGTGGACAATTCCCACCGCCGTGGAGCACGGCCGTGGCTCGGACCAGCCTTGATCGTCGGCACGACAGCGGCCATCATCGGATACCTGGTTGGCGCCGATGATCGAGTACTCGCGTTGGCGCAGTCCGCCGCAGCGGTCATCGCGTTGGGTGTCCCATTGGTGATGTGGTTGTGGCGCCGCGGCGAAGCTGGGCAGGCTCCGGCAGGTCGGCTGGTCGATTCTTTTATGGACGAGTTGGCCATCGTTGTTCGAGCCCAGTGGGAGAGGTCGGCCGGCGAGCGACGACTGCGATATCCGGTACCCGCTTCCGTACGCTGGCGCTGGTCGGGATCATCGATCGGAGGGCCGATCGGCCAAGCGGTTGGCAATCGCATTGTGCGCTTTCCGGTGCTGCCCGGCATGTCGCGTATCAGTGAGCGTGACTTGTCCAATGGTGGCTTGGCCGACTTGTTCAGAATATATGGCGGCCTGGATTCCGGAAGAATAATCATCGCGGGTAATGCCGGCTCGGGGAAATCCGGTGCAGCTATCTTGCTGCTGCTCGATGCATTGAGACACAGAGCGAACCTGAGCGAAAGAGATCGTGCGATGACGCCGGTTCCAGTTCTTCTGACGATGCACGGATGGGATCCGTTCGCGCAGGGCGTCCTAGATTGGGTGGCAGAACGGCTCGTGGCTGACTTTCCGCTCCTGGAGTCGGGGCCGCTCGGCCGAAAGACCGCGAGAAAGCTGGTTCATCGCGGGCATATCGCGGTTATGTTGGACGGACTAGACGAAATGTCTGAGCCGCTACGCACGGGAGCGCTTCAGGCACTAGGTGATCAGGCGACATTCCGGCTCGTGTTGTTGACTCGTAGTGACGAACTGGCAGCTTCGATGACAAAAGGCCCGCTGTCCGGTGCGGCGAGCTTGGAGCTCTTGCCACTGGCTGCTGACGACGAAGCAGACTACCTGGCGGGTTGTCGACCTGAACCTATGCCAGCAGCATGGGATCGCCTCATCCTTCATTTGCGCCATTGTCCTGACGGCGTGCTGGCGCATGCCCTCGACACACCGTTGATGCTGACGCTCGTACGCGACACCTTTTCTGATCCAAAAGAATTGGATCACTTCGTCGAAACAGCTTCCACCAGCACCCGCGACGCCGTCGAAAGCGCCCTTCTTGACCGCGTTGTACCTGCTGCGTTCGCACCCCGATCAGGCAAGCCGTCTCTGCCTTACAGCTCCGCTGAAGCTCAACGCTGGTTAGGCTTTCTTGCCTACCGACTCAACCACAGTTGCAGTCGCGATTTGCCTTGGTGGAGTATGCCAGACTGGGTAGGCGCCGGCCCCCGTGTAGCCACAACTGCTTTGATCGTAGGAGCAGCTTTTGGGGCCTCAGCAGGATTCGCGGTCGGGACGCGGGTGACCCCGATCGTCGGGCAGATTGTCGGCCTAGCGGTTGGAGCCGTCTTCGCATTCGTAGCCGGCCTCGCCGCCAGCCGACCGCTTGTTCAGCCGCGGCAGCTGGTTAGATTTCGATGGCGCGGAACGCTGAGGGGGGAGAACATCCGGCTTGGAGTGGCGTTGGGATGTGGCTTCTCGCTGGTTTTCGGGCTTGCCGGCGGGCTCTCGTTTGGGCTTCGTGTAGGCGTCGCGAGTGCGCTTTTGTTTGGGCTTCTTACCGCGATTTCGATCGCCTTGATGTCGGCGATGGCTCAACCGTCAAATACAATAGATAGTCCAGTTGATCCGATCACGTGTTGGCGCCGGGACAGGGAGTACACGATTGTGTCCGGTCTTACGGTAGGACTCGTGTTCACGCTCGGCGGTATCATGTTTGCGCCTTTTGTAGGGCTGTTGTTCGGCCCTTTGGCGGGGATTGCGTTTGCGCTGCCACGCTCGGCAACCTGGCATGCGTCCTTTACCTTCTGGCGGCTACGTCGGGCCGGCTTGCTACCGAGAAATGCGATGACGTTTTTTGAGGACGCTCGCGCTCGGCATGTCCTACGAACCGCCGGACCGGTCTATCAGTTCCGCCACGCCAGCCTGCAAGATCGGCTCGCCGATAGCTTCGCCGATGCGCAAAGGTGACCCGAAACAGCTCCCTCGCTGAGGGCCTACCAGACGGGCGCCATTCATTCATGACCCAGCCTCGCGCGAGCGGATCGTGTGTGGCGGCGCCGGGGCGCGGGGGCGGCTTGCCGCCCCCGCGCCAGCGGTGATCCGTCTACGAGGTCTGCTCGACCTCGTCGTCCAGGGGCATGAACGGGTGCTCGTCCAGCCGCCCGACCAGCCGGTCTTCCGCCGCCGGCGCGAACGGCCCGGCCGCGTCGTCCTCGCTGTACGACTCGAGGTCGAGCGGGGCGGCGACCTCCGACACCATCACCACGCCGTCGAGGGGCTCGAGCTCGGGGATGTCGAGCGCGCCCAGCGAACCGTCGCCGGCCTGGAGGAGCTCCAGCACGGCCTCGCCGACGGTCTCGACCGGCTCGGCCTCTTCCTCGTCTTCGGGCAGGCCGGAGCGGCGGGCGGCCTCGGCGACGCGGACCAGGGCGGCCACGCTGGGTACGCGGTAGTCGCGGCGCTGGCGTACCGAGACGACGGCCGGGTGCGGGTCTTCCGGCTCGTTGCCGTCGACGCCACCCAGGCCGACGCCGAAGCGCTCGTCGGCTTCGTCGGGGTCGATGGACTCGACGTCCCAGGGTGTGACCTCGCCGAACGCGTCGAGCAACAGCTCGTCGTACTCGTAGGAGGCGTTGTTGAGCGTGACGTACGCCTGCCAGACGTCGTCGTCGTCGATGCGGCCCTCGGCTGCCTTGACGGCGGCGAGGTGGCCGCGCGCGGCTTCGATCACCCGCTCGAGAGCGGCGTCCAGCTCCGCGTGCTGGTCGGTCATGGTGAGGAGGGTCCCTTCAGCGGGTCAGTCAGGACGTGCGTAGGAATCGGTCGAGTACACGCACGCCGAACTGTAGTCCCTCGACCGGGACGCGCTCGTCAATGCCATGGAACAGTGCGGAAAAGTTCAGGTCGGGCGGCAGCCGCAGCGGTGCGAAGCCGAAGCAGCGGATGCCGAGCCGCTGGAACGCCTTGGCGTCGGTGCCGCCGGAGAGCATGTAGGGCACGGGCCGCGCGCCCGGGTCCTCCGCGCGCAGCGCGGCGGCCATCGCGTCGACGAGGGCGCCGTCGAAGGTGGTCTCGATCGCCGGCTGGCGCTGCACGTGTTCGATCTCCAGGTCGGGGCCGATCACCTCGCGCAGCTGTTCCAGGAAGAGGTCGGCCTGGCCGGGGAGCGTGCGGCAGTCGATGGTGGCCGTGGCGCGGCTGGGGATGACGTTGTCCTTGTACCCGGCGGCGAGGCGGGTCGGGTTGGCGGTGTTGCGGAGGGTGGCGCCGATGATGTTGGCGATCGGGCCGAGCTTCGCGATCGCGGTCTCCGGGTCGTCCGGGTCGAGCTCGACGCCCAGCGCGTCGGACAGGTGCTCCAGGAACGCCCGGACGGTCGGGGTGACCACCATCGGGAAGCGGTGGCGGCCCACCCGGGCGACCGCCTCGGCGACCGCGGTCACCGCGTTGTCGTCGTGCACCATCGAGCCGTGGCCGGGGCGGCCGCGGGCGTGCAGCCGCAGCCAGTTGATCCCCTTCTCGGCGGTCTCCACGAGGTAGAGGCGCAGGTCGTTGGTGACCGTGAACGAGAAGCCGCCGACCTCCCCGATCGCCTCGGTGCAGCCGTCGAGCAGGTCGCGGTGCTTGTCGACGAGGAAGTGCGCGCCGTACTCGCCGCCGGCCTCCTCGTCGGCGGTGAACGCGAGCACGATGTCCCGCGGCGGCCGCACGCCGGTGCGGGCCCAGTCGCGCACGACGGCGAGGACCATCGCGTCGAAGTCCTTCATGTCGATCGCACCGCGACCCCAGAGAAAGCCGTCGCGGATCTCGCCGGCGAACGGGTGCACCGTCCACTCGTCGGGCTCGGCCGGCACGACGTCGAGGTGGCCGTGCACGAGCAGCGCGTCGCGGCCGGGGTCGGTGCCCTCGATGCGGGCGACGAGGCTGGCCCGGCCGGGCGCCGACTCGTGGATCTCGGAGCGGATGCCGACCTCGTCCAGCTTCGCCGCCACGTACTCGGCCGCGGCCCGCTCGCCCGCGCTCGTGGCGTTGTCGCCGGTGTTCGTCGTGTCGATACGCAGGAGGTCGCGGCAGATGTCGACGACCTCGTCGACCGGTGGGCTGCTCATCCGCCCTTCTTACCAGGCGACCTGGCCGGTCCCCGCGCCGCCACAAGCGGCGCCGGTAAAGCCACCGGAGAGCTTTCGGGTTCGGGTCTGGAAAGCTCCTTCGAAACAGGTTTCCCGGGTCCGCGTCAGTGGCGGACCGCCGCTCCCGCCGGAGACCGCGCGGGTCGGCGGCTCGCCAGGGCTCGCCGAGATCCCCGACCCGCGCTGCCAGGTCCGCGCCACAAGCCCCGCTGGTCGGCCGTCGAGCCGCGCGCGGCAATGCGCCCACCGCCGTGCGGACTGCCCTCCGCCGCTGGCCGCGGTCGTCCCCACCAGCCCCGCGGCCCGGGTGCGCTACGCGGCGCACGACCACCGCGGGCGTGGTCGCCGGCAGTAACCGCTACGACGGTGCGGACAGGGGCAAGATTCGAGATCTAGGAGAGTTAGGGCGCTATTTCAGCCCTAAATCTCCTAGATCTCAAGTCCGGCCGCCCTTAGCCGCTTACGCCGCGTTACCTAACGGCACGGCAGGCGGGACGGGCGTCGGGCGGCTGGCGGCAGCCGCGACGAAGTCTCCTAGGCACTCCAGGAGAAGCCGGCCGCCCAGCTCGCCGACGCGAGCACGATCTGGCCGTCGGTGTCCGGGTGGAAGTAGTCCCAGCCGGAGACCTGCGACAGCACGAACCGGTAGTTGAAGATCGCGCCGCCGTCGTACTTGCACAGCGACCCGTACGCCGCGCACGCGGCCGCGAGCTGCGCGTTGTAGTCGGCGACCCGCTGCCGCACCCGGTCGCGGCGGGCGTTGTCGGCGGCCGAGGTCGAGGTGGGGTTGGCGAGCATCGACTGGCAGATGCCGAGGAGCGACCAGGCGCTGCGGGCCAGGAAGTTGCCCTTGCCGACCTCCCAGAGCCGCTTGATGTCCGGGATGCTCATGATGAACACCCGCGCGCCGGGCCGGCCGGCCTTCAGCCGGGCCAGGGCGGTGTCGATGTGACCGCGGTAGGTGGCGACCGGCGTCATCCCGGCCTCGCTGCCGGCGCAGACGTCGTTGGCGCCGATCAGCACGGTCACGTAGTCGACGCCCTGGCCGACCGCCAAGTCGATCTGGCCGGGCAGGTCGGAGGCGGTGGCCCCGCTCTCCGCGTCGTTGAAGTTGCGCCCGCTGATGGCCGGGTTGGCCGCCAGGATGCGCCGGTAGTGGCTGTTGACACCGGTGTCGGTGCCCGTGCTGAACGAGCGCGACGGGCAGTCGACGTAGAAGCCGCAGGCGTTGAAGCCGCGGGTGATGGAGTCGCCCGTGCTCGCCATCGAGGACGGGAACGGGTCGGCCGCGGCGGCCGGCGCGGCGAGGGCGAGGGTGGCGATGAGGGTGGTCGCCACGGTGACCGCGAGGGCCGGCATCGGCCTGAATCTGGGCAGCATGCGACGCGGGAGTGACATGGGTGAGCCTCCGGGACGCGAGATGGCGAAGTTGCAGGGGGTGATCAGACGGTAATCTCTGCGTCACATCGGTGGCAATGGTTAAGCGGCGTGTCTCGACAAAAGGCCCACAAATCAGGCAGTTTCCCGGTCCCGCACACCGGGTACCAGCAGGCCGTGACCCTCGGCCTTCCGCCCCTCCCTCCGAGCCGGGGTACGCCCGCCGGCCGGCCCGCCGCCGACGTGCTCGCCGACGAGCACCGCCGGCTCGCCGCGCTCTGCGCCGCACTGTCCGAGCCCGGCCTGCCGCCCCGCCGCCGGCGCGACCTGTCCGACGTGCTCACCGCGACCGCCGCCCGGCACCTGTCCGCCGAGGCGCAGTACCTGTACCCGGCCGTCCGCTCGGCGGTACCCGATGACGGGCCGGCCCTCGCGGACCGGGAGATCGCCGCGACGCGTGAGCTGCTCGCGGCCCTGCGCTCCGGCGAAGGCGCGGAAGAGCGACTTCGGCGGCACGCCTACGCCACCGCGGACCTGCTCGACCGGCTGGCCGCCGTCGCATCGGAGGAGGACCTCGTGCGGCTGGGCAACCGGATCGAGACCGCCGAGGAGGCCGCACCCACGCGACCGCACCCGGGCGCGCCGGCCACGCCGCCGTGGAACAAGATCACCGATCCCGCTATCGGGCTCGTCGACCGGCTCCGGGACGCGGCGACCGGCCGCCCGACACGCCAGGAAAGCCTGTCCGACAGGTATGCCAGTCGGCTGTTTTGATCTTCCCGTTAACCATTCGGTTACAGTCAACCTGGCGTTTGGGGGACCTTTCACAAGCCGAAGGTCTTTCGGTGATCGCACGTTGGTCCTACCGTCACGCTATGAACCTGGAGTTGCGGCACCTCAAAGTGGTCGTCGCGATCGCGGAGACAGGCAGCGTTACGAAGGCTGCCTCTCAGCTGGGGCTGGCACAACCGGCACTCACGGCACAGCTCCAGCGCATTGAACGCACCCTCGGCGGCCCGCTCTTCGAGCGCGACCGGCGTGGTGCGCGCCCCACGGCCCTCGGCGAGCTGGTGCTGGCCCGGGCCCGGGTGTTGCTGCCGGCGATGAAAGGGTTGCAGGACGAGGCGGCCCGACTCGCCGGCACGGGGGACGTGATGACCCGCTACCGGGTCGGCGGGGCCAACAGCCCGATCGTCGGCGGCCTGGTGCACCGGCTGGCCGCCGCGCAGCCGGAAGCGCAGATCAGCACCTACGCGTCCTGGTACGCGGACGAGCTCGCCCAGATGGTGCTCGGCGGGCGGCTCGACTACGTGCTCGTGGGGGTGTGCGGCGACGCCGCGCCCTCGGCGGCACACGGCCTGGCCTGGCGGGTGGTCTCGGTGGACGCGGTGTTCGTCATGCTGCCCACCGCGCACCCGCTCGCCGGGTCCGACGAGGTCGTCCTCGCCGACCTGTCGGAGGCCCAATGGGTGGCCGCGCCCGGTGACGGCTGCTTCGGCGACTGCTTCGCCGCGGCGTGCGCGCGTTCCGGGTTCACGCCCCGCAAGGTGTACGAGACGGACATCCGCGGCTGCATCGACATGGTCGAGTCGGGCGAGGCGGTGGCGCTGTGCCAGGCCACGTTCCGGCCGGTCCCGGGCCTGGTGACCCGGCCGCTCGCCGGCGCTCCCCTGCGCTGGCGGCTGCTGCTCGGCTGGCACCCCGAGGCGCTGGCCGCGAAGTTCGCCGACGACGTGCTCGGACACGCGGTCGCCGCGTACGAGGACATGGTCGGCCGCAACCCCCTCTACCAGCGCTGGCTCAGCCAGAACCCCCCGTTCGGCGCCCAGCAGGTCGCCCCCCTCTGACCTCCCCGACACAAGCCGGCTCTCCCGGAGCGGTACGGCGCGGTATTACCCGACTGGTATCTGCCGAGATCTATTGAACGGCCGTTAGGGTCCCGCCGTAACACCTCACTCCAACCCCCAGGAGAGCCCCCATGAAGCGAAGATTCGCCATGCTGGCGGCCGCGCTGCTGCTGCCCGTGGGCGCCGTCGCGCTGCCGGCGGCACCCACGGCCGCGGCCCCCGGCCCCGGCACACCCCCGGCCGGCGGCGCCGCCTCGGCCGAGATGCTCGGCGCCCTCCAGCGCGACCTCGGCCTGAGCGCCGACGAGGCGCGGGCCCGGCTGGCCCGCGAAGACGACGCCGGCCGCACCGACGCGCGGCTGCGCAAGGAGCTCGGTGCCGCGTACGGCGGCGCGTACCTCACCGCCGGCGCGACCTCGCTGGTCGTGGCGGTCACCGGCAAGGCGCACGCCGCGAAGGTCACCGCGGCCGGCGCCACCGCCAAGGTGGTCGCCCGCAGCGAGGCCCAGCTCGACGCGGTCAAGTCCACCCTGGACCGCAACGCCGCCAAGGCACCGGCCGCCGCGGTGCCCGGCTGGTACGTCGACGTGGTCACCAACACCGTCGTCGTGCTCGCCCGGGGCGACACGTCGGCCGCCCGCGCGTTCGCGGCCACGGCCCGGTCGGCGGCGGTGCGGGTCGTCGCCACCAGCGAAAACCCGGTGCCCCTCTACGACGTGCGCGGCGGCGACGCGTACTACATGGGCGGGCGCTGCTCGATCGGCTTCTCCGTCTCGGGCGGCTTCGTCACCGCCGGCCACTGCGGCACGACCGGCACCGCCACGCAGGGTTTCAACCGGGTCGCGCAGGGCACGTTCCGCGGCTCGTCCTTCCCCGGCAACGACTACGCGTGGGTGCAGGTCAACTCCAACTGGACGCCGCAGCCGTGGGTGAACAACTACGCGGGCGGCAACGTCACCGTCGCCGGCTCCACCGAGGCGGCCGTGGGCGCGTCGATCTGCCGTTCCGGCTCCACCACCGGCTGGCACTGCGGCACGATCTCGGCCAAGAACCAGACCGTGAACTACGCCGAGGGCACCGTCACCGGCCTGACCCGCACCAACGTGTGCGCCGAGCCGGGCGACTCGGGCGGCTCGTGGCTCTCCGGCCAGCAGGCGCAGGGCGTCACCTCCGGTGGCTCGGGCAACTGCACCTCCGGCGGCACCACGTACTACCAGCCGGTGAACGAGATCCTCTCCGCGTACGGCCTCACGCTCACCACGAGCGGCGGCGGCGAGCCTCCGCCGCCCACCGGGTGCTCCGGGTACGAGTTCACCCGCAGCGGGTCGATCTCCAGCGGCGCCAGCGTGTACCAGCCGGACGGCAGCTACTACTACTCGTCCGCCTCCGGCACGCACCGCGCCTGCCTCGACGGCCCGTCCGGCGTTGACTTCGACCTCTACCTCCAGAAGTGGAACGGCAGCGCGTGGGCGAACGTCGCCAGCGGCACGTCCGCGAACCCGGACGAGACCGTGTCGTACAGCGGGACGGCCGGTTACTACCGGTACCGCGTGCACGCGTACAGCGGCTCGGGCAGCTACACGCTCGGCTTCAGCAACCCGTAGGGCCGCTTTTGTGGTCGAAGCTCCTCATCTGATCTGCTCGAGAGGGGCTTCGACCACGCCGTCGAGATTCGAAATTTGAGCTACCGCGGTGTCCGTCGTGGTCGCTCCGGCGAGGCGAATCGCCAGCCCATCTTCCCAGTGTTTGGGGATGTGGCTCAGCATGTGGGCGGCGCCATGATCGTTAGCCCGAAACCCGTGTAACACGCGGGCGAGAACGCGGGTTTTGGGCTAACGATCACCGAAGCGCGAGAGACACCGGGCTTGCGAAGCCCTTGCTGCCGGGCCATAGCCGGCCAAACCGCGAAAGTCGCGACCCCGATGATCTTCGCGGGGCGTCATCTAGAGACCTTTCGGAGTCAGGGTTCGCGGGCCCGGCCACAACGCACGGTCAAATCCGAGGCAGAAGCTTCCGAGGTCCGCGTCAGCGATAGACCGTATGCTCCCGCGGGCACCGCTCCCAATGCCAGCTCCCGCGGGACAAGCCCCTACCAACGACGTCCTGACGCAGCGTCACCAGAATCGGGGTTCCCGCACCTTCGTCGCCGATCAAGGCCTTGCCGCACCACTCTGGACACCAAACCCGAGCCGCACCACAGGCCCTCGCGAGAGGCACCGAACGGGGCCGCGGGAGCAGCGGTCCGGACCACGCCGAAGTCACCGGCCCAGGCCACCCCGAATCCAAAGGTCTCCAGATCCGCGACGTTCGGGTTTGGGCTTGGTGTGCGGGCCTGGCAGCGGAGGCCGGGGATTTCGGCGAGCCTTGGCGAGCCGCCGGCCGCCGCGGTCTCCGGCGGGAGCGGCGGCCGCGACTGACGCGGACCCGGGAAATCTTCTCGAAAGCCCTTCGGTCAGCTCGGGTGGCTGATCGCGTAGTCGGCGTACGCGTCGGGCAGGCGCGGGTCCTGGTCTCCGGTCGGCAGTGTCACCAGCGCGCCGAGCTCCGACAGGCGGGTCGCCAGGGCGAGCGGTATCTGGTAGCTGCCGGCCACCGCCGCCTTGATCGTGGCGCGTTCGTCGTCGTCGGCCTCGCCGTCCCACCACTGCGCGAAACGGTCCAGCGCCGGGTCGCGGTCGTCCGTCACAAGATCACCCCCAAGGGTTCCATCGTCCCACCGTGGGGCTTTGCCGGCAGGCGACCGGCTCAAACACGTGTGCCTCGGCGCGCGATCGGATATCAAGAGCGGGTGACTGACGACGACATCGTGCGGCGGGCGCGGCGGGCCGCGGAGCTGCACCTGGACGCGGTGCGTGACATGGAGCGGTTCATCGAGCGGTTCGCCGGCACGCCGGACGCGGCGGCGCTGGCCGAGTACGCGACGCTGCTGGCCCGCGAGGAGGCGACCCGTGCCGACCGGCAGGAGCTGCTGGCCGCGCTGGCCCTGGAGGCACCGAGCGTCGAGCCGTGACGCTGCTGGTCGTCGACGGCGCGAATGTGGTCGGCTCCCGTCCGGATGGCTGGTGGCGCGACCGGGCCGGCGCGGCGGCGCGGCTGCGTGACGCGCTGCTCCCGGTCGCCGCGGACGGCCTGCCCGACCTGCCACCCCCGCTGGAGGTGGTGCTCGTGGTCGAAGGCAGGGCGCGCGGCGTCGAGACGGCCGGCGCGGTACGCGTGGTCGACGCACCCGGATCGGGTGACGACACGATCGTGGACCTCGTCTCGGCCGCCCGCCCCCGCCGTACCGTGGTGGTCACCGCCGACCGCGGGCTGCGCGAGCGGGTCCAGGCGCTCGGCGCCGAGGTGCGCGGGCCTCGCACCCTCAGTCCGGCGTACTGACTGACTCGTCACTCATGCTCATTCGCGCCGGGTGCGTCCCGCGCCGGCCCCACCGCACGCTCCGGATATCGACGCGTCGTAGTCGCTTGTTCGCGCTGTGCGGTAAATCGGTAGGGGGTCGAGGCGGGGGCATCCGGTTTACCGTGATGGAATAGCACCTCCCCCCGCCCCCCAGGAGGTCCCCCCGTGGCCAGCGTCGCCGAGGTCAAGTCGGCTATCGATGCCGCGATCCAACAGGTGAGCGAGGGACAGGCCGCAGTCCACGCGGCCAGCGAAAAGCTCACCGAGGCGCAGCAGAGCCTCGCCGTCGCGCTCGACGGCAGCGGCCACGACGCGGTCAGCACGGCACGGGCATCGTTGCAGCAGGCCACGCAGGAGTTGGAAGAGTGCCTCGCCGCCACGATGGCCGCCGTGGAGCAGGCACAGCAGTACTCAGCCGCGCTGTAGCGCCCGCCATGTCCCTGGTCCAGGAGCTCGGCGCCCAGGTCCGCGCGACATCGGACGGCCTACCGGTCGGCCAGGTCGCGGTCGCCATCGACAAGTTGCGCGCCGCCGCCGAGCTGCTGATGTGGGTCCGCCAGGAGTCGGTCGACCCGCTCGGCGTGCCGCGGCTGGCCGGCGCGATGGAGCACGCCGAGCAGGCCGCCCAGGCGCTTCGCGTGGCACAGGACGCGCTGCTGGCGTACCTCACCTCGATCGGCCTCGCCCACGACGGCGCGGCCGGCCCGGACGGCAGGTGGCGCACCGCCCTGAAGGAGCCCGAGGGTGAGCGGCGCGAGCGGCCGGCGCCCAGCGGCGCGGAGCCGCCCCGGCTCGGCCGGTGGTGGTCCGAGCGGGTCGCCGTGCTGACCGGGCACGGCAGCCCCGCCACGCGCAGCGACTCCGCCGCGAAAGAGGGCCCCGACCTGCTGCGCCGGGTGGCCGCCGGCGTGCGCGCCGAAGACCGCGACAAGCTGCACCGCGAGCTGGGCGGCGCCGATCCGCCGGTCGGGCTGGGCCTGTCCGCGCTCACGCCCACCGTGCTGCACCGCCTCGCCGGCGACCTGCTGCGCCATCAGCCGCGCGCCGAAGACCTGCCGAAGCTGACCAAGGAGATCCAGCCGCGAGTGCGCGACCTGCTGCCCGGGCTGCCCCCGGAGATCCTCGACATCCAGCTGCGCCGGATCTGCCGGGTGCCGGTCGAGCGCAAGGACCGCGACGGGCCGCCGCCGCACCCGGCCGACTTCGCGGTGACCGGCAGCGTCGTCACCGGCGTGCTGCTGCGGCTGCTCGACCGCGAGCCCGACTCGCTCGACCCGTCGGCCCCCGAGCCGGTGCCCGACGCGGAGACCCATGCCTGACGTCCGGACGTCGGTCGTCGAGTCGGTCCGCGCCGCCCTGTCGCGCGCCCGCGCGTCGGCCCGCGCCCACCAGGACGCGGCGAAGGCCGACCTCGCCGCCGCGGAGGCCCGCCTGGAACGGGTACGCCAGGCCGCCGCGCAGCGCCCCGCCCGCGCCGCCGCCGAGCGCGACCGCCGGCTCGCCGAGCTCGACGCGAATCACACCGCCACGCTCGCCGACCTCGCCCACCAGGCCCGGGTCGCCGGCGCGATGCGGGCGCCCGGCGCGGCGAGCGAGCCGTGGGAGACCTGGCATCCCACGCCGGCGGCCCGCGGCGAACGGCCGGACCTGCTGCGCGTCGGCGAGGTGCGGATACCGCGCGCCGGCACCTCCCCGGCACTCGTGCCACTCCTCGACCGCGGGCACGTCGCGCTCGTCGACGACATCCAGGTGGGCGGCGACGCCGTCGTGGCCGGGCTCCTGCTGCGCGCGCTCGGCCGCACGTCGCACGGGCAGATCGAGATCACCGGGTACGACCCGGAGCGCCTTGGCGGCGGCCTCGCCGGCTTCGCGCCGCTGGCCCCGGCCGGGCTGCTGACGTTCGTCGGGCCGGGCGGGCTCACCCCGCTGCTGGACGGGCTCGTCGACCACATCCGGCGGATCAACGAGACGGTGCTGGCGGGCGACTACGCCTCGCTGGAGGAGATGGCCAAGCGCACCGGGCGGCGCCCCGAGCCGTGGCGGGTGGCGGTGCTGCTCGGCGGCGACGAGCCGTCCCGCCACGAGCGGGCGCAGCTGGACCGGATCCTGCGCACCGGCGCGGCCTGCGGCGTACACCTGATCGTGCGCGGCATCACCGTCGAGCCGCGCCCCTCGGTGCAGGTCATCCGCGTCGACGGCTACCGGGCCCAGGTCTCCGGGTGCGGCACGCTGCCGGTGTTCCTCGACGAGGCGCCGCCGGCCGAGCTCGTCACCGCCACCTGCCGCAAGATCGCCGACCGGGTGTCGACCGGGCCGGCGCCGGCAGTCTTCGCCAACCTGATCCCGCCGGTGTTCTGGACCGAGCACTCCGCCGGCGGCCTCACCGCGCCGGTCGGCGACAGCCCGGAGGGGCGGACGGTCGACGTCACACTCTCCGACTACCCGCCGCATGCGCTGATCGCCGGCCCCTCCGGCACCGGCAAGACCAACCTCATCTACGCGTGGATGGGCGCGCTCGCCGCCCGGTACTCCCCCGAAGAGCTCGCCTTCTACCTGCTCGACTTCAAGGAGGGCGTGTCGTTCGCGCGGTTCGCGCCGGGGCGGCGGGACCCGAGCTGGCTGCCGCACGTCCGGCTGGTCGGCGTCAACGTCAACACCGACCGCGAGTTCGGGCTGGCGCTGCTCCGCTTCCTCGGCGGCGAGCTGCGCCGCCGGGCGGACGCGGCCAAGGAGCACGAGGTCACCAAGCTGGCCGAGCTGCGCCACGAAGACCCGCAGGGGCACTGGCCGCGGATCGTCGCGGTGATCGACGAGTTTCAGATCCTGCTCACCGGCCGCGACGCGCTCGCCCAGGAGGCGGCCACGCTGCTGGAAGACCTGGCCCGACGCGGCCGTTCCCAGGGCATCCACCTGATCCTCGCCTCGCAGGACGTCTCCGGCATCGAGGCGCTGTGGGGGCGGCCGGCGCTGGTCGCCCAGTTCACGCTCCGGATCGCGCTGCCCAAGGCGCGCCGCATCCTGCACGAGACCAACCTCGCGGCCGAGACGCTCCCCCGCCACCACGCGGTCGTCAACGCCGACTCCGGCGCGCCGGACGCCAACCGCATCGTGCGCGTCCCGGCCGCCAGCGACCGTCGCGTGTGGAGCGAGCTCCAGCACAAGCTGTGGCAGGACCGGCCGCCGTGGCTCGGCGCGCCCCGCCTCTTCGACGGCGACGCGGTGCCCCGGCTCACCGCCTCGCCGGACTTCCAGGCCTTGCGCCCGGACGTCCGCGACCCCGTCGTGCTGCTCGGCGAGTCGATCGACGTGCGGGCGAGGTCGGCCCGGCTGCCGCTCACCCGCTCCCCCGGCCGCAACCTCGCCGTGCTCGGCACCCGCGTCGACGAGGCGTGCGCGGTGCTCGCCGCCGCCGCCCGCTCCCTCGCCCGCCAGCACGCCGACGGCGACGCCCGCTTTTCGGTCGCCTGCCTCGACCCGGACGCGGCGGCCACCGCCGAGTCGCTCCGCGCCGACCTGCCCGCCGACACCGGCTGGTACGACACGGAGGGCCTGGCCGCGCTGCTGCCGTCGGTCGAGCCGGGTCCGCTGCCGCACTACATCTTCCTGTTCGCGGCCGACGCCGCCGCCTCTCGCCTCGCGGTCAACGAGGGCGGGCGTACCGGCCACGACCACCTGCGCCGCATCCTCAACACCGGCCCGGAACGGCGTACCCACGTGCTCGGCTGGTGGCGCGGCGTCGGCCGGCTCCGCGACGACCTGGGCGGCGTCGGCTCCCGCACGGACGCGATCGGCGCCTGGGTCGCGCTCGACGTGCAGGGCGCCGACCTGACCGGGTTCTTCCCGCAGCAGGGCGGGCCGGCGTGGTACCCCCGCCCGTGGCGCGCGCTGTTCTTCGACCGCGCCCGCCACCGCATCCCGGAGGTCGTCATCCCGTACGGACTGGGCGGATGAGCTACCACCAGGCCATCGCGCGGCTGGCGCAGACGTACGCGGGGGTAGACGCCCAGCGCACGGAGGCCGACGAGTGGTACGAGCGCCAGGTCGCCGCCGCCGCCCGCGCCGAACGCGAGGCCGCCGCCGCGGTCGAGGCCGCCCAGGAGGCACTCGACGCCGCGACCGAGCTGGTGGAGCGGATCGACGCCGAGGCCGAGGAGGTGTGGCGCACGACGATCCGCCGGCTGGGCCCGTCCGCGACCCGATTCGGCGGCCCGCCACCGCCGGTGCCGCTGCAAGCCGGCGAGGAGTACAACCCGCACCAGATGATCGAGGCCGCCTCCGACCTGCTCGACCAGACCTGGCGCCCGGGGCGGATGCCGCAGAAGGCGTTCCCGTGGCTGGTGGCGTGGAGCGCGCTCGGCGCGGCGGTGGCGTTCGGGCTGCGCGAAGCCGCCCTGTGGGCCGGCCGCTCCTACGGCGGTGACCTCGCGGTGGGCCTGCCGGTGCTCGCGCTGGTGGTGCTGCTGGTAGCGCCGTTCGTCGGCCTGTGGCCGGCACGGGTGGTGGCCGACCGCCGCCACGTCGCCCTCGACGCCACCACGATCACGGTCGTCCTGACCACCGGCCTCGCCACGACGGTCGCCCTCTACCTGCTCGTCTGAAAGGGCGCCTCGATGGCCAACGTGCCTGTTGCCGCAAGGCCTTGATCGGCGACAGGGTAGGCAAATCCTGGTGATCGTGGTCTTTTGGTCCCCCTGGAGGGGGTCCAGATGACCAACGGCGGACGGGTGCGGCCGCGGGAGCGACGGTCGGGACCACCGCGGACGTCGCGGTAGCTCACATCTCCATGTGTGGTGATGGCCGCCCGGGGATCAGGATGGCCTCGCGCAGCAGGCGGCGGGCGAGCACCAGGCGGTCTTCGTCCGTGTCGAGGCCGGGCAGGTCACCGACCCGGGTGAGGCCGCCGCTCAGCAGGGCGCGCAGGGCCAAGGCGCAGCCGCCGGGCATGGTCACCGTGCGGTCGAAGGCGTGCAGCGCGACGCGGTCGTCGGGCTCGGCGGTCAGGCGCCACTTGAGGCCGGGGCGGACGGTCACGTGGTCGTCCGGGGTCAGGGCGGCGGCGGCCCGCGCCTGGGCGAGCGGGCGGATCGGCGCGGGGCGGGCGGCCGGCCAGGCGCGGGCGCGGAGCTTGTCGGCGACCGGGCCGGGCTGGGCTGATCCGAGCCAGTCGCGCAGGGCGTCCACGGTCTCGGTCAGCTCGGGTTCGACCTGGTCGGGGTCGGCGGGGTCGAGGCCGAACGGAAGCGTGGCCCGCAGCCTCGGGTCCTCGGCGGCAAGCTCCAGCAGGGCCTCGACGAGCGCGTATCGGGTCAGCGCCTTGATCCCCACGGTGAGGTGGAGCGACGGCTCGTCCTGGGCGGCGGCGCTGTGCAGCCAGCCGCGCGGGAGGTAGAGCGCGTCGCCGGGCTCGAGTACCTCGTCGAGCGCGGGTGGGCCGTCGGCGACCGCCGAGACCTCGTCGGCGTGGCCGCCCCACGGCTGGCGTTCGAGCGGGTCGGCCACCACGGGCTCGTGGATCCGCCACCGCTTGCGGCCGTCGACCTGGAGCACGAACACGTCGTGCGTGTCGTAGTGGGTGGCGAAGCCCTGGCTGGCGGCGGGCGTGAGGTACGCGTTCACCTGGAGCGGCTGCCCCAGCTGCCCGCCGAGCTCGCGGGCGAAGTCGACCAGCGGCGGCCACAGCCGGTGCAGGCCCTGGAGGACAAGGGTGGCGCCGTCCGCGTAGAGGGCGAGCACCCGCTCGTCGAGCACCTGGTCGCCGACTTCGGCGCCGGCGCCGCCGCCACCGGTGTAGCGGGACACGGGCAGCACCGCGCCGTCCTTCGCCACGCGCAGGAACGGGGTGCGCAGGCCGCGGCGGCTGAGCAGCTCGTCGGCGTCGGCGGGGCTGAGCAGGTCGTGGAAGCCGGTCGCGCCGGCCAGCTCGGCCGCCCGGGAGAGCACGGGCGCACGGCCCCAGTAGGCGCCGGCGAACTTCGCCGGCTCGACCGCCACGCACCGCGCGAGCGCCGGCCGCGCCGCACCCGCCTTCGGCGAGGCGGCCTCATGCCGCGCGGCGGCCGGCTGCCCCGCGGCGGCCGGCGGAGAAGCCGAGCGCGCCGCACCCGCCTCCCGCGAGGCGGCGCCCTGCGGCGCGGCGCCCGCGGCCCTCGGCGAAAAAGCCGGCCGCGAAGACCCGAGGCGCGCCGGGCGAGATGTCCCACCCGGCGCGCCGTCCGGAACCGCCGTGTCCATCAGTAGTTGGTGGCGCCGCCGTCGGCGCCACCGTCCTGGCCCTGCGGGTTGGCGCCGCCGTCCGCGGGGCCTTCGCCCGCGCCACCGTCGGCGCCGGCGTCGCGGCCGGACGGGTTCGCGCCGCCGTCGGCCGGGCCCTCGCCACCGGCTCCGCCGTCCGCGCCGCCGTCAACGCCGGCCGGGTTTGCGCCGCCGTCCGCGGGACCTTCGCCCGCGCCACCGTCGGCGCCGCCGTCACGGCCCAGCGGGTTCGCACCGCCGTCGGCCGGGCCCTCGCCGCTGCCGCCGCCGCTGCTGTTGAAGTCGTCTTCGTCGATTCGCATCGGTGCCCCCCTATGTCGTGTCACCCTCGTGCCGGGCCCCCGAAGTACCCGGCCACACACACTTCTAACGTAGGGGCTTTCGACCGGCTAAGGGATGACAAATCCGACACGGGCGTTCAACAAAGAGGGGCACGGCGCGGCAGCTGGGCAGTCTGTCGCGCCGTGCCCGGTCCATGGAAGGCTTCCCGCTCACCGCCATCAATGGAAGCGTTCCCAAGTATCGATTGCCGACCCCCGTACGTCAATGACGTACCGGTAATCTCCCGGAAATCGTCCGGCGCGTAACGGAAGGGCGGTGGCACCCGCCGTCCCGGAACTTATCGGGCCTTCGTGCTGTCGCGCACCACCAGGTCGGTCGCGAGCTCGACCCGCGGCGTCTCCACCGCCTCGCCCTGCGCGAGCCGCAGCACGGTGCGCGCGGCGAGCAGCCCCATCTCGGCGAGCGGCTGCCGGATCGTGGTCAGCGGCGGCGACGACCAGCGTGCCTCGGGCAGGTCGTCGAAGCCGACCACGCTCACGTCGTCGGGCACGCGCAGGCCGCGCTGGCGGACCGCCTCGTACGCGCCGAAAGCCATCTGGTCGCTGGACGCGAAGATCGCCGTCGGCGGCTTGTCGAGCGCGAGCAGCGCCTTCGTGCCCTCCAGCC
Organism: Phytohabitans sp. LZ39; assembly: GCF_059359075.1. Classification (NCBI taxonomy): domain Bacteria; kingdom Bacillati; phylum Actinomycetota; class Actinomycetes; order Micromonosporales; family Micromonosporaceae; genus Phytohabitans; species Phytohabitans sp. LZ39. The sequence continues at coordinate 102,696 of NZ_JCADBM010000014.1, read as the reverse complement.
CGGACTCGTGGTAGAAGTCGCCGGGCTGGATGAGCTCCTCGTGCATCGGCAGGCCGGCCGCCTCCAGTGCGGCCCGGTAGCCGTCGAGGCGGGCCCGGCTGCACAGCATCGAGGGGCTGCCGGCGATGAAGCCGATCCGCTCGTGGCCGAGCGAGATCAGGTGCTCGGTGGCGCGCAGCCCGCCGGTCCAGTTGGTGGCGCCGATCGTCGGGATGTCGAGCGTCGGCACGCCGGCCGGGTCGACCAGCACCATCGGCACGTTGAGCCGGCGCAGCTCGGCGTGCACGGGCGGGGCGAGGTCGCTGGCGACCAGCACCACGCCGTCCGTCGCGCGCGTACGCAGGTTTTGCAGCCACTGCCGGGTGGAGGCGGTGCGCCGGTGGATCGCGGACACCACCGTGCCGACGCCGGCCGCGTGCGCCACGTCTTCCACGCCCCGGATGATCTCCACGGCCCACGGGCTGTCGAGGTCGTTGAAGACCAGGTCGATCAGGCTCGCGCTGACCCGCGGCCGGGCCGCCCGGCGCCGGTATCCGTGCCGGCGCAGCAGCTCCTCGACCCGCTCCCGGGTCTGCGGCGCCACGTCCGAGCGCCCGTTGAGCACGCGCGAGACGGTCGGCACCGACACGCCGGCCTCGCGCGCGATCGCCGTAATGGTGATCCTGCGCCCCTCGTCGACCGTCACGTTCCGCTCCTTCGTCTTAAGGAGGCCAGCGTACGACCGAAACACTTCCGAGCCGAACTCGACCCTCCGGCAGCCTTCCGAGGCCCATCCTGTCGCACTTCCAGGGCTTGACGGCCCGCATCGACACGCATAGCGTTCCGAACAAGTTACGGAAGTGTTCCGGAAGCTTACTCCGAAAGGGAAATCCATGAAGGTGACTCGCGTGGTCGCCGGCGCCGCTGTTGCCGCGGCCGTCCTCGTCTCCCTCAACGCGACAGGTGCGCCGGCCGCGCCCGTCGCTTCGGTCCCCGCCGTTCCGGGGGCGATCCTGCAAGAATCCGCGACACAGGTTGCCGCCGATAGCAAGACCCTCCGGGAGCTCGCCAAGCGCACCGGGATGAAGATCGGCACGGCCGTCGACATGTCGGCCCTCGCCAACGACGCCACCTACAACGACAAGGTGGCGACCGAGTTCAACAGCGTCACCGCGGAAAACGTCATGAAGTGGTCGGAGATCGAGCCCACCCGCGGCGTGCTCAACTTCGCGCCCGCCGACCAGCTCGTCGCGTACGCCAAGGCCAACGGCCAGAGCGTGCGCGGGCACACGCTGCTGTGGCACAACCAGCTTCCGACCTGGCTCACCGACGGGGTCGCGTCCGGCGACATCGACGCCACCGAGCTGCGCCAGATCCTCAAGCAGCACGTCTTCGACGTCGCCGGCCACTTCCGCGGCAAGATCTACCAGTGGGACGTCGTCAACGAGGTGATCGACGACAACGCCCAGCTCCGCGACACGATCTGGCTCCAGAAGCTCGGCCCCGGCTACATCGCGGACATGTTCCGCTGGGCCCACCAGGCCGACCCGAAGGCCAAGCTGTACATCAACGACTACAACGTGGAGGGCCTCAACGCGAAGGCCGACGCGTACTACGCGCTGGTCCAGCAGCTGAAGGCCGACCGGGTGCCGATCCACGGGTTCGGCATGCAGGGCCACCTCGGCGTGCAGTTCGGCTTCGACGGCCGCGCCCTCCAGAACGTGCAGCGTTTCGAGGCCCTCGGCCTGGAGACCTCGTTCACCGAGGTCGACGTGCGGATGGTCATGCCGCCGGACAACCCGAAGCTCCAGGCACAGGCCAACGGGTACGGCATCCTGCTGCGCGCCTGCCTGCTCGCCAAGCGGTGCACGTCCTTCACCGTCTGGGGGTTCACCGACAAGTACTCCTGGGTACCTGGGGTCTTCACCGGCCAGGGCGCGGCCAACCTGCTCGACGAGAACTACGGGCAGAAGCCCGCGTACCAGACGGTAAGCCAGACCCTGGCATTGGCCGGCTGATAGCCGGCGGGCCAGACTAGCGAAGAGGCACCCACCCCACGGGGTGCCGTGTGACGCACCGGACGGGAGGATCCGATCGGCACCTTCGCCAACCCCGTCATCCCCGGAATGCACCCCGACCCGAGCATCTGCCGGGTCGGGGGGCATTACTACCTCGCCTGCTCCAGCTTCGAGTACTTCCCCGGCGTGCCGGTCTTCCGCAGCCAGGATCTCGTGCACTGGGAGCAGATCGGCAACGCGCTGGACCGCACCACCCAGCTCGACCTGCCGCCGAGCACCCCCTCCTCCGGCGGCGTGTACGCGCCCACGCTCCGCTACCACGACGGCCGGTTCCACCTGATCACGTCGGTCGTGCCGCACGCCGGCACGCTGGTCGTGACCAGCACCGACCCGGCCGGCCCGTGGTCCGACCCGGTGTGGCTGCCGGACGTCGGGATCGACCCCGACCTCGCCTGGGACGCCGACGGCACCGCCTGGTGCACGTTCATGGGCATCCAGCAGGTCCGGGTCGATCTCGCGACCGGCGCCGCGCTGGAGACCCCCCGCAAGATCTGGTCCGGCACACCCGGCGCGCAGTGGCCCGAGGCCCCGCACCTCTACGAGGTCGACGGCACCTGGTACCTGCTGATCGCCGAGGGCGGCACCGACTCCGGGCACGGCATCTCGGTGGCCCGCGGGCCGGCGCCGGACGGGCCGTTCGAGCCCTGCCCGCACAACCCGATCCTCAGCCACCGCAGCACCGACCACCCGATCCAGAACACCGGCCACGGTGACCTGGTCCAGGCGGCCGACGGCTCGTGGTGGCTGGTCTTCCTCGGCACCCGACCGCGCGGCGGCCCACCCGGCTGGCACGTGCTCGGGCGGGAGACGTTCCTGGCACCGGTCACCTGGGTCGACGGCTGGCCGGTCGTCGGCGAGGTGGACACCCGGATGAGCGGCGGCCTCCCGCCACAGCCGGTGCCGGTGCCACCGGCCCGCGACGACTTCGACGGCGCCGACCTGCGCCCGTGCTGGATCTCGATCCGCTCCCGGCCGGCGCACGCCTGGTCGCTCAAGGACCGCCCGGGCTGGCTCACCCTGCACGCGCAGGACGGCTCGCTCGACGACCCGTCGGTGTCGTTCATCGGCCGCCGCCAGCAGCACCACGCCTGCCGGGTACGCGCGCTGGTCGACGCCGCCGAGGGCCGCGGCGGCCTGGCGGTACGCCTCGACGAACAGCACCACTACGAGGTCGAGGCCGGCGGCGGCGAGGTGGGCGTGCGGGCCCGGGTCGGCGCGCTCGACCGGTGGCGCTCGGCCGGCCCGGTGCCGGACGGCCCGGTCGTGCTGCGCGTGGAGACCCAGCCGTCTGGCCCCAGCCCCGACCACCCGAGGCAGGAGCCGGACGTGGTGCGCCTGGGCTACGAGACACCGACCGGCCGCTTCGTCGTGCTCGACGAGCTCGACGGTCGCTACCTGTCGACCCAGGTCGCCGGCGGCTTCACCGGCCGGGTCATCGGCATGTACGCGGTGTCCGGCACGGTCCGCTTCGACTGGCTGGCCTACGAACAGGACGGCGACGACCTCTAGCGGCTTCCGGGTCCGCCGTTCGCGGCGGACCCGGAGCACCCCTGATTTCCTTTCCCGGGTCCGCGTCACCGGCGGACCGCCGCTCCCGCCGGAGACCGCTCCGGCCGGCGGCTCGCGGGCGAGCCGAAACCCCCGGCCTCCACTGCCACCTCCGCGCGCCAAGCCCAATCCGCGGCTCCGCTCACGGCGCCGATGATCGTGAGCCCGCCGCGGGCGCGGTCGTCGGCGCTCCCTGACCGCCAGCGCCGCGCACTGTGGGCGACGCGGTTATCGACGCTCCCTGACCGCCAGCGCCGCGCACTGTGGGCGACGCGGTCGTCGGCGCTTCCTGGTCGCCGGCGCCGCAGACCCGGCAGGTGCCGCGGCGGCGGAGGTGGTAGGCCAGTGTCGCCGCGCCCAGCGCGACGCCCCAGACGGGCCAGAGCAGCATGGGCGCGACGAGCCACACCCCTTCGTCGCCGAGGTGGCTCATCGCGCCCGAGCTGAGCAGGCCAAGGCTGGCCGAGGTGATGAAGATGGCCACGACCGTCGCGGGCACGGTGGCGAGCTTGACGGGCACCCGCTTGCCGGCCAGCCCGACCATCCAGCGGGGAAATACCTCGCCCCAGCGCTGCACCAGGCCGAGCGTGAGCACCGCGCCCACGCAGGCGAACGCCCCCAGCCCCGCCCCGGCCCACACCACCGAGTCGTCGTCGAAGTCGGCCGGGTCCAGCTCGACCACGCCCAGCAGCACGACGGCGAGCCAGCCGAAGCGGGTCACCGCGTAGAGCACCGGGATCGCGACGGCCGTGTATGCCGCCCGCCGCCCCCACCGGGCGACGCGCGCCGCGGACGCCGTGCCGCCCTTCCGTCCACAGGAGACGCACGCGCCGGCGGTGCGGAACTGCCAGGCGAGCAGCGCCCGCGCCAGCAGCAGCCCGCCGAGCACGCTCACCGCCATGTTGATCACGGGCCAGGTGAACACGTCGGCAAAATCGACCGGTGGCCACCCGAACGGGGCACCCACGATCAGCATCGGCGCGTAGCCGGCGCGGGCCAGCAGGCGCATGTCGGGCACGACCACGAGCAGCACCGCCACCACGGACCAGCCCGCCGCGAGCAGGGCGGTGCGGGCGGCGCCCCGCGGGTTGAGGGTGGGCAGGCTGAGCGCGGCGACCGCGGTCGCGAGCAGCACCACCGCGAAGAGCGGGGCGCCCACCTCGGCCGGGAGCCCGCGCAGGAGCGAGGCGTCGCCCGCCGGGTCGTTGGTGCCGAACGGGAAGCCGCGTCCGGTCGCCGTCCAGACGAGCGCGAGCGTGCCGTAGAGCGCGGCCCAGGCCGCGGCGGCGTGAGATCTGGTCATGCCTCTCACGTTCGCGGGCGCACGCCGTCGACACCTCCCGCCGGAACGGGAACCGCCTCCCCCGCGCGAGGGAGTCACCCAGGGGCACGAACCCGGCCGGCAACCGGAGCCGCCTCCCCTGGGAGCTCATTCCGGCGTCACGAACCCGGCCGGGAACGGGAGCCGCCTCCCCTGGGAGCTCAGCCCGGCGTCACGAACCCGGCCGGGAACGGGAGCCGCCTCCCCCGGGAGCTCAGCCCGGCGTCACGAACCCGGACTCGTAGGCGAGCACGACCGCCTGGGTGCGGTCGCGGGCGCCGAGCTTGGCGAGCACGTTGCCAACGTGGGTCTTGACCGTCTCCACGCCGAGCACGAGGTCGGCGGCGATCTCCGCGTTGGAGTGCCCGGCCGCCACGAGGCGGAGCACCTCGGCCTCCCGCTCGGTGAGGGCCGGCCCGGGCAGGCGGCGGCGCGCACCGTAGGCGCCGGCCAGCCGCCGGATCGCCGCCGGGAAGAGCAGCGACTCGCCGCGCGCCACCACGCGTATCGCGTCGACCACCTCGGCCGGCCGGGCCCGCTTGAGCAGGAAGCCGCTGGCGCCGGCGCGGAGCGCGTCGTATACGTATTCATCGTTTTCGAACGTGGTCACGACCAGCACTTTCGGCGGGCTGGCCGAGGTGGCGAGCAGGTGGCGGGTGGCCTGGATGCCGTCGATGTCGGGCATCCGCACGTCCATCAGCACGACGTCCGGCCGCAGCTTCGCGACGAGCGGCGTCACCTCCGCGCCGTCGGAGGCCTCGCCGACCACGTCGAGGTCCGGCTGGGCCGCGATGATCGCCCGCAGCCCCACCCGGATCAGCTCCTCGTCGTCGACCACGAGCACCCGCGTCACGCCCTCCACCCGACGCGGACCCGACCGCGACGGGCCGCCCGCGCCGCCCGCGCCGCCCGCGCCCGCCGCGCCTCCCGCACCCGCCGCGTCGTCAGGGTCGCCCGCGCCATCCGCACCGCCCGCGCCCACCGCGCCTCCCGCACCCGCCGCGCCGCCCGCGCCCACCGCGCCTCCCGCACCCGCCGCGCCGCCCGCACCCGCCGCGCCTCCCGCACCCGCCGCGTCGTCAGGGTCGCCCGCGCTCACCGGGCCGCTCCCGAAGGGAGCCGGACCGCTATCCGCCAGACGCCGCCGTCGCGGCCGGCCGTCATGTCGCCGCCGAGGAGCGTCACCCGCTCCCGCATGCCGGCCAGCCCGCGCCCGCCGCCGGCTGTCGCGCCGTCGGCGACCGGGTTGGTCAGCTCGATCGCGAGCGTCTCACCCGCCACGGCCACGCGCAGCGCCACCGGCTGGCCGCCGGCGTGCCGGGCGGCGTTGGTGAGCCCTTCCTGCACGATCCGGTACCCCTCCCGGGAGATCACCGCCGGCAGGTCGGCCAGCGGGCCGGCCCGGTCGAGGCGCACCTCGATCCGGGCGTCGGCGACCAGGCGGTCCAGGTCGGCGAGCGTCGGCTGGGGCGCGCGAGCGGCGGCGGGACCGTCGCGGAGCAGGCCGAGCATGTGGTCGAGCTCGGCCATCGCGGCCCGGCCGGTCTCCTCGATCGCGGACAGCGCCCGCTTGGCGAAGTCGGGGTCGGCGTCCAGCACCTCGCGGGCGGCCGCCGCCTGGAGCGTCGTCACCGTGAGGGCGTGGCCCACCGAGTCGTGCAGCTCGCGGGCCAGCCGGTTGCGCTCGGCCAGGCCGGCCGCCCGCGCCTCCAGGGCGGCGATGCGCTCCGCCGTCGACGGGCCGAGCAGCACCGGGGCCATCAGGGCGGCGAGCGCGCCGAGGCCGGCCACCGCGTACACGAGCGCGACGAGCAGCATCAGCCCCACCAGCGTCAGCCACCCGGTGTCGCCCTCGTCGAGCGGGCCCAGCCGCAGCCCGTCGGTGGCGTCGGTGCTGACGCCGAACCACCCGGCCGCGAACACCAGCGCCATCGGCACCGCCACCAGCAGCCCGCCGGCGACGACGCCACCGGTGGCGAGGTGGGTGGCGTACCAGAGCGCGCCCCGCACCCGGGTCTCCCGCGCGACGGGTCCGGGCGGCGGGTCGGGCAGGTCGACGCCGAGCAGCGCCCGCGCGGCGGCGATCTCCAGGGAGCGGGTGCCGCGCAGGAAGGCCGGCACGGCGGCGATCGCCGCGGCCGCGACGAGCAGGAGCAGCGCCGCCGTGCGCCCGCCGCGCGGACCGGCCAGCATGTCGGCGAACACGACGCCCAGCAGCAGGTACGGCAGGAGGATCACGCCGCCGAGCAGCAGGTGCACGCCACGGCGGTAGGTCGTGCCGCTCACCAGCGGGGAGAGCGGGGCCGGCATCCTCACCCGGCCCATTCTCCCCGCCGAGCCCGGTCGCGAGGGCCGCCGCCCCGCGCGCCGAGCCCGGTCACGAGGGCCCACCGCTCCCGCCCGCCGCCCCCGCGGAGCGGCGGGCGGGACGGGAGCTCAGCCCTTCGTCGCGCCCGACGCGAGGCCGCCGACGAGCTGGCGCTCCGCGACCGCGTAGAACGCGAGCGCCGGGATCATCGCCAGCACCACGTACGCGAGGATGCGCGCGGTGTCGGAGGCGTACTGGCCCTGGAACTGCTGCACGCCCACCGGGAGCGTCCACCAGCTCGGGTCGGTGAAGACGACGAGCGGGAGCATGAAGTTGTTCCAGCTGGCCACGAGCGCCAGCACCGAGACGGTGGCGAGCGCCGGCCGGGCCATCGGCAGCAGGATCCGCCAGAAGAAGCCGAACGGGGTGCAGCCGTCGAGGATCGCCGCCTCCTCGACCTCTCCCGGGATGGTGCGGAAGAACGCGCGCAGGATGATGATCGTCATCGGCAGCCCGAACGCGACCTGCGGCAGGATCACGCCGAGCGGGCTGTTGAGCAGGCTCAGCTCGCGCAGCAGCACGAACAGCGGCAGGATCGCCACCGCGAACGGAAACATCAGCCCCGCGGCGAAGAGCGTGTAGAGGCCTTCGCGGCCGCGGAAGTTGAAGCGGGCGAAGACGTACGCGGCCATCGCGGCCACCAGCACCAGCAGCACCACCGTGGCCACCGCGATGAGCGTGCTGTTGAACAGCGGCCGCCAGAAACTGCTGGAGCGCAGGATGCTGGTGTAGTTTTCCGGCACCCACGGGCTGGGCAGCGCGAACGGGTTGTTGGAGAGCTGCCCGTTGTCCTTGAAGCCGCCCAGCACGCCGAAGGCGACCGGCACGATGACGCCCGCGCCGACGACGATCGCGATCACGTGCAGCCAGAAGTGGCGCACCCGCGTCCCGGACCGCGTACTCATCGCTTCTCCCGCATGGTGGTGATGGCGCCCTCGATGTCACGGCGCATGACGAACCGCTGGTAGAGCAGCGCGAACACGAGGCTGATGAGGAACATCGCGACGCTGATCGCGCTGGCGTACCCGACCTCGGAGCGGCGGAAGCCGTACTGGAACATCGTGACCGCCATGGTCTCCGAGGCGTGGATCGGGCCGCCGCCGGTGAGCACCCACACCATGTCGAAGAGCTGGATCGCACCGATGATCGACAGGAAGATGCTGATCCGGATCGTCGGGCCGAGCAGCGGCAGCGTCACGTGGCGGAACACCTGCCAGCTCCCCGCGCCGTCGGTGACCGCCGCCTCGGTCAGCTCCTTCGGGATGCCCTGCCGCCCCGCCAGGTACAGGATCATGTGCAGGCCGAAGTACTTCCAGCTGATCACGAAGAACAGCGCGTACAGCACGGTCGAGGTGTCGGCCAGCCACTCCTGCTGGAGGCCTTCCAGGCCGATCGCGGACATCAGCTGGTTGGTCAGGCCCTGGTTGGGCGAGAAGACCATCGTGAACAGGACGGCCGTGATGACCTCGGAGAGCACGTACGGCGCGAAGAACACCAGGCGGTAGAAGGCCCGCCCGCGCAGCGGCTGGTTGAGCAGCAGCGCGAGGCCGAGCGCGACCGGCAGCTGCACGAAGACCGAGAGCAGCACCAGGATCAGGCCGCGCTTGAGGTCGCCGATGAAGATGTCGTCCTCGATCAGCCGGCGGAAGTTGTCGAGGCCGACGAAGTTTTCCGGCAGCCCGCCGAACCCGTTCCACTTGAAGAGGCTGGTGTAGATCGCGAGCGCGATCGGCCCGACCACCAGCACCGCGAAGATCGCCAGCGCGGGGGCGAGAAACAGCGCGACGGTCAGTTTGTCGAGGCGGCGGCGTCGGCGCAGCGAACCATCCACCCGCGGCCGAAGCTGGTCGGGGGCGAGCCCCCGGCGGGCCTCGGCGCGGGTGGCGGTCCGGTGGGAAGAGGGGGCCGGAAGCCGTCCTTCCGGCCCCTGCGTCGTCGTTTTCAAAGCGGCTACTGGTTTTTCGCGACCTTGGCGATGTCCTGCGCGACCTTCTCCGGCGTGGCCTTCTTGGCCACCAGCTCGGCGACGCTGTCGTTGACCTGCGTGCCGACCGCCGGCGCGTAAGCCTGGTCGAGGTAGAGCTGGAACTTGGGCGCCTTGGCGATGGCCGCGTGCACCGACTTGAGGTTGGCGTCCTTGAGCGCGTCTTCGGCGCCCGCGGTCACCGGCAGGATCGAGTCGCTCGACGCACCCTTGCGCTGGCTGTCGGCCGAGAGCAGGAACTTGATGAACTCGGTCGCCTGCGGCGGCGCGTCCTTGCCGAGCGCGAAGCCGTTGCCGCCGCCGAACGCGTCTTCGAGCGAGCCCTTGCCGCCGTCGACCGCCGGGAACGGGAAGAAGCCCAGCTTTTCGCCGATGCCCTTCTTCGTGGTGGAGTACGCCGCTTCGGTCGTCGGGGCCCACTGCCCCATCAGCTCCATCGCCGCCTGGCCGTTGCCCATGATGGCAGCCTGGCCGTCGGTCGCCGAGTACTTGGCGCCGAGGAAGCCCTTCTGGAACGGGTCGAGGTCGATGAGCTCCTTGAACCGGGCGCCCGCGGCCACGAAGTCGGGCTGGTCGAACGAGCCGTCCGCGGCCGCCGCGGCGAGCCCGTCGACGCCGGCGACGCGGATCGCCAGGTAGGCCCAGTAGAAGTGGGCGGTCCAGCTCTCCGAGCCGGCCAGGGCGATCGGCGTGACACCGGCGGTCTTCAGCTTGCCGACCGCGTCGATGAACTCGCCCCAGGTGGCCGGCGGCGCCGCGATCTTGGCCTTGTCGAAGAGCTCCTTGTTGTACCAGAAGCCGACCATGCCGAGGTCGAACGGAACGCCGTACTGCTTGCCGTCGACCTTGTAGATGTCCAGGCCGTTCTTGTTGATGTTGGCGGCCGCGTCACCGAGGTCGATCTCCTTGACCAGACCCGCCTCGACCTGCTGCTTGAGCACGCCGCCGCCCCACGAGTGGAAGATGTCCGGCGGGGTGCCCGCCTGGGTGACGGTGGTCAGCTTCGCCTTGAAGGCCTCGTTTTCCAACGGGGTGATCTTGATCTCCACGCCCGAGTTGGCGGTCTGGAAGTCCTTGGCCAGGTTGGCCCACGTGGTCAGCATCGGGTCGACGTTGGAGATGTGCCACCAGTCGATCGTGGCCGATCCGCCCCCGCTGTTGCCGGAGTCGCCGGAGCCGTCGTCGCCACAGCCGCCGAGCAGCGCCGCGCCGGCGCCCAGGCCGGCGAGGCCCAGGACCGATCGGCGCGAGAAGTATGAGGGGGTCGTCATGTGCCATCCCTTCGGGTGGGCCGGAGCGTAACGGCTCGCTCGCGGCCGTGGTGGGTCCGATAGGCCAGTCGCGGAGCCGACGCCAGGTGCCCGGAAGTTTTCGGCGTCGGCCCGATAATTCAAGGTGATGTGGCGCACGCTACGACGACGTGAACTAGCGGTCAAGCCCTATCGCTGGGCGGATACAAGCGTTACCGTAAGGCAACCTAGACCGCCAAACGCCCGAAAGATGTTCCGGAAACATCCCGGAAGATGATCCGAGCGGCCCGGAAGCCCGGCATCGGAGGCGCAGGCGGATACCGGAACATGCCCGAAACAACGCGATGCAGACGACAGGAGACACTCCTCCATGAGTGATCGGAGCGCCGCGGCGCCGGACGCGGTGACCATCCCCGAGCCCTGGCAGGACCCGAGCCTCCCGGCGGACAAGCGGGTCACCGACCTGCTGGGCCGGCTCACGCTCGAGGAGAAGGTCGCCCAGCTGTACGGCGTCTGGCTCGGCGCGAACGCCACGCCCGACGACATGGCGCCGCAGCAGCACGAGCTGGTCGGCGACACGCTCGACTGGACCGGGCTGATCCGCACCGGCCTGGGGCAGCTTTCCCGCCCGTTCGGCACCGCGCCGATCGACCCGGCGCAGGGCGCCCGGGCGCTGGCTCGCGTGCAGGGCGAGATCGTGGCCGCCGGCCGGTTCGGGATCCCGGCCGTCGCCCACGAGGAGTGCCTCACCGGCGTGATGACCTGGGGCGCCACCGTCTACCCGACGCCGCTGGCCTGGGGCGCGACGTTCGACCCCGCGCTGGTCGAGCGGATGGCCGCCCGGATCGGCGCCGACATGCGCCGCCTCGGCGTGCACCAGGGCCTCGCCCCGGTGCTCGACGTCACCCGCGACCCCCGGTGGGGCCGCACCGAGGAGACCCTCGGCGAAGACCCGTACCTCGTCGCGACGCTCGCCACCGGGTACGTGCGCGGGCTGGAGTCGGCCGGCGTGGTGGCCACGCTCAAGCACTTCGTCGGATACTCCGCTTCCCGCGCCGGGCGAAACTTCGGGCCCGTGCACATGGGTCCGCGCGAGCTCGCCGACGTGCTGCTGTTCCCGTTCGAGATGGCGTTGCGCGACGGCGGCGCCCGGTCGGTGATGCACGCGTACACGGAGATCGACGGCCTGCCGCCCGCGGCGAGCGCCAAGCTGCTGACCGGCCTGCTCCGCGACGAGTGGGGCTTCACCGGCACCGTGGTCGCCGACTACTTCGGCGTGTCCTTCCTGGAGCTGCACCACGGCCTGGCCGACGGGCCGGTCCAGGCCGCCGCGGTCGCGCTCGCCGCCGGGGTCGACGTCGAGCTTCCGGCGGTACGGTGCTTCGGCCCGGCGTTCGTCGAAGCGGTACGCGAAGGAAAGGTCTCCGAGGCGCTCGTCGACCGGGCCGCCGCCCGCGTGCTCCGGCAGAAGCTCGAGCTGGGCCTGCTCGACAGCGACTGGCAGCCGTTCCCCGCCGAGGTCGAGGCCGCCGGCGACGCGCCGATCGACGGCCTGATCGACCTCGACCCGCCGGCCGGCCGGGCCCTCGCCCGCGAGGTCGCCGAGGAGTCGGTGGTGCTGCTCGCCAACGACGGCGGCGCCCTCCCGCTCCGCCCGGACGCCCGGATCGCCATGGTCGGCCCGCTCGCCGAGGGCTCGACCGGGATGCTCGGCTGCTACACGTTCCCGGCGCACGTGGGCATCCACCACCCGCAGCTGCCGACCGGCGTGGCGATCCCCAGTCCGCTGGAGTCGCTCCGCGCCGAGCTGCCCGGCGCGACCGTCACCCACGTGCCCGGCTGCGAGGTCAACGGCTCCGACACCGCGGGTTTCGCCGCGGCCGTGGCGGCCGCGCAGGCCGCGGACGTGGTGGTCGCCGTGGTCGGCGACCGCGCGGGCATCTTCGGCGACTCCTGCACCTCCGGCGAGGGCTGCGACGTGGAGAGCCTCGACCTGCCCGGGGCGCAGGGCGCCCTGCTGGAGGCGCTGCTCGACACCGGAAAGCCGGTGGTCGCGGTGCTGCTGACCGGCCGCCCGTACGCGCTGGGCGCCTACGCCGACCGGCTCGCCGCCACCGTGCAGGCGTTCTTCCCCGGCGAGGAGGGCGGCCCCGCGGTCGCCGGCGTCCTGTCCGGCCGGGTCTGCCCGTCCGGCCGCCTCCCGGTCAGCGTCCCCCGCCGACCCGCCGGCGGCCCCACCACCTACCTCGGCCCGCCGCTCGCGCACGCCTCCTCGGTCACGTCGGTCGACCCGACGCCGCTGTACCCGTTCGGGCACGGCCTGTCCTACACCGCCTTCGCCTGGGACGGGGTCCGCGTCGACGGCGCCCCGCACGACCCCGACCACCCGGTCGAGGTGCCGACCGAGGGCGCGGTCACCGTCTCGATGACCGTGCACAACATCGGTGACCGCCCCGGCGCCGACGTGGTCCAGCTCTACCTCCACGACCCGGTCGCGCAGGTCACCCGCCCGGTGGTCCGTTTGATCGGGTACGCGCGGGTGGCGCTCGCACCGGGCCAGTCCCGCCGCGTCGACTTCCGGGTGCACGCCGACCTGTCCGCGTTCACCGGGCTGGCCGGCACGCGGGTCGTCGAGCCGGGCGCGCTGGAGCTGCGCCTCTCCCGCTCCAGCACCGACGTGGCCCACACCGTCGCGCTCCGCCTCGTCGGCGCCGAGCGCGAGGTCGGCACCGACCGCCAGCTCACCACGGAGGTCACCCTCCACTAGAGACCTTCCGGAGTCGGGGTGGCTTCGACCCCCTATTGAGATTTGAGCTACCGCGATGCCCGCCGTGGTCCATGCCGTTGCTCCCGCGGCCTCACCCGTCCGCCGCTGGTCACGCTCACCCCGGCGGCTGCGCCGGGTCCTTACGGCCCCGGCCGTGGCTAGGTGCGCGCGGATTCCTGACTCCTCATGTCCGCCGTGGTGAAAGACCGCTCAGCCGCGGCTCGTGGCAGCTTTTGATCACGGGGCGGAGCGGGTACTGAGCAGGCGTGATCCACGTGGGCACGTCCGGCTGGCAGTACCGGGACTGGCGCGGCCCCTTCTACCCCGAAGGGCTGCCGCAGCGGCTCTGGCTGGAGCACTACGCCGAGCACTTCGCCACCGTCGAGGTCAACAACGCGTTCTACCGGCTGCCCGAACGCGACACGTTCGCCAAGTGGCGGGCCCGCACACCGGACGACTTCTGCGTCGCGGTGAAGGTCAGCCGCTACCTCACCCACGTCAAGCGCCTGCGCGACCCCGAGGAGCCGGTCGCCCGGTTTCTCGAACGCGCGACGGCGCTCGGCGACCGCCTCGGGCCGGTGCTCCTCCAGCTGCCGCCCACCTTGCGCGCCGACCCGGACACGCTGGACGCGACGCTGGCCCTCTTCCCGCGCGACGTGCGCGTGGCGGTCGAACCGCGGCACGCGTCGTGGTGGACGCCCGAGACCGAGTCCGTCCTCAAAGGACACAACGCGGCCCTGTGCTGGGCCGACCGCAAGGGCCGCCCGGTCACGCCGCTGTGGCACACGGCCGACTTCGGCTACCTGCGCATGCACGAGGGCCGCGCCCGCCCCTGGCCGCACTACGGGCGGGCGGCGCTGCGGTCGTGGCTGGACCGCGTCGACCCGTCGGTCGACACGTACGTCTACTTCAACAACGACCCCGGCTGCGCCGCCGTCGCCGACGCCTCGACGTTCGCGACACTCGCCCGCCGCCGCGAGCTCCCCACGACCCGCACCCCTTGACCCGGATCCGCGTCCACGAGTGACGCGGACCCGGGAAGTCCGCCTGGAGAACGTCAGTCGCGGGCGACGAGCAGCGCCCCCACCTCGGCGGCCTTGTCGCCGAGCTCGACGCGGAGGCGGGCGGCGATCTCGATGGCCGAGTCGCCCGGGTCGGCGTCGGCGGCGCCGGCCAGCTGGGCCTGTAGCTTGTCCAGGTCGGCCTTGAGCTGCGCCTTCGTCGCCTCGTCCACACGCGACACCGCGGTGGCCAGCGCCTTGACCGCGCCGGTCATCCAGCCGGCCCACACGTGCAGCGGCACGCGGCCCTTGCCGGCCGGGTTGGGCACTCCGCGGGCCAGCACGAAGTGTGAGTCCTTGAGCAGCTTTGCCTGGTCGGGGGTCACCCTTTCGTCCTTTCAGAAGCCGTTGAGCAGGTGGGTGCCGACGGCGGTGGTCTGGTCGCCGAGCACCTCGCGGAGGCGGCGGACGATGTCTTCCAGGTCGTCGGCGGCGCGGACCGCCTCGATGGCGTCGTCGCTGGACGGCCGCACCTGGGCGTCCAGGTCGTCGAGGTCGCGGCGCAGCTGCGCCTTGGTGGCCTCGTCGGCGCCGGCGGTGGCGATGGCCAGCGACTTGACCGCGCCGGTCAGCCAGCCGGCCCACACGTGCAGCGGCACGCGGCCCTTGCCGGCCGGGTTGGGCACCGCGCGGCACAGCAGGAACTGCACGTCCAGCAGCAGCTTCGCCTGCTCGGTGTCGAGGTCTTCGTCGTCGCCGACGCGCCAGAGCGCCTTCGAACGCTCCATCGACTGGCGCGTGTTCCAGTGGACGTGCTTGATGTGCTTGTTGCGGTCGGGGTCGTCCGGCTTGTACGGCCGGCGGCGCCAGTCGTTGGCGCGTTCGGCGATCTGGTCGTCGTGGATCCAGTAGCGGGACGCCTCGTGCGCCTGGAAGACGCGCTTGAGGTGCTCGACGTCCTCCGCGTACGGCTTGCCGCGGCCGTTGAGCTCGACGTCCATGTCCCACGCGTCGACCGAACCGTCTTTGTCGGGGTTGTGGTCGGACTTGCGGGTCTGGTGGGCCTTGTCGCCGATCGTGCCGTCCGACTTGGTGTCGCGGTGCGGGTAGCGGGCGTCGACGGCCACCCGAAACGCGGTCAGAGCCGGATTGAGCCTCCACCCCATCAGCTACCTCCTTGGCGTCCTCGACGACCAGGACAGTTTCTGGGACGGCACTCCCTTCCGCAGTCGCCTAACCGACCCCGGGAGGGGGTATCACGCTACTCCCCCAGCAGCTCGACGAGCTGGCTCGCGTTCCGCTGCGCGTAGTCGCGGTAGCAGTTGTTGGTCAGAACGTGCGTCTGTGCCGTCTCGCTGGCCAGCTTCTTCAGTTTCGGCGCCCACTCTTTCAGCTCGCGGTCGCTGTAGAGGTAGCCGAACTTCTCGTGGATGTCCTTGCTCGTCCACTTTTCGCTGTGCCCGTGGAAACGCACCACCGCCAGGTCGGCCGTCGCGGCGAGGACCGGCGGCACCGACGACTTGTGCCCCTGCGGCATGTCGACCGAGACGTACGGCAGCTTGTGCTTGCGCAGGAACTCCAGCGTCTCGTCGCGGTTTCCGCCGTCGAACCAGGAGGCGTGGCGGAACTCGTACACGGCGCGTAACGGCCGCACCCGGCGCTGCACCTCCAGCAGGTACTGCTTGTTGGACCGGCGGATGGTGAACCAGGGCGGAAATTGAAACAACAACGCGCCGAGCTTGCCGGCGTCGACCAACGGCTGGAGGGCGGAGAGGAACCGCTCCCACACCTGCTCGTACGCGGCTGGTTCGAGGTCGCCGGGGTAGATGCTCTTCTTCTCGGTCTCCGGCCGGATGTCCTTGTAGATCGCCGAGACCTTGGTGGGGTGGCCGGTGAGCAGGCTGAACGCCTTGATGTTGAACGTGAAGCCGGGCGGGGTGCGGGCCGCCCACAGCGCGGCGGTCTGCTCGGCCGGCGGCGAGTAGTAGGTGGCGTCGACCTCGACCAGCGGATACTTCTCGGCGTAGAAGGCGAGGCGCTTTTCCGGCGTGTCGGCGCTCGCCGGGTACCACCCCGATTCGAGCAGCGTGCGGTCGGTCCAGGAGGCGGTGCCTACCTTGATCTCACCCACGTCACCCAGTCTGCACCAGCGCTGTGCTAACCGCGCTCGCTTCGCTCGCTGGCCGCCCAGGTGCCGCCGCGATCCGGCCTCGTCGCTCCGCTCCTCGGATCGGATCTTGGCAGCACCAGCGCGGGATGCCGTGGGTCGTCCACGCGCACGACCACGTCGGCGAAGGAGGCCGGGGCTACCTCGTCGGCGTAGCGGGCGTAGGCGGGCAGCGTCCACCGCAGGTCGGCCGGCATCCGCCGGTCGAGCGCGGCGGGCGACACGACCAGGTGCAGCGCCACGTCGAACGGGAGGCCGCCGCCGAGCAGCAGCTGGCCGCTCACCAGCACGACGGCGGCGGGCGGGACGCTCAGGTAGGGCGCGCGGGTGGCGCGGTCGGTCGCCGGATCCCAGAGGCTGGGCAGCACCTCGCCCGTGCCGCCGGGCGCGAGCGGGTCGAGCACCTCGCGGCGCAGCCCGTCTTCGTCGAGCCAGGCGGTGTAGAAGGCGTCCGGGTTGTCCCGCCCGAACTCGAGACGCAGCGACGCCGGCCGCAGGAAGCCGCCGGCCGGGATGTGGACGGCGGCCCGCCCGCGGGCGCGGAGCGGGTCGACCAGCGCGGCGGCGAGGATCTCCGGGGTCGCCGGCGGCGGCCCGTCGACCGCGACCCGGAGCCACTGCCCGGGGCGGTCGGCGGCGAGCCGGTCGGCCAGCTCGTCGACCAGCAGGTCAGGAGCGATGGGACGCACGCGCATCCCACCAGCTTTATCAGGCGTCGCGCTCCACGATCACGTGGGCGTCGTCGGCGAGGCGGTAGCCCACCCCGTACACCGTCGTGACCAGCGGCACGTGCATGCCGATCTTGGAGCGGAGGCGGCGGATGTGCACGTCGACGGTGCGCGCGCCGGCGTGCTCGTACCCCCAGACGCCGGTCAGCAGCTGGAGGCGGCTGAACACGCGGCGCGGGTTTTCCGCCAGGAAGAGCAGCAGGTCGAACTCGAGCCGGGTGAGCCGCAGCGTCTCGTCGCCGAGCAGCACCGTGCGGGAGGCGGCCAGCACGCGCAAGGTGCCCTCGCCGGCCGGCCCGGTGACGCTCGGAATCGGCTCGTCGCCGTCGTCGCCCAGGGCGGGCTCCGTGGGTGGCGGCGAGAGGCTCACGGTGCCCTCACCGCGCTCGACGAGCTCGCGTGCCACCTCGAGGAGACGGAAGGCCTGTGGGGTGAGCCCGTCGTCGCTGGCGAGTGGGATCGAAAACGTCACAGTGAGTGTGGGCGAGCCGCCGGCTGGGCGGCGTCCGCCGGGCGCTCTGCCGGGGCCCGGTGGCTGCGACATGTGCCAGCCGGTGCGCGTGGATGTGGCGACGACCGACATGGGTCCTCCTCAACGATCGGATATCGCCCGCGTCCGGCACGCGAATTGGGCCGGCGTTAAGTACGCGAGACGAATCCCCAGGAAACTCGAGTTCTTTACAGCGGTGCCGCCGGAGGAATTTCCGGCAACATTCCACCCGTCAAACGGTTTCCGACCAGGGAGAGACCCACGCGTAAGGTAGGACGAATAGGATCGCAGAAGGCACACGAGTATCCCCAACAGACCGCATGTCACGATGGTCCCGGTACGCCCGGTCCCCGGTCAATAGGCGTGGGCGTTGCAGAAATGTGACAATCGACAACCTTTGCAGGAATCGATATCTCTCGCTGGCTTTCGCGATTGCGCGGTGAAAGGGCCACGGACGCTCAGTGACAATCGGTCGGGTATCGTCACCGTGCTGTGGACACGCTGACGACCCGTGGGCGCGCCGCGCGCCTGCTGGCCACCGTGGCCGCCGGCGTGCTGCTGCTGGCCGGCACCCTGTCGGGCGTCGACGACGACTTCCCGTTCGGCCCCTTCCGGATGTACTCGACGGCACCCGGCGCCGACGAGCCGGCCCCGGACACCCGCGTGGAGGGCGTCGACACCACCGGCGCGGTCGTGTCGCTCACCGAGCGGAGCACCGGCATCCGGCGGGCCGAGATCGAGGGGCAGATGGCGGCGTACCAGGGCGATCCGTCCCGCCTGCGGCAGGTCGCCGACGCCTACGTGGCCCGCAACCCGGACGCACCCGCGCTCGTCGAGGTGCGCATCGTGATCCGGTACGAGGGCGTGCGCGACAGCCGCCCCACCCGCACCCACACCGACAAGGTGGTGGCGTCGTGGCGGCTGTGAAGCGGTGGCTCTTCGAGCCCGTGCCACGCGGGCGGATCGCGGCGTTCCGCACGCTCGTCTACCTCTTCGTCGTCGCCGACATCACCGTCGTCACACCCTGGGTGCGCACCCACGCCGACGTGCCCGGCGACCTCTACCAGCCGCTGCTCGTCGGTCGCCTGCTGCCGCTGCCCACTCCCACTCCCCTGCTCGTCCACGGGATCTTCTGGCTCCTGGTCGTGACGAGCCTGGCCGCCGCGACCGGCCGCGCCCCGCGCGCGCTGGGCTGGACCGTCTTCGCGCTCTACTTCGAGTGGATGGTCATCGCGATGAGCTACGGGAAGGTGGACCACGACCGGTTCGGCTTCCTCGTGGCGCTCGCGGTGCTGCCCACCGTGGGGCGGGCCCGCCACGGCGACGCCACGCCGACCGAGGCCGGCGGGTGGGCGCTGCGGGTCACCCAGATCGCGGTGGTGTGCACGTACTTCCTGGCCGCGTTCGCCAAGCTCCGCTTCGGCGGCGTCGACTGGCTGTGGAGCTCGGTGCTGGCCCGCGCGATCATCCGCCGGGGCACCGACTTCGCCGACCTGATCGCCCAGGTGCCCTACCTGCTGATCGCGGCGCAGATCGGCATCGTGGCGTTCGAGCTGGCCAGCCCGCTCATCTTCGCGCTGCGCGGCCGCTGGCGGTACGCCGGGATCGGGTTCTTCTACTCGTTCCACCTGTTCACGTACGCGGCGATCACCATCTCGTTCGCCCCGCACCTGGTGGCGATGACGTCGTTTCTGCCGCTGGAGAAGGTGCGCCCGATCGAGTGGCTACGCGCTCGGGCGCGAGTCGCCCAGACCTGACCGCCGCGGGACGGCGCAGGCGGGCGTGCCGCCCGGCATGCGGTGGCGGTTGCGGGCCACCCAGCGGTACACCGGCCAGGCCAGCGCGCGCACCGGCGGCACGCGGAGCACCGCGCCGGTGGCCCGCCACCAGGGCCGGCTGGAGCGCAGCAGCAGCGCGATCGCGTCCGGGCCGGCGGCGGTGGCGCCGGTGGCCGGGTCGACCCATTGCACCGCCTCCGCGCACTGGGCCTCGGTCAGCCCGAGCGCGTCGAGGTCGGTGAACTGCCACGGCACGATCCGCGCCGCCGTGGACACGCGCCGCTTGGCGAACTCCGCGCACGTGGTGCAGAAGGCGCAGTCACCGTCGTACACGAAGGTCGGACGATCCATACCCACCCTGCCTGCTCCGCTCCGTCGCTCGGCGCTCGTCCGCCGTCGTGCGCAAGGCCGTAGCCTCGCGACTCCCGCTCAATGGTGCCGCACGCCGGCGGTAAACCGGCCGCCCCCCTGCCGCGTCTGCCTCCCATCACAACCCCAGGGAGGACGATATGTGGATCAAGTACCCACTCGCGGTGGTGGCCCTCGCCACACCGCTGCTCGTGGCGACCGGGGCGGCCGCCGGCACCGCCGACCTGCCCGCGCCCACCCGGACCGCGCCCGTCGTGGGCACGGCCACGGCCCCGCCGGACAGACCGGTGCTCACCGGGGTGCGGCACGGGCGGCACGACCGGTACGACCGGGTGGTGTTCGACTTCGCCGGCGGCACGCCCGCCTACCGCGTCGAGTACGCCCCGCTGGAAGGCGTCGCCAGCGGCCACCCGATCCCGCTGGACGGCCCGGCCGACCTGCGCATCGCATTCACCGGCGTCCCCTCGACCACCGTGAACATGAACAAGGTGGTCAACCCCGGCTACCCGACCCTGCGGCAGGTGAAGTTCGGCGGCGCGTTCGAGGGCCACATCGTCGCCGGCCTGGGGCTGGCCGACCGGGTCGGCTTCCGCGTCCTGCGCCTGTCCAACCCGCCGCGGATCGCCGTCGACGTGGCGCACCAGCCGACCCAGCCGTTCGGCACGGCCCGCTTCCAGGGCGGCGCGCCTCCGCTGCCCGACATCGTGTCGATCGGCGGCGTCCGCACCGGCGCGCACCCCGGCTACGACCGGCTCGTGGTCGACCTGCGCACCGCACGGTTTCCGCTGATCAACGTCGCCTACACCGTGCCCAACCCGACCAGGGTCTACATCGGACTGGTGCCCCTGACGACGGCACCGGCCCAGATCGCCGGCCCCCGCCAGATCCACGTCGGACTAACCCGGCTGCGCGCCGTGTCCATCGTGGCCCACGAGAACGGCACGGTCGCCGTCTTCGCCGACACCAGCAAGCGCACCGGCTTCCGCGTGATGCTCCTCACGAACCCCA
Organism: Phytohabitans sp. LZ39; assembly: GCF_059359075.1. NCBI lineage: Bacteria > Bacillati > Actinomycetota > Actinomycetes > Micromonosporales > Micromonosporaceae > Phytohabitans > Phytohabitans sp. LZ39. Next base: position 81,860 of record NZ_JCADBM010000014.1, on the reverse strand, counting down.
CGCGCCTGGTGGTCGACGTCAAGCATTAGCTCACGCAATGTCGATCAGGGAGTTGGTGGCGTGGCGCGCCGGGCGACCCGCCCACCAAGTCCCTGATCGACTCGGGGAGGGGTTAGGCGTCGGCCAGGGACACGTGGGCGTCGTCGGAGAGGCGGTAGCCGACGCCGTAGACCGTGGTGATCAGAGGGATCTTTTCGCCGACCTTGGCGCGCAGGCGGCGGACGTGGACGTCGACCGTGCGGGCCACCGCGTGTTCGTAGCCCCAGACGGCGCCGAGCAGCTGGAGCCGGGTGAAGACGCGGCGCGGGTTTTCGGCCAAGAAGACCAGCAGGTCGAACTCCAGGCGGGTCAGCTCGAGCGGCGTGCCACCGAGCCGGACCGTGCGGGAGTCGCGGGAGACGTGGAGGTGGCCGGGCGCGCCGGCCACCTCCATCGCCATGGGCAGCGCGAGTGGCGCCGGGGGCACCGGGGTCGGCGTGATCGTCACCGTGCCCTCGCCGCGCTCGACCAGGTCGCGGACCACCTCAAGCAGGCGGAACGCCTGCGGGCTCATCGACTCGCCGACCAGCGGCACCGTGAACGTCACGGTCAGCGCCGGGGACGAGGGAGCGCCCGCCGGGCGTCTCGGCGCGCGGCCCGGCCCGGTGAGCTGCTGGGGATGCCGGCGCTGCGGGATGGCGGTCACGGTCATCGGGAAGTCTCCTCAGGTCGCCGGCCGTAAGCGGGGGTCACCCGTGGCCTCGAGATACGCGTAGACGTCGGCGGGGCCGAAGGCGGGCAGGCCGGCCAGGCGCCAGGCGGCGAAGCCGCCCGCGACGTCGGTGGCGCGGTGCAGCCCGAGGTCCTGAAGGGCCGCGGCCGCGAGGGAGGACGTGTAGCCCTCCTGGCAGAAGACGATCACGGGCAGGTCGTACCGGCCGGCGATCGGAAGCTTCGCGGCGCTGCGCGGGTCGAAGCGCCACTCCAGGACGTTGCGCTCGACGATCAGCGCGCCGGGGATCTCGCCGTTGGCGGCGCGCTGGGCGGCCGGGCGGATGTCGACGAGGGGCGCGCCGCGGCGGTACGCGAGGTGCGCCTCCTCGGGCTCCAGCCGGCGCAGCCTGGCCCGCGCCTCGGCCAGGATCTCGTCGATCCCCCGCGAACCGGCCGGAGCCCCCGTGTGGCCCGGACACGCCAGTGCCGTCCTCACCGTGCCCACCTTTCGTTCGCGACCGCGGGGCTCGCGAGCGGGCCGCCGTCGGCGGCTTCGGGCCGCCGACGCTCACTCCTCGGGCTCACCACGAGACCCCCGCCCGCTCGACCTCGGCCACGCGGAGCTTGCCGTCCAGCAGGCGGTAGCGGGTCATCGACCGCAGCGCCGGCGCGTACGCGTGGATGCTGATCGCCGGCACGGCGCCCCGGTTGGCGACGCCGTGCACGTGGTGCGCCCCGAAGCGGCGGCCGGCGCCGGCGGGCAGGTCCAGGTGGCGCACCCGCCCGCCGCTGACCGTCCGCTCGACAAGGGCGCCGGACACCACCGTGAACGCGCCGGCCGAGCCGCCGTGGTCGTGCCAGTCGGTCTCCTGGCCGGGCAGCCAGGTCAGGAGCCAGACCTCGTGCTCACGGGTCGCCGCGATCCGCGCGTACCACCGCTCGTCCGGGTCGTACTGGGGCTGGATGGGCCACGAGTCGGGGTCCGACGCCCACCGCCGCGTCGCGGCGAGCAAGTCCGGAAACAACGTCATGGCCCATACCCTACCCTATAAACCCCATCGGTCTAGTAGGGATGGCGCGAATCTCTTCTACGCGCCGCCTTCCTCGAGCTCGACCGTCTTCGGCGCGAAGGACGTACCCTTCACGTCGACGCCCTGCGCCATGAGCGCGTTCAGCGCCTTCTGGACGTAGTCGTTGGTGTAGGCCGTGCCCTCCGGCTGCTTGGTGATGACCGTCTGGCCGTCCTGGTTCTTCGTGGTCAGCGACAGGTCGACGGTCTGCTTCCACTGGTTCTCGTCGAGCATGCCGACGCCGGCCGGCGAGGGCCAGACGAGCTTGTTGACCTCGTTCATCTGCCACAGCTGGTGACTGGCGCCGAGCTTCGAGCCGCGCTTGACCACCAGGTCACGGCACTCTTCGGCGTTGTCCCGGCAGTACGCCCAGCCCTTGAACGAGCCGGTCAGGAACTTCGTCGCCGTGTCCTGGAACGCGCTGTCGTTCAGCTTCTCGCTGCTGGCCCACACCGCGTCCTGGAGCATGGCGGTGCCGACGTCGTTCCAGTTGAGCACCGTGAAGTCGGCGGGCTGGTACAGCTGACCGGTCTTCGGGTTCTTCGCCTCGAGCAGCTGCGCGTACTCGTTGTAGCTCATCGCCTGCGCCGCGTCGATGTCCCGCCGCAGCAGGGCCTGCATGTCGAACTGCTGCTGCACCAGCGTGACGTCCTTGCCCGGGTCGAGTCCGGCTTTGGTCATCCCGGCGAACAGCTCGAACTCGTTGCCGAAGCCCCAGTTGCCCACCTTCTTGCCCTTGAGGTCGGCCGGCGCCTTGATGTTGCTGTCCGCGAACGACACCTGGTAGGTGCCGGAGCGCTGGAAGACCTGGGCGATCTCGGTGATCTGGGCGCCCTGCTCGCGCGAGGCGAGCGCCTTCGGCACCCACGCGACCGCGAAGTCGGCCTGCCCCTGCGCGAGCACCGTCTGCGGCACGATGTCGACGCCGCCCTCCAGGATCTGCACGTCGAGGCCCTGCTCCTTGTAGAAGCCCTTGTCGACCGCGGCGATGTACCCGGCGAACTGGGCCTGCACGAACCACTGGAGCTGGAGCTTGACCGTCTTGGTGCCGCCGGTGGCGTCACCGCTCGGGGTTCCCGACTCGTCCGCGGTGCCACACGCGGCGAGCGCGAGGACACCCGCGAGCGCGCCGCCAATCAACCTTCTCATCGCATCCTCCAAGGGGTTTGGTTATCCGGAACGGCGCCACGGCGTGGCGATCCGCTCCAGGGCGAGCGCGGCGGCGTAGAACACGAGGCCGAGCACGCACGCGCCGACCACGAAGGCCCAGGCGCGCGGGTACGCGGTGTTCGCCGCCGCCGAGGTGATCCGGGAGCCGAGGCCGTCCTGTAGACCGCCGAAGTACTCCGCGACCACCGCCGCGATCACGGCCAGGGAGGACGCCTGGCGCAGACCGGTGAACACGAACGGGAGGGCGCCGGGCAGCCGCACCAGCCGGGTGAACGTCCAGCCGCCGGCGGCGTAGCTGTCCATCAGCTCCCGGTGGGTGGGGTCGACCTGGCGCAGCCCGCGCAGCGTGTTGACGAAGACCGGGAAGAACACCACGATCGCGACGACCACGCGGCGCGGGATGCTGCTGGTCGACTCGAACATGTTGTTGAGGATCGGCGCGAGCGCGATGATCGGCAGCGCGTTGAGCGCCGCGGCGACCGGTATCGACGCCTCGCCGAGCAGCCGGAAGCGGCTGGCGGCCATCGCCGCGAGGATGCCGAGCACCGCGCCGGCGACCAGGCCGACCAGCGCGTTGGTGCCGCTGGCCAGGCCGGTCTTCCAGATCACCTCGCGGCTGAGCCAGAACTGCTCCCAGATCGCGCTCGGCGCCGGCAGGATGAACGGCGCGACCCGCCCCGCCTTGACGATCAGCTCCCACAGCGCGAGCCCGCCGACGCCGACGACCAGCGGCGGCAGCAGGCCGCGGACCAGACCGGACAGCCCGCGGCGGCGCCGCCGGCGGCCAAGCGTGATCGGCGCCGTCGGGTCGGTCGCGGCGATCGGGTCGACGGTCGCGGTCACTAGGCCGACACCTCCGCGGGCGCACCGCGCAGCGCCTTGCGGACCTTCGTGATGCCCGCGAAGAAGCCGGCCGACTGCCGGGTCGCGTCGGAGCGCGGACCCAGGTCGATCTCGACGGTGTCGGTGATCCGGCCGGGGCGCGGGGACATGACGACGACCCGGTTGGAGAGGTACACCGCCTCGGGGATCGAGTGGGTGACGAAGATCGTGCTGGTGCCGGTGCGCGCGCAGATCCGCAGCAGCTCGTCCTGGAGCCGCTCGCGGGTCATCTCGTCGAGCGCGCCGAACGGCTCGTCCATCAGCAGCAGCGGCGGGTGTACCGCCAGGGCCCGCGCGATCGCCACCCGCTGCTGCATCCCGCCGGACAGCTGCGGCGGGTAGTGGCCGGCGAAGTCGCCGAGCCCGACCAGGTCGAGCATCTCCCGGGCCCGCTCGCGGCGCTCCGCGCGGGAGGCGCCGCGCAGCTCCAGGGGCAGCTCGACGTTGCGCTGCACGGTGCGCCAGTCGAAGAGGCCGGCCTGCTGGAACGCGATCCCGTACTCCTGGTCCAGGCGCGCCTTCCGGGCCGGCTTGCCGGCGACGACCACGGTGCCCTCGGTGGGCGGCACAAGGTCGGCGACGAGTCGCAGCAATGTGGACTTGCCGCACCCGGACGGGCCGATCAGCGACACGAACTGCCCACTCTCGACGGTCAGGTCGACGCCGGTGAGCGCGACGACCTGGTCGGCGCGGCCCGGGTTGAACACCTTGCCGACGCCGGTCAGCTCCACAGCGGCGGCTGAGCCGGCCGTCCCCTCGCGCGAGCGCTCGGTCATGCGGCCCTCCGTCGGTTGAGTGCGAACTCGGCGGCGCCCACGAGCCCCGCCACGGCCAGGCCGAGCAGCGCCGCGCCGACCATCGCGGTGTAGACCTTGGCCGGGTCGGCGGTCGCCTCCCGGGAGTACTCGATGACGAGGCGGCCGATGCCGCCGCGGGTACCCGTGGAGATCTCGCCCACCACGGCCCCGACGACGGCCGCGGCCCCCGCGAGCCGCAACGCGGGGAAGAGATAGGGGGTTGACGCCGGGAGCCGCAGCTTGACGAGCGTGTGCCACCACCCGGCGGCGTAGCTGTGCATCAGCTCCTCGGCCACCGCGGGCGGCGACTGGAGCCCGCGCAGCATGCCGACGGCGACCGGGAAGAACGCCAGGTACGCGGCGATCGTGGCCACCGACATCCAGGGCTGCCACGGGTACGAGCCGAGCGACAGCTTCCCGCCCCACCCGGCGATCGCCGGCGCGAGCGCGATCAGCGGCACGGTCTGGGAGAGGATGACGTAGGGCAGCAGGCCGCGCTCGACCACCCGAAAGCGCTGCATCACGACCGCGAGCAGCAGCCCGATCAGCGCGCCGGCGCCAAACCCGACCGCGACACTGCGGAGCGTGAACAGGCACGCCTTCAGCACGACGAGCGCTATCGGGTCACCACCGGCCAGCTCCGGCTCGCCGAAGCGGCGCAGCACGTCGAGGACGTGCGGCATGGCCGCGTCGTCCGCCCGCGGCAGCACCCGGACGCCGAGGACGGTGGCGCCGTCGTCGCTGCCGACCCACTTGTACGCCTCCCACAGCAGGACCGCCACGACGACCGCGCCGATCCCGGTGGCGAGCGCCCTTTTCACGCGACCATCCCCTGCGGACCGCGAAGCATGTGCGCTCCGCTTCGCTCCGCGCTCATGCCGCCACTGATTCGGCGCGCAGCGCGGGGATGATGTGCTCGCCGTACGCGGCGAGGGTGTGCTCCTTGTCGTCGTGCTGGAGGTACACCGCGAACTGGTCGACGCCCAGGTCGCGCAGCGCCCGCAGCTTGGTCAGGTGCGACTCCACCGGCCCGAGCACGCAGAACCGGTCGACGATGTCGTCCGGCACGAACGCGGTGTGCGTGTTGCCGGCCTTGCCGTGCTGCGCGTAGTCGTATCCCTTGCGGCCCTCGATGTAGTCGGTGAGGGCCTGCGGCACCGCCCCACTCGTGCCGTAGCGCGCGACGATGTCGGCGACGTGGTTGCCGACCATGCCGCCGAACCACCGGGTCTGCTCGCGCTGGTGGGCCAGGTCGTCGCCGACGTAGGCCGGTGCGGCCACGCAGAACTTGATGGCCGCCGGGTCGCGCCCCGCCTTCTCGGCCGCGCCCCGCACCGTCTGGATCATCCAGGCGGCGATGTCCGGGTCGGCGAGCTGGAGGATGTACCCGTCGCCCACCTCGCCGGTCAGGGCGAGCGCCTTCGGCCCGTACGCGGCGACCCACACCGGCAGCTCGGTGCCGGGCTCGACCCACGGCAGCCGCACCTCGTTGCCGCGCAGGGTCACCGGGCGGCCGGCCACCAGCTCGCGGATCACGTGCACGCACTCGCCCAGCTCCTTGAGGCTGTTGGGCGGGAGGCCGAGCGTGCGCAGCGCCGAGTCGCCCCGGCCGATGCCGCAGATGGTGCGGGCGCCGTACATCTCGTTGAGCGTGGCGAACAGCGACGCCGTCACGGTCCAGTCGCGGGTGCCCGGGTTGGTCACCATCGGGCCGACGACCACATTGGACGTCCGCGCGAGGATCTGCGAGTAGATGACGAACGGCTCCTGCCACAGCAGGTGCGAGTCGAACGTCCACACGTGACTGAACCCCGCCGCCTCCGCCTCCACCGCGAGGTCGACCACGGTGGACGCGGGTGGGTCGCACTGGAAGACGACGCCGATGTCCATACGCTATCTCACTTTCGGGAAGCCCAGGTCCACTTCGGACGTTGCCGGATCGGGCCACCGCGACGTGACCACCTTGGTGCGGGTGTAGAACTGCAAGCCCTCGGGGCCGTACATGTGCAGGTCGCCGAAGAGGGAGGCCTTCCAGCCGCCGAAGCTGTAGTACGCCACCGGCACCGGGATGGGCACGTTGACACCGACCATGCCGCACACGGCGTCGTACTGGAAGCGGCGCGCCGCCCCGCCGTCGCGGGTGAAGATGGCCGTGCCGTTGCCGTACGGGTTGTCGTTGACGAGCTTGAGCGCCTCGTCGTAGGTGTCGACCCGCACCACCGACAGCACCGGCCCGAAGATCTCGTCGGTGTAGTAGGCGCTTTCCTTCTCGACGTTGTCCACAAGGGACGGGCCGAGGAAGAAGCCCGGACCTTCCGAGACGGAGCGCCCGTCCACCACCACGTCGCCGCCCGCGGTGTCGAGGTAGGAGGCGACGCGGTCGCGGTGTTCCCGCGTGATCAGCGGCCCCATCTCCGAGTCCGGGTCGGACGCCGGACCGACGCGGATCTTGCCGAGGCGGTCGGCGATCGCGGGGACGAGCGCGTCGCCGGCCGCGCCGACCGCGACCACGACGGAGACGGCCATGCACCGCTCCCCCGCCGAGCCGAAGCCGGCCGAGACGGCGGCGTCGGCCGCCGCGCCGACGTCGGCGTCGGGGAGCACGACCATGTGGTTCTTCGCACCGCCGAGCGCCTGCACCCGCTTGCCGGCCCGGGTGCCCGCCTCGTAGATCGCCTTCGCCACGGGTGTCGAGCCGACGAACGAGACCGCCTGGACGTCCGGGTCGGCGAGCAGCGCGTCGACCGCGCTCTTGTCGCCCTGCACGACGTTGAACGCGCCGTCCGGCAGCCCGGCCCGGCGCAACAGGTCGGCCAGCAGCAGCGAGACGGACGGGTCCTTCTCGCTCGGCTTGAGCACGAACGTGTTGCCGGCCACCAGCGCGTTGCAGAACATCCACATCGGCACCATCGCCGGGAAGTTGAACGGCGTGATGCCGGCGACGACGCCGAGCGGCTGGCGGATCGAGTACACGTCGACGCCGGTGGCCGCCTGCTCGCTGTATCCGCCCTTGAGCAGGTGCGGCGCGCCGGCGGCGAACTCGGCGTTTTCCAGCCCGCGGGCGACCTCGCCGCCCGCGTCGGCCACGGTCTTGCCGTGCTCCGAGGAGAGCAGCGTGGCGATCTCCTTGCGGTTGGCGTCGACGAGATCGCGGAAGCGGAACATCACCTCGGCGCGGCGGGACAGCGAGGCCGCCCGCCAGCCGGGCTGCGCGTCGAGGGCAGCCTGGACGGCGGCGCGCACCTCCGCGCCGGTCGCGGCGACGACCTCGGCCTGCTGCTCGCCGGTGGCCGGGTCCCAGACCGGGAGGCGGCGGTCGCCCGCGCCCTCCACCTGGGCTCCGTTGATCCAATGTGGAACGATTCGCATAGCCATCACACCAGGTAGCTCGAGAGCCCGCGGGGCAGGTACTGGCCCCGCCCCTTCGAGCCGTGGTAGGCGCCCTCGCGCACGATGACCTCGCCGCGGGACAGGACAGTGTCGACCTTGCCGGCGATCTCGTAGCCCTCGTACGCCGAGTGGTCCATGTTCATGTGGTGGGTCTCGACGCTGATCCGGGTGCGCCCGTTCGGGTCGTAGACCACGATGTCGGCGTCCGACCCGGGCTGGATGACGCCCTTGCGCGGGTAGAGGCCGAACATCCTGGCCGGTGTCGTGGCGATCGTCTCTACCCAGCGCTCCAGCGACAGCTTGCCGTCGACGACGCCCTGGTAGAGCAGGTCGACCCGGTGCTCGACCCCGCCGATGCCGTTGGGGATCTTGGAGAAGTCGCCGACGCCCAGCTCCTTCTGGTCTTTGAAGCAGAACGGGCAGTGGTCGGTGGAGACGATCGCGAGGTCGTTGCTGCGCAGCCCCTGCCACAGGTCCCTCTGGTGGCTCTCGTGCTTGCTGCGCAGCGGGGTGGAGCAGACCCACTTGGCGCCTTCGAAGCCGGGCGCGCCGAGCTGGTCCTCCAGCGTCAGGTACAGGTACTGCGGGCAGGTCTCGGCGAAGACGTTGCGCCCGGCGTCGCGGGCCGCCGCCACCTCGGCCAGGGCCCGGCTGGCGGACAGGTGCACGATGTACAGCGGGCAGTCCTGGGCCACCTCGGCCAGCATGATCGCCCGGTGGGTCGCCTCGGCCTCGAGGGCCTCGGGCCGGGTGAGGCCGTGGTGGATCGGGTCGGTCTCGCCGCGGGCGAGGGCCTGCTGGATCAGCACGTCGATCGCGATGCCGTTTTCCGCGTGCATCATGATGACCGCGCCGTTGTCGCGCGCCTTCTGCATGGCCCGCAGGATCTGGCCGTCGTCGGAGTAGAACACGCCCGGGTACGCCATGAAGAGCTTGAAGCTGCTGATGCCCTCGTCGTTGACGAGCTGGTCCATGGCCTTGAGCGAGTCGTCGTCGACGCCGCCGAGGATCATGTGGAACGCGTAGTCGACGTGGCAGTTGCCGTCGGCCTTGGCGTGCCAGGCGGCGAGCCCGTCCTGCACCACCTCGCCGGTGCGCTGCACCGCGAAGTCGATGATCGTGGTGGTGCCGCCGAACGCCGCGGCCTTCGTGCCGGTGTCGAACGTGTCCGACGCGAACGTGCCGCCGAACGGCAGCTCCATGTGGGTGTGCGCGTCGATGCCGCCCGGGATGACGTACTTGCCGGTGGCGTCGAGGGTCTCGGTGTCCGACGGGCCGGTGCCGGGCGCGTGGATCGCGACGATCTTCTCGCCGTCGACCAGCACGTCGGCCGGGCTCGCGCCGGTGGGGCCGATCACGGTGCCCCCGGTGATCAGCAGGGTCATGTTCTTGTTCCTCCGGATCAGGGCTGGGTGAGCGGGCCGTAGGCGTCCGGGCGGCGGTCGCGGTAGAAGGCCCACCGGTCGCGCACCTCGGCCAGCAGGGCCAGGTCGAGGTCGCGGACGATCAGCTCGGCCTGGTACGGGTCGCCGGTCTCGCCGACGAACTTGCCCTCGGGGTCGACGAAGTACGACGTGCCGTAGAAGTCGTTGTCCCCGAGCGGCTCGACGCCGACCCGGTTGATCGCGCCGACGAAGTACTCGTTGGCGACGGCGCTGGCCGGCTGCTCCAGCTTCCACAGGTAGGACGAGAGGCCGCGGTGGGTGGCGGACGGGTTGAACACGATCGTCGCGCCGCCGAGGCCGAGCGCGCGCCAGCCCTCCGGGAAGTGGCGGTCGTAGCAGATGTACACGCCGATGCGGCCGACCGCGGTGTCGAACGTGGGGTAGCCGAGGTTGCCGGGACGGAAGTAGAACTTCTCCCAGAAGCCCTTGACCTGCGGGATGTGCGTCTTGCGGTACTTGCCGAGGTATCGACCGTCGGCGTCGACGACCGCGGCGGTGTTGTAGAGGACGCCGGGCTGCTCCTGCTCGTACATCGGCAGGACCATCACCATGCCGAGCTCGGCGGCGAGCGCCTGGAAGCGCTCGGTGGTCGGCCCGGGGATCGACTCGGCGTACGAGTAGTACTCCTTGTCCTGGACCTGGCAGAAGTACGGGCCGTAGAAGAGCTCCTGGAAGCAGATCACCTTCGCGCCCTGTGCGGCGGCTTGGCGGGCGTACTCCTCATGAGCCTTGATCATCGATTCCTTGTCGCCGGTCCACGTGGTCTGGACGAGCGCGGCGCGGACAAGGTCTGCCATGGGGTCGTCCCCTCTCGGCTCTGTTCTTTTCGCAGCTGATGGCGTAGGACTTTAGTGACACAGGTGCGGGCGGACAATGGCGAGATTGTTACAGGATATTGCGTAGGAGTAACATGCTCCAGCTCATCGCCGGTGCGGTCAACGATCGCACCGCCCGCGGGATCGCCGCCGCGGTGAGCCGCCTCGTGCACAACGGCGAGTTGCCCGCCGGCACCCGCCTGCCCACGGTCCGCTCGGTCGCGCAGGCGCTCGGCATCAGCCCGACGACGGTCAGCGAGGCCTGGCGTTCGCTGGCCAGCGCGGGGGCGATCCAGACGCGCGGGCGCTCCGGCACCTTCGTGCTCACACCCACCCGCCCCCGGCAGAAGATGCGCTTCTCCCGGCTGGTCGCCAACCCGTCGTCGCTGCCGCACGACTTCTCCACCGGCGTGCCCGACCACGACCTGCTCCCCGACCTCGCGCCCGCGCTGCGCCGGATCGGCGACACCCGGCTCACCACGTCGTACCTGGAGGACCCGGTGCTCCCCCGCCTGGAGGTGGTGCTCCGGGAGCGCTGGCCGTACCCGCCGCAGCAGCTCACCGTCGTCGACGGCGCCCTCGACGCGCTCGACCGGGTGGTGGGCGCGGTGGTGCGCTTCGGCGCCCACGTGGTGGTGGAAAACCCGACCTTCCCGCCCCTGCTCGACCTGCTGGAGTCGGTCGGCGCGGTGCCGGTGCCCGTGGCGCTGGACGCCGCCGGGCCGGTGCCGGCCGCGCTGGCCGCGGCGCTGGAGCAATCCCCCAGCGCGGTCTTCCTCCAGCCGCGGGCGCAGAACCCCACCGGCGTCTCGATGACCGCGGAGCGCGCCGCCGACCTCGCCGCCCTGCTCGCCGACCATGAGTCGATCATCGTGGTCGAAGACGACCACGTGGGCGACATCGCCACGGCGCCGGCCGTCTCGCTCGGCGCGCACCTGCCCGACCGGGTGGTACACGTGCGCAGCTTCTCCAAGAGCCACGGCCCGGACCTGCGGCTGGCCGCGGTCGGTGGCCCTGCCGCGCTGGTCACCGCCGTCGCCGACCGGCGGCTGCTCGGCCCCGGCTGGTCCAGCCGGGTGCTCCAGGCGGTGCTGCTCGACCTGCTGACCGACCCGGCGACCGTGCGCGCGGTGGCCGGCGCCCGCCGCGAGTACGCCCGCCGCCGCGACCTGCTCCTGGCCGCGCTCGCCGGGCACGGGGTGGAGGCGACCGCCGCCGACGGCATCAACATGTGGATCGCGGTGCGCGACCAGCAGGTCGCCCTCGTCACCCTGGCCGCGCACGGGATCGGCGCGGCGCCGGGCGCGCCGTTCGAGGTGCGCCCGCTGGGCGGCGACCACATCCGGGTGACGGTCGGCCTGGTGCGCGACGGCTTCGACGACCTGGCCGCCATCCTCGCCGAGGCCGCCGGGGCACGCCACCGCGCCAGCGGCCACCGCGCCGGCCCCCTGCACCGCGCCGCCCGCTAGGGCCTGTTTCAACAGGCCCTAGACCAGGCGGAAGAACTTCTCCCAGGTGCCGATCGCGGTGCGGCTGGCGATCAGCGGGGCGGCACCCGCCTGCTCGGCGCTCACGTACTTGCCGTTGGCGTTGGCCAGCAGGCTCGTGGTGCCGTCGGCGTTGTCGATGATCCGGAACTTCTCCCAGGCACCGATCGCCGTCCGGCTCGCGATCAGCGGCGCGGCACCGGCCTGCTCGGCGCAGACGTAGCGGCCGTTGCCGCGGGAGCGGAACGCGACGAACCCGTCGCCGGCGTCGACCTGGTCGAACTGCTCCCACGACCCGACCCCCGGCCGGCTGGCGACCAGCGGTGCCGCGCCCGCGTTCGCCGCGCTGACGTACCGGCGGTTGACGCTGGCCAGCAGGGTGACCAGGGGCGGCGGCTGGACCGCGCGGAACTTCTCCCAGGTGTTGATGGCGGTGCGGCTGGCGATGAGCGGCGCGGCACCCGCCTTCTCCGCGCTCACGTACTTGCCGTTGGCGTTGGCCAGCAGGCTGATCGTGCCGTCGGCGTTGTCGACGACCCGGAACCTCTCCCAGCCGCCGATCGCCGGCCGGCTGGCGATCAGGGGCGCCGCCCCGGCCCGCTCGGCGGAGACGTAGAGGCCGTTGATCCGCGACCGCAGCGCGACGAACCCGCCGCCGGCGTCGATCCGGTCGAACTGCTCCCAGGATCCAATCGCGGGACGGCTGGCGATGAGCGGGTCGGCGCCGGCCCTCTCCGCGCTCACGTACTTGTCGTTGACGGTGGCCAGCAGGCTGGTGGCCGGGCCGCCGACAAGCTGGGCGAGGGCCGCGTAGCCGCCGTTGAACACGTCCAGGTCCGGCGTGGCCCAGTCGGAGCCGGGGATCTGCGCTCCCGCCGCGTGCTGCCACAGGGCGAACGACGGCCAGCCGGCCGGCAGCGGCGGCGGGTCCTGCGAGTAGTTGGCGATGAAGAGCGGGTTGGCCGCGAAGCGGGTGCTGCCGCCCGTGCAGGGGTTCCACCAGTTGGTGTTCGTGTAGATCATCGCCTGGCGGCCGGTGCGCACCGCGATCTCGTTCACGAAGTCTTCGATCCAGGCCACCATCTGGGCCGGCGTCATGTCGAAACAGTCGTCGAGCCCCCACGCGGGCCGCGGCCACTCGATGTCGAGCATCGGCGGCAGGGTGCGCCCGTCTACGGTGTACGGCGCGAAGTCGAGCAGGACGCCGGCCTGCTGCCGGCCGCTGCTCAGGTCCGGGCGGGCGCGGTGGTACGCACCGGCGTACAGGCCGTTGGCGCGGGCCCCGGCCAGGTTGGTGGCGAGGAACGGATCGGGGTTGTTGTTGGGGACGGGCTGCCCGTCCTGCTCGCTGGCCCGGATGTACGCGAACTTCGCGCCGCCCCGGGCGAGGGCGGCCCAGTCGAGCGACGGCCCCTGGTAGTAGGAGACGTCGACCCCGCGGATCGGGTAACCGGGCGGCGGCGGAATCGCCCCGGCCGGCGACGCGCCGACAACGGTCAGACCCGCGGCGACGAGCACCGCACCGAACAGCACCGCCAGACCCCTGCGCACCATGGCCCGCCTCCCACGAACAGCGTCCTCCGCGGGCCGGCGATGCTCAAGCACCCTCGAGGCCGAGGTGAGGTAGGCACACGGTCGGGCCGTCGACGGTCACCGGGACCGTGCCGTGCCACGCGGCGCGGCTCAGGCGCGGCCGGACGGTGGTCGCCACGCCGCCGCGCACCGTCCGGCGCGGTGCCCGCGGGAGCATACGGTCCGCAGCTGACGCGGACCTGGGAAAATGCCTCGAAGCAACACCACCACGGACAGCGACCCGGGCGCCAAAGCTCTCTAGGCGTCGAGGATTTCGGGGTTGTCGGCGAGCTTGCGCAGGTGGGCGCGGGGGTCGACGACCAGGCGGCGGGCGTCGAGGTCGAGGATGCCGCCCACGGCCGTCACCTCCGCGGAGAGGGTGCCGTCCGGCTTGCGCAGCTCCTGCCGGAGCCTGAAGGTCTTGCCGCCGGCCCACTCGAAGGCGCACGTCACGTCGACCTCGTCGCCGGCGCGCAGCTCGGCGCGGTAGCGGATCGTGTTTTCCAGCATGACCGGGGCCGAGCGGCTGGCCAGGAACTTTTCCGGCGTGGCGCCGGCGGCCCGGAGGACCTCCCACCGCGCGTGCTCCGCGTACTGGAGGTAGACGGCCTGGTTGAGATGGCCGAGGGTGTCGAGCTCGTAGCCGCGCACCCCCACGCGGACCTTGAATGGATCCCCCATGGGGGCCGAGACTACCGACCCCAGCGTCTCGCCAGTATCGCGCAGACGACGAGCTGGATCTGGTGGAAGAGCATCAGCGGCACGACGAGGATCGCGGCGGCCGCCGGGCCGAACATGACCGCGGCCATCGGCAGACCGGTAGCCATGCTCTTCTTCGAGCCGCAGAAGACGATCGTGACGCGGTCCGGGCGGTCGAAGCCGAGCAGGCGGCCGGCGAGCCAGGTCAGGCCGAGCACGAGCGCGAGCAGGACCGCGAGCACGGCGAGCAGTGCCGCCAGCCGGCCGGGTGAGACCTGGTGCCAGACGCCCGCGACCACGCCGGCGCTGAACGCGGTGTAGACGACGAGCAGGATCGCGCCGCGTTCGGCGTGGGCCACGAAGGAGCGCCGCTCGAGCCAGGCGGCGATCCACGGGCGGGCCGCCTGGCCGGCCGCGAACGGGAGCACCAGCTGGGCGGCGATCTCGCCCAGCGAGCCGGCGGAGAAGATCGCGCTCCCGCCCAGCAACGCCGCCGCCAGCAGCGGGGTGAGCAGCACGCCGGCGAGGTTGGAGAAGGAGGCGCTGAAGACCGCGGCCGGCACGTTGCCGCCGGCCAGCGCGGTGAACGCGATCGACGTCTGCACGGTGGACGGCACCACGCTGAGGTACACCAGGCCGTCGTAGAGGGCGGGAGTGAGCACCGGCCCGTCCAGCCACCGCCCGCCCAGCGCGAGCAGCGGGAATAGCGCGAACGTGCACAGCAGCACCACCGCGTGCAGCCGCCAGTGGCGGGCGCCCTCCCAGGCGGCGCGCGGGGCGATCCGCGCGCCGTACAGGAAGAAGAGCCCGCCGATGGCGACGGCCGTGGCCACCGACGCGACGGTGGCGGCGGGGCCGCGCGCGGGCAGCAGCGCGGCGACCCCGACCGCCGCCATCAGGGCCAGGACGAACACCGGCGCGAGGCTACCGGCTGAGCCGCTGGTACGCGCGCACGGACAAGGGGAAGAACACCGCGATCAGCGCGAGCGGCCAGAGCACGGCCAGCAGCACGGCGTGCTCGCCACCGTCCCAGCTGGGGTTGCCGAACAGCTCGCGGGCCGCGCTGACCGTGGCGGAGAGCGGGTTCCACTCGGCGAGGGCGCCCAGCCAGCCCGGCATGGTCGCCGGTGAGACGTACACATTGGACAGAAAGCCCAGCGGCCACACCAGGATCTGGAGCGCCATCAGCGCCTCCGGGCTGCGCAGCACCAGCGCGAGCCAGATGCCCATCCACAGCAGCGCGAACCGCAGCAGCAGCAACAGCCCGAACGCCCCTGCCGCCGGCGCGATCCCCTCGTGCCACCGCCAGCCGACCGCGAGGCCGCAGACGGCCATGGCGGCGAGGGTGACCACAGAGTTGAGCATGTCGGCGGACGCGCGTCCCACCACGACGGCGGAGCCGGCCATCGGCATCGCCCGGAAGCGGTCGGTCACGCCGCGGTCGGCGTCGGTGGTGACGGCCGTGTAGGTGGCCTCCAGCCCGAAGAGCATCGTCATCGCGAACATGCCGGGCAGCAGGAACTCCCGGTAGTCGCCGCCGCCGGGTACCTCGATCGCGCCGCCGAAGAGGTAGCCGAACATCAGCACGAGCATCACCGAGAACAGCAGCCCGAACACGATCTGCCAGGGCTGGGCGGCCCAGTGCTTCAGGTCGCGCAGGGTGATCGTCCACCCGTCCGCGAGCGCCCATCGCCACTTCACGCGTTCACCTCCGTCATCCGCAGGAACACCTCGTCGAGCGTGGGGCGGCGCAGCGCGATGTCCTCGACCGCGACGCCGCGGGCGTCGAGGGTGCGCACCACGTCGGTGAGCGCGGCGACCCGGTCGCGCACCGGCGCGGAGACCCGCCGGCCGTCCGGGTCGACCTCCGGCTCGGCCTCCGCGATCTCCTTGACCACCGCCGCGGCCGCGGCGAGGTCGGCGTCCGCGCGCACGACCACGTCGATCCGGTCACCCCCGATCCGGGACTTCAGTTCATCCGGGGTACCGGCGGCGACGACCCGCCCGTGGTCGAGCACCGAGATCTGGCCGGCCAGCTGGTCGGCCTCGTCCAGGTACTGCGTGGTGAGCAGCACGGTGGTGCCGTCGGCGACCAGCGCCCGCACCGCCGCCCACACCTCGTTGCGCCCGCGCGGGTCGAGGCCGGTGGTCGGCTCGTCGAGGAAGAGCACCGCCGGCCGCAGGATCAGGCTGGCGGCCAGGTCGAGGCGGCGGCGCATGCCACCGGAGTACCGCTTGACCGGCTTGCCGCCGGCGTCGGCGAGCCCGAAGCGTTCGAGCAGGTGGTCGGCGCGCCGCCCGGCCTCCCGCTTGCCGAGGTGGAAGAGGCGGCCGAACATCACGAGGTTCTCCCGCCCGCCGAGCACCTCGTCGACCGCCGCGTGCTGGCCGACGAGCCCGATCCGCTCGCGGACGGCGGCGGGTTGGCGCGCCACGTCGTACCCGTCGACGAGCGCCTTGCCACCGTCGGCCCGCAGCAGCGTGGCCAGCACGCGCACGGCGGTGGTCTTGCCGGCCCCGTTGGGCCCGAGCAGGCCGTGCACCGTGCCGGCCGGCACACGCAGGTCGAAGCCGTCGAGCGCCGCCTTGTCCCCGTAGCGTTTGCGCAGTCCTTCGACCTGGACCGCGAGGTCAGAAGCCATGACACCCTCAAACTCTCTACGCCGTACAGAATAGGCGCTCGGGGAGTATAGCTCTACGCTGTACAGAGTGACCACCGAGTACACCGGCGGAAGTGACCCGAAGCGGATCATGGAGCTGCTCTGGGGTTCGCCCGAGCGCGTCCGCCGCGGACCCAAGCCGCGCCTCACCGCCGACCAGATCATCGAGGCGGCGACCGCGATCGCCGACGCCGAGGGGCTGGCCGCCCTCTCCATGCGGCGGGTCGCCGAGCGGCTCGGGGTGACCGCGATGTCGCTGTACACGTACGTGCCCGGCAAGGCGGAGCTGCTCGACCTCATGCTCGACCGGGTCTGCGCGGAGACCGCCAAGCCCGACGACGTGCCGGGCGGCTGGCGGGCCCGGCTGGAGCTGGTCGCCCGCGAGGCGTACGCGCTCTACCTGCGCCACCCCTGGCTGCTGCACGTCGCGACGAACCGCCCGGTGCCCGGCCCCAACCTCATCGCCCAGTACGACTACCAGCTGGCGGCGGTGGAGGGCATCGGCCTCACCGACGTCGAGATGGACCTCGTCGTGACGATGGTCGGCGACTACGTGCACGGCGCGGTGCGCAGCGCGCTGGCCGCCGCCTCGCTACCGAAGGACACCGGCAAGACCGACGACGAGTGGTGGGCCGAGATCGCCCCGCAGCTGGAGAAGGTCTACGACCCCGACCGCTTTCCGCTGGCCACCCGGGTGGGCGCCGCGGCCGGCGAGGAGTACCAGGCGCCGCTCGACCCGGCGCGCGCGTTCGAGTTCGGGCTGGCGCGGCTGCTCGACGGGGTGGCCGCGCTGATCGAGGGACGCTAGGCCCGCTCGTCGTAGGCGGATTGCGCCGCGCGGACCGCGGGCATCTCCCCCTCGACCAGTTCGATCAGCTCGATCAGCTTTTCCGCGATGCGCTTGCCCGACTCGGTCAGCGAGTACTCCACCTTCGGCGGGATCGTGGCCTGCGCGTCGCGCCGCACGAGGCCGTCACGCTCCAGCGCGTGCAGCGTCTGGGACAGCATCTTCTCGCTGATGCCGTCGACCCGGCGGCGCAGCGCGTTGAACCGGTACGTCCCCTCGGAGAGCGCGGCGAGGGCGAGGATGCCCCACTTGCCGGCGACGTTTTCCAGCACGAGGCGGGAGGTGCAGGCGCGCGCGAACACGTCGGCGACAAGATCCTCCAGGGCCTCTTCCGTCATGTTCCACAGACTACCTGATGATGGGGTACTCTCCACTGGTTAGTGCTTTCTAGGAGTTAGTGGAGTCCCTCATGACCGTTGCCGTCACCGGAGCCAGTGGCCACCTCGGCCGCCTCGTCATTCGTTCGCTGCTCGACCGGGGCGTCCCGGCCGGCGAGATCGTCGCCGCCGTGCGCAGCCCGGAGAAGGTCGCCGACCTGGCCGCGCTGGGCGTGCAGGTGCGCGTGGCCGACTACGACCAGCCGTCGACGCTGGCCGACGCGTTCAAGGGCGTCGACCGCCTGCTGCTCGTCTCCGGCAGCGAGGTGGGCGCGCGGGTGCCGCAGCACACCAACGCGGTCGAGGCGGCGGTCGAGGCCGGCGTGTCGTTCATCGCGTACACCAGCGCGCCGTACGCGGACGACACCGACCTGCCCATCGCGCCGGAGCACGCCGCCACCGAGGAGGTCGTCCGCGCCAGCGGACTGCCGTTCTCGTTCCTGCGTAACAGCTGGTACGTGGAGAACTACACCGACAACCTCACCCCCGCCCTCCAGCACGGCGCGATCCTCGGCTCGGCCGGCGACGGCAAGGTCTCCGCGGCCCCGCGCGCCGACTTCGCCGCCGCGGCGGCCGCCGTCCTCGCCGGTGAGGGCCACGACAACACGGTGTACGAGCTGGGTGGCGACCAGCCGTTCACGCTCACCGAGCTCGCCGCCGAGGTGTCCCGGCAGAGTGGCAAGGAGGTCGCCTACCGCGACCTGCCGCCGGCGGAGTACACCCAGGCGCTGGTGGGCGCGGGCCTGCCCGAGGGCTACGCCCAGGTGCTGGCCGGCTGCGACGTGTCGCTGAAGGAGGGCAAGCTGCTCGTCGAGACCGGCGACCTGAGCCGCCTCATCGGCCGCCAGACGACGCCCCTCGCCGTGTCGGTCGCCGAGGGCCTGGCCCGCCTCTCCTAGCGCCTCCCCTGCCGCTCGCCCCTCAAGAGGGCAGCCCTCTTGGACGTCCAGGCGGTGAGAGGGCTGCCCTTCTGGGGCCAAGGCGCGCAGATGTGAGCTACCGCGACGCCCGTCGTGGTCCATGCCGTTGCTCCCGCGGCCTCACCCATCCGCCGCTGGTCACGCTCACCCCAGCGGCTGCGCCGGGCCTTAGGCCCGGGTTGGGGTAGGTGCGCGCGGGACGCGTTTGCTCTGCTTCCCTAGAGTGGCCACCCTGGTCGGCCCGCCGCCACCCGGGGAGGCCGTCGGGCGTGAAGCATCAATGCGCGCGGCTCGACAGCCTTCCCGACAGACCAGCCAGCAACCGGCCCGCAAAGGCCGTCTTCTGTAGATCGTGGACCGCGGGCCTGGCAGCGGAGGCCGGGGTTTCGGCGAGCGCTGCGAGCCGCCGGCCGCAGCGGTCTCCGGCGGGAGCGGCGGTCCGCAGCTGACGCGAATCCGGGAAACCTATTCGAGCGGACCCTGAAGGTCTCTAAAGCCACCCCCTCTCCTGGGCGCGGCGGATGGCTTCGAGGCGGTTGCGCGCCCCGGTCTTGCGGAGGATCGCGGACATGCGGTTGCGCACGGTGCCGTGCGCCAGGTAGAGGCGGTTGGCGATCTCCTTGGGCGGGAGGCCCTCCGCGGCGGCGCTGAGGATCTCCCGCTCGCGGTTGGTCAGTGGGTTGGGCGGGGGGTTGAGCACGGCCGCCGCGACCGCCGGGTCGATCACCCGGTTGCCGGCGGCCACCGACCGCACGATCCGCACGAACTGTGCCGGCGTCACGTCCGTGCCGGCGAAACCGAGCGTCCCCGCGGCCAGCGCCCGCCGCAGCGAGTCGGCGGTCCAGCGCCCGCTCAGCGCCAGCACCGCCACCCGCGGCACCTCCTCACGCAGCCGCATGAGCAGGCCACGCGTGTCGGCGGCGGTCAGGTCCACGTCCACGACGACCACGTCCGGGCGCTCCCGCCCGGCGACCGGCAGGATCTCCGTGCCGTCGTCGATCTCCGCCACCACCTCCAGGTCCTGTTCGCTCGTCAGCACGGTGCGCAACGCGCTCCGCAACAACCCCATCTCCTCGACGACCATGATGCGGATCACGAGGGTGTTCTCCGATCTCTGGTGCCCGCAGCTCTATTCCGGTCCTTTGTGGACCGCCGGATATTTCCGCGTCGCTCTATGGGTCATCGCTGCCGACCCGCACACCGCAACACCACGAATCCGAAAAGTGGGCGCACTCCATCGCCGCCCCACTAGTCGATCTAGCGAAAGGGCTGCCTGTGGCGCCTTTGCGAGGCGGTGCGATCAGCCAGGAAGCGGCGTGACGCCGGGCCGCCGCCCGGCGAAGGCCAAGCCGGCGCGCGGCGCGACAAGACGG
The DNA here is from genome assembly GCF_059359075.1 of Phytohabitans sp. LZ39. Taxonomy (NCBI): domain Bacteria; kingdom Bacillati; phylum Actinomycetota; class Actinomycetes; order Micromonosporales; family Micromonosporaceae; genus Phytohabitans; species Phytohabitans sp. LZ39. The sequence continues at coordinate 61,663 of NZ_JCADBM010000014.1, read as the reverse complement.
CCACGCGCCTCCGGCCGCACGGCGAACACGGCCGACAACACCAGCGGCTGCCCACCGCCGGTGATCACGTCAGTGGTGTGCGCGCACCCCGCGGGCACGCACCCCCCGAAACCCGAGCCGGGCAGGGGTGCGCCACCCCGGGCGGCGATCCCACGGCCAGCGGCGGCGTCCTGCGGCCACGGTGGCGTGGTGATACCCCTGGTGGCGCCGGCCACCGCCCCCACGATGCCGGCCGCCGCGCGGTCCATCCGCGGGGCCGGCGCGGTCGCCTGGCGCGCGGCCGCGTCCACGGCCGGCGTGGTCGCGAGGGGCGGCGCCTGCGGCACCGCCGGTGGCTCGCTCGGGACGACGGCTGGGTCGCTCGGCGCGAGCGGTGGCGCCGGCGCCGGGGTCGGCCCGCCGACCACCGGGCCCGGGGCAGGCTGGAGCGGGCGGAACACGGCGGCCTCCACCAGCCGGAGGACAGGCTCCAAGGGGACGGCCCCGACGAGACCGGCCGCCGTGGCCCGCAGGGTGTCGCTGACGACGGCCGTGGTGTCCGCGAGGATCCCGGTCCCGGTGGTGGTCAGGGCGCCGATCGGCACGGCGGCCCCAAGGGTGTCGGCCGCGGTGGTCGTCAGGGCGCGGCCGGCCTCGGCGGTCGTGTCCGCGAGGATCCCGGTGGCGGCGGTCGTGGGGGCGCCGCTCGGCGGGGTCTTCGTTGTGGTGCCCGCTGGCGCCCCGGTCGCGGCGGTCGTCGTGTCGGCCAGGATCTCGGTCACCAGGGTGCGGGCCGTCGCGGTGTCGGTCGGTCCATCCGCGGGATCCCCGAAAATGGCGGCCGTCAGTCCGGTGTCACCGCCTGAGGCGCGGTCCCGACCGCCGTCGCGGTCTGGAGTGCGATCTCGGCCAGCGTCACCGCTTGGGGTGCGATCTCGGCCAGCGTCACCAGTTGGGAGGCGGTCCGGTCCGGTGTCGCGGTCTGGGGTGTCGCCCTTTGTGGCCTTCGCCGCCCCGGGCGGGGCGTCGCCCCGCGCGGCCTTCGCCACCGTGGGCGGCACGTCGCCGCGGGTGGCCTTCGCCGCCTTGGGCGGGGCGTCGCCCCGCGTGGCCTTCGTCATCGTGGGTGGGGCGTCGCCGCGGGTGACCTCCGGTGGGGCGGGTGGCGGCTCGGGCGCGTGGTGCGGCAGCGTGGCCGCCAAACGGTCGGTCGGGAGCGGGCCCAGGTCCAGGCCGCCGCCATCCGCTCTCGCGGGTCTGTCGAAGAGGGCGAGCACCAGGTAGGCGACCACCGCCGCACCGGCCAGCAGCAGTGCGCGCACCGCTGTCCGACATGCCGGCGTACTGGTCATCAGGCCTGTGTCACCCTCCGCGATCGTACGATCAGCGGACGATATCAAGACATCGACAAGGTCGCATTCCCCGGGAGGGATGACAGCGGCGGAAAAATGTCAGCCGAACAGGTCAGTGGATTGACAGAGGGTTACGTCGTAGCTTTCCAGCATCGGGATCAGGATGCCCTCCAGCTCGTTCCTGAACACGTCGCCGCCATAGAAAGCGGCCTTCATCCGGTCGCGCTCGGCCAGCGACGGAAAGCCGCGCAGCCAGATGAAACGGTGGGGGTTCTCGGTGTCGAGAAACGGACCCAGCACCGCGATTCCGTACTCGCGGTGCAGCGGCACGACGCGCTTTTCGAAGATCTCGACGAATTCCGCTCGGCGGCCGGGCGTGATCCGATATGTGCGTACTTCCACAATCATGAAGCGGACTATAATCACGGCCGTGGGCGAGCCCAAGAACGCACCTCGAGGTAACGGTCGGCCCAATCCTGTCACCGGGTGCCCACTCACGGCCGCGCTCGCGGCGGTCGGCGGTAAGTGGAAGCTGATCATCGTCTACTGGCTGGCCGAGTCGCCGCGGCACTTCGCGGCGCTGCGGCAGGCCGTGCCCGGCATCTCGCAAAAGGTGCTGGCCGAGCAGCTGCGCGAGCTCGTCGACGACGGCATCGTGGCGCGCCAGCCGACGGGTGAGGCGCCCGCCCCGGTGGAGTACTCGCTGACCACCTACGGCAAGACCGTGCTGCCGCTGGTGGAGGAGGCGCGCGCGTGGGGGCGGGCGCACCTGAGCCGCGCTACTCGCGAAAGCCCTGCCTGAAGCGGCGGAAGAAGCCGCCCTCGCGCGGGAGCGGTGCGGCGGCGGGCGGGGCCGTGGCGCGCTGCCGGGCGATCGGCTGGTCGTAGTCGGTGCGGGCGATCGCGTCGACTACCTGGTGCTCGTCGAAGTTTTCCGAGCCCTGGATGTGCGGCACGAAGCCGACCAGCACGCCGTCGCGCATGACCTGGGCCTCCAGGCCCGCGGTGCCGTCGGTGTCCCACATCGCCTGGCGGCCGTCGCGCAGCGCGATCCGTACGCCGTACTGCGCGACGCCCGCCCGCTCCAGGTGTGCCGGCACGCCGCGGTCGCGGAGCGCGTCGACGACCCGCTGGGCCCTGCTTTCGTCCATGCCGCGACGGTAGCGCCGAGGGCTGAAAGGCTACTGAAAGTCAGCTGTGCGCATGCGCAGCGGGACGGGCGAGCAGGCCGCCGAGCAGTGCGCCGAGGATCGCGCAGAGCACCACCAGGCCGGTCCACATCTCGGCCGGCCAGCGGACGCCCTCTGCCAGGTGCAGGCCGAGCAGGTGGCCGCTCCACACCGCACCGGCGAAGACCGCGCCGGCGATCGGCAGGCGGAGCGCCGCGTCCGTGCCGCGGGTGGCGTCCAGCCGTACCAGGACCAGGTCGGCGACCGCCGCCCCGAGCACCGCGCCGAGCGCTCCCGCGGCCTGCGGGGCGGGAAACTCGTTCATGACCATCATGAACAGCGCCACGCCGCCGACGACCGCCGTCGCGACACCGGGCGTCGGCCGCCGCCGGTGGGCCAGCAGCACGGCCGCGGCGAGGAGGATCGTCGTGACGAGGTACGCGCCGACGCCCTGCACCGCCAGCACCTGCGCCGGCAGGTCCGCGGCGCGGGCGTCGTCGATCGCCTCGTAGGGCACGGTGGGACGCGCGGTGCGGAACGCGATCGAGTGGCTGAGCAGGATCGTGGCGAACATGGCCGTGAGCGCGAGCGAGGCCACGCCGGTCGCGAGGCGCAGGCCGCCGCCGGCGCCGGTCGCCCACCACGAGCGCAGCGGGCTGCTCAGCATCAGCACCGCGGCGAAGACCAGCGCCATGTGGCTCGGGCTGAACGCGGCGTTGAGGCCCACCTCCACGCCGATCGTCTCGTGCCACACCATGTCGGCGAGCCCGGCGCCGAGGAAGATCAGGACGCCGAGCGCGCCGGTGCGGTAGCCGCTGGGCCACGCGTCGCGCCACCAGTAGGGGTGCCGTTCACGCCGCCGGTACGCGAGGAAGAAGATCCACGCGGAGGTGGCGGCGAAGCCGAAGTAGAGCAGCGCGTGCCATGGCGTGAAGAACCCCTCGATCGTGTCGAGGATGTTGACGTGCGCCCACCCGTCGGAGAGCGCGCCCCCGACGAAGCAGGCGCCCAGCACCACCGCCACGAGGTCTTCGCGCGGCGTGGCGACCTCCGTGGCGCGGCCGGTGCGGGTCGGGGTGTCGGACAACGACGTGGACATGAGGACCACCTCCCCAGGAGATAGTCCGTATCGTCCCAAGATCCGCCGATTGATCGCCAGGTGTCAATGGCCCGGGGCGATCGGCCACTCCTCGAACCAGGCGCACCGCCCGTCCGCGGCGAAGCGGAGGATCCACAGGTCGCGCCACTCTTGGTCGAGCGGCGGGCCGTAGCGCACCTCGGCCCGGACGACCGCGGTGTCGCCCTCGACGGCCACCACGTCGCGGCTCATGTCGAACGCCTCGTCGGGCCCCTCCCGCTCGGCCTCCCACATCCGCGCGATCGCGGGCAGGCCGACGACCGGCTCCCTGTACGGCCCCTGGAGGTAGCTCGCGTCATCGGTGAAGATCTCGCCGAGCGTCGTGGTGCCCGGCGAGCGCCACGCCCGCTCGTACGCGTCGACCCAGCGCAGCACGTCGGAGTGATCCACGCGCTCAGTCTCGCAGGAAATCCATGATCGCGCCGCGCAGTGCCGCGGCCGCGTGGGTGGGTGTGGACTCGCGGCGCTCGGCGATCGCGACCGTGCGCTGGATGCCGGGCCGGGCCAGCGGCGCGGAGTGCAGCGCCGGGTGGCCGGCCAGCACCATGCTCGGCACCACCGCCACGCCCAGGCCCGCGGCGACGAAGCTGAGCACCGCGTCCATCTCGCCGCCCTCGACCGCGAACGACGGCTCGAACCCGGCCGCGTGGCACGCGTTCAAGGTGGCGTCTCTCAGGTCGTACCCCTTGCGGAACATGACCAGCGGGCGGTGCCGCAGCTCCGCGATGGGCATGCCACCGGCGGCGGCCGGGAGGGGTACGGCCGAGGCGACGACGAGGTCTTCGCGGAGGATCGGCTCGGCGCGCAGGGCCGGGTCGATGCCGTGCGGCGGCAGGATGACCAGCGCGAGGTCGAGGCCGCCCTCGGTGAGATGGCGGACGAGGTCCTGCGAGCCGCTCTCCTCGACGTGCAGGTCGATGCCGGGGTGGGCGGCGCGGAAGCGGGGCAGCACCCGCGCGACCAGGCTGGTGGAGAGGCTGGGCGTGGCGCCGAGCCGCACCCGGCCGCGGCGCAGGCCGACCAGCTCCTGCACCTCGCGGCGGGCGGTCTCCACGTCGGCGAGCACACGCCGCGCGATCGGCAGCAGCGCGGCGCCGGCCGGGGTGAGCGTCACGGCACCCCGGGTGCGGTCGAGCAGCGGGGCGCCGATGTCGCGCTCCAGGCTGTGGATCTGCTTGCTCAGCGTCGGCTGTGCCACGCCGAGGCCGGCCGCCGCGCGTGTGAAGTGGCGCTCATCGGCGACGGCCACGAAGTACCGGAGCTGCTGGAGCTGCACGCTCGATAGCCTACAGCTATCGCTCCTGCGGCAACGATGTATTGGACGAATCGAACGCACCGACCTAACGTCGGCCGCGTGAGCACGGTCGGTCAAAAGGCGCTGATGGCGGTGAGCGGCATCCTGCTGATGCTGTTCCTGGTGGCGCACATGGTCGGCAACCTCAAGGTGTTCGTGGGGGCCGAGTCGTTCGACCACTACGCGCACTGGCTGCGCACGATCGGCGCGCCACTGCTCCCCCACTCCGGGTACCTGTGGATCCAGCGGTCCGTGCTCACCGTGGCGCTGGTCGCCCACGTGGCGGCGGCGACCTCCCTCGCGCTGCGGGCCCGGGCCGCGCGCCCCGTCCGGTACGCGCACCGCCGGCCCGTCCAGGGCAGCTACGCCGCCCGCACGATGCGGTGGGGTGGCGTGATCATCCTGCTCTTCGCCGTGTACCACGTGCTCGACCTCACCACCGGCACGCTCAACCCGGTCGGCGACCGGGCGCACCCGTACGCCAACGTGGTCGCCGACTTCGCGCCGGAGCGGTGGTACGTGACGCTCTTCTACACGCTCGCCGTGCTGGCGGTCGGCTTCCACCTGCGGCACGGGGTGTTCAGCGCGGTGCGCACGCTCGGGCAGCACACGGCGGCTGGTGAGCGCCGCGCCCGGGTGGTCGCGCTGGTGGTCGCGGTGGGGTTGTGCGCCGGCTTCCTGTCCGTTCCGTTCGCCGTGATGGTGGGTTTGGTGGGTTGATGTTCTCCGAGGGTGCTCCGATCAAGGACTCGCGCGCGCCGGATGGGCCGCTCGAGACGCGGTGGGACCGGCGGCGCTTCGAGGCCCGGCTGGTCAACCCGGCCAACCGCCGCCGCCTCACGGTCATCGTCGTGGGCACGGGCCTCGCCGGCGCCTCGGCCGCCGCGACGCTCGGCGAGGCCGGGTACCGGGTGAAGTCGTACTGCTACCAGGACAGCCCCCGCCGCGCCCACTCGATCGCGGCGCAGGGCGGCATCAACGCGGCCAAGAACTACCGCAACGACGGCGACTCCGTGCACCGCCTCTTCTACGACACGGTGAAGGGCGGCGACTTCCGCTCGCGTGAGTCCAATGTGTACCGTCTCGCCCAGGTCTCCGTCGAGATCATCGACCAGTGCGTGGCGCAGGGTGTGCCGTTCGCGCGGGAGTACGGCGGGCTGCTCGACAACCGCTCCTTCGGCGGCGCGCAGGTGTCCCGCACGTTCTACGCGCGCGGGCAGACCGGGCAGCAGCTGCTGCTCGGCGCCTACCAGGCGCTGTCCCGGCAGGTCGCCGCCGGGTCCGTCCTTTCGTTCGAACGGCACGAGATGCTCGACCTCGTCGTGGCCGACGGGCGGGCGCGCGGGATCGTGGTGCGCGACCTTGTCACCGGCGAGGTGACGACCGAGCTCGCGGACGCGGTGGTGCTCGCCACCGGTGGCTACGGCAACGTCTTCTTCCTCTCCACCAACGCCAAGGGCTGCAACGTCACCGCCACCTGGCGCGCGCACCGCCGGGGCGCGCTCTTCGCCAACCCGTGCTTCACCCAGATCCATCCCACGTGTATTCCGCAGAGCGGCCCGCACCAGTCGAAGCTGACCCTGATGAGCGAGTCGCTGCGCAACGATGGCCGCGTGTGGGTGCCGCTCCGCTCCGGCGACGGGCGCGCGCCGGGCGACATCCCCGAGGCAGAGCGCGACTACTACCTGGAGCGGATGTACCCGTCGTTCGGCAACCTCGTCCCTCGCGACATCGCCTCCCGCGCCGCCAAGAACGTGTGCGACGAGGGGCGCGGAGTCGGGCCGGGCGGCTTGGGCGTGTACCTGGACTTCGCGGACGCGATCGCGCGGCTGGGGCGGCCGGCGGTCGCCGCCCGCTACGGAAACCTCTTCGAGATGTACCAGCGGATCACCGGCGAGGACCCGTACGAGGTGCCGATGCGCATCTACCCCGCCGTGCACTACACGATGGGCGGGCTGTGGGTCGACTACGACCTCCAGTCGACGATCCCCGGCCTCTTCGTGATCGGCGAGGCCAACTTCTCCGACCACGGCGCCAACCGGCTCGGCGCTTCGGCGCTCATGCAAGGCCTGGCGGACGGCTACTTCGTGCTGCCCAACACGATCAACGACTACCTCGCCGACGGGCCCTTCCCGCCGGTGGACCCGTCGGCCGCGCTCGCCGACGTGCGGGATCGCGTGGCGCGGCTGCTCTCGGTGAACGGCGACCGCACCGTCGACTCCTTCCACCGCGAGCTGGGCCGCATCATGTGGGACCACTGCGGCATGGAACGCACGGACGCCGGCCTGCGCAAGGCGATCTCCTTGGTCAGGTCGCTGCGGGACGAGTTCTGGGCCCGCGTCCGGGTGCCGTCGTCCGCCGGGTTCAACCAGTCCCTGGAACGGGCCGGCCGGGTGGCCGACTTCCTGGAGCTGGCCGAGCTGATGTGCGTGGACGCGCTGCACCGCACCGAGTCGTGCGGCGGCCACTTCCGGGCGGAGAGCCAGACCCCGGACGGCGAGGCACTGCGCGACGACGCGCGCTTCGCGTACGTGGCGGCCTGGGAGTGGACCGGTGGGGCGCCGGTGCTGCATCGGGAGGACCTGGAGTTCGCGCACGTGACGCCGAGCCAGCGGAGCTATCGATGAGATCGTTTTTTCAGGCGGCTGCTGTGAATCTGACCTTGCGCGTCTGGCGGCACGCCAACCCGCGAGCACGCGGATCGACGAGTTCTTTTGTGAGGCGGCTGCCGTGAATCTGACCTTGCGCATCTGGCGGCAGGCCGGCCCGCGGGAGCGTGGCCGGATGGTGGCCTACGAGGTCGCCGACGTCTCGCCCGGCATGTCCTTCCTCGAGGTGCTCGACGCGCTGAACGAGCGCCTCACCCTCGACGGCGCCGAGCCGGTGGCGTTCGACCACGACTGCCGCGAGGGCATCTGCGGCGCGTGCGGCCTCGTCATCAACGGCGTCGCGCACGGCCCGGCGCCGGCGACCGCCACGTGCCAGCTCCACATGCGACACTTTCGCGACGGCGACACGATCGACGTCGAACCGTGGCGGGCGCGAGCCTTTCCCGTCGTCAAGGATCTCGTGGTCGACCGCGGCGCGCTCGACCGCGTGATCCAGGCCGGCGGCTACGTCAGCGCGCCGACCGGCAGCGCCCCCGACGCACACGCCATCCCGGTGCCCAAGGCCGACGCCGACGCCGCCTTCGAGGCCGCCACCTGCATCGGCTGCGGCGCCTGCGTGGCCGCCTGCCCGAACGGCTCCGCGATGCTCTTCACCGCCGCGAAGGTCACCCACCTCGCCCGCCTGCCACAGGGACAGCCGGAACGCCAGTCGCGCGTCCTCGACATGGTGGCGGCGCACGACGAGGCCGGCTTCGGCGGCTGCACCAACACGGGCGAGTGCACGGCCGTGTGCCCGAAGGGCATCCCGCTGGAGACCATCGGCCAGCTCAACCGCGACTACCTCCAGGCGGCCCGCCGGCGCTCTACGGGAGCGCCTCGGCCTCGGGCAAGGGGCGCTTGAGGTAGTAACGATGGACCTCCGTGGTGCCTTCGAGGTTGTTGATGTCTTCCTCGGTGGCCACGAGCTCCCAGCCGCGGGCACCGGCCCGGTTGAGGTGCGAGACCGCGGTGTCGCCGAGCGCGGACACATCCTGCCGGGTCCCGTCCGGCGAGTACCAGGTATACGACATGCGCCACTCGGACGGCCCCGACGCCTCCCGGCGACGGACCAACAACGCGTACTCCCACCTCAGCATCCGTCCATTATGGCCTCCCGCCGTCGTGTCCTCTTCGGTCGCGGGGTCGTCTTCGGGCCGTTGCACTCGCGCCGTCGGCGCTCGGCCCGGGCGGCGCTCGGGCCGGCGGCGCTCGGGCCGGCGGCGCTCGGCCCCGGCGGGTGCGCGCGGGCCTGCCAGTGCGCGCGGGTCAGTCGGGCGTTGGGCGCTCTAGGGCCAGCCTCGGCAGGATGCGGGCGACCGGGCGCGGGAGCCACCACGCGCGGGCGCCGAGCAGCTGCATCACCGCCGGCAGCACGAGGCAGCGGATGACGACCGCGTCGAGGAGGACCGCCACCGCCAGCCCCAGGCCGAACTGCTGGAGCATCCGGTCCGGGCTCAGCAGGAACGCGCCGAACACCACCACCATGATGGCCGCCGCCGCGGTGACCACCCGGCCGGTCGTGGCCAGGCCTTCGCGGACGGCCGCGGGTGCGTCGCGGCGGTGCTCCCACTCCTCGTGCATGCGGGAGAGCAGGAAGACCTCGTAGTCCATCGAGAGGCCGAACACGATCGCGAAGACCATGACGGGCACGTATGCCTCGATCGGGCCGGGCTGGACGCCGAACAGGCCGTGCTGGAAGACCAGCGTGATCACGCCCATCGAGGCGCCGACGCTGAGCAGGTTGAGCACCGCGGCCTTCACCGGGATCAACAGCGAGCGGAACACGGCCATCAGCAGCAGCGCCGACAGCCCGACCACCACGGCCACGAAGAGCGGGAGCCGGCCGGCGACCGCGTCGGCGAAGTCTTCGGTCGCCGCCACGCTGCCGCCGACCAGGAACGTCGCGCCGGTCTCCCGGGACAGCGGCGGCAGCACGTCTTCGCGCAGCCGCTGCACCAGGTCGTGGGTCTGCGCGTCCTGCGGCTTGGACGCCGGAAAGACGATGAGCGTCGCGACGTCGCCGGAGGGCGGAGGCGCCACGGTCGTGGCCACGCCGGGCACCTCGTCGAGGGCGCGGGCGGCGGGCGCCGCGGCGGCCGGGTCGCCCTCGACGACCACGATCAGCGGGCCGTTGAAGCCCGGACCGAAGCCCTGGGCCAGCAGGTCGTACGCCTGACGGCTGGTCGTGGACGGCGCGTCGTTGCCGGCGTCGGCGAAGCCGAGACGGATGCCGAACGCCGGCGCCGTGATGGCGAGCAGCGCGGCCACCGACACGAGCGCCGCGCTCCACGGGCGACGCTGCACCCAGGCCGCCCAGCGCCGCCAGCGGTCTCCCTCCGGACGGCGGGCCCGACCGGCGCGGCGCCGGACACCACGCTCGATGCGGCGGCCGAAGACGGCGAGCAGCGCCGGCAGGAGCGTCAGCGACGCGACCATGGTGACGAACACCGTCACCGCGACCGCGACGGCCACACCTTGGAGCGAGCCGAGCCCGAGCGCGACGAGCCCCATCAGCGCGATGATCACCGTGCAACCGGCGAAGAAGACCGTCCGGCCGGCCGTGTCGAGCGCGATACGCGCGGCCTCGGCCCGGTCCGCGCCTCCGCCGGTGCCGCGTCCGGGACCGGCCCCGTCCACACCTCCGCCGCCCGACGGTCCCGACCCAGGCTGCCCCAGACCGGCGACCAGCTCGGCACGGCCGGCGCCCGCCTCGCCTGACGGTCCCGGCCCAGACCGCCCTAGACCGGCGATCAGCTCGGCGCGGTATCGGGAGAAGACGAGCAGGGCGTAGTCGATGCCGACGCCGAGCCCGACCAGGATCATCAGCGGCGGGGTGAAGTCGGCGATGGTGGCCAGGTGCGAGGCGAGCACGACGAGCCCGATCGAGCTGCCCACCGCGAACACCGCGATGACGATCGGCAGGCTGGCCGCCAGCAGCGAGCCGAACAGCAGCACCAGGATCACCAGCGCGGCGAGTAGACCGATGCCCTCGGCGGCGCCGCCCTCGCTCTCCTCGGCCCCGCGCACCGCGTCGCCGCCCAGCTCGACGCGCAGGCCGCTGCCCTCGGCTGCCTGAGCCGTGTCGATGATCGCGCGGACGTCGTCGGTCGGCACGTCCTGCGCCTGGCGGTCGAGGGTGACCGTGGCGTACGCGATCGTGCCGTCCGCCGAGACCGCACCCGGCCCGCCATAAGGGCTCTGGACGTCGGCGACGTGCGGCAACGCGCGCACCCGGCCGAGCATGGCCTCGACCCGCTCGCGCGCGGCCGGCGCGGTCACGCCGCCAGCGTCCTGCACCACGATCTGGACCGTGTCGCCGGCCCGGACCGGCGCGCGCTCGCGCAGCGTGTCGACCGCGCGCTGCGACTCCGTGCCGGGCAGGGAGAAGTCGTTGTGGTACGCGCTGCCGACCGCCTGTGAACCGACCGTCACCGCGGCGAGGGCGAGCACCCACAGGGCGAGCGCCCACCACCGGTGCTCCTGGGACCAGCCGGCGAGGCGGGCCAGCCGGGATGTGCGCGTGGCGGTGGCGCGGGACGGCGCGGAAACGGGCATGCGGGACACGTTAGGAACGGCGGGCGCTCCACCGCGTCGCGCCGCGGGGCGAACCACCTGTCCCCCCGAGGGGGTACGCAACGTGCCTCCACGGGGCGATCCGGAGTGGCGTCCCCCTGGCCTAGGCTCGAAACGTGATCCGCCGCAGCGACGCCCTCGACGCGGGTCTCGCCGTGCTCGCGCTGGTCCTGTCGGTGGGCGTCCTGGCGTCAGACGGGCTGGGCACGCCCGATGCCGGGGTGCGTCACCTCGACGGCCCGGGCGTCCTGCTGGCCGCGGCGACCGCCCTGCCGCTCGCGGTCCGCCGGCGGGCGCCGATGGCGGTGTGCCTGATGACGTTCGCGGCGAGCGGCTTGCTGTACCGGTTCGGATACCCGTTCGACCTGCCGCTCGGCCCCGGCATCGCGATCTACACGCTCGGCTCGGCCTACGGCGGTGATCCGCGGCCGTGGCGCCGCCGGCTGGCGCTTCAGGTGGCGCTCGCGTTCGCGCCGCTGCTGGGGTTCGCCTACCTGCTGCGCGGGGAGGACGTCGGCGCGATCCTCGTGCCCGAGCTGCTGGGGCTCGCCCTAGTCGCCGCCACGCTCTACCTCGCCGGCGACCGTGCGCGGATGCGCCGCGAGCGGATGGCCGAGCTGGAGGAGCAGGCCCGCCGCGCCGGGCGGGAGGCCGAGCGCGAGCGGCGGCTGGCGGTGGCCGAGGAGCGCACCCGCATCGCCCGCGAGCTGCACGACTCCGCCGGTCACGCGATCAACGTGATCCTCGTCCAGGCCGGCGCCGCCCGCCTGCTGCACGGCCGCGACCCCGACGGCTCGCGGCAGGCGATCTCCGCGATCGAGGACGTCGCCCGCGGCACGATCGGCGAGATCGACCGCCTGGTCCGGGCCCTCCGCGACGACGGCCCGGTCCCACCCGCGCCCGCCGACCCCACCGCGCTGGCCGAGCTCGTCGAGCGCCACCGGGCCGGCGGCCTGGCCATCGCCGCCGAGATCCCGCCGCCGGGCCGGGCGCTGCCGCACGGCGTGGCCTGGGCGGCCTACCGGATCCTGCAAGAGGCGCTGACCAACGCGGCACGGCACGGGCGGGGCACCGCGGACGTGGCGGTGCGGTTCGCGGCGGACGCTGTCGACATCACGGTCACCAACCCGACCGCGGCCGCGGCGTCGACCGGCGGCGGCCACGGCATCGTCGGCATGCGCGAACGCGCCACCCTGCTCGGCGGCACCCTCGACGCGGCGGCCGAGCGCGGCATCTTCCGCCTGCACGCGCACCTACCCCACGGCCAGCCAGCATGACCGACCACCAGACCCCACGGCCGACCCCACCACCACCAGCAACACGGCCGACCCGACCGGCTTCATGGCCACCAGCAGCGCGGCCCACCCTGCCGGCTTCACCACCACGACCGGCACGGCTGACCGCTTCAGCGCGTCCGACCGCCGCCGCCGCCGCGCGGGCGCGCGGCGGGCCGGGAGCGGCACCGATCGGGGCGGCGGCGTGATCCGGGTGCTGGTCGTGGACGACGACGATCTCATGCGTGCGGGGCTGCGGGCGGTCCTGTCCAGCGACGAGTCCATCGACGTCGTCGGTGAGGCGGCCGATGGGCGGGCCGCGGTCGACAGCGTCCGGCGCCTCTCGCCCGACGTCGTGCTTATGGACGTGCGCATGCCTCGCCTCGACGGCATCGCGGCCACCCGCGAGCTGATCGCGGCGGCGCCGGAGACCCGAATCCTGATGTTGACGACGTTCGAGGACGACGACTACGTGTTCGGTGCGCTGAGTGCGGGTGCTTCGGGGTTTCTGCTCAAGCGCACCCGGCCGGAGCAGCTCATCGAGGCGATCCACACGATCGCGGGCGGTGAGTCGCTGCTCTCGCCGTCGGTCACCCGCACGGTGATCGACCGCATGGCTCGCCAGCCGCAGCCCGACCCGAGCGCGGGCCGCCGGCTGCGGGAGCTGACGCCGCGCGAGCGCGATGTGCTGGAGCTTGTCGCGCGCGGGCTGTCCAATGCGGAGATCGCAAAGTCGCTGATCGTCGAGGAGTCGACGGTCAAGACCCACGTGAAGCGCATCCTGGCCAAGCTCGACCTGCGCGACCGCGTCCAGGCGGTCATCCTGGCCTACGAGACCGGCCTCATCCGGCCCGGCGCCTGACGGCAGGCCGCCACACCCGGACACCCCAAAGCCGCCCAGCCCCACGCCCCACACCCGGACACCCCAAGGCCACCCAGCCCCACGCCCTCCACTCGCGGAGGTGGCAAAGGCCACCCGGCCGGATTCGCGCGGCGCGGACTACCCTCTCCCCCATGGCCGTTTCGTCGTTTCTCGTGCCGTTGGGCACGCCCGCGCCGGACTTCGCTCTGCCTTCGGTCGCCGGGCCGGAGGTGAAGCTCACCGACGTGTCCGCGCCGGCGTTGCTCGTCGTCTTCCTCAGCAACCACTGCCCCTACGTGCGGCACATCGAGTCGGCGCTCGGCGCGTTCGCCGCCGAGTATGCGGGCAAGGGGCTCGCCACCGTCGCCATATGCAGCAACGACGTCGACAACTACCCGGACGACGACGTGCCGGGGCTGGCCGCGCAGGTGGAGCGGGCCGGGTTCACCTTCCCCTACCTGGTGGACAGCTCGCAGGAGGTGGCCAAGGCCTACGCCGCCGCGTGCACGCCGGACTTCTTCCTGTACGACGCGCAGCGGCGGCTTGTCTACCGGGGCGCGTTCGACGAGGCGCGGCCGAAGAACGACCTGCCGGTCACCGGCGACCTGCTGCGCGCCGCCGCGGACACCGCGCTGCGTGGCGAGGCCGTGCCGGAGCCGCACGTGCCGAGCCTCGGCTGCGGCATCAAGTGGCGCCCCGGCAATGAGCCGCCGCCGGTCAGCTTCCTGTAGAAGGCTTGCGGAGTAGCGGCCGCCGCCCGTCGTGCCCCCTACGTCGAGGCAGATTTCCCCGCCTTCGCGTCAGCTCCGGACCGTGCACCGCCCGGCCGGCGGCTCGCGGGCCGAGCCGAGATCACCGGCCGTCCACTGCCGGGGCTCGCGAGACAAGCTCCAAAGACCCCTACCTTCCGCCGCCCTCACGCCGCGTCACCAGTGGGGGTCGGAAACGTCGAGATCTAGGAGACTTTGGGTTGAAATGGCACCCTAACTCTCCTAGATCTCGAATCTCGCACCACTCACACCGCCAGAGCGGTTACTCGCGGCGACGAGACCCCGCAGCCGCCATCCGGAAGAGACATTGGGATAAAGCCCCACCCCAGGGGCAGCTCAAATCTTTCGCCCACCCACCCCTGATCAACTCCGCCAAATCCGGTGGCGGGTCAGGCGCAGCCTGAGCCGGCGCACCGGCGTTGACCGGCCAGGGCCTCCGCCAATCCGGCCGGGGGCTCCTCGCCGCCGGCCAGGCGGTTCGTCAGCTGCCAGGGGTCGGTGGTCAGGTCGTAGTACTCGCGTTCGGTCCGGCGGCCGTCCGCGTCGTAGTACTCCGTATACTGGTAGCGGCCCCACGCGAAGAGCGACGCCCAGGTCGGGAAGCTCCCGTTCGCCGGGTCGCGCCAGTACTCCATCAGGATCCGCTCCCGCCGCGACGGGCCGAGCAGCGACCGGCCGTCCACCTCGTAGCTCGGGCGCAGGCCGGCGGCGGCCAGCAGCGTCGGCGTCACGTCGACGAGGGCGGCCATCCGGGGGTCGGCGGCGCCGGCCCGCACGTGCCCGGGCCACCACAGGTAGACGGGCACGTTGACCGACTCCAGGTACGGCGTGAACTTGCCGGGCAGCCCGTGCTCGCCCCACGCCTTGCCGTTGTCCGAGAGAAGCACCACCAGCGTGTTTTCCAGCTCCCCGCGGGCGGCCAGGTGCTGCCGCACCGACTCCACGG
The DNA here is from genome assembly GCF_059359075.1 of Phytohabitans sp. LZ39. Classification (NCBI taxonomy): domain Bacteria; kingdom Bacillati; phylum Actinomycetota; class Actinomycetes; order Micromonosporales; family Micromonosporaceae; genus Phytohabitans; species Phytohabitans sp. LZ39. Next base: position 46,658 of record NZ_JCADBM010000014.1, on the reverse strand, counting down.
CATCGTCCACCGACAGCAACGTGCGCAGCTGCGCCGTCCGCGTGGCACGGCCCTCTTCGAACCCCACCGAATACTTCCGCACCCACGACGGCTTGTCGCGCCGGTCCGTCTCGCGCACCGCCGGGTTGCCGTCCCACGGAAACGAGCGCTTCGCGTACCGGTCCTCCGGCGTGTAGGGGGAGTGCGGCGCGGTGAAGCCCGCGTACACGAACCACGGCCGCGCGTCGTCCGACTCGAAGCCGTCCAGGTACCGGTTGACCTGCTCGCCGATGAACGTGGTCGAGTAGCCCACCCGCCGGCTCTTCCCCTCGATCGAGAACCACGCGCCGTCGTACCCCCCGTGGGTGAGCGCCCAGTGGTCGAAGCCCGGCGGCCGTTCTTCCAGCGGCCACCGGTTGAAGAGCTTGCCCACCGCGGCGGTCCCGTAGCCGGCGGCCTTGAGGTCGTGCTGGATCGTGCGGCGGTGGTCGTAGCGGCCGATCGCGTCCTGCTGGTTGACCCCGTGGTTGTGCGTGTGGCGGCCGCTCAGCAGCGACGCGCGGCTCGGGCAGCAGCTGGGGGTGGTGGCGACGGTGTTCGGGAAGTACGTCCCGTCGCGCCGCAGCCAACCCTCCATCTTGGACATCACCTCGGTCGACCCGGTGCGCGCGTCGTCGAGGACCAGCAGCAGGATGTTCGGCCGCGGCGGCGCCGCCGCGGCCCCCGGCCGGATGAACACAAACCCCGCGACGCCCGCGAGCAGCACGGCCAGGGCCGCGCCGCCGCGAGCGCGCCACGAAAACGAATTCACCCCTAAATACCATCATTGGTACGAAAGGGTGCCCTCTCAACGCGCCGGACAAGCGCTGTGAGAAATCACTTACGGAGCCGGGCCAGCCGTCCCTGCTCGCCCGACGCCCAGCAGGTGCCGTCGGGCGCGCAGTCGACCGCGTCGAAGCTGCCGGTGTCGAAGCGGGTCCACGTACGGCCGCCGTCCCGCGAGACGTCGCTGCCGGTGGGGCCGACCGCGAGCGCGGTGTTCCACCTCCACGGCACCCAGGCGGCGCCGGAGCGGTACTCCCCCGGCACGGTCCGCGCGACCTGCCACGTGCGCCCGCCGTCGCGGCTGGTCGCGGCGCCGTCGGGGGCGGCGGTGGGTGCCGCGAAGTCGCCGCCCACCGCGATGCCGTGCCACGGGTCGCGGAAGGCGAGCGAGTAGATGCCCGCCGACGCTCCACTGGGGACCGGCGAATCGGCGGCCTTCCATCTCCGCCCGCCGTCCGGTGAGGCGAAGACCCGCGCGGTCGCGCCTCCCCCAGTCGCGAAGAAGGCGAACGGCCCGGAGGTCACCAGGCAGGTGCCGCTGGCCGCGAACGCGAACTCGCCCGCCAGGGCGTCCGGCATCCGGTCGGCGGGCAGCACCCGCCACGAGCGCCCACCATCCACTGTGGACGCGATCCGGAACCTCCCGTCGACCGGGTCGGAGAGCGCCAGCCCGCGACGGTGGTCGAAGAACGCCATGCAGTCGTAGAACGCGCGCGGGTCGTCGTTGCGGAACGCCTCGGTCCAGGTGCGGCCGCCGTCGCCGGTCGCGTACACGCGGGACGCCTCCCCCTCGCCGATCGACAGCGCGACGGCACGGTCGGCGCCGAACGCCTCGATGTCGCGGAACTGGAGGTCGGCGGTGTCCGGCGGGCCGACCTGCGCCCAGGTGCGTCCACCGTCGACGGTGCGCAGCACGGTGCCGGCCGAACCGCTGGCCCAGGCGACCTTGGCGCTGACCACGTCGAGGCCGCGGAGGCGGGCGGTGGAACCGGTCTCGGCGAGCTTCCAGGAGTACCCGTGGCCAGCCGCTTCAGCCGGTGCGGCGGTGACGGCGAGAAGGATTGCGGGGATCACGGCGAAGATCGCTCTCATACACGCAAAACATACCGTACGCACGTCAATGTGAGGATGTTAACGCTCATCGATACTGACGAACACACGCTGTGAATGATCCAATACGCCATGGTCTCCGCGTCGCTGTGGCGAGATCGCGACTTCACGCTGTTCTGGGTAGTGCAGACGCTGTCCGTCGCGGGCGACTCGTTCTCCTATGTGGCGATTCCGCTCCTGGTGCTCCGCGGCACCGGGTCGGTGTCGCAGATGGGTCTGCTCACTGGCCTCGCCGGTGCGGCGACGATCCTCACCGGCGTATTCGCCGGCGCGCTCGCCGACCGGATCGACCGGCGGGCGCTGCTGATCGTCTGCGACATTTCGCGCGCCATTTTGTACGCGCTGATTCCGATCATGTGGTTCTTCTCCCCGCAGATCTGGCTGCTCTACGCGATCGTGCCGCTCGGCGCCGGGTTCGCGATGATCTTCCGGGTGACCTACGTGGCCGCGCTGCCCAACCTCGTCGACCCCGAGCGGATCACCGAGGCGAACGCCCGCCTCTCCGCCACCTACGCCGCCGCCGCGGTGGGCGGTCCGGTGGTGGCCGGCATCCTCTCCGGCCTGTACAGCCCGACCGTCGCGGTCGCGGTCGACGCGGCCACGTTCACGGTCTCGGCGATCGGGCTCTGCTTCGTGCGGCTGCGCGTGCGCACGGCGCCCGGCGAGCCGCGCCAGCCGGACGGCATGTCGTGGCGCGACCTGGTGGTCGGCGTGCGGTTCCTGTGGCGGCATCCGGTGCTGCGCGCGCTGACCATGCTGCTGTGGTTTCTGACGTTCCTGACGCTGGGACTGACCGACATCATCGTCTACTACGTGGGGCACGAGCTGCGCCGGCCGGACGCCACCGTCGGGTACGTGCTCGCCGCGGCCGCGTTCGGCACGATCGTCGCGGCGTTCGTGGTGGTGCCGGCGCGGCGGACGTGGGGCTTCGGCGCCTGCTGGATCGGCTCGTACGCGCTCTGCGGCGTCGCCATCGCCGGCATCGGCATGACCCGCAGCGTCCCGGTGGTGGCCGCCCTCGCCACCACCGTCGTCTTCGGCATCGGTGTGGCCGGGATCTGCTCGATGTCGCTGCGCCAGGAGGTGACGCCGGATCACCTGCTGGGGCGGGTCACGTCGTCGTTCTGGACGATCCACTCGGCGCTCGGCCCGGTCGGCGCGGCGGTGCTGACCGCGTCGGCCGCCAACCACGGCGTGCCGGCCACGACCCTCGCGGCGGGCGTGGCCTGCCTCCTGGTGGCGGTGGTAGGCACCCTGACGCCCGCGCGGCAGGCCAGACCCGAGCGGCTAGCCGTGGAAGCCCCGTGATCAAAGGTCCGCTCAAGCAGCTCCAACGGCGTGTGAGGACCTTTGCGCACCCCGGCTGGGCGCCGGGGTGAAGGTGCGGTAGTGGCGCATCTGTAGCAACAGCCAGCCGACGCTGACCGCGCCGAGCACCACGTACCCGAGGATCGCCCCGATGCTGTCCCACAGCGTGTGCAGGACGATCGCGCCGGCGAGCGTACCCAGGAAAATCCAGACGCGGCGGCCGCTCGGGCGGGCGGCGAGGGCGTAGAGCGCGCCGGCCGTCAGGCCGGTCCAGGCGGTGTGGCCGGCGGGCGCGAGGAGGCCGCGCACGAAGAGGGTCTCCTCGACCGCGCCGATGTCGCCGCGGGAGGCGAGCAGCGCGGTGAACGCGTAGCCCATCGTCTCCAGCGCGGCGAAGCCCGCCCCGCAGGCCACGCCGATGACCAGGCCGTCGCTCGGCTCGCGGCGGCGCCGCCACAGCACGAACAGCAGCGCCGCCGGCACGATCAGCTTCGCGCACTCCTCGATCACCGCGACGAAGAGCATCGGCAGCGCGCCGAGGTCGCGCAGCGTGTCGTACTCGAGCTGCCCGGCCACGACCACGCCGACCACGCCGCCGAAGAACGCCGCGACGGCCAGGATCCAGGCCGGCACCTGCCACCGGCCGGAGCGCCCCGCGGCGAAGGTCAGGAACGTCGCCGGCACACCGTCGCGCCGAGCAGGATGGTGGTCGGCACGAAGTTCGGGTTGCGCGTGTCGACCATGGTGCGGAGCACGGCAAGGTAGAGCACCAGGCCCACCACCAGCACCGCGACCCACGCCCACCGCCGGTAGGCCTCGTTCATTCGATCACGGTACGTCTACACCACGGTCACCGGGTGCCGAACGATCGCACCGAACAGGTATCCCAGCGTGTTGTGCGGCACCGTGTCGGGCTGGGTCACGCCGGTGACGTCGGTGGCGCGGGCCCGCAGCGTGTACGCGCCCGGCGCGGGGTGCCACGGGTACTCCCACCGCTGCCACGCGCCGCCCGCCCCCACGCGCTCGGCCGGGCGCCAGGTGCGGCCGTCGGTGCTCACCTCGACCCGGCGGACGCGCCCGTTGCCCGACCACGAGCGGCCGCGCAGCACCTGCCGGCCGGCGGAGAGCGTGCCCTCCCACGGCAGCTCGAACGCGCTCTTGACGGTCTGCCGCCCGACCAGCTCACCCTCGGCTGGGTAGGTGGGGCCGAAGAGGCGGTAGAACTGCGTGTTCCACGGCGAGAGGAGCGGCTCGGCGGAGACCTCCAGCTGGCCCAGCCACTTGATCGACGAGATGCCGATCCAGCCGGGCACCACCACGCGCACCGGGAAGCCGTGGTCGGGCGGGAGCGGCTCGCCGTTCATCTCGTAGGCGAGCAGCACGTCGTGCAGTGCCTTGTCGATCGGGAGCGGGCGGCGCACCGGACCGAGGTTGACCCCGCCGCTCACGAAGTCCGGGTCGAGGCCGACCGGCTGCACGTCGACGGCCGTGCGGGAGAGGCCGGCGCGTTTGAGCACAGTGGACAGGCGCACGCCCGTCCAGCGGGCCACGCCGATCGCGCCGAGCTTCCAGGCGGTACCCGAGACGGTCTGACCCTGCTGGCTGGTGAAGAAGCCGCGCCCGTTGCCGGCGCACTCGATCGCCGCGGTGACCGTGTCGGACGGCAGGTGACGCAGCTCGCGGTAGGTGAGCTCGACCGGCCCGCGGCGCAGGCCACTGCCGTGGATCCGCAGCCGCCAGGCCGCCGCGTCGATCCGCGGCGTGCGCGTGTGGTTGCGCACGAAGAAGCGGTCCACGGGTACGAGCGCGCCGGTGTCGCGCAGCGCCTCCCACTTCGTCTCCGCGTTGGTGCCGAAGACGGTGAACAGCTCCGGCGGCAGCGGCTTGAGGATGGGTGGGTCGGCGGCCCGGGCGGGCGTGCCTCCGACGGCGGCGCCGGCCGCCACCCCTATGCCGGCCGCGGCCGAGAGCCGCACCAGGCTCCGGCGGGACATCTCCACCTTGTCCATATCGAGGACGTTACTCTATAGGTTTAGTAGGAATCAATCGATCAGGTTTCAAGAAGTCGCGGCGCGTGGCGGCTCCGTAGCATGAAGATCGTCTGAGAGACCGCCAGAAGGAGAGCCGCCATGCCCGCGAAGAAGGCCGCCAAGAGCACCGGCACATACGAAGGCTTCAGCGCCGAGGAACGCGACGCGATGAAGGAGCACGCCAAGGAGCTGAAGGCGCGCGGATCCAAGGCGGACGCGGAGGCCGCCGTGCTCGCGAAGATCGCCGAGATGCCCGACTCCGACCGCGTCATGGCCGAACGCATCCACGCCATCGTCACGGAGAGCGCGCCGAGCCTCTCCCCCAAGACCTGGTACGGCATGCCCGCGTACGCCAACGCGGCCGGCAAGGTGATCTGCTTCTTCACGCCGGCGGCCAAGTTCAAGGCGAGGTACGCGTCGTTCGGCTTCAACGAGGACGCCACGCTCGACGAGGGCACCATGTGGCCGACCGCCTGGGCCTTGACGAAGCTGACCGCCGCCGACGAGAAGCGGATCGCCGCGCTGGTGAAGAAGGCGGCGGGCTAGTCCTCGGCGGGCCGCAGCCGCCAGCCGACCGCCACCTTCGGCGTGGGCGGCTCGATGACCACCGGCACCACCGTGCCGCCGCGCCGGAGCATCAGCGAGAGCACGGCCGCGCCGATCGCGAGGCCGCCGGCCACGTACCAGGCCAGCGCGTAGGTGCCGAGCTGGTCGCGGACCAGGCCGGCGCCCGTGGCCGCGACCGCCGCGCCGGCCTGGTGCGAGGCGAACACCCAGCCGAAGACGACCGGGCCGCTGGCGCCGAAGTACTCGCGGCACAGCGCGACGGTCGGCGGCACCGTGGCCACCCAGTCGAGGCCGTAGAAGATGACGAACACCAGCATGCTCGGCCCCACCGAGTCGGCGAAGAGGGTGGGCAGCACGAGCAGCGAGCCGCCGCGCAGCGCGTAGTACGCGCCGAGCAGCACCCGGGGGTCCATCCGGTCGGTGAGCCAGCCGGAGGCGATCGTGCCGGCGATGTCGAAGAGGCCGACCAGCGCCAGCAGGCTGGCGGCCGTCGTCTCGGTCATGCCGTGGTCGTGTGCGGCCGGGATGAAGTGCGTGCCGACCAGGCCGTTCGTGGTCGCGCCGCAGATCGCGAAGCCGCCGGCCAGCAGCCAGAACGCCCGGGTCCGGGCCGCCGCGCGCAGCGCGCCCACGGCCCGCGCGGCCGCACCGCCGGTGGCCGGCGCCGGCGGCGGGTCGTCCCCGGCGGCGCCGTAGGCGGTCACGCCCAGGTCGGCCGGCCGGTCGCGCAGGCGCCACAGCACCAGGGGTACGACGGCGAGGGCGGCCGCCGCCACGATCAGCGCCGCGGTGCGCCACCCGTTCGACTCGACCACCGTGGCCAGGAGCGGCAGGAAGACCAGCTGGCCGGCCGCGCCGCCGGCGGTGAGCACGCCGGTGACGAGGCCGCGCCGCTTCACGAACCACCGCCCGGTGACCGTCGCCACGAACGCGAGCGCCATCGAGCCGGTGCCCAGGCCGACCAGGACGCCCCAGCAGAGGATCAGCTGCCAGCTGGCGTTCATGAACACGGTCAGCCCGCTGCCCGCCGCGACCAGCACCAGCGCCCCGGTCACCACGCGCCGCATGCCGAACTTCTCCATCAGCGCCGCCGCGAACGGTGCGGTGAGGCCGTACAGGATCAGGTTGACGGAGACGGCCGCGGAGATGGTGGCCAGCGGCCAGCGAAACTCCTCGTGCAGCGGGTGGAGCATGACCGACGGTGTGGCGCGGAAGCCGGCGGCGCCGACGAGCGCGACGAAGGCGACGACGGCCACGAGCCAGGCAGGGTGAAGACGGCGGGTCACGGTCCGAGTTTCGATCAAGGGGTACCGAACGACGAGTGGCCCGCGAGCCATCATGCGCAATAATCGGGCCATATACTCGGGTGCATGCCGATCGCACCGGACGCCCATCGCGTCGCCGTCCTCGCCCTCGACCACGTCGTCGGTCTCGACCTCGGCACACCCTCCCAGGTGCTCGGCGCCGCGCGCGACGCGGCCGGCCGCCGGCGGTATGCGGTGGACACGTGCACGCCGACCGGCGGCCCGGTCCGCTCCGCCGCCCGGTTCCAGGTCCTGCCCGACCACGGCCTGGAGCTGACCGAGACCGCCGACACCGTCGTGGTGCCCGGCATCCACGGCGGCCCGCCACTGACCGACGGCACCCTCGACCCGGCGGTCGGCGAGGCGCTGCGCGCCGCGCACGGCCGGGGCGCGCGCATCGTGTCGATCTGCACGGGCTCGTTCGTGCTCGCCGCGGCCGGACTCCTCGACGACCGCCCGGCGGCCACCCACTGGGCGCACGCCGAGACGTTCCGCACCCTGTACCCGAAGGTCAAGCTCGACCCCGACGTGCTCTTCATCGACGACGGCGAGATCCTCACGTCGGCCGGCGTGGCCGCGGGCATCGACCTGTGCCTGCACGTCATCCGCCGCGACCACGGCACCGAGGTGGCCAACCACGCCGCCCGCCGCTGCGTGGTGCCGCCGTGGCGGGAGGGCGGGCAGGCGCAGTACACCGAGCACCCCGTCCCCGAGATCGGCGTCACCGGCACCGCGCCGACCCGCGAGTGGGCCCTCGCCCGCCTGGCCGAGCCACTCACCCTGCGGGCGATGGCGGCACACGCCCGGATGAGCGTGCGCACGTTCACCCGCCGCTTCCGCGAGGAGACCGGCGCGAGCCCGGCCCGCTGGCTGCTCCAGCAACGCGTCGACCGCGCCCGGCTGCTGCTGGAGACCACCGACCTCGGCGTCGACCAGGTGGCCCGCCAGTCCGGCTTTGGCACGGCGGCCGCGCTGCGCCAGCAGTTCCAGCTGTCGATCGGCGTCCCACCGACCGCGTACCGCCGCACCTTCCGCGGCCACGTTTGATCCACTCTCTACAGTCAAGGCGTGGTGGTAGCAGCGGACTGGGGCGACGTACCCACCTGGATCTCCTCGGTCGCGACGATCATGGCGCTGATCTTCGCGGGCCTCGCCGCACTCGCCGCCCAGCGGGTGTACCGGATCGAGTCCCAGCGCGACGAGGTGGCGGCCGAGGCGCGCCGGCAGCAGGAGGCGTTCGTCCGGCGCACCCAGGCTGCGCTGGTGTCGGCGTGGTGGGGCTGGGGCCTCGACGGGTGGGGCGCGTTCGTGCGCAACGCCTCCGAGACGCCGATCTACCAGGTCAGCCTCACGGTGGTGGACATCCACGACCCCAACGTCGGCGAACGCGTCGACCTGCCGATCGTGCCGCCGGCGGCCGAGCCGATGTTCCAGTCCAGCGAGCTGGGCACCGGGCTCGTCGCGGACGGCTCGCACGCGGTCGACTACCGGGTCGAGGTGACGTTCACCGACTCGGCCGGCGTGCGGTGGATCCGCGACCAGCTTGGCCGCCTCTCCGAGCTGCGCCCCGAGGTGCTGATCTGGGCGGACGAGCGGCGGGCCAACGCGCTGCGCACGTTCGCCGCCGACTTCCTCGCCACCCACGGCGTGCGGCTGCGCTTCCACACCGAGCAGATCGAGCGGCTACAGGAGCGGCTGGTACAGGGCACCGACGGCGACGAGGTACCGGACGTGGTGGTCGGCCCACACGACTGGGTCGGCGACCTGGCGCGGCGCGGGCTGATCGAGCCGCTCGCGCTGTCCCACCGGCGGCAGGAGGCGTTCCTGCCCGAGGCGGTCGAGGCCATGACCTGGAACGGCGAGCTGTACGGCGTGCCGTACGCCCTCGACACGGCCCTGCTGCTGCGCAACACCGACCTGGCGCCGGAGCAGCCGGCGACGTTCGAGGAACTGCTCGCCTCCGGCGAGGCGCTGCGCGCGGCCGGGCGGGCCGACGAGGCGCTGGTCGTGCAGGTCGGCGCGGACGGCGACCCGTACTACATGTACCCCCTGCTGCTCGCCGCCGGCGGCTGGCTGTTCGGCCGCGGCGCGCAGGGCCGGCCCGACCCGAGCCGGCTGGGTGTGACCGCGCCGGAGACGATCCGGGCGTTCGAACGCTTCCGCGAGCTGGGCGCGCAGGGCATCGGCGTGCTCCGCCGGGAGATCGACAAGGAGCGGGCCACCGCGCTCTTCCAGGCCGGCCGCACGCCCTACCTGGTCTGCGCCTCCCGCGTGGTCAGCGACCTGCGCGAGGCCGGACTACGGTTCGCGGTGGGCCCGGTGCCACCGTACGAGGGCCAGGGTCGGGTACGGCCGTTCGTGTCGGTGCACGGCTTCTTCCTCACCCGCCGCGGCCGCAACAAGACGATCGCCCAGGACCTGGCCGCCCACTACCTGACCCGCACCGACGTGGCGCTGTCCCTCTACGACATCCAGCCCCGCCCACCCGCGCTGCGCACGGCACTGGACGAGGTGGTCGCCCGCGACCCCACGATGGCCGACTTCTACGCCGAGTGCCGCGCCGGCGACCTCATGCCGTCGCTGCCGGAGATGCGCCAGGTGTGGACCGCGCTGGCCAAGGCCGAGGTCGAGCTGGTGGCCGGCGCCGACCCGGACCCGGTGGTACGCCGCCTGGCCGCGGCCCTACAGGAGGCGCTCCCCTCCGCCGAACTCCCCGCACCGAGACGCCCGCCCGGCAACGGCGCTACAGCACGCCGCTGACCGACCACCGGTCGACCGGGCCCGCCGGCATGAACGAACGGTCAGCGGGCGGCGGGTTCGGGCCATGCCAGGTCGGCGCCGAGTGCTCCGACGAGCCGGGTGATCGCTTCGCGGGTGGTCTGGTCGTTGACGCGATCGGGGAGCCAGGCGCAGGCGATACCGGCGCCTGCCACGTCGGCGGTGGCGCAGGCGGCGGCCAGGCATTCCTCGATCTGGGTGAGGGAGGGCCCGGGGCCTGAGGGGAAGCGCAGGCCGGGCAGCTGCGCGCTGTCGACGACGTCGATGTCGAGGTGCAGGTAGACCGGCGTGCGGCCGAGCGCGTCGAGGGCGGCGGTGATCGCGGCCGGGTCGGCGGGCACGCGGCGGACCTGGCTGGCGGTCAGCGCGTCGCGCTCGGCGGGGTCGAGATCCCTGGCGTCCACGAGCACGACGCTGGTGTCGGGGACTGGTCGCGGGTCGAGCGCGTCGTCGAACAGCCCGGGTGTCCGGCCGGTTAGCATCGCGAGTGCCATGCCGCCGAGGTAGCCGCTGACCGTGATGGCCGGGGTGTTGAAGTCGCCGTGCGCGTCCAGCCATACCACTGCCAGGTCGCGGTGGCGGCGCTGAAGCCCGGCTACCGCCGCGCGGGCGGCGGGGCAGTCACCGGAGAGCAGCAGCGGCCTGGCGGCCCGGGCCACCGCGTCGGCTACCGCCTGGTGCAGCAGGCTCATCCGGGCGGGGACGGGGCCGGCCGGGAGGGCCGGGCGGATCGTCTCGGCCGCCGTGGCGGGGATCGGGAAGGCCGGGATGTGCTCGTCGAGGTGCCAGGGTGTGACGATCACATCCCAGGTGCCGGCGGTGCTGTGGTCAGTCATGAGGTGTCTCTGTTTCTTCGCGGCGGGCGAGCTGTTCGCGGCGGGCGAGCGGGTCGAGCAGCAGTCGCGGCTCGGCGGCGCCCACTCGCAGGTGCGTGGTGAGCTCGGCCATATTGTCCGACAAGGCGGTTACGGGACCACGGTGACCGGCCACTTGCCGGTCTTGACCAGGCGGATGGCGAGCGAGCCGGCGAAGCGGTGGCCGGCGCGCATCGAGGCGCCGACGATGACGCCGTCGGCGCCTACCTCGTCGGCGACGCGGACCAGTTCGGTGTACGGGTCGCCGTAGACCTCCTGGAACGAGATCTTCAGGCCGACCGACGTGGCCGCCTCCTCGGCCTGGCGGCGCAGGTCTTCGGCGAACTCGTGGTCGGCCTCGCGGGCCAGCGCCGCCGCACCCGGTGCGAGGCCGACGAAGGCGCCGGGGCGGGCGACGTACACGACGACGAGGCGGGAGCGTTGGCGGCGGGCCAGGCCGGCGGCGTAGGCGCCGGCGCGCAGTGAGGTGGTCGAGCCGTCCACCCCCACGACGAGCACCTTGGGACCGTCCATCCCGTACTCGAACTCGTGACTCACGCGCCTAAGTATCGTCGGCGGTCAGGGGATGAGCACGGCGGCTCCGTTTACCCGGTCGGCGGCCAGGTCTGCTAGAGCGGTGTCGGCGGCCTTCAGCGGGTACGGCGTGGTGGTGACGCTCAGCGGGTGGTCGGCGGCGAAGGCCAGGAAGTCGCGGCCGTCCTCGCGGGTGTTGGCGGTGACGCTGCGCAGCTGGCGTTCCTGGAAGAGGTGCCGTTCGTAGTCGAGCGGCGGGATGCCGGTGAGGTGGATGCCGGCGATGGCGAGCGTGCCACCGCGGTCGAGCGCCTCCAGTGCGACCGGCACGAGGTCGCCGACCGGGGCGAAGAGGATCGCGGCGTCGAGCGGCTCGGGTGGTCGCTCGTGAGCGCCGAGAGCTGACGCGGCGCCCAGGTCGAGGGCGAGCCGCTGGGCGGCGGCCGAACGGGTGAGCACGTGCACGGTGGCGCCCTGCGCGAGGGCGACCTGGGTGGCGAGGTGAGCGGAGGCGCCGAAGCCGTACACGCCGAGGCGGCCACCGGGCGGCAGGGCGGCGCGGCGCAGCGCGCGGAAGCCGATGATGCCGGCGCAGAGCAGCGGCGCGACCTCCGTGTCGGGGTAACGCGGCGGCAGCCGGTATACGTATGCGGCGGGCGCGACCGCGTACTCCGCGTACCCGCCGTCGGCGTCCCAACCGGTGTACCGCGACTCGGGGCACAGGTTCTCCGCGCCGCGCCGGCAGTACACGCAGCGGCCGCAGGTGTGCCGCAGCCAGGCGACGCCGACCCGCTCCCCCTCGGTGAAGCCCTCGACCGAGGGGCCGAGCGCGACCACCTCGCCGACGACCTCGTGGCCGGGGACCACGTCGGGGCGGTGCGTGGGCAGGTCGCCCTGTGCCACGTGCAGGTCGGTGCGGCAGACGGCACTCGCCCGTACCCGCAGAAGCAACTCCCCCGCCGCCGGCTCCGGGACGGGCCGGACCACCGCGCGGATCCCCGGCCGTCGCACCTCCCAGGCGAGCATGACGGCTCTGCCTCCTGATTCGCTCGCTCGTGCGGCGCTGAAGGCGACGTCTTCCTCCGCCACCCCGAAACCCCGACTTCGTCGGCGGGGCGGCTCCGTCCAGACGCCGCCGCGCCAACTCACTCGCTCATTGTCTCGCGGCGACGTGGGGCGCCGGGCCGGTAACGCCGCAATGGACCGGCACCTCGGACTCGCGTCTCACCCTCGCCGGCACCCACACCGCCGCGGCCACCGCGCCGAGCACCAGCAGGCCGGCGCAGATGAGCATCGCGTCGCGGTACACGGGTGCGAGGTCGCCCGCGTCGGTGAGGCTGCCGGTGCCGATACCCGCGGCGAGCGGCAGCGTGGCGACGGCGAGCAGGCCGGCGGCGCGGGCGACCGCGTTGTTGACGCCGCTGGCGATGCCGGCGTGCCGCTCGGGCACCGAGCCGAGCGCGGTCGCGGTGAGCGGCGCGACGGTCAGCGACAGGCCGAGGCCGAGCAGGATCGCGGCGGGCAGCACGTCGACGGCGTACGAGACGTCCGCGCCCACCCGGGACAGCAGCAGGAGCGCGCCGGCACACACGAGCGGCCCGGCGGTCATCGGGATGCGCGCGCCGATCCGCTGGCCGAGCGCGCCGGCCCGCGCGGAGAGCACGAGCATCAGCGCGGTGACCGGCAGCAGCGCGGTGCCGGCGGCGAGCGGGCTGTAGCCGGCGACCACCTGAAGGTTGAGCACGACGAGGAAGAACACCCCGCCGAGCGCCGCGTACACCGCGAACGTGACGAGGTTGGCGGCCGTGAACGGGCGGATGGCGAACAGCTCCAGCGGCAGCATCGGCTCGCTGGACCGCCGCTCCACGACCAGGAACGCGGCCAGCCCGCCCACGCCGAGCGCGAGCGCGCCGAGCACGGCCGGCGAGCCGGGGCCGTCGGCGGCCCACGCGGTGAAACCGTAGGTGAGGCCGGCGAGCCCGGCCGCGCCGGTGACCAACCCGGCGACGTCGAAACGGCGGGCCGCGGCGGGGTTGGACGACTCGGGCACGTGGCGGAGCGCGACGTAGATGACGAACGCGGCGAGCGGCACGTTGATCAGGAAGACGAGCCGCCACGAGGCCGCCTCGATCAGCCAGCCGCCGAGGAACGGGCCGATCGCGCCGGCCACGCCCGCCATGCCGGACCACGCGCCGATCGCCTTGGCCCGGTCGTCCTTCTCGAACGAGGCCTCCAGGATCGCGAGCGACCCGGGCGTCAGCAGCGCGCCGCCCACGCCCTGGAGGACGCGGGCGGCGATGAGCGTCTCCACGTTCGGCGCGATGCCGCACAGCAACGACGCGACGGCGAACCAGGCGGTGCCGATCACGAACATCCGCCGCCGGCCGAACCGGTCGCCGAGCGAGCCGCCGAGCAGGATGAGCGCGGCGAGGCTGAGCGTGTAGCCGTTGACCGTCCACTGGAGAGCGGCCGCGCCGGCGCCAAAGTCGTCGCCGATCTGGGGCAACGCGATGTTGACCACGGTGGCGTCGAGGAATGTGAGACCCGAGCCGAGCACGGTCGCGAACAGCACCCACCGGCCGGCGGCCTCCGCGTACCGCACCATGATCACATGGTACGGGCCTCCGGCTTCGACGTGTCCAGCGGAACCGCCGGGGCGCGGACCAGTCCAAGCTGGACGGTCTGGCGGGGCAGCGCGGCGTTGAGCGCCCAGTCGGCGGCGGTGCGCACCCGGTTGCCGGGCATCGACAGCAGGTGGTAGCCGGCGGTCACCGCCTTCGCCACCGGACCGCCGAGCGGGATGCCGAGCGGGTCGGCCGCCGCCTGCACGCCGCCCAGGTCGACGACGAAGCCGAGGTCGTGGTGCTTGTACGCGCGCGGCCTGCCCTTGCCGTACGAGGCGGCGATGTTGCGCGCGGCGAGCTTGCCCTGCCGCTCGGCGTGCTGGGCGGTCATCGCGGTGATCTCGCCGGGCCGGGTGAGGTCGGGCACCGCCGCCGCGTCGCCGCAGGCGAGCACCTCGGGACGGCCGGGCACCGCCAGGTACTCGTCGACGACGAGCCGCCCCTTGTTGGTGGCCAGGCCGAGGCCCTCGACGAGCGGGTCGGGGCGCACACCCACGCACCACACGAGCGTGCGGCTGGGCATGAACCCGCCGTCGCTCAGGTGCACGCCGTCGTGCGTGGCCTCCTTGACCGAGGTGCCCATCCGCACGTCCACGTCGCGCTCGCGCAGCACCCGGTCGGCGGTGCGGGAGAGGCGCTCGTCGAGCTCCGGCAGCACCCGGCCGGCCACGTCGAGCAGCAGCCACCGCACCGGGGCGTCGGCGAGGCGCGGATGGCGGGCGACGAGGTCGCGGGTGAACAGCGCGCCGTGCGCGGCCACCTCCGTGCCGGTGTAGCCGGCGCCGACCACCACGAACGTCAGCCGCGCCGCCCGCTCCGCCCGGTCGTCTGTCGCGTCGGCGAGCTCGACCTGGCGGGTGACGTGGTCGCGCAGGTACAGCGCCTCGAAGATGCCGCGGAACCCGTGCGCGTGCTCGGCCACGCCCGGGATCGGCAGCAGCTTGTTGACGCTGCCGGCGGCGAGGACCAGCCGGTCGTACGGCAGCTCGCCCGCGCCGCCCTCGGGGTCGGTGTAGCGCACCCGCCGCCCGTCGAGGTCGATCTCGGTCGCCTTGCCCAGCGCCAGCCGCACGCCCCGGCCGATCGTGCCGGGTATCGACACGGTGATCCGCCGCGCCTCCAGGCCGGCGGCGGCCACCTCCGGCAGCAGCGGCAGGTAGAGGAAGTAGTCGGTCGGATTGAGGAGCGTGATGTCGGCCGCTCCCCGCGCCAGCCGGGCAAGCTTTCGCGCGCAGTGGTAGCCGGCGAACCCGGCCCCGACGATGACGATCCGTGGACGAGCCATTGATCCGCCTCTCGTTGGTTTGACGGTGGCCTGCTCGGGTTACCTCATAGTGTGGCGCCGAACGGTCGGGCGGGCGGCTCTTCCGCCCGGTCCGACTTCCTCCCCGGGGGCGCCAGGCGGGGCCCGGTCGGCAGGGGACGCTAGAAGCGAGCCCGGGCTCCGCTTACCCGGGTGGGTGAGTGGAAAACCTCGCTACGCTCCGGGTGTGACGCACGCCAACCTCGTCTATGCCGACATCTCCGGCTACCGGCCCCTCCGCCTCGACCTGTACCTGCCCGCCGGCGAGGGCCCCTGGCCGCTTGTCGTGTGGGTGCACGGCGGCGCCTGGCGCAACGGCGACCGCAAGACCCTCCCCGAGACCTACCTGCCGCTCGGCTTCTTCGACCGGATCCAGCGCCGCGGGTACGCGGTGGCGAGCGTCGACTACCGCCTCTCGGCCGAGGCCACGTTTCCCGCCCAGCTCCACGACCTGAAGGCGGCGATCAGGTGGCTTCGGGGGCACGCCGGAGACTTCGGTCTCGATCCGGGCCGGTTCGCGCTGTGGGGCGAGTCGGCGGGCGGCCACCTCGTCGCGCTGGCCGGGCTGACCGCGGACTCCGACGATCCCCGGCTGGAAGGCGACGCCGGCGTCTCCACCGCGGTACAGGCGGTCGTCGACTGGTACGGCGTCTCGGACATGATCCACACAGTCCGCCTGAGCGACGACGACCCGGAGGTACAGCTGCTCGGCGGCCAGCCGGCCGAGCTGCGCGAGCTGGCGGCGCTGGCCAGCCCGGCCGAGCACGCCCACGCGGACGCCCCGCCGTTCCTGTGCGTGCACGGCACGGACGACAAGATCGTGCCGTACTCGCAGAGCGAACACCTGGCCGCGGTGCTGCACGCGTACGGCGTGCGCTGCGACCTCCACCCGGTGCCGGGCGCCGACCACATCTTCCGGGGGGCGCCGGACGTGGCCGCGCTGATCGAGGCGTCCATCGACTTCCTCGACGACGTGCTCAAACCCGGTCAACCCGCCGCGGTGGGGTCCTCCGGCCAGGCGTGACGGGGGTACCGGCCGCGCAGCTCGGCCCGCACCCGCGGGTACCCGGTGCGCCAGAACGACGCGAGGTCCTGGGTGACCGCGACCGGCCGGCGCGCCGGCGAGAGCAGGTGCAGCAGCACGGGCACCCGCCCGTCCGCGATCACCGGCGCCTCCCGCCACCCGAACGCCTCCTGCACGCGCAGCGCCAGCACGGGTGCCCGCGGATCGGTGTAGTCCAGCCGCGGCCGCGACCCGCCGGGTACCGGTAGGCGCTCCGGCGCGACCCGGTCCAGCGCGGCGGCCTGCGGCCAGGGCAGCAGCCGGCGCAGCGAGGCGGCGACGTCGGCGCGTTCCAGGTCGGCGCGGCGGCGGGCACCGTGCAGCTCCGGACCGAGCCACTCTTCCGCGGTGGCGAGCAGGGCTTCGTCGGACACGTCCGGCCACGGGTCGCCGAGCGCGTGCCGGCAGAACGCGAGCCGCTCGCGCAGCGCCCGCGCCTCGCGGTCCCACCGCAGCAGCGCCAGGCCCTCCCGGCGCAGGCCGTCCAGCAGCGCGCGGTCGAGCGCGGCACGGTCCGGGTCGCGCAGCGGGCGTTCGACGAGCGTCACCGCGCCGAGCCGTTCGAACGCGCGGGCCACCACGTCGCCGCCGGACCAGGCCACCTCCTCGCCGCGGGCCAGGTGGTCGGCGCCGGCCACCCGCGCGGTGGCCTCGTCGATGGCGGCGGCCATCCGGATCCGGGCGGCGGGCCGGCCCGGGTCGCG
The DNA here is from genome assembly GCF_059359075.1 of Phytohabitans sp. LZ39. Lineage (NCBI taxonomy): Bacteria > Bacillati > Actinomycetota > Actinomycetes > Micromonosporales > Micromonosporaceae > Phytohabitans > Phytohabitans sp. LZ39. Next base: position 29,675 of record NZ_JCADBM010000014.1, on the reverse strand, counting down.
GTCCGCGGCGGCGATGGCCAGCCAGGCCGCGCCCGCCAGCGCCGACCCCGGCGCCAGGTCCGCGGCGGTCCCACCGACCATGAGGTACGCCCGGCCGCCGGCCTGCCGGGCTCGGGCGAGCCTTTCCGGGTACGCCAGGCCGACCACCAGACCGGCGGCGAGATCGTCGGGCAGGTCGGTCTCCGGCCAGTCCCCGGCTTCGGCGCGCAGGCGGCGCACCTCCGCGTTCACACCCTGCCGGCGCCACGCGGCGACCACGTCCTCCTCGCTGCCGCTCGGCTCGGTGAGCAGCGCGACGACCCGCGCGGCGCGGTCGGCGCCGACCGCCGGGGCGCCGTCGAGCAGCGCCCGGGCCAGCCGCGGGTGCGCGCCGACGGCGGCGATGGCCCGCCCGCGCGCGGTGACCCGGCCGCCGGGGTCGACGGCGCCGAGCGCGCGCAGCGTCTGCGTCGCGGCCCGCAGCGCGCCCGCCGGTGGCCGGTCCGGCAGCGCCAGCCCGGCGCCGTCCGGGTCGCCCCAGCAGGCCAGGTCGAGCGCGAAGCCGGTCAGGTCGGCCACCGCGATCTCCGGTTCCGGCTGGGCCGGCAGCCGGTCGTGCTGGGCCGGCGACCAGCAGCGGTACACCACGCCCGGCGCCTCCCGCCCGGCCCGGCCGGCCCGCTGCTCCGCGGTCGACCGGGACACCGGCACGGTGGCCAGCGTGCCCAGCCCGCGGGCGTGGTCGGTGCGCGGCACCCGGCTCAGGCCGGCGTCGACGACGACCCGGACGCCGGGTACGGTCAGGCTGCTCTCCGCGACCGCGCTGGCGAGCACCACGCGGCGGCCGGTGCCCCGCCGGAGCACGGCGTCCTGTGCGGCGGCGTCCTGGCGCCCGTGCAGGGTCTGTACGGGCGCGCCGGGCAGCCGGGAGGCGACCGCCGCGATCTCGCCCGCGCCGGGCAGGAACACCAGCACGTCGCCGTCGTGCTCGGCCAGCGCCCGGCGTACGACGGCGGCGACGTGGTCGAGCAGCCGCGGGTCGACCCGCAGCCCGTGCGGCGCGTCGACCGGCCGGGTCGGCGGCGCCCACACCACCTCCACGGGATGCAGGGCCTCTTCGGCGACGACGACCTCGTCGGTGCCCAGCGCCCGGGCCACGGTCTCGACGTCGGCGGTCGCCGAGGTGGCGAGCAGCAGCAGGTCGGGCCGGAGCGTGGCGCGCGCGTCGACGCAGAACGCGAGCGCCAGGTCGGAGTCGAGGTGGCGCTCGTGGCACTCGTCGAGGATCACCACGCCGGTGCCGGGCAGGTCGGGGTCGCGCTGGAGCCGCCGGACGAGCACCCCGGTGGTGACCACCTCCACCCTCGTCGCCGCGCCGACCCGGCGGTCGCCGCGCACGGTGTAGCCGACCCGGCCGCCCACCCGGTCGCCGAGCAGGTCGGCCATCCGGCGCGCCGCCGCGCGAGCCGCGATCCGGCGCGGCTCGGCGACCACGACGCGGCCCGGGAAGCGTTCCATGAGCGCCAGCGGCACGACCGTGGTCTTGCCGGTGCCGGGCGGGGCCACGAGCGCGGCGGCGCCGGCCCGGTCCAAGGCATCGCCGATGGCGGGCAGCACCTTCTCGACGGGCAGCACCCCGCCATCTTGTCGCACGTAGTCTGGTGCGTCCCGGACCAGAGTGTTGGAGGACGTGATGTCGGTACTTGACGCGTTTGGGCTCGCCGGAAAGGTGGCGGTCGTGACCGGCGGCAACCGGGGGCTCGGCCGGGCGTTCACCGCCGCGCTCACCCAGGCCGGCGCGCGGGTCGCGATCGTCGCCCGCGACGCGGCCAAGACCGCGGAGGTGCTCGGCGAGCTGGCGACCGTCCGGGGTTTCCAGGCCGACGTCCGCAGCCGCGCCGACGTCGACCGGGTGGTGGCGGAGATCACCGCCGAGATGGGTGGCGTGGACATCCTCGTCAACAACGCCGGCACCTGCGTACACGCGCCCGCCCTCGATGTCACCGAGGCCGACTGGGCCGACGTCATCGACACCAACGTCAACGGCGTGTGGCACTGCTGCCAGGCGTTCGGCAAGCACATGGCCGGCCGCGGCGGTGGCACCATCGTCAACGTCGGCTCGATCTCCGGGCTGATAGTCAACCGTCCACAGTGGCAGCCGGCGTACAACGCCTCCAAGGCGGCGGTGCACCAGCTGACCAAGTCGCTGGCCGCCGAGTGGGCGCCGCTGAGCATCCGGGTCAACGCCCTCGCGCCGGGGTACATCAAGACGGAGATGGCGCCGGTCGACCGGCCGGAGTTCCGCCAGCGCTGGATCGACGACGTGCCCATGCGGCGGTACGCCACGCCGGAGGAGATCGCGCCCAGCCTGATCTACCTCGCCAGCGACGCGTCGGCGTTCATGACCGGCTCTGTGCTGGTCGTCGACGGCGGCTACACCACGGTCTGACCCGCGTCGCCGGCCAGCTGGTCGCCGAGCGCGGAGCGGCGGTAGAGCACCGAGCGGCCGTGCCGGGCGCTGACCAGCAGCCCGGCGGCGTGCAGGGTGCGCAGGTGCTGGTTGACGGCCGTGGTGGTGACGCCGAGCCGGGTGGCCAGCTCGGTGGAGGACGCCGGCGTCCGGAGGTGGACGAGCAGCCCGGCCCGGGTGGCGCCGAGGATCGCGGCGAGCGTGTCCGGCGCCGGCAGCACCTGCGGCTCCCACAGGGTGGCGATGCCGCGCGCGGCGTACAGGATCATCGGTGGCTCGTCCGCGGAGATCGGCGTGGACGCGTTGGTGGTCCACAGCGTGGGCACGAGGGTGAGGCCGCCGGTGGTCGGGCGGGCATAGTCCACATTGGAGCGCAGGCGCACCTCGACCACGTTGCCGACCAGGCGCACCGTGCCGGACAGGTCGGCGAACATCGCCGCGAGCCCGTGCTGCGCGATCTGCCGTCCCCGATAGGTGACGTCCCCTTCGAGCAGTGCCCGCATCCGTGGCCAGTACGGCTCGAAGCAGCGCCGCCAGTACTCGCCGAGCGCGTCGAGCACCCGGCTCAGCACGCGCGCCGCGGACCCGCGCAGCGGCGCCGGGAGCGGCCCGGCGCCGTGCACGGCCCGCAGGTCGCGCCGCACGGTCTCCGGGTCGGTGCCGGCGATCCGGGCCAGCTCGTCGTCGACGCGGGTCAGCGGCGAGTACGGCCGCGGGTTGAGGAAGTCGGGGGTCCACAGCCGGTCGTTGGTCAGCGCGGACAGGGTGGCCTCGTCGAGGTCGCCGCGCGCCTCCCGCAGGGCGTGCAGCCAGCGCAGGTGCAGCGGATACCGGCCCGGGTCGCGCCAGGCCCGCAACGACAGCACGAGCTCGTTGAGCGGCGACACCGCGAACCGCACGTCGGCCAGGTCCATGCCGACAAGCTCGTACCGGATCATGAAGCAATACGCTACATCGTTGGTACGGCCGGCCGGTTACCTGCGACAACTGTCGGCGTGCTTCTTGTCGCGAGCCCTCCCCGGGCGGCGGGCTGGGTCCGGCGGACCCTGAGCCCCGACGACCCGGTCGCCCGGGCGCTGACCTGGTCGACGATGTCCTCCGCCCTGTCCAGGGGCGTGTTCTTCAGCGTTAGCGCGCTGTTCTTCACCCGCGTCGCAGGGCTCACCCCGACCACGGTCGGGTTCGGGCTCACGGTCGCCGGCGCGGTGGCCGTCGCGGCGTCGCTGGGCGCCGGCTACCTGGCCGCCGTCGTCGGCGCCCGCCGGGTCCTGGTCGTCGCCACCGCCGGGCAGGCCGTCGCGCTGCTCGCCTACCTCACCGTCGGCACGCCGGTCGCGTTCGTCGCCGTCGCCTGCGCGGCCGTGGGCCAGCAGGCCATGCAGCGCACCGCGCTGTCCACGATGATCGCCCAGAGCTTCACCGGCCCGGAACGGGTCGAGGTGCGGGCCCGCCTCCGCGTGGTCATGAACTGCTTCATCGGCGTCGGCACGGGGCTCGCGGCCATCGCCCTCGCGGTCGGCACAAGGCCCGCGTACATGCTGGCGATGGCGTCGACCGCGGCCCTGCTGTTCGTCTCCGCGCTGTCGCTGCGCCGGCTCAGGGTGCCCGGCCAGGTCACCCCGCCCGCGGCGGAACACACCCGCCGCTCCCCGCTCCGCGACCGCACGTACCTGGCCGCCACCGCGCTCAACGCGGTCATGACCATGCAGTTCGGCATGCTGACCGTCGGTGTACCCCTGTGGGTGGCCGGCTGGACGGCGGCGCCGCCGGTCACCGTCGCGGCGCTCCTGGCGGTCAACACCGTGCTGGTGTCCCTGCTCCAGGTCTGGGCGGCCCGCCGCGCGCACGACCTGCCGGCGGCCGGCCGCTCGGTCGCCCGCGCCGGCGCCCTGCTGGCCGTGGCCTGCGCCCTCTACTCGGCCGCCACGTCCGGCGGCGTCGCGGTCGTCGTGGCGGTGCTGGCGCTGGCCACCGTGGCGCACAGCCTCGCCGAGATCCTCTCCGAGGCGGGCAGCTGGACGCTCGCCTTCGAGCTCGCCGACCCGGACAACGCCGGCGCGTACCAGGGCGTCAGCCAGACCGGGGCGGCGCTGGGCTCGATGCTCGCCCCGCTGGTCGTCACCACGACCGCGATCGACCACGGCCGCGGCGGCTGGGCCGTGCTGGCCGCCCTCTTCCTCGCCGCCGGACTGTCCACACTGGCCCTCGCCCGCCGGGCCGCGTGACCGAGCCGGCGGCCGGCCCGCGTCAACGGCCTGGTGGCTCCGTCCCCCTCGGCCAGCCCGCGTCGGTGACCCAGCCGGGCGCCACCGTGGCCGCGTGCCGCGTCCAGGCCGCCGCACCGCCCGGCAGCGGCCAAGCCGAGCGCGCCCTCCGCGTCGATGATCGGTAGCCCCACAACCGCACTCATCCCGGCGTGTCGCACAGCTGTCGGGCTAACGATCATGGCGCGGCCCGGATACGAGCGCGGCGACCTTGTGCCATCGGCGTACATCGGTGATAGACCGGTCGTGACCGGTTGGCGACGTGGCGGAGCTGTGTCGGGCGGACGATCCGGCACAATCACGCTGACATCACCTGATAGGAGACATCATGCTTCTGCGACGCACGGCGGTGGCGCTGCTCGCGCTGGCGCTACCCCTGGCCTCGGCCACGCCAGCCGCCGCTGGGGGGACGGCGGACACCAGGCAGGACAAGGTCATCGTGCTGCCGGGGGCCACCTCGGCCGAGGGGATCGCGGCGGGCGCGGGCTCGACGTTCTACGCCGGTGACCTGTTCGCCGGTGACATCTTCCGGGGCGACATCCGCAAGGGCACCGCGGAGCGCTTCATCGACGTACCCGATGGCAGGATGGCGGTCGGCCTCAAGGCCGACACCCGCCACGGTCTGCTCTTCGTCGCCGGCGGGGCCACCGGCCAGGCGTACGTCTACAGCCTGCGCACCGGCGCGACCGTCGCCACCCGGCAGCTCGCGACCGCCAACACCAACTTCGTCAACGACGTGGCCCTCACGCGGGGCGGCGCCTGGTTCACCGACACCACGCAGGCGAAGCTCTTCTTCGTGCCGGTCGACCGGCACGGGAAGGTGGGGGCGGTGCGCACGCTCGCCGTCACCGGCCCGGCGGCCGACACGAGCGGTGACTTCAACCTCAACGGGATCGCCGCCACGCCGGACGGCAAGACACTCGTCGTCGCGCACTCCGCGAACGGCCGGCTGTACACGGTGGACGCGGCCACCGGCGCCAGCGCGCTGATCGCGGGCGTCGACGTGCCCAATGTGGACGGTATCGTGCTCGAGGGCCGGCGGCTGTGGGCGGTGCGCAACTTCGACAACCAGATCGCGCGGTACCGGCTCGCCGGCGACCTGAGCCGGGGCACGCTGGAGAAGACGATCACGAGTCCCGCGTTCGCGATCCCCACCACCGCGGCGCTGTTCGGCTACCGGCTCGCGGCCGTCAACGCGCACTTCGACACCGGCATCCCGCCGACCGCGCCGCGGTACGAGGTCGTGGTGGTCGACGCCTAGGCCCGGTCAGAAGAGCGCGCCGGCGAGCGCGACGAAGGAGCGGATGAGGGGGCTGGTGTCCGCGGTGTTCCAGGCCAGCACCAGGCGGCTCGGCGGCATGTCGACAAGCGGCACCACCGTCACGCCGTCGGTCAGGGCGTGGTCCACCGGCGCCAGCCCCAGCGTCCCGTTCCAGAGCACACCCTGAAGGCACTCCTGCATCGTCCGCACGACCGGGCCGTCGCGCCACGGGCCGCCCGGGTCCGTCGCGGTCCAGTAGGCGTGCCACACCGGGTCGGTGCCGTCCGGCAGCCGGAACCACCGCCGGCCGGCCAGGTCGTCCAGCCGCAGCGCGTCGCGGGCGGCGAGGGGGTCGTCCGCGCGCAGGACCACGCCGACCGGATCGGCGCGGAGCACCCGCGTCGTGATGCCGTTGTCGTCGAAGGGTGCGCGGGTCAGCGCGACGTCGACGAGGCCGGCCCGCAGGCCGCAGGTGGGGTCGGTGAAGTCAGCCTCGCGGATCCGCACCCGCGCCGCCGGATGCCGTTCGCGGAAGGCGGCGGCCAGGCGCGTGCCGGCCAGCTGGACGCTGTCGACGAGCGTGCCGATCGTCAGGGCCTGCTCCCCCGCCGCGCCGGCGACCCGGGCGCGGGCGCGGTCGGCCTGCTCCAGGAGGGTCCGGGACTCCTCGTACAGGGCGGTGCCGGCCGGTGTGAGCGTGACGCCCGCCGGTGAGCGGCGCAGCAGCACCGCGCCGAGGTCGGTCTCCAGCTGGCGGATCGCGCGGCTGAGCGGCGGCTGGGTCATGTGCAGGCGGGCGGCGGCCCGGCCGAAGTGGAGCTCCTCGGCGACGGCGACGAAGTAGCGCAGCGTCCGCAGCTCCATGACCGGCGACGATACCCGGCCGGTATCGGGACGCCGCAACAAGTCTTGGACGGTACCGGTGCGGCGGCGCTGGAGTGGTGGCATGACGGTCGTACAGATCAGTGGTGTCCAGGAGCTCGCGAGCGACCTGCTCGTGGTGCCCAACCGGGGTGTGCAGCTCGTGCCGAACATCGGCGTCGTCGGCGGCGCCCACTCGGTGCTCGTGGTGGAGACCGGCATGGGGCCGGCCAACGCCGAGCGGGTCCTCGCCTTCGCCGCCGAGGTGGCCAAGGGGCGCCGCATGTACCTCACCACGACGCACTTCCACCCGGAGCACGCGATGGGCGCGCAGGTGTTCGCCGGCGCGGCCACCTACCTCGTCAACCGCGCGCAGGCCGAGGACCGGCGCGGCAAGGGGCCGGGCTACCTCGAGATGTTCAAGGGGCTGGGCGAGGCGGTCGCCCGCGAGCTGGAGGGTGTGACGCTGACCGAGCCGGACGTGGTCTACGGCGACGAGTACGAGCTGGACCTCGGCGGCCGGGTCGTGCGGATGGCGGCCACCGGGCGGGCGCACAGCCGCGGCGACCAGGTGGTGACGGTGCCGGACGCCGGGGTGATGTTCACCGGCGACCTGGTGGAGGCCGGGCAGTTCGCGATCTTCCCGTGGTTTCCGCCGCACGACACCGACGTGTCCGGCACCCGCTGGCTGGCGGTAATGGAACGCCTCGCCGAGCGGGCGCCGCGCGTCGTGGTGCCGGGCCACGGCGCGGTGGGCGGTCCGGCCCTGCTCGCCGACGTGCGCGACTACCTGCGGCTGCTGCGCGACGAGACCTGGAAGCGCCGCGACTCGGCGATGGGCGAGGCCGAGATCGTCGCCGAGGTACGCGACCTGATGATCCGCCTGCACCCGGACTGGGAGGGGCAGGAGTGGATCGAGCGCGGCGTCGGCTGCCTGTGCGCGGAGCACACCGGCTGACCGACCGCGCACGCCCGCCGAGGTCGCCCGAGCGACGAGAAGATGTCACACGGCCGAGGTAAGGTCGCGATCGTGTCACATCTCGAATCGGTAACGGCGACCGCGCCAACGGTCACCGATCGGGCGGATGCCGAGGGCTATGTGGGGCGCGTCTGCTTCAAGACCGGACCACCCCGCCACCTGGGCATCGAGCTCGAATGGACCGTTCACCACTCCGAAGACCCGTCCCGACCCCTCGACCCCGCCACGCTCTGCGCGGCGCTCGGTGACCACACACCCCGCACGCTGCGGCCGGACAGTCCGCACCTCGCGTTGCCGCACGGCGGCACGGTCACCCTCGAGCCCGGCGGCCAGGTGGAGATCTCCACCCCGCCCGAGTCATCCCTTTCCCGACTGCACGCCGGCACGGCGGCCGACATCGACTACGTCGCGGCCCGCCTGGCCGGCGCCGGCCTGCGCCTCGGCGACCACGGGTGCGATCCGCACCGGCCGGCGCGGCGCGTGCTGCACACCCCGCGCTACCAGGCGATGGAACGCGCCTTCGACCGCATCGGGCCGCACGGCCGCGCGTGGATGACCGGTTCCGCCGGGCTCCAGGTCTGCCTCGACGCGGGCACCACCGAGCGGGTCGCCGCCCGCTGGACCGCTCTGCATCGGCTCGGTCCGGTCATGGTGGCCCTGTTCGCCAACTCGCCCCGCCAGGCCGGCCGGGAGACGGGTTGGGTGTCGAGCCGGGTGCGCAGCTGGTTCGCCACCGACCCGAGCCGCACCCATCCCCCGCCGCCCAGCGACGGCGCGGTGGGCTCGTGGGCCGGCCGCACGCTCGACACCCCGGTGCTCTTCGTCCGCGAGGGCGCCGAGGCACGCGACACCCCCGGACCGGTGACGTTCGCCGGCTGGATCGACGGCGTCGCGGGCGCGCCGGACCGGCCACCGACCTACGACGACCTCGACCACCACCTGTCCACGCTCTTCACGCCGGTGCGGGCCCGGGGCTACCTCGAGGTTCGCTACCTGGACGCCCAGCCGTCCGGCGACTGGCTCACCCCGGTGGCCGTACTCGCGGCGCTTTTCGCTCGTGAGGAGACGGTGGACGAGGCGTCCGCGCGGGCCCTGCCCGCCGCGGACCGATGGGTGGCGGCGGCGCGCGACGGCCTCGCGGACCCGGTGCTCGGCGCGGTCGCGCCCCGGGTCGTGGAGCTGGCGCTCGCCGCACTGTCCGACACCGACCTCACCGCCGCGCAGGTCAGCGCGGTTGCCGACCGGCTACAGGAGGCTGCGAAATGACTGATATCGATGTCCGTGCGCTTGTCGCCGCCGAGCTCGAACGCACCCGCCTGCGCAGCTCCGGCCTGACCGACGCGGTCGACGACGACGACCTGGTCCGCCAGCACTCCCCGCTCATGTCGCCGCTGGTGTGGGATCTCGCCCACGTCGGCAACCAGGAGGAGCTGTGGCTGGTCCGCGACGTGGGCGGCCGCGAGCCGGTGCGGTCCGACATCGACCACCTCTACGACGCGTTCAAGCACCCGCGCAAGGATCGCCCGCAGCTGCCGCTGCTCGGGCCGGCCGAGGCGCGGGCCTACACCCGCCAGGTACGCGACAAGGTGCTCGACCTGCTCGACCGGGTGCCGCTGGAAGGGCGGCCGCTGGTCGACCAGGGGTTCGCGTTCGGCATGATCGTGCAGCACGAGCAGCAGCACGACGAGACCATGCTCGCCACCCACCAGTTGCGGGTCGGTCCGCCGGTGCTGGAGGCCGCGCCGCCACCGCGCGCCACGGCCACCGCCGGCGGCGAGGCGCTGATCCCGGCCGGGCCCTTCACGATGGGTACCTCCGCGGAGCCCTGGGCGCTCGACAACGAGCGGCCGGCGCACACCGTCGACCTGCCGGCGTTCCTGATCGACCGCGCGCCGGTGACCAACGGGCAGTACCAGGAGTTCGTCGACGCGGGCGGCTACGCCAACCCGCGCTGGTGGAGCACCGAGGGGTGGGCGCATCGCCAGCGGGCCGGCCTGTCCGGGCCGATGCACTGGCACGGCGACGGCACGTACACCCGCTTCGGCCGGCGCGAGCCGCTGGTGCCGGACGAGCCGGTGGTGCACGTCTGCTGGTACGAGGCGGAGGCCTACGCCGCCTGGGCCGGCAAGCGCCTGCCGACCGAGGCGGAGTGGGAGAAGGCGGCCCGCTTCGACCCGGCCACCGGCCGATCGCGCCGCTACCCGTGGGGCGACGAGGATCCGGCGGAGCGGCACGCCAACCTGGGACAGCGCCACCTCTCCCCCGCGCCCGTGGGCGCCTACCCGGCGGGCGTCTCGCCGGCCGGCGTGCACCAGCTGATCGGTGACGTGTGGGAGTGGACGTCGTCCGACTTCGCCGGCTACCCGGGCTTCGCCGCGTTCCCCTACGACGAGTACTCGAAGGTGTTCTTCGGTCCGGAGTACAAGGTGCTGCGTGGCGGCTCGTTCGGCACCGACAAAGCGGCCTGCCGGGGCACGTTCCGCAACTGGGACTACCCGATCCGGCGGCAGATCTTCAGCGGCTTCCGCTGCGCGCGTGACGCCGCGCCCGGCGAGGTCGCCTAGTGTGCCGTCACCTGGCCTACCTGGGGCCGCCGGTGTCGCTGTCGGCCCTGGTGCTGGAGCCGCCGCACGCGCTGCTGCGCCAGTCCTGGGCGCCGCGCGACATGCGCGGCGGCGGCACCATCAACGCGGACGGCTTCGGCGTCGGGTGGCACACGCCCGACGGCCCCGTCCGCTATCGGCGTGCGAGTCCGATGTGGAGTGACGCGGGCTTCGTCGACCTGGCGCGCGTCACCACGTCGGGGTCGGTGCTCGCGGCGGTGCGCTCGGCGACGGTGGGGATGCCGGTGACCGAGGGCGCCTGCGCCCCGTTCCACGACGGGGTTTGGCTTTTCAGCCACAACGGCCGGGTCATGGGGTGGCCGCACAGCGTCGCCAAGCTCGCCGAGCGGCTCCCCGCGGTCGACCTGCTCACGCTCGACGCGCCCACCGACGCCGCGTTCCTGTGGGCGCTGGTGCGGCACCGGCTGCGTGGTGGCGCCGACCCGGCCGCCGCGCTCGCCGCCACCGTGTCCGAAGTGGACTCCGCCGCGCCCGGCTCGCGGCTCAACCTGCTGCTCACCGACGGCCGCCGGATCCACGCCACGACCGCCGGCCACTCGTTGTGGACCCGTCCCCACGTCGTCGCTTCCGAGCCCTTCGACGACGACCCCGCGTGGCGACCCGTGCCCGACCGTTCGCTCGTCGTGGCCGACGCGACAACGTACACAGTGGAGGATCTGTGAGGCTCGACATCCACCTGACCGAGGCCGACCTGGCCCGGGCGCTGCGCGACGACGCCCGAGCCGGCCTGACCGCGACCCCGAAGACGCTCCCGCCGAAGTGGTTCTACGACGCGTACGGCAGCGAGCTCTTCGAGCGGATCACCGAGCTGCCCGAGTACTACCCGACCCGCGCCGAGCGGGCCGCGCTCACCACGCACGCCGCCGAGATCGCCGAGACCACGGGCGCGAAGTCGCTCGTCGAGCTCGGCTCCGGCTCCTCCGACAAGACCCGGCTGCTGCTCGACGCGCTGCACCGGCACGGCACGCTGGCCCGCTTCGTGCCGCTCGACGTCTCCGAGCCGGCCCTGCGCGCGGCCGCCACCGCGATCGACGCCGACTACCCCGACCTCGACGTGCACGCGATCGCCGGCGACTTCACCCGCCACCTCGACGAGATACCGGCCGGCGACGGGCGCCTCGTCGTGTTCCTGGGCGGCACGATCGGCAACTTCGAGCCGGCCGAGCGGGCCCGCTTCCTGCACGACCTGCGGGCGGTGCTGCATCCGGGCGAGTGGTTCCTGCTCGGCACCGACCTGGTCAAGGACGAGGCGACGCTCGTCGCGGCGTACGACGACAGCGCCGGTGTCACCGCCGAGTTCAACCGCAACGTGCTGCGCGTGCTCAACCGCCAGCTCGGCGCCGACTTCGACCCGGAGTCGTTCGCGCACGTGGCGCTCTGGGACGCGAAGGAGGAGTGGATCGAGATGCGGCTCCGCGCGCTGCGGCCGATGCGGGTCCGGGTCACCGGGCTGGACCTCGACGTCTCGTTCGCCGAGGGCGAGGAGCTGTACACGGAGATCTCCGCGAAGTTCCGCCGTGACGGGATCGCGGCCGAGCTGACGACGGCGGGCTTCGAGCCGGCGCGGTGGTGGACCGACCCGGCGGGCCGTTTCGGGGTGACGCTGGCGCAAGCGTCATGATCGACGTCGAGCGGGCGCGGCGGGAGACGCCCGGCTGCGAAAACGTGGTCCACCTCAACAACGCCGGCGCCGCGCTCCCGCCCGCCGCCGTCACCGACGCGGTCGTCGGCCACCTGCGGCTGGAGGAGCGGATCGGCGGCTACGAGGCGGCCGAGGCGGCGGCGGCCGAGGTCGACCACGCGTACACGGCGATCGCCCGGCTCATCGGGTGCGCGCCGGGCGAGGTGGCGGTCGTGGAAAACGCCACCCGCGGCTGGGACATGGCGTTCTACGCGTACGACCTGCGGCCCGGCGACCGGGTCCTGACCGTCCGCACCGAGTACGCCAGCAACGTGATCGCCCTGCTCCAGGTGGCCCGCCGCACCGGGGCGGTGATCGAGGTGATCGAGACCGACGCGCACGGCCTCCCCTCGCTCGACCACCTCGCCCAGGAGCTGGAGCGGGGCGCCGCGCTCGTCGCGGTCACCCACGTGCCCACGCACAGCGGGCTGGTCAACCCTGCCGCGGAGATCGGCGCGCTGGCCCGGGCGGCCGGCGTGCCGTACCTGCTGGACGCCTGCCAGTCGGTCGGCCAGATGCCGATCGACGTAGCCGCGATCGGCTGCGACATGCTCGCCGCCACCGGCCGCAAGTTCCTGCGCGGGCCGCGCGGCACCGGCTTCCTGTACGTCTCGGAGCGGCTCGTCCAGCGCCTCGAACCACCGTTCCTCGACCTGCACGCGGCGACCTGGACCGCGCCGGACGCGTACGAGATCCGCCCCGACGCGCGCCGCTTCGAGACCTGGGAGACCAACTACGCCGGCAAGATCGGCCTCGGCGTGGCGGTCGACTACGCGCTCGGCTGGGGCCTCGACGCGATCGAGGCCCGGGTCACCGCCCTCGCGGAGGGGCTGCGCGACCGGCTCCGCGAGGTGCCCGGCGTGGCCGTGCGGGACGAGGGGACGCGGCGGTGCGGCATCGTCACGTTCACGGTCGGGGGCGTGCCGGCGGCCGACGTGCGCGGGCGGCTGCGGGCGGCGGGGATCAACACGAGCGTGTCCCCGATGGAGTACGCCCGCTTCGACCTCGCCGCCCGCGGCCTGCCCGACCTGGTCCGCGCCTCGGTGCACTACTACAACACCGAGGAGGAGCTGGACCGCCTCGCCGCCGTGCTACGGCAGTAGGACCGCACCCACCCCGGGCACCGCCTGTGCCCGCGCCTGGGCGATGAGAGCGGCCGCCGCGTCCCGGCCGTTCTCACCGGTGCGGGACATCCGGGCGGCGATCAGCCCGGCCACGATCGGCGTGGAAAACGACGTGCCGCTCCACATCGCCATGCCCGCGAACGTCTCGACCCGCGGCTGCGGCAGCGCGGGCGGGATGTTCGGGTGTTCCTGGTAGGTGAACTTCCCGTCCGGGAACGCGTTGACCAGGTCGGTGCCGGGCGCGTACACGTCGACCCAGCCGCCGAAGTTGCTGTAGTCGGCCCGGCTCCGCCAGTCGGTGTCGAGAGCGCCGACCGACACCGTGTACGACGCGGCGGCCGGCCAGAAGAAGTCGCGGTCGCCGTCGTTTCCGGCCGCCACGACGAGCGCCACGCCCTTGTGGTGGCGCAGCCGCTGCTCGTTGAAGACGTTGAACGCGAGCAGCCCGCCCGGGTAGGAGCGGGTGCCGGCGGACATGCTGATGATGTCCGGAAACTCGAACGCCAGCGCGCTGTCGAGGTTTTGCACCAGCGTCGACTCCCAGGTGGCGCCGCCGCGGTTGAAGAAGCTCAGCACGCGCACCTCGGCCCGGGGCGCGACCGCCCGCACCAGCCCGGCGATGAACGTGCCGTGCCCCGCGTACGGCTCGAGCACCCTGCCCTGCCGCACCAGCGGGTCGGTCTCGCCGGTCACCCCGTGCAGCCAGAACGGCGTGCTGCTCATCCCGTTGTCGAAGCCGGTGTCGATCACCAGGACCTTGACGCCGGCGCCGGCCGACGGGTCGGCGGCTATCGGCGGGAACGGCGAGCCACCCGGCGCGACGGGCTCCGGCTCGGTGGCCGGGCACGTCGCCGCGTCACCGGAGATGTGCACCGCGTGGTCGGGCGCGCACATCCCGGCGCCGAGGCCCGCGATGTCGAACTCCTCGCTGCCCTCCCGGATCAGGTCGAGGGCGTCGTGCGTCTCCAGGCCGCGCACCCGCAGCAGCCGGACGCCGCTGACCACCTGCTCGATCTCGTCGCGCTCGCGGGACGGCGGCGGTGTCTCGCCGTAGTCGTCGCTGCGCCGCCCACGCACGCCTTGGTCGTAACGGTCCAAGATGGACCGCACGTCGGCCACCGCCTCCTCGCGGACCAGGATAAAGCCCTTCCGGTATATGTACTGGATCTCCCCCGGCTGTCCACTGCGGAGGATGCCCGCCTCCTCCGGCCCGCCAAGCGCGCGGACCGTGTGGTCGGCCTGTATCTGCTCGGTCGATCTCGACTTGCCTGTCGGCTTGTCAGCCACGACACCCTCCCCGGTGTCTCGATCGGTTCCATGGAATTCCTACGATGTGCTGGTGGACGAGGCACTGCTCGCGCTCGCCGTCTCGCGCCCGGCCGACGCGCTCGCCGAGGCCGGGCAGGTGCTCGCCCGGCGTCCGGACGCGACCGCCGCCTCGGTCGCGCACCAAGCGCGGGCGATCGTACTGCGCGACTCCGGCCGGGTCGACGACGCCATCGCCGAACTGCGCGCCGCCCTCCGTGCCGCCCGGCGCTCCCCCTCGGCCGAGCGGGTCGTCGACGTGCAGGCCACCCTCGGCGCGACGCTCGGGTTCGCCGGGCGTACCGCACAAGGTCTGGCCATGTTGGACACCGCGGTCGCGGGCTGCGCGGGCGGGGTCCGGGCCGGCCGGGTGCTGATGCGCCGGGCCAGCCTGTTTCGCGTGCTGGGTCGGTACGACGAGGCGCTCGCCGACCTGCGCCGCGCCATCGACCTGCTGCGGCGCGGCGGCGACCCGATCTGGGAGGCCCGTTCGCGCACGCACCGTTTCCTCGTGTACGCGGCGCTCGGGCAGGCCGCCCGCGCCGACCACGACCTCGCCATCGCCCAGCGCCTCCTCGCCGACGCGGGGCAGGAGATGGAGTCGGCGATGGCCGTGCACAGCCGGGCCGACCTGGCCCTTCAGGGCGGCGACATCCCGCGCGCGCTCGGCTTCCTCGACGAAGCCGGCGAGCGGTACGCGGCGCTCGGCGTGACCCGCCCCAACCTCGCCATCGACCGCTGCGCCGTGCTGCTCGCGGCGGGCCTGGCCGCCGAGGCGGTCACCGTCGCCGACGAGGCGGTGCGCCGGGCGGGCACCGGCGGCGAGCGGACGAAGGTGGCCGAGCTCCAGCTGGTCGCCGCGCGTGCCGCGGTCGCCGCCGGCCGTCCCGCGGAGGCGATCGAACGCGCGGCCGCCGCCCGCGACCTCTTCCGCCGGCAGGGGCGGCAGTGGTGGCACGCCCGCGCGGCGTTCGTGGTGACCCAGTCGCGGTACGCGGCCGGCGAGCGCGGCGCCCGCCTGCTCGCGCAGGCCGCCGACCTGGCCCACCGGCTGGAGGCGCTGCGTGCCGAGGAGGCACCCGCCGCCCACCTGCTCGCCGGGCGGCTGGCCGCCGGGCTGGGCCGGCGCACCGACGTCGCCGAGCGCCACCTGGCCAGCGCGGCCCGCTACCGGCACCGAGGCCCGACGTTCGGCCACGCGGCCGGTTGGCTGGCCCAGGCGCTGCGCGCGCAGGGCCGCGGTGACACGGCCGCCGCGCTGGTCGCCTGCCGGCGCGGCCTCGTCGCCGCCGGCGAGCACCAGCGCACGCTCGGTGCGCCGGAGCTGCGCGCGCACGCCGCCGCGTACGGCACCGAGCTGGTCGACATCGCCCTGCGCCACGCGGTGCGGCGCGGCGACGGCCGGATGCTGCTGCGTTGGACCGAGCGGTGGCGGGCCAGCGCGCTCGCCGTGCCCCCGGCGCTGCCGCCCGACGACCCGGAGCTCGTCGCCGAGCTGGGCTCGCTGCGCGCGGTGGTACGCCGACTCGAAGCGGCCCGGGCGGAGGGCGCGCCGACCGCGCGGCTCGACCACGAGCGGGGCACGCTCGAAGCGTCGATCCGCGCGCGTACCCGGCGGGCGGCGGGCGACCCGGCCGGCGGCGGCTTCGCCGGCACCGACCTCGCCGCGCTGCTCGACGGCCTGGGCGACCACCGGCTGGCCGAGCTGACCGCGGTCGACGGCGTCCTGTACGCCACCACCGCCGTCGGCCGCCGGGTCCGCATGCACGCCGTCGGTTCGCTCGCGGGCGCCGAGCGGGAGGTGGAGCTGGCCCGGTTCATGCTGCGGCGGCTCGCACACGGCCGGGCGCCGCGCGGGGTGCTCGACCGCCTCGACCGCGCCGGGGTGGCGCTCCAGCGGGCGCTGCTCGGGCCGGCCGCCGCCGACCTCGCCGGCGACGGCCCGGTCGTCGTGGTGCCGCCGGCGCAGCTGCACGCGGTGCCGTGGGCGCTGCTCCCGGCGCTGCGCGGGACCCCGCTGGGCGTCGCGCCGTCGGCCGCCACCTGGCTGCGCGCCGGTGCCGTGCAGGCGCCGCGCCGGCACCGGGTGGCGCTGGTCGGCGGCCCGGGTCTGGACGCCAGCGCGGTCGAGCTGAAGCAGCTCGCCGCCCTGTACCCCGACGCGGTGGTGCTCAGCGAGGGCGCCGCCACGGCCGCCGCCACCCTGGCCGCGCTCGACGGGGCGTGGACCGCGCACGTCGCGGCGCACGGCACGTTCCACAGTGGAAACCCGCTCTTCTCCGCGCTGTCGCTCGACGACGGGCCGCTGATGGTGCACGACCTGGGGCGGCTGCGCCGCGCGCCGCTGCGGCTGGTGCTCTCCAGCTGCGAGTCCGGTGTGGCCGGTACGGTCGCCGCGGCCGGCGCCTCGGTGGTCGACGAGCTGCTCGGCATGGTCACCGCGCTGGTGCCGCTCGGCACGGCGAGCATCCTGGCCAGCGTCGTGCCAGTGCACGACGGCGCCACCGCCCCGCTGATGGTCGCCTTCCACGAGCGGCTGCGGGCCGGCGCCTCGTTCGCCGAGGCGCTGCTCACCGTGCGCGCCGGCACCGGCGGTGACCCGGTCGCGGTCGCGACGGCCCTGTCCTTCCTCGCCCTCGGGCGCTGAGCTCACGCGACGCCCCGGGCGCGGCTCACGGGACGAGCCACGCGGTCCGCACCAGCTGACCGATCTCGGAGCGGTAGCGCAGGCGCAGCGGGCCGGGCGAGACGTCGTCGGCCACGAAGCGGCCCAGCTCGTCGACCGCGAGCTCCAGCGCGCCGCCGTCGCCGCGCTCCACGGCGCACTCGGTCACCGGGCCGGTGAACTGCCCGATCACCCGCAGGCCGCCGCCCGTCGGCGCCAGGTCGACGTCGACCTGCACGCCGCCGCCGTCGAACGTGAGCAGCCGGCTCTCCGCCACCCCCGGCCCGCGCACCGCCTCGAAGAGCAGGCCCGACCCGGCGTCGGCCGAGTCGGCGACGAGCTCGGCGAGCTCGTGGTCGAGGTGGCGGGTGGCGATCGCGGCGCGGGCCGCCTCGACCACGCTCAGCGGCACCGGGTCGACCTCGGCCGCGATGCGGCGCAGCTCGGCCATCAGGGCGTCGTCATCAAGATCGTTCATGACAGTCCTCACGCACTCCCCGCTGACGGGGCCTCGAACGGATGTGCTCCGGCCAGCATGATCTTGCGCAGGTTGTCGAGACAGCGGCGCCTCGTCGGGCCGATGCCGCCGACCGGCATGTCGAGCGCCGCGGACACCTCGGCGTACGACGGGGCCGGCTCGGCCATGAGCATCCGCAGCAGTGACTGGCAGCGTGGCCCGAGCCCCTTGAACGCCCGCCACAGCGCCGCGTCGCGCTCCCGGCGCAGCAGCGCCTCGTCGAGCGCGGCGGTGTCGCCGGCGATCTGGTCCCAGCCCTCGGCGGCCACCACCCGCGCGCGGCGCCGCAGCACCGCCAGACACTCGCGCCGCATCGTGGTCGCCAGCCAGGAGCCGACCCGCGCCGGATCGCGCAGCGAGTCGAGCGCCTCGACCAGGCGCAGCCACGTGGTCTGTACCGCGTCGGCCGCGTCGGCCTCGCTCAGCCGCATGCTCCGTGCGACCGACCAGAGCAGGCTCACGTACCTGTCGGTGAGCTCCACCCACGCTTCGTTGTCGCCGTCTCGCACCCGCTCGACAAGATCGCGTGCATCCGCCTCCGCCAATGGGTCCATCCCGTCCCCCCGGATCGCCGGCCCCATTCTCGCGAACGGCCGCTCGGCAAGTCCACGACGCGCGCCGGGACGGTGCTGATTGGACGGGATCGATTTTGGCATCACGCAGACATGAGCGGCCCGCACGTCGCGTTGATACGCGTTGTCCGGTGTGCGATACCCGCCGCGTGTCCGTTTCGTTCAAGCCGGGGCCGGTATGGGCGCGCCAGGATGGGGCCCATGGAGACCTATCTGAACAAGGCCGCGGAGTTCCTGGCCGGCCACGCACGGCTGATCGACCGCCGGCGGTTCGACCTGGTCACCGGGGAGGGCGACGGCGTGGCGGTGCTGGCCGCCCTCGCCGCGTACCGCAACCCGGACGGCGGCTTCGGCTGGGCGCTGGAGCCCGACCTGCGGTCGCCGGAGAGCCAGCCGGCCGGCGCGCTGCACGCGTTCGAGGTGCTGGCGGAGGTGGGTGGCACGAGCGAGTTCGGCGGCCCGCTGTGCGACTGGCTCGAATCGGTGACGCTGGGTGACGGCGGCCTGCCGTTCGCGCTCCCCGTCACCCAGCCCACGGGCACCTCGCCGATCTGGACCGGGGCCGACACCACCACGTCGTCGCCGCAGATCACTTGCGCGGTCGCCGCGGCCGCGCACCAGGTCGCCCGGCACGACCCGGCGGTACGCGACCACCCGTGGCTGGCCCGCGCCGGCGCGTACTGCCGGGAGCGGATCGCCGAGCGGCGGGAGGCCGGCTTCGCGATCGAGTTCCGGTTCATGCTGTGGTTTCTCGACGCGGTGCACGACTCGTGGCCGGGCGCGGCCGCCGAGCTGCGGCGGCTCGTCGGGTTTCTGCCGGCGTCGGCGACGCTGCCGGTGGTGGGCGGCAGCGAGGGCGAGTCGATGCGGCCGCTCGACTTCGCCCCATTCCCCGGGCCGCTGCGCGACCTCATGCCACCCGGCGCGGTCCAGGCGGAGCTCGCCGAGCTGGCCGGGCGGCAGGAGGACGACGGCGGCTGGACCGTCGACTTCGCGGCCGGGTCGCCCGCGGCGGCCCTCGACTGGCGCGGCTACATCACCGTGCACACCGTCAAGATCCTGCGGGCTTCACCGCCTCGATGAGAAACCGGCGGCTGTGGGACAGAAACGACCCCTCGGCCTGGATCCGGTCGTGCACCGCCTTCAGCTGGTCGCGGTACGCCTCGACGGTGAACCCGGGCACGGTCCAGAGCACCTTGCGCAGGAAGTGCACGACCGCGCCCACGTCGAAGAACTCCACCCGCAGCGTCGCCTCCCGCAGGTCGACCACGGTCAGCCCGGCGGCCTCGGCGGCGGCGACCACCCGGCGCGGGTCGCGCGCGGTGCCGGCCGGCACCGGGCCCGTCATCGCCTCGGTCAGCTCGTGGTTGGTGCCGTCGCCGATCTGCTGCGACAGGTAGGCGCCGCCGGGCCGCAACACCCGGGCGATCTCGTCCCACAGGATCCGGGTCGGGTGGCGGCTCACGACGAGGTCGAACTCCTCCGCCGGAAACGGCAGGTCGGCGTCGTCGGCCACCTCGTACACGGTGGCGCCGAGCGGGGCGAGGTTGCGGCGGGCCACCGCCACGTTGGGCGGCCAGGACTCGGTGGCCGCGAGCCGGGGTGGTGGCGCGGGGATGGTGGCCAGCACCTCCCCGCCGCCGGTCTGCACGTCGAGGCCCGACCGGGCCTCGGCCATGCGGCGCCCCATCAGCCGGGCGTAACCCCACGGCGGTCGCTCCTCGGTCGCCCGGCCGGCGAACCAGGAGAAGTCCCACCCTTCTACGGGCGCGGCGGCGCCCTCTTCGACAAGCTCTTCGAACGTGGCCACCCGCCCAGGGTGCCGGTCCTCGCTCGCGGCCGCCGCCGAATTTCTACGAGCGCACCAGCCTCGCGATCGCGTCCGATGCCTCGCGGATCTTCTCGTCGGCCTCCGGGCCGCCGGACTGGGCCGCCTGGGCCACGCAGTGGCTGAGGTGCTCTTCGAGCAGGCCGAGCGCGACCGACTGGAGTGCCTTCGTCATCGCCGACACCTGGGTCAGGATGTCGATGCAGTACTTTTCCTCCTCGACCATGCGCTGAAGGCCGCGCGCCTGGCCCTCGATGCGCCGCAGCCGCTTGAGGTAGTCGTCCTTCTGGTGGATATATCCGTGGTGTGCGTGTGCAGTGTCGTCCATGTCATCCTCTCCCGGCCCCACATCCTACCCGGAGCAATACCCTAGGGGGGTATAGTACGGCCCATGGAACACAGCCACGACCACGTGCAAGGCCACGATAAGCACGCCGGCCACGACCCGGCGATGTTCCGGCGGAAGTTCTGGCTGAGCCTGGCGCTCACCGTCCCGGTGGTGCTGACCAGCGAGATGGTCATGGACTGGTTCGGCTACCGCCTCGACTTCCCCGGCGTCGACTGGGTCGGCCCGGTGCTCGGCTCGGTCGTGTTCTTCTACGGCGGCTGGCCGTTCCTGGTCGGCGGCGTGCGCGAGGTGCGCGACCGCGCGCCCGGCATGATGCTGCTGATCTCGATGGCGATCACCGTGGCCTACGGCGCCTCGATCGCCACCGCCGCGGGCGCCTTCGACCTGGACTTCTGGTGGGAGCTCGCCGCCCTTGTCACGATCATGCTGCTCGGCCACTGGCAGGAGATGAAGGCGATCGGCCAGGCGCAGGGCGCCCTGTCCGCGCTGGCCGCGCTGCTGCCCGACGAGGCCGAGCTGGTCAGCGGCGAGCGGGTCCCGATCGCCGACCTGAAGCCCGGCGACGTGGTCCTGGTCCGCTCCGGCGGCCGCGTCCCGGCGGACGGCCGCATCACCGACGGCGCCGCCGAGCTGGACGAGTCGATGATCACCGGCGAGTCCCGCCCGGTCCCGCGCGAGCGGGGCGACCGCGTCGTGGCCGGCACCGTCGCCACCGACTCGGCGATCCGCGTCCGGGTCGACGCCGTCGGCGAGGACACCGCGCTCGCCGGCATCCAGCGCCTCGTCGCGCAGGCCCAGGCCAGCGCCGGCCGGGCTCAGGTGCTGGCCGACCGGTTCGCCGCGATGCTCTTCTACGTGGCGACGGGCGCGGGCGTGCTCACGTTCCTGGCCTGGTGGGCATCGGGCGACCTGGACGAGGCCGTCGTCCGCACCGTGACGGTCCTGGTCATCGCCTGCCCGCACGCGCTCGGCCTGGCCATCCCGCTGGTGATCGCGCTGTCCACGGCCGTCTCCGCCCGCGCCGGCATCCTGGTCAAGGACCGCCTCGCCCTGGAGCGCATGCGCACCGTGGACGCCGTCCTCTTCGACAAGACCGGCACGCTGACCAAGGGCGCCCACAAGGTCAGCGGCGTGGCCGGCGGCGACGACGTGCTGCGCCTGGCCGCCGGCGTCGAGGCCGACAGCGAGCATCCCCTGGCCAAGGCGATCGTCGCCGCCGCGGACACCCCCGCCGAGGCGACGGACTTCCGCTCCCTGACTGGCCGCGGCGTGCGCGCCACGATCGACGGCGTCGGCTACGCGGTCGGCGGCCCGGCACTGCTCCGCGAGCTGGGCGCCGAGGTCCCCGAAGACCTGGCGAAGCAGACCGGCGAGTGGTCACGCCGCGGCGCCGCCGTCCTCCACCTGATCCGCCTCGACCCCACCTCCGCGGCGCCGGGCGGCGAGGCGAACCACGAGGGCGGCGGGTCGAGCCAGGACCGCGGCGGGTCGAGCCAGGACGGGGGCGCGGCGAGCCAGGACGGAGGCCGCCCGGAGGTGATCGGCGCGCTCGCCCTCGAAGACGAGGTCCGCCCCGAGGCCCGCGACGCGATCGCCCAGCTCCGCCGCGAGGGCGTCCGCAAGATCGCGATGATCACCGGCGACGCGAGGGCGGTTGCCGAGTCGGTCGGTGACAAGCTCGGCCTCGACGAGGTCTTCGCCGAGGTGCTCCCCGCCGACAAGGACAGCGCGGTCGCCGGCCTCCAGGAGCGCGGCCACCGGGTCGCGATGGTCGGCGACGGCGTCAACGACGCACCGGCCCTGGCCCGCGCCGACGTCGGCATCGCGATCGGCGCCGGCACCGACGTGGCCATCGAGTCGGCCGGCGTGGTGCTCGCCTCGTCCGACCCGCGCGGCGTGACCGGCGTCATCCGCCTGTCCCGCGCCTCCTACCGCAAGATGGTGCAGAACCTCGCCTGGGCGGCCGGCTACAACATCGTGGCCATCCCCTTGGCCGCCGGCGTCCTGGCCTGGGCCGGCATCACGCTGAGCCCCGCGGTCGGCGCGGTGTTGATGAGCGCCTCCACGATCGTGGTTGCCCTGAACGCCCAACTCCTCCGCCGCACCAGGCTCACCCCGCAGGAGGCGTAACACACGATGCGGATCGTGGTACCTGGCTGTAGCTGGGGCAGCAGCCGAGTACCACGATCTGAGCCGGATCTGCCCGAACGCTCGCTAGTCGTCGGGGTCCATGATGGAGACCATCGCGACCATGCTGATCAGCATGTCGGCGCCGCGGCTCAGGTCTTCGTCGTCGCCTTCGACCAACATCCCGCACGACCGCATGGTGGCCTCCAGATCCAGCTCGCCGGCGAGCACCCTCATGACGTCGGCCAGCGCGATGTGGATCCGGTCGACCTGGTCGGGGTCGGCGGTGCCCAGCGCCGCCGCGACCACCGTGACGCCGACCGCGTCCTGGCGCCGGAGCAGGCCCTCCACCGTCGCGCGGACGGCGGACGCGCCGGCGGAGCCGAGCATCAGGTGCCACAACGGCTCGCGTGCCTCGGGGATCTCGGCGAAGCTGGCCAGGCAACGGCCCGCGTCCGCCTGGTCGCGGTCGTCGAAACTCCTCGCCAGCGCGGCCAACGCCACCACCGCCGCGCGTCGCATCTCCTCGCTCATGGACCCATTCTCGCGGCCGAGCCCACCGAGCCGCCGACCCCACCGAGGGGCCAGGCCCACCGACGCCGCGCCCACCGAGCCCACCGAGCCGCCGAGCCCACCGAACGGCCGAGCCCACCGAGCCCACCGCCCGGCGGCCCGGCCGCTCACGGGCGGGGTCAGCGGCTCAGGCGCTGGTAGCGCCGCACCGCCAGCGGCGCGAAGATCGTGATGAGCAGCGCCGGCCACAGGACCGCCAGCAGCAGTGGGTGCTGGGCCACCCACGAGTCGCCGCCCGTGCCGGGGTTGCCGAAGAGCTCCCGGCTGGCCGCGACCGTCGCGGAGAGCGGGTTCCAGGCGGAGATCGTGCCGAGCCAGTGGGGCATGAGGTCGGGCGCGACGAAGACGTTCGAGAGCGCGGTCAGCGGGAACGCCACCGGAAACACGATCACCGAGACGGTGTCCGGGTTGGGCACCACCAGGCCGAGGTAGATGCCGACCCAGGTCAGCGCCAGCCGGAGCAGCAGCACCAGCCCCACGCCGGCGAGCGCGCTCAGGACGCCGTCGCGCCACTGCCAGCCCACCAGCAGGCCGCACACGACCAGCGTCGCCATCTCCAGTAGCGCGCGGAGCAGGTCGGCGCCGCTGCGGCCGACGAGCAGCGCGGAGCGGGCCATGTCGATCGAGCGGAAGCGGTCGACCACGCCGCGGCTCACGTCCACCGCGACGCCCGTGGCGGTGGCGCCCAGGCCGTACAGCATGGTCATGACGAAGACGCCGGGCAGCAGGTACTCGCGGTAGTTGCCGCCGCCCGGGACGGCCATGCCGCTGCCGAAGACGTACCCGAAGACGAGCACGAACATGATCGGCAGGCTGAAGTAGATGACGATCTCCTCGGGGGCGCGCACCACGTGCGCCATGTTGCGGCGGGTCATCGTCCACCCGTCCGCGAGGCCCCAGCGCAGCGAGGTCACCGCGACACCCCCTCGGTGGAACGGTGGCCGGTGATCCGCAGGAACGCCTCGTCGAGCGTCGGGCGACGTACCCCGACGTCCTCGACGGTGATCCGCGCGGCCTGGAGTGTCCGCATCACGTCGGAGAGCGCGGCGACGCGGTCGGTGACGGGCGCGCTCACCTTGCGCACGTCGGCGTCGACCTCGGGTGGCGCGGCCGTGACGTGGCCGACGAGGCGGGCCGCCTCCGCCAGGTCCGCCGCGTCCCGCACGACCACCTCGACCCGGTCGCCGCCGATCTTGCTCTTCAGCTGGTCGGAGGTGCCCTCGGCCACCACCCGGCCCTGGTCGACCACCGAGATGCGGTCGGCGAGCTGGTCGGCCTCCTCCAGGTACTGCGTGGTGAGCAGCACCGTCGTCCCGCCCCCGACCAGCTCGCGCACCGCGTCCCACAGCTGGTTGCGGCTGCGCGGGTCGAGGCCGGTGGTGGGCTCGTCGAGGAACAGGACCTCCGGCGTCCGGATGAGGCTGGCCGCCAGGTCGAGCCGGCGCCGCATGCCGCCGGAGTAGTCCTTGGCCGACTTGTCCGCCGCCTCCGCCAGGCCGAACCGCTCCAGCAGCTCGTCCGCCCGCCGCTTCGCCGCGCGGGGGCGCAGGTGGTGGAGGCGGCCGAACAGGACGAGGTTCTGGCGGCCGGAGAGGATGTCGTCGACCGCCGCGTACTGGCCGGTGAGGCCGATCGCGCCGCGCACCCGGCCGGGCTCGCGGACCACGTCGTGCCCGGCTACCCACGCCCGGCCGGAGTCGAAGCGGAGCAGCGTGGCGAGCACCCGCACGGCGGTGGTCTTGCCGGCGCCGTTGGGGCCGAGGACGCCGCACACGGTGCCGGCCGGCACGGTGAGGTCGAAGCCGTCGAGGGCGGTGGTCGCGCCGTACCGCTTGCGCAGGTCCTCGGCGACCACCGCGGGGGTCTGTGTCGTCATGCCAGCACGGTGGCGGGCGGCGCTGACCGGTCACGCACCGCCGGCTGACAACACCGTCAGCGCCTGTGCGCGGCTCATCGCGGCGCCGCGCTCGAAGTCCGCCAGGGAGGCCGCGCGGCCGCGGGCCGCGTCGAGCGGGACCGCCTCCAGCGCCGCCGCGGCGCCGAGCAGCAGCGACGCCTCGTCCGGCGGTGAGAGGGCGGCGAGGCCGTCGATCGCGTCGGCGACGATGGGCATCGTGCGGACGCCGGCCATCGCGGCGAGCGCGCGGCGGTACCAGGCACGGGCGGCGGCCTCGTCCCCCTCCTCGCGCGCGATGCTGCCGTGAGCCACCAGCACGCCGAAGCGGGTGGCGTCCGCGCTGAACCACCCGCTCGGGCACTCCGCCAGTGCCTCCGCGCACCACCGCCGCGCCTCGGCCAGGTCGCCGCTGCGCAGGGCCACCCCGGCGAGCCCCAGGTGGGCCGCGGCCACCATCTCGGTCACGCCGGCGCGGCGGGCGAGCGCCGCCGCACGCTCGTAGTCGGCGCGCGCCGCGGCCGGGTCGCCGGCGGCCACCCGCCCGTCGCCGCGGGTGCGCAGCAGGTCGGCCATGTCGACCCCGGAGCCCAGCTCCTCGGCCAGCCGCAGCGCCTCGCTCATCGGGGCGGCGGCCGCGGCGTGGTCACCGCGCCCGTCGGCGAACTCGGCTGTCGCCGCCAGCGACAGCATCATGCCCCACCGCTCGCCGATCGCCCGGAAGCCGGCCAGCGCGACCGCGATCTCCCGTTCGGCCTCCTCGACCCGCTGGTGGAACAGGAGCATCAGCCCCACCCCGATGGAGCCGAGCGCGTGGATCCACGGGTCCTCGCCGAAGATCGGGCCCCACCGCTCGACCATCTCGGCGATCGTGACCGGGCCGTCCGCGGGCGGGCCGAGCGCCATCGCCGACAGATACAGCACGAACGGGTGCCGCGGCGGCCGCCCCAGCGTCGGGACGATCATGTCCGCGCCCCACTGCCGCGCCGGCACGTCGGCGGTGCCGCCGAGATGAGCGGTGAGGGCGCAGGCCGCGTACTCCTCCAGCAGTCCCTCGGGCGCCTCCGGGCCGGCGGCGGCGAGCAGGCGGGCGGCGAGCGCGGCCCCCTCGGTACGCAGGCCGCGCAGCCACCAGTAGAACGACAGCGCCGCGAGCAGGCGCAGCGCGGTGGGCGGGTCGTCGTCGACGGCGCGGGCGAGCGCGGCGCGCAGGTCGTCCCGCTCGCCGTCCAGGCGCCGCAGCCATTCCAGCTGCTCGGCGCGGCGCAGGTGGGGGTCGGCCGTGCGGGCCAGGTCGAGGTAGTAGGCGGCGTGCGCGGCCCGCAGCTCCGCCGCCTCCCCGGCCTCCGCGAGCCGCTCGGCGCAGAACGCGCGGACGGTCTCCAGCATCCGGTACCGTCCGGCGGCGGCCACCACCAGCGACTTGTCCACGAGGCTGGCGAGCACGTCGAGGTCGGCGCCGCAGACGCGTTCGGCGGCGTCGAGCGTGGCCCCGCCCACGAAGACGGTCAGCCGCCGCGCCAGCCGCCGCTCGCTCTCATCGAGCAGCTCCCAGCTCCACTCGACGACCGCGCGGAGGGTCTGGTGGCGGGGCTGCGCCGCGCGGCTGCCGCGGGTGAGCAGCCGGAAACGGTCGTCGAGACGGACCGCGACCTCCGCGACCGGGAGCGCCCGCAGCCGCGCCGCCGCCAGCTCGATGGCCAACGGCAACCCATCCAGGGTACGGACGATCCGCAGCACATCGTCCACATTGGAACCATCGACGGTGAACCCGGGAACGGCGTCCGCCGCCCGGTCCGCGAACAGCCGCACGGCGGGGTAGGTGGAGGCCTGGCCGGGCGCCCGATCCGGTGTCTCGTCCGGCCTTTCCGCCGTTGTCTCGTCCGGCCTCTCCGTCGGCGGGACCGCCAGGCCGGAGACGGGGCAGAGCGCTTCGCCGGTGATGCCGAGCGGCTCACGGCTCGTGGCGAGCACCCGCACTCCCGGTGCGGCCGCGAGGATGCGCGCCGCGAGGCGGGCCGCCTCGTCGACGACGTGCTCGCAGTTGTCGAGCACGACGAGCAGCCGCCGGTCGGCGAGCGCGGCGACGAGCCGTTCGGTCGCGTCCCGCGGGTCGGCCGCCCCGCGCAGGCCGGCCTCGCGCAGGCCGAGCGCGCCGAGCACCGCCCGGGGCACGTCACCGTCCTGGCCGCGCTCACTCCCCCCGTCGGCGGCGTCCGCGGTGGCGCCGGCCCGCTCCGGCGGTCTGGGGGTGAGCGCCGCCAGCTCGACGAAGCACACCTCGCCGTCCTGCCGCCCGGCCGCCTCCACCGCGAGCCGGGTCTTGCCCGCCCCACCCGGCCCGTGCAGCGTGACAAGCCGCGCCTCGCCGAGCAGCTTGCCCACGCGGCGCAGCTCCTCCTCCCGCCCCACGAAGCTGGTCAGCTGCCCGGGCAGCGACGGCGGCTGGGCCACCTCCTCCCGCAGGATGGCCACGTGCAGCGCGGTCATCTCCGCCGACGGGTCGGTGCCCAGCTCGTCGGCGAAGACCCGCCGCGCGTCCTCGAACGCGGCGAGCGCCTCGCCCGCCCGCCCGGCCGCGTAGAGCGCCCGCATGAGCAGGGCGCGCGGCCGTTCCCGAAGCGGGTGGGCGGCCACGACGTCGCGCAGCTCGGCGACGAGCTGGCCCGGGTTGGTTTTCAAGCCCAGCTCCGCCTCGACGCGGTCCTCGACGGCGGTGAGCCGCAGCTCCTCCATGCGCGCCGCCCTCCCGGCCGCGTGGGGCGCGTCGGCCAGCGCCGGCCCCCGCCACAGGTCGAGCGCCTCGCGCAGCGCCGCGGCCGCGCCGGCCAGGTCGCCCGCGCCCAACGCCCGCTGCCCGTCGGCGGCCAGCCGCGCGAACCGGTGCGCGTCCACGCCGTCCGGCTCCACCGCCAGCCGGTACCCCGCCGGATGGAACTCGATCGGCGCGTACTCCCCCAGCGCCTGGCGCAGCCGGGACACCTGCGACTGGAGCGCGTTGGCGGCACCGGCCGGCGGGCTGTCGCCGTAGAGGCCGTCGATCAGGCGCTCGGCCGGCACGATCCGCCCCGCGTCGAGCAGCAGGAGCACGAGCAGCGCGCGGGCGCGCGGCCCACCGACGGGCACCTCGACCCCGCCGGCGCCGAGCACCTGCACCGCTCCGAGCACCCCGTACCGCACGGGTACATCCTCTCCCACGTTCTGGAAGCATCGGTGCCATGGTGGCGATCGAGGTAGTGCGCGGAGACATCACGCGCGAGAAGGTCGACGCGGTCGTGACCGCGGCGAACGAGTCGCTCCTGGGCGGCGGCGGCGTCGACTGGGCGATCCACCAGGCGGCCGGCCCGGAGCTGGCACGGGCGGGCGGGGCGATCGCGCCGTGCCCGCCCGGCGAGGCGAAGGTGACGCCCGCGTTCGGCATGGACCCGCCGGTGCGGCACGTCATCCACACCGTGGGCCCGGTGTGGGACGGCGGCGCGTACGGCGAGGACGAGGTGCTCGCCTCCTGCTACCGGCGCAGCCTGGCGGTCGCGGACGAGGTGGGCGCGCGGAGCGTGGCCTTCCCGGCGATCGCGACGGGCGTCTACGGCTTCCCGCCGGCGAGGGCCGCGCGCATCGCGGTGGCGACGATCCGGGCGACACCCACGAGGGTGGAACAGGTGCGGCTGGTCGCCTTCGACGCGGCGACCTACGACCTGCTGGCCGCGGCGCTCGCGGAGGACGCCGCCGGTCAGTAGCGGAACGAGTTCTCGAAGTCACCGTCGAAGTTGTTGTCCTCCTTGACCAGGTCGAAGTGGCCGTCGCCGTCGAGGTCGTACGACAGCCGGTCCACCGCGCCGTCGTGGTCGCGGTCCTCGGTCCGCACGTCGTACAACCCGTCGTGGTCGAGGTCGCGGCGCACGAGGTCGATCAGCCCGTCGTAGTTGGTGTCCACCTTGTGCAGATCCCAGCCCGGCCGCCCGTCGAGGTTGTAGCTGAGGTTGTCGTAGGTCCCGTCGTGGTTTCGGTCCCACGCCGCCACATCCCAGGCGCCGTCCCGGTTGAGATCCTCCAGCCGCCCGTCGACCACGCCGTCCTCGTTCGTGTCGTACTGGACGACGTCGAACCGCCCGTCGTAGTCGGTGTCCTGCTCGTACCGCTCGTAGTGCCCGTCACGGTCGTGGTCGTGCACGACGTAGTCGGTGACACCGTCGGAGTTGCCGTCGCTGTGGATCTCGGCCGGAAGCACGTGATACGGCTCGGTCGGAACATGAAAGTCCGTCATGGCACTCACGCTAGGAAAGCGCCCGTCCCGCCAAATCCCCGGAACGTGCCACCCCGCACCCCTCGCTCCGCCTGGTCTGGAGACCTTCCCGCTTCCCACTGTTTGGGGATGTGGCTCGGCACGTGGCGGCGCCATGATCGTTCGCCCGAAAACGACACGACACGCCGGGAAGCGTGCGGGTATTGGGCGAACGATCATCGGGAGAGCGCGCCCTAGAGGCCTTTCGGGGTCAGGGTGGCGCCGGTCGTGGTGTGCCTCGAGCTTGAGTTTGCCCGGGTTCGTGTCAGCTGCGGGCCGCTGCTCCCGCCGGAGTACGCGTGGGTCGGCGGCTCGCCAGG
>NZ_JCADBM010000013.1:0-282617 GCF_059359075.1 Phytohabitans sp. LZ39 | reverse complement strand
GTTGCCGTTCTGGAAGCCGTCGTGCAGCTGGAGGTCGTTGCCCTCGGAGCACTCGTCCGGACCGAAGTCCAGCGGCGGGGGCGCCGACGGCGGCGCGCTGGTGGCGGGCTGGTTGGGCGCGCCGGGGTTGTTACCGCCGCCGCCGTTGCCGTTGCTGACGGTGCAGGTGGCCAATGCCTGAAGCCCTTGCGGCCGCGGCCCGGCCCGGTCGATCGCGATGGTGATCCGGTCGAGCGCCGCGCGGCGCTTGTCGGCCAGCGGGCCGAGGATGGCGTTCTGCACGAAGTTCGGACCGCCCTGGCCGGCGCTCGAGGCAAGCCGCCGGTTGGCTTCGGCGATCTGCGTCTCCAGCTGGGCGAGGTTGCGGTCCACCTCCTCGCGGGCCCGCGCCGGCACCTCCGGTAGGCGGTCGGCGACGGTGGGACAGGAGATCGTCGGCGTGCTGCTCACCTGGGTGGTGCAGGCCTGGCCGTCACCCCAGTAGTTGCGGACCGTGCGGCCGTTCTGCCGGCTTTCGGTGACGTTCTGCTGCCCGGCGGGCGCGGTGCCGTTCGGAGCGGGTCGGCACTGGGCCGCCGCGGGACGGTTGCGATCGCGGTTGCTCCCCGCGTTGGACACCTGGGTGACCGCGATGACGCCGCCGAAGACGGCGAGGGTGCCGATGATCGCGATGATCCGGTTTCTGCGCGTGGACAGGAGACCCTTTTGCCGTCGTGCCGACCTGTACATGGTGCACCTTTTTCTGGAAGCCGAGCGCGGCTCTCGTTCGCTGAGTGCAGCCACCATATGAGTCAGCATTGAGCTTCCGCCAAGCTGCAAATGATGATTTAAAGCTACGCGGCGATTCCTTAACGACGATTTATGGAATCACCATTCAACCGCTCAGATCATCCGTTCGGCCGATGCCTGGGGGTCGAGGACACGCGCCAGCTTTTCGGGAGTACGCACCGCGCCGGCGTCCCGCGCGACGATACCCTGCGTGCCGCTCACCGTCACTACCTTCGCACCGTCGGGTGATGCGAGACGGAGCGGCAGCGGCACGGGCGCTGACGCCGGCGGGCTTTTCGTGGGGCGGTGGGCAGCCTAGAGTTGGGGCTGGCGTTGACCGGGCGTGGGTGTGCGTCCGGGCGGGAGGCGCAACCCGCCCGGAGTCCACCGCCACCCGCCGTCCGGGGCCGCGCCGCTGCATGCACCGGACCGGTCTCCTCGCGCCGTCCATCGCTCTTACAGGAGAGGGACATGGCCCGACCGATCACGCTGTTCACCGGCCAGTGGGCCGATCTGCCATTCGAGGAGATGTGCCGGCTGGCCTCCGACTGGGGCTACGACGGCCTGGAGATCGCCTGCTGGGGCGACCACTTCGAAGTGGACAAGGCGGTAAACGAAGACGGGTACGTCGAGCGCAAGCGCGAGACGCTCGCCAAGTACAACCTCCAGGTCTTCGCGATCTCCAACCACCTCGTCGGGCAGGCGGTCTGCGACCACCCCATCGACGAGCGCCACCAGGGCATCCTGCCCGCCCGCATCTGGGGCGACGGCTCGCCAGAGGGTGTGCGGCAGCGGGCGGCAGCGGAGCTTGCCGACACGGCTCGCGCGGCGGCCAAGCTGGGCGTCCGCACCGTCGTCGGCTTCACCGGCTCGTCGATCTGGCACACCCTGGCCATGTTCCCGCCGGTGCCGCCCTCGATGATCGAAAAGGGATACGAAGACTTCGCCAACCGGTGGAACCCGATCCTCGACGTCTTCGACGAGGAGGGCGTCCGCTTCGCACACGAGGTGCACCCCAGCGAGATCGCGTACGACTACTGGACCACCAAGCGCACGCTCGAGGCGATCGGTCACCGCCCCGCCTTCGGGCTCAACTGGGACCCGTCGCACTTCGTGTGGCAGGAGCTCGACCCGGTCAACTTCATCTTCGACTTCGCCGACCGCATCTACCACGTCGACTGCAAGGACGCGAAGGTCCGCACGGGCGACGGCCGCCGCGGCCGCCTCTCCTCCCACCTGCCCTGGGCCGACATGCGCCGCGGCTGGGACTTCGTCTCCACCGGCCACGGCGACGTGCCGTGGGAAGACTGCTTCCGCGCGCTCAACGCGATCGGCTACGACGGCCCGATCTCCATCGAGTGGGAAGACGCCGGCATGGACCGGCTCGTCGGCGCGCCCGAGGCGCTCCAGTTCGTGCGCCGCCTGGCCTTCGACGCACCCCAGGCAGCGTTCGACGCGGCCTTCTCGAGCAAAGACTGACCCTCGTCGGGTACACGGATGGGCCCGGCCACCGCGGCCGGGCCCATCCTTCTGTGCGGGGTCACATGGTTGCTGTTCGCGATCCGACCCGACGGGTCAGATGGTGCTGTTGTTGCGATTCGCGCTCGCGGATCCGGTGGAGGTGGTCGACGCCGTCAGCGCGTCGTCCGTGTGCCCGGTGAGCTTCTCGCCGACCCGGGTGTGGGCCAAGCGGTCCTTGCCCTCCTCGTAGAGGCGGTTGGCCTGCGCCTGCGCGACGCCGGCGGCCTCCTGCACCGTGGGGTGGTCCCACACCTTACGGGCGTTGAGGACCAGCTCCTCGTACTTCTCCCGGCCGGCGCGGGCACCCAGGACGAAGCCCGCAGCCAGCCCGCCGATGAACCACAGCTTTCCGCGCATAGCGGCTCCTTCCCAGTGGTCTTCTACACGGGGTACGTACCCATCCTGCCTCGCGTCCATGCACCCTTGGGCCCCGAGCGGCAGAATGTCCCGATTTGGCACTGGCGTGTCCCGGGTAACCCTGTAGCCCCACGCCCCACACCGTCCTGTACTCTTGTGCAGTCGCGCGGCGCCGGAGCGATCCGATGCCAGCTCGATCCCCCATAGCTCAATTGGCAGAGCAGCCGGCTGTTAACCGGCAGGTTTTTGGTTCGAGTCCAAATGGGGGAGCTCACGCTTCCAATGGGCCCGCTCGTCCGGTTCGGCCGCGGCCTTCCCCAGCCGGCGGGTCAGTGGCCGCTAGCACCGCCTGCGGGATACGATCCCCGCGCCAGCAGGGGGCGGTAGCTCAGCAGGTTAGAGCAGGGGACTCATAATCCCTCGGTCGCGGGTTCGAGTCCCGCCCGCCCCACAAGTACTGACCTGGGATTATGTCCGGCCTGGTGATCCAGTTGATCTGCTCGGGACCTGGATTGCTAGGGAAATGCTAGGGATCTTGCTCTGCTACGCGCTCTTCCGCGTCTTCAGTGGGACGAGCGCTGCCGCCGCTTCTGCGGCGTCCCGGCCTACCGTGCCGATGAGGTGGCCGTAGGTGTCGTTCGTGATCTTGATTGAGCTGTGCCGGAGACGCTTGCTGACGATCGCGATGTCGACGCCGGCGGCGAGCTGGAGGCTGGCCGCGAGGTGGCGCAGCTTGTGCAATGAGATCTTGGGCAGTCCGTGACGGGCGACGAGCTTCTCGAACCGGTAGGTGACGAAGTCCGGGTGCTGGCCGGAGCCGTCCTCGCGGGTGAAGACGAGCCCGGTGTCCTGCCAGGCCGGCCCCCAGGCGAGCCGCTCTTCGAGCTGCTGCTTTCGCCACACCCGGAGGACCTCGGCCGTGCCTTCGTCGATGTCGACCATCGACTCCGACCCGTCCGTTTTCGGCCTGGACTCCACCACCTTGTGCCGGGCGGCGGTCCGCTGCCAGGCCACGTCGACAACGCAGGCGTCCAGGTCGACGTCGCACCAGCGCAGCCCGCAGAGTTCACCCCGCCGCAGCCCGGCGAACGCCGCCAGGTGCAGCATCGGATACAGCCGCTCACCGTCGGCTGCGATGGCATCGAGGAACTCGCCGAGCTGCTCCGGCTCCCAGACCTTCACCCGTGGGCGGGCGCCTCGAGCGACGTCGGCGAGGGCCGCGACGTTGCGGGACACCTCGCCCGCTCGTAGCGCGGCGTTGAGCGCGCTACGCAGCGTCGCCCGCACACGCTGGGCCGTGACCGGGCTGAACGGCCGCGGCACCGGAACCCGCCGGGCCTTTACCGGACGCTTGCCCGCCGCGGCCCGTTCGGCGTTTACCGCGTCGGCTTCGGCCTGGAGCCGCTCGTTGGTCTCCTTCGCCGTTTACCGCGTCGGCTTCGGCCTGGAGCCGCTCGTTGGTCTCCTTCGCCGTTTACCGCGTCGGCTTCGGCCTGGAGCCGCTCGTTGGTCTCCTTCGCCGTTTACCGCGTCGGCTTCGGCCTGGAGCCGCTCGTTGGTCTCCTTCGCCTCGGCGATGCGCTCGTCGTGCTCGCTCCGGATGTCGATGAGCATCCTGGTGACATGCTGTGGGCGTAGATCGATCAGGCGCAGATGGCCGAGGTAAGGGATCAGGTAGTTGTCGACGTGACCGCGATAGCCGACCTCGGTGGTTGGCCGGATCGCTTCTGCGCCGACCTTGCCGTCCAGCCAGTCGGTGAGCCATGCCCCGACGGTCTGCTTGCCGTCGGTGGGCAGGGTGCCGGCCTGGTCAGCGGCGAGGATCTCGGCACGGGCCTCTACGGCGGCCTTGGCGCTGGAAAAGCCGCCCTTGGTCCATTGTCGGCGTTTGCCGTTGGGGCCGGCGGACAGCTCGACGTGGTACGCCCAGGAGTGGGTCTTGCAGACCTTGCCCTGCGGCGGGCAGCCGGCGTCGCAGCGCTGGAACACGCCCTTGCCGTACTTCGGCGATCTTCGGTTCACTTCCTCTCCTTCGCGGGTAGCAGGTTAAGTTTCTTGGCCCTGCGTGACCAGTTCCTCAACTGGCCGTCGGTGACGTCGCCGAAGCCTCGGGCCTTGAGTTGGCCGGTGACGTACGGCCACGGCTTGCGAGCTGGCTCACCTCCTTGTGCCTTCGCTTCGTGATAGAGGGCGGCGACCGTCGCTACGAAGTCGTCACCCCGCTCTGCTGGGCGGCCCGGCCGCTTCGGCGGTGTTTTGACGCTGCTCCGGCGCGCCGCGGTGGTCCTCTTGACGGTCGGTGCGGTCCACGCGCCTTCGCGCCGGGTCGCCTCGACGATCTCCGCGACCCGCAACGAGCGGAGGACGGCGGCGGTCAGCACGCCGCCGGTCGGCTGTACACGTGCTCGGCCGTCGCTGGTGAACGCGCGCAGGTCCAGGCCGACCGGGGTTGCCGTGCCGTCTATGTCCGCCCAGTGCACGGTCAGGTGCCATTGGTGCCCGTCGGAGTCGGTGTGAATTTGTGAAATCGCGCCGAGCTGGCGGGCCATACATGGTCCTCTTGTCATCGTTGTGGGCTGAATATAGCGTAAGTGATGACAAACCATGAGCACAATCTATCGCTCTGGCAAATACTACCGGCGTTCCCCTTGTCCACTATGGATACCGCGGCTGTTCGTGTGAGCCGACGGCTCCTGTCGTCACCTGGTCGGTGATGCCGAGCGCGTTCAGCACAGCAGCGCGCGTGACGCGTAGGTACCGTCCAAGGTGCAGCACCGGGACCGGGAAGCGGCCTTCGCGGGCAAGGCGGTAAGCCTCGTCGCGGCCGACGCCGAACGCGCGACCGGCGGTCGGGACGTCCACCGTTACGGGCCAGGCCCGGATCTCGTCGGGAGTCGGTACTCGCTTGCTCACGGCTGCCTCCTGCTCGTCACTGCCTGGCCGATCCCCGCGCTCGGTGCTGACGCTGTGCCCAGCCAAGGCGCAGCTCGGTCCCGGCCCTTGACGTCGAGGATGACGCGCAAGGGTTAGCGGCGTCGCGACCAGTGGCAGCCGGTAGCGGATGCGCTGACACGTGTTGGTGTGGCCCGCTACGAGCCGTTAGTAGGCGCCGGAAAAGTTGGCACGTCCGTGCCGGCTCGTCCGGTCGAACTGGCTGGGCGTCCGAGCAGGAGCGCTACGGGCTACCGGCAGCGCTACGGGGGCTGCAGAAGCTCTACCCCGCGCCTGGTGACGACAGACAACACCTGCGCCAGCGTGTTGACGACACGACATCCGACCTAACGCCCACGCCCGCCGCTACCCTCGCTACCAGCGTCAGGACGCCGGGGCGCGACCTCCACTTCTGGTCGCTTCCGCTTCCGCACCGCCGGGCTGGCCGTGCGGAACGGAACCAGGAAGCGGAAGCCGGGCCGTTCCGGAACGCCCGGCGGGGCACGCGGAACGGCCGTCGGAATGGCCGGACGGTTCCGGCCGGCGGCCCGGAGGGGTGCCAGTTGACACCGGCCCCGTCCGCAAGCGCCGAAGCGGCCCCCGGAACGGCCAGAGCTGGCAGCGGTCGAGCGACCGCTACAGGGTTAGCGGACCCATTAGCGCCGCAGGTCACTGGCTCTTCGCGTATCCGGGAGCGCTACGGGTAACGCCACCGTGGTAACGGCGCGCCGGCAGCGCTACCAGCCGCCGCCATAGGCCGACCCGGGCGCCGTACGCTTCCACTTCCGTTCGCTTGGCGAGCGGAACTGGAAGCGGAACCAGGAAGCGCACGCCGCGCCGTTCCGCCGTTCTACCCCATCGCGTGCGGCAGGACGCCCGGTCCGTTCCGGAGGGTGCCGGCATTCCGGCGGCATGGGTGGAACGGCCCACCCGGAACGGGCGGGCCGTTCCGGCACGCTGGCCTCGGAACAGCCGGGCGGCATTCATCCCGGCTGGGCCGGCTCGGCCGCCGGCGCGGTCTCAAGGTGGACCTGGTGGAGCCGCCCGGCACCGAGTGCCGCGAGCCGACCGGTTCGGGTGACCAGATTCCCGCCGACATGGGCCGTTACGTGTCTTGGCCGGTACAGCCGAATCGGAGCCAAGCGCATCTGCCGCCCGTGCGCCCGCGCGAGTTCGAGGTGCCCGCAGCCACGTCGAGCGTGCCGTGCCCGGACCCCGACCGCTAACCCGTAGCGCCCGCGCGTAGTTGATCTTGGGTGAGCAAGTTGAAGGGTCTTGCAACAACACGTGCCGACCGAGCGCGGTCAGCAGGTGTTGTTGGCGGGCCACCGTCGTGCGGCGGGGCACCCGTAGCGCGTTACGGCAACGGTTCCGCTAACCCCCAGCGCCGACGATTCCCTTAGCGGCGAACAGTTCGCCGGGAGGGACGGTCGGTTGTGGACGGGCAGGCGCACGGCGAGTGGGCTCGCGTCCCGCGTCAGCGGGCTGGCCGTGATCGCCGGCACGAGTTCCCGGGCCGCACGTTGCGGATAAGCCCGAGTTTCACCGTCGCTGAGCACGCGGAGGTGGCTGCCGCCGCCCGCCGGGCCGGGTTGACCCCGACCGGGTTCTGCGCCGTGGCGGCGCTGGCCGCCGCGCGGGGCGAGACGGCCACGGTCGAGCCCGAGCGGCTGGAGTTCGAGGCCCTAGCCGGGGTGCAGGTGGAGCTGTTCGACCTGCGCACGGCCGTGAACCGGGTCGGCACGAACCTCAACCAGGCCGTTGCCGCGTTCAACAGCAGCGGGCAGGCGCCTGTATGGCTGTGCACCGTGGTGACGATGTGCGGGCGGACCCTCGGTGCCGTGGATGAGGTGATCGCGGCGTTGCACCGGCGGGTCCAGTGATACCCGCAGTCCACTCACGCGGCCGGAACGTCGGTGGCCTGTTGCGGTACCTGTTCGGGCCGGGCCGCCGGGAGGAGCACACCGACGCGCACCTGATCGCGGCGTGGGACGGGGCGGGCAGCCTAGCCGAGCTAGAGCCGCCGACCGACGCGGCCGGCCGCCGGGATGTACGCCGGCTGACGGAGCTGTTGGAGCAGCCGGTCGCGGTGGGGTGGAAGCCGCCGGCCCGCCCGGTGTGGCACTGTTCAATCCGTACACACCCCACCGACCGGATACTGACGGATGCGCAGTGGGCGCACATCGCCGGTGAGGTGATGGCCGCCGTAGGGTTGGCCCCGTACGGCGATACCCGGGCGGTGCGGTGGCTCGCGGTGCGCCACGCTCCGGACCATGTGCACGTGGTGGCCACGACGGTGCGCCAGGACCGGCGCACCGCGTGGATCAGCTACGACAAGCGCAAGGCGCAGGCCGCGTGCCGGGACCTGGAGGAGCGCTATGGGCTGTACCGGGTGGCGCCTGCCGGTGCCGGGTCGCGCCGATGGCCCAGCTCGGCCGAGCTGAACAAGGCCGCCCGACTGGACGCCAAGACTGGCAGCGCCAGGCCAGGCGAGCGGGCGGGGCCCACGGTGGCGCCGCGTGAGGTGCTGCGTCGTCGAGTGCGCGAGGTGGCCGCCATCGCCACGGACGAGGTGGATTTCTTCGCCCGGCTCCAGCAGGCGGGCGTGCTGGTCAGGCTTCGGTGCAGTGCGCGTGACCCGGGGCGGGTAATCGGGTACGCGGTCGGGTTGGACGCGCATGTCACCGCGGTCGGTACCACGGTGTGGTACGGCGGGGGCCGCCTCGCCCCGGACCTGACGTTGCCACGACTGCGGTCCCGGTGGGCCGGGACACCACCGCGAGGCGGGAACGCGGCGCGGCTCGCCGCGACCGGGATGATCCCGCCGCAAGTGTCCCGCCGCGCGGCCGAGACGGTGCGGGACGCCGCCGCCGCGATGCGCGCGGCGCCGATTTCCGGCCTCGCCTCAGCCATCGCGTACGCCGCCGCCGACCTGCTGACTGCCACCGCACGGGCGTGGGAAGGCGAGGCGGGTGGGCCGCTGACCGACGCGGCCGACTGGTTCGACCGCGCCGCCCATGACCTATGCGGCCGGGTGCCGTCACGCCGGGTCTGGCAGGCAGGACACCTGCGCAGCATGGCCCGGCTCATCGCCGTCTTAGGCGCGGTATCCCGGGACCAGGACACTACGGCCGCCCTGCACCTGATCTACACCCTCGCCGCGTTGGCGGAGAGCCTGGCCGACTTGCGCCAGGCACAGGACCGACTGGATCAGGCCCGCGACGCCCGCCGCGCCGCTGAGCAGCTTCGCACCTACCGGCCGCGGTTCGAGCCGGCAGCACCAGCCACGGTGGACCTGCCTATGGTTCGGCCGCTGGTAGCGGACCTGTTGTCGGCCGAGCGCCGCGCCCGGCAACGCTGACCCACCACAGCCGAGACTCGGACCGCTACATGGGGGCCGCCCGCGAGGTTCTAACGGTTGAGTCGTGATAGTGATCGGGTGCCCCGGCGTTCAACTCGGACAGGCTCCACCATGGATCAGTTTCCACCCGGGTCAGGGTACGGCGTCGGTTCCCGCATTCGCCGGTGCTGCGACCTGTGCAAGGTGATGCTCAAGCTTCGGGATTAGGTGGTGCATCGTCTCCTGCTCACGGCCAACTCCGGTTCTGGCCACCTGTGCGGCCAAGTCTCTCAGCATCGGATGTCCGTTGGTGGCCAGGCGTGAGGCGAGGGCGCGTTGTTCTTCGTCTTGTTCCAGGAATGCCGAGGCCGCGTGTAGTTCGACGGTCATGAAGATCGGCGTGACCGCGACGCCGGAGCGGGCCTGGACATCTCCGACGATCGCGACGCCGTGCGCGTCCAGGTCAGACCAGCAGACAGTGGGTTTGTCGATGAGCTTGACGAGGCTTACCAGGCTGTTGTTGACGTAGCCATGCCCCCAAAGGCACAGCCAGGTGTCGGGAACGTCGGAGTGGCGGCATATCGCTTCGAACGTGTCGAGGTTCTCGACGATCAGGACTCCGTGGATGTCCGAGTAGTCGAGGGTGCCGAACTGTTGTGCGCTGCGGGCTGGGATCGCGACCCATGGACGTGCTGCGGAGGCGTCCACGATGACGTCGTCGCCTGTCCACCGTAGCGGCCCGCGGAGCCGGACCTCCGGCTCCGCAGTCTCTACCGCTTGGTCGAAGGGCACGCCGATGATGCGTTCAAAGGCCGCGATGCGCGCGTCGGTCCAGGCTTTGGACCAGCCGAGTTCTTTGGCTGCCAGTTCGCGGGCGGAGAGTCTCTCGTCGTTGGCGGTGGCGCGGTACCAGCCAGCCGCTGCGCGCAGGGCTGCGTCGTAGACGGACCATTTCGTCGTTCGAGCACGTGTGCCCTCTGGTACACGGAGCGGACTGCCGTGGGGCGCCGCGGAGAGGCGGGCGTGCTCGTCGGCTAGTTCGTTGGTTGAGAAGATCGCGGCGAGGAGGGTGTGCCGCGCGTGATCGGGTTCGAGCTTGCCGAGCGTGTGGCGGACCTCGTCGCGACGGCCGTCCGCGATCTGTGCCCGGTAGGCTCGCCAGTGGTAGAGCGCCGCGGTGCCTTCGACCTTCTCCTCCAGCCGTAGCACCCCACACGTGGCGAGTATCGCCGCCACCTGCTCCTCTTCCGGGCGAACGAATACGCCGGTGATCGATTCAGTGGGCAGTGCGCGTCGCAGCAGGGCGCGGGCAGCAGTGGCGGCGGCCGGGTCGAGGCGGGAGATGACCGTGTGCGCCTCTTCGGTGGCTGCTACCGGATGGATGCGTCGGCCGTGGGCGTACTTGCGGCCGATCCGGACGCCTTCGGTGTCGCTCGAACGTGCCATTCGTGTGGCCCTAAATGAGTGGCTGTTGTAGTGATCGGAATCGTTCTTCGAGTTGACCGGCGCCAAGCCGGGACATCAACCGGACGGGCGGGCTGAACGCCGCGCCTGGCTCTCGCGGCAGGAAACTTACTTGCACGTCACACCAGTCCGCTTCTTCGTCGGTGTCTTTGGCGTTGGTCGGGGCACTCAGCACGAACTGCACCTTGGTTCCGAGATTCCGCATGATTTCGATGATCTGGCTGTTGTTGGTTCCGTCCAAGTGTGCCTTGTGCTCGTCGACGATCAGGAGGTCCGCGGTGCGCCCCAAACTCATGGCTGCGAGCAGCAGCAGAATCGAGATCTTGGTCCCTTGGCCTCCGGAGTGGCTGTCGTCTTGGTATGAGACGGGGTTCTCGCCTGCTTTGTGTGCCACCAGGACGTCAACGCCATATTCGTCGGGGACATCTCCGGGAACGAGTCGAATATCCCCGACGATTCCAGCGATCTGGCAGATCTCGATGAACCGGGCACGTAATTCCCGGACCACAGCGCGAATATGCTCGTCGTAGCTTGCGCGGGCGCTTTGGACGAGCCTGGCCCGCTTCTCCATCTCTCCGCTCTTGTCCGTGATGAGTTCTTCGACACTAACCAGACGGTCCTTTTCTGCCTCGTGCTGGCTCACGATGATCGGATCGCGAACGTCGAGCGGGTACCGTGCGGTGTCCGCCACGTCGAGGGCGAGCCGGTCGCGTTCGAGTTGAAGCTCCGCCGGCTTCAGCCGGGCCGTCTCAGTGCCTGTGTACTGTGGCGGAAGCGGATGATCGGCAAGGTCGATCTCACATGCGACTCGTTTCTTGTTGAGCACCTCCAACTCGGTGACGGCTTGCTCACCCTCGCTCTTCCTGGCCTTGGCCTTCTCGGCCAGCTTGTTGACTTCGGCCTTGTCGCGTTCGATCCGCCCGAGCAGTTCGCGCTCCTGCCGGCCGACCCTTGTGAGTTCGTTTCCGATCATGTTGCGTCCGAGCCTGATGCGTGCTAGGTCGCCGCAGGCGACTCGAAAGTCGAGTCTTGTTGATTCGAGTCCACGGACCGTTTCAGACAGTGCGTATGCCTGGCTCAGGCGATAGCGTAGCGACGGTACCGCGGCGTCGATCTCGTCGGATTGTCGCCGCGCCTGGTCGGCGGCATTTTCGAGTTGCGCCATCGTGCGGGCGCGGGCGTCGGGATGAAGCACCGGATCGCGTACGGGGGTGAGCCGGGAGACCACAGGGCCATGCCGCATGCCGTTAGTGGTAGTTGCAGGGGTGCCATTCGCGTTCAAATGCCCGACCTCGTCCATGTTGGCGGCCGCTGTCGCGTCGAGGTGTGCGAGGAGGCCGTGTAACTCGGGCGGCGCGGCGGTCGTGAGGATGTCGAGCGGTGCGCCCGTGCCGCGGCGGATGATGGGCCAGGTGTAGGCCGCGTCAATCGCCTGCTGGCATGCGGACCGGTACTGGCCGTCGGGCACGAGGATGCCCCAGATGGTGTCACCGAGTGCGGCTTGCATGTGCTCGGCATGGGCGTCGTCGTCCGCGGTGGCTTCAAGAAGATCACCGACGGTCGACGCGCTCACGCCGATTGCCCGTAGTTGGTCGAGGAAGGCGCGTACCGCAGGCGGTGCCAGGGTTCCGCCCCGGCGGATGCGTTCGCCATCCGCGTGGCTGCGTTCATGATCTCCACCGGCATCCTGGCGCGCATGGAGAGCCGCGGCCAGTTCGGCCTCGGCTTCGACGACTTGTGCATCGACGTCCGGGACGGTGAGCCCTCCGGTTGCCGCCCGTGCGGAGCGCAGCTCATCCCAAGCGCGGGCGAAGCGTTCGCGGGCCTGTCCGTACATGGTGTTGGCCTCGGAGAGATCACCTTCCAGCGCCTTGCGGCATCGCGTGACACCCGGAAGCTGCTGGGTCAGCAGGGCCAGGTCTTGTTCAGCTGTGCGGTGCTCGCGCTGCAACTCCTCCGCTTCCTGGTGCAGCCGCGCTTGGTCGGCCTCCTTGGACTTGATCTCCCTCTTGATTGCGTCCAGGTCGTTGTCGGCTTCGAAATGGCGTGCTGCGGGTAGTAGAACCTCGTCGATCTCGGTGAGCCTCGTCCTGTCACGCATCCAGGCGCGATGCTGACTCAGCTGAATCCCGAGGCGTTCGACGTCGATCTGCTTCTGCTCGTATCGCCGCTTGGCGTCACGGTGCGCGATGACGGCTTCGTCGTGTTTCACCTTGGCCAGCCGGAACTTTTCCAGAGTCTCTTGCCGTCCGGTCAAGTCGAGCAGCCGCTTCATCAGCCCGCTGGGGCGCTCGGCAACGAGCCGGTCGGTCGCGCCTTGCGGCAGGGCCAGGACTCCCCGGAGGGCTTTGGTGACCCCCGCTCGGGTGAGAATGGTGTCGTACTGGTCCGGGCCTTTCCACTTGCTCTCCGGGTAGCGCTCCATGAGGTCATCGAGTTCGGCGTTGACGTCGGCGCCCCACGTCACGCGGCCGGGCAGGAAAAGGTACTGACGTTTGTCGCCCCGTACGCGGCAGACCACGGTCACGTGTTCGACGTCGAGTCCGGGTCCGGCAACGGCAAACACGCGGTGCGACTGCCCGGGGTGCCTCGGGTTGGCGAAGGTTGCCCGCAGCCATGCTTGGTCGGCTGGTACGCCGGAAGGCTTGCCGTTGAAGATGTAGCTTCCCGGCGTGCGGTGTCCGGACAGGTCGCTCACGCCGAGGATGATCTTCAAGCCGTCGAGCCAGCAGCTCTTCCCGGAGCCGTTCGGACCTACGGCCATCGTGATCCCGGGCGCGGCGAGTGGAATGATGTCCGGCCGCATCGAGCCCCAGTAGACGAACTGCGCCTCCTCAATCTGCGGCATCGTCACTCCCGCCGTCGACCGTCGTACCAGTGGCCTCCTCGCCCGCTTCGCTGTCGGCTCCACCTGTTGCGCGCTGCGCGCGCAGCAGCCTCTGGTGTCGCAGCAGCAGCCGGCGCGCCTGCTCGCTGGCGCGGACCTCATCCAACGCGTCCATCATTGGCCCCGCAAGCAGCTGACCGTCGCGTTGGACGAGGAACCGGGTTCGCTTCAGCTTCGTTATGGAGATCTCGATGGACCGTGGGTGAAGCGTGGGAAGCTGACCGATGATGTCGGCTTGATCGAGGGGAACCTCGACGACGGTGTCCTCCTCCGGGAACAGTCCATCCTCGTCGAGAGGCAGGCGTGAGTTCTCCATAGGCAGGAACCGCAGATGCAGCCAGCAGACCGCGAGCACCGCAAGGTCCTTCGTGTCGAGTGCCTGCGGCGAGTTGTTGAGATTGATGTCCGGCAGCGCGCGTGACAAGCGGGCGGTCCAGCAGTCGAAATGGTGAGAATAGATCAGCTCGCAGCCGACCTCGCTGAGCCGAAGTTCTACCTCCTGGCGTACGTCGTCGTCGCGAAGTTCTGGCACCTCACGGGCGGGCAGCATGGCCACGAGAAGGGCGCCGCTGATCTCAGTCGGCGTCATCGGCGGCTCCAGCCGAAGGGCTTCTTACCCAGGTCGCCGACATCCAGCCGACATCGAACATGTCCAACCGTAGAAGGTCGGTTCTGGCGTCCAGTACGGCGCGGAGAGTGCCGTCGCCGCTCGGTCCGTGCCTCGACCACGCCTCGACGGCCTGGACGTTGCGTCGCAGGGCCTCGTCCCAGCCGTTGTCCACCACCCAGTCGGACAGCAGCGCGCTGCCGGATGCGGCCAACCGTTCCAGCGCGCTGACCGCTCGGTCGACGGGGTTGTCGCCGACGGTCAACGGAGCACGAATCGACAGTGCGCTCGGCGGGGGAGGCGGCAGCGGACGCTCCCGGATCCGCCCAAGGTAATCGTCCAAGGCGGTGAATGCCGCGACCGTGTTGACGGCTGACAGGAAGACCGGACTGCGGGCGCTGTCTCTCACCAAGTCGGCAAGCTCCTCCACGCCGGTTTCTTCGATGGCCTTACGCAGATCTTGGCGATCCACCCGTAGCGTCCCACGAAGACGCAGGTCAGCGCGGCGGGACAAGTGCGTGACGACCTCGTCAGCAAGCCGCCCGACGCTCGCGATGACGTCATGCGCCCGTTGATCGTGCTCCAGGAAAAGAGGATCACCCTGGAACCGCGCGAACATGTCTTGCTGCTCCTCAAGCAGCGTTTGCATGTCCTGGACGTGTGTCCCGGCCATACGCGCCGCTTCCAGCAGCGCCTCTTCGGAGAAGTCGTTCAGCAGACCGCGTAGCTCCTCATAATCGAGTTCAAGGACCGCAATGGCGTTGAGGAACGCCTCGTAGGCCATCTGCGACGGCGCGTTCATCGCTTCCGCCAGCCGCATCGTGGCGGACAAGACCTTGATGATCCGGCTGTAGTCCACGCCGGTTGTGGTGAGCGCACCGCACACCGCGGCCACAACCCTCGCTTCGCGAGTGAGCTGATAGACGCTGGTGCGGCTGTCGTAGGACAG
This sequence comes from Phytohabitans sp. LZ39, assembly GCF_059359075.1. Taxonomy (NCBI): domain Bacteria; kingdom Bacillati; phylum Actinomycetota; class Actinomycetes; order Micromonosporales; family Micromonosporaceae; genus Phytohabitans; species Phytohabitans sp. LZ39. Next base: position 267,793 of record NZ_JCADBM010000013.1, on the reverse strand, counting down.
CAGTTCGGCGGTACGCAAATCTTGAACCAGCCGCGACACGGACAGCGGATCCATCCACGCAACGCAGTCCTGTATCACCCGGATCGACAGTCGAGCCCGTGGCTGCGTCGCCAGCTCACGCAGAATCGCAACCCGGTACCGGGCAAGCGGCCCCCGCCCCACCAGACGGGCAAACAGTCCGATAATTGGCAATGCTTGATCGACAACGGGCAGTGGTGTGAGATCTTCATGGATAAGCAGCGTCGGCGTCCAACTATCTGCACTGCGATCCTGCCCGTAGCCATCCGGGTCGACCCGAGGTCCATCGATCACGCATTGACGATAGCGGCTGAACGGTGCGTGAACCATGGGCAGGAAGCACCACCGTTCCGGGCCCCATGGCGTCTCGTGAGGTCGCGGATCCCGCATCCAGCACACATGGTGCAACTGGACAGTTAAACGTAGACGGCGGTGAGGCCGGCACCGACGGCCATGCCGTACTGACTGTGCCGCGGTGTCAACGCGAGTGCGTGCCGGGGCGCCGCGCTGGCGCAACACGATCCTGGCAGACGTGAGTGCCGGCCGGCGAGCTATAATCGTCGATGCCGAGGCTCGGCACGGACTTACAAATCTCGATATTCGCCGCACCGACGAACAACGATTATCACCGACGCCACCACGATCCGCGTCGACTGACCAATCACCTGCGGCCTCTCTGAATCTCAGGACTTCTTCGCTTTCCGCGCTATCTCCAGCTTGACGTCTGCCGTCGCTTGCCCCTGCGCATGGCCAGTGGGCGATCCGGTAGTACCCGCCGTTCCTGACGAAGGAGCTCCTCATGACCACGACCGCCTCCGACCTGCTGGTTGTCGGGCTCGACCTGGCCACCGGCAAAGAAGTGCACATCGACGACGCGCCACTGTCCGTGTGGCACGCGAAGAGTTTCCGACGCGGTGACGCCACCCTGATCTGCCATCACTGCTATATCGGTGACCAGACCCCGGCCGGCACCATAGTTCCGCTCGTCGTCCGCGGTCGCCACCAGGGCGTCCGTCGCGCGCACTTTGCCCATCCACCCGGTATGGCTCCGGCGGGCGGACACCGTCCCGAAACCCTCTGGCACAGCGCGGGCAAGCACCTCGTCGCCCGCTGGGCCGCAGCCCTACCAAATATCCAGGCCGTTCAGTCCGAGCATTGGCTCGTCGACGGCAGCCGCCGCGCCGACGTGATGGTCACGTTCACCGGCGGCGCCCAGCTCGCGGTCGAACTCCAGCACCAACTCCTACCCGACCCGGACTGGGTGGCCCGCCATCATGCCTACACAGACCGCGGCATCGCCGACGTCTGGCTGTGGCATCCCAGCATCAGGCACGACCCGCGGATCGTGCTGCGCGAGGGCCTGCCCCTCTGGAAGCTCGATGTCGATGCGGCACGACTGGCTATCGGGTACGGCGCGCCCCACCGCGCGGGCCAGGATTGGTACCTTGCGGCCGACCCCGGTGTCTACGACTGGCACCACCCGCCATGCCCCGGCGACGACATCGCTTTCGCGTTCCGGCCACTGACCCAGTTTCGCCTCGATACGGAGGGCATCCTGCTGCCCATCGACGTTGCAGCGCTGCTCGACAGTGAGCGCAACTTGCGTCGTGCGGAAGCCGTACCGGAAGCCGCCCGGCGCGACCCCGGCACCTCCGGCCGGCAGACCCCTGCCACCGTCTGCCTCGACCCACCCATACCGGCCGCATCCCTTGCGCAGGGCAGGCGATCGACAATACGCATCGACTGCTATTGACACTCGCTCGATCAGCGCGCCCGACGCCATATGCGCTACACCCGCCCCATCTGGCGCCATACAAATCGCCCAAATTGTCATAGCGGTCTCTATGGCGCGTGTTGTCTAGGATTTGTCCAGGGTGGCCGCGCGGACAGCCGTCACCCGCCGGGCGGCTGTCCGCCCGGTGGCGGAATCATCCACGTTGCCAGATCCCACAGCGACTGTAAATCTCTGCAGCAGCGTCCAGCGCAGCGTCTCGTCGGCGACCGCGTGGGAGGGGCCGGACCGGGGGACATCGATCAGAGTCGGGCGAACGCTGCTGCCAGCTGGATCGCGTCGTGGACATCGTCGGTGGCCACCGACCGGAAGGCGTTGGTGCAGCACGGCTGACCGTCCGCCATGATGGGTTGGTGCGCAAGCCGGTTCTGTATGTCGTCGCTTGTGGCGGGCGTCCCGCCGGCGACCTGCCCAGCTATATCCCCACGTTGCAGCAGGACGGCTGGGAGGTGTGTGTCATCGTCACGCCGTCCGGGCGGAAGTTCGTCGACGCCCCTGTGTTAGCGGAGATCACGGGACACGTCGTGCGGTATGACTACAAGCAGCCGGATGAGCCGGATGTGCTGCCACGCCCGGACGCGCTCGCCGTCGCACCGGCGACCTTCAATACGATCAACAAGCTCGCTGGCGGTAGCAGCGACACCCTGGCGCTTGGGATTTTGAATGAGGCGATTGGGCTGGGGCTGCCAATTGTGGCGGTGCCGACGCCAAACGTCGCCCTCGCGAGGCACCCAGCCTTTCGGGCCAGCGTTCGATCACTTCGGGAGTGGGGTGTGACGTTGATCTTCGATCCTGAGGTCTATCCTTTGCCGACGCCGGACATGGGTCCATCGGCCGCTGAGCTGTTTCCGTGGGACGCACTCCTGGCTCATCTGAAGGACGTTCGCGAGCAGGTGGCCGCGCGACTTTCAGGTAGCGATGGATAGGGATTTGAGGCGGGGATGGCCGTGCGCGGTGACCACATCGGAATTCGGGTCCGGCATTGGCGGCTGAAGCGAAGCCTCAGCCAACGCCAACTGGCGGGGCTCGCCGGTGTCAGTCAGGGGTATATCGCGCAGATCGAAGCCGGCACAAAGGCGGTCGACAAACGCAGCTTGCAGGTTGCCCTCGCCGGAGCTCTACAGGTGTCGGTCGCTGACCTGACCGGCCAGCCTTACGATCCGCAGACCATCGAGCACACCGCCGCGGCTGGTGCCGTCCCCTCAGTCCGGGCAGCACTGCTGGCTCTGGCGCTCGACGATCGTCGCGAGCCGCGGCGGTCGATCGACGAGCTGCGCCAGGCGACTGCGGTGGCAGCGGACCTTCACAACGCCTGTCGATACGATCAGCTCGTCCCGATGCTGCCTGATCTGCTGCGCGACCTCTACTCGTTCGGCGACGAGCCCGCGGCGCTGCGGCTGCTCTCCTGGACCACGTACGCCGCGACGTTCGCGGCCAAGTACCTGGGCTATCCCGATCTCGCCCTGCTGGCCTCCGGCCAGGCTTCCCGGACTGCTAGCCGGTTGGGCGACCCGGCGTGGCTCGGTGTGGCTGAGTTCGCGATGGTCCATTCGCTCCCGCCGGAGAGCAAGGACCTCGCCGCGCGCCGGTTGCCAAGAGCGATCGCGCAACTCGAGCCGTCGTCAGGCGACGGTGCGGCGGCGCAGGTCTATGGGATGCTTCATTTCACCGCCGCGTTGTTCTCAGCCGTGTCTGGCGATAGCTCCAACGCGTACGCCCACCTTAATGAGGCGGATCAAGTCGCGGCCAGGACTGGTGAAGGTAACTTCGCGCAGATGTGGTTCGGCCCGACCAACGCCAAGATTTGGCGTGCTGGTGTCTACGCCGAGTTGGGCGACGGCGGTCGAGCACTGAAGCTCGCCGACGTTAATGTCAGCCATATCGGCGCCCGCGCACGTAAGGCGACCTACTTCGCGGACCTCGGCAGGGCGCTGGCTCAGACGAAGAGGCATGACCGGGAAGCGCTGACGTATCTGCTGCGTGCCGAGTCGATCGCGCCGCAACGGGTCCGGCTGTCACCGCCGGTTCGGGAAACGGTCGGCGCGATGTTGCGGCGTGCACGCAAGGCCGCCGGGGGCCGGGATTTGCAGGATCTTGCGACGCGGCTGGGCACAGTCTGATTACCACAGGTAATCAAATTCCCGCGCAATTCGCCTAGCTTCCTTCTTGGCACGGAGCCGACAGCTAACTGTCGGCTCGCGGTGCCCAGTTGTCCCCGGGTGAGGAGGCTTTGACATGCCTGCGCTAAATCGTGCGGCACGAGAAGCCGATCGTGAGCACGGAGGTAAGCGTGCCATCGCGTCGTGATCGTGACGAGTCGTCGCTGCGGTCGCGGTGGCTGGGTCGCGGGTTGCGTGAGCTGCGTGAGGATCGTGGGCTGACACTGAAGTACGTCGCCAACGTCCTGGGTGTGCAGTTCGCCGATCTCGCGGCTCATGAGCACGGGCGGCAGGTGTTCGTGTTCGACAAGGTAGCCGCGCTGTTGGACGTGTACGGGATCCACGACCGGGTCGAGCGTGATCACCTGCTAGGGCTGGCGCGTCAGGTGTTCCGGCTACCGCGGTGGCAGGACGACTTCGCCGGACCCGACCTGGACGTGTCCATGTTGGACTACCTGTGGCTGGAGTCGGTCGCGCACCGGATCTGCTGCTACGGACCAGTGCTGATGCCGCCGCTGCTGCGGACGCCGGAGTACGTGGAGGCGGTCATCCGCTGTGAGGTGAAGGACATCTCGGACATGCAGGTGGGCTGGTGGGTACAGACCTACCGGGACCGGCAGGAGACCGTGGAGAACGGCCGAGTAACCGACGTCCGCGCGGTGCTCGCCGAATCCGTACTCCGCCGACCGGTCGGCGGCGCCGCCCGCACACTGCCCGGCCAGCTCGGATACCTAACCAAGCTGCGCCGCAGCGACCGCATCCAAGTCCGGGTCCTACCGGACGAGGCCAGCTACGTGCCTTGGGCGGATGGCTGGTTCACGCTGTTCGAGCTGCCTGAGCCCTATTCGCGGCGGGTGGCTTGCGCCGGCCACGTCCGTGGCGTGGCCATCCATGAGGGTGCGGTGGCCGAGGTGTATGCGGGGATGTTCGACCGGCTCTGGGACGCCGCCACCACGCAGGTCGAGTCGGCGGCGTTGATCGGCGGCCTCGCCATCGACCTACCCATCGAATCGAACAGTTAAGGAGAGGGGCACGACCGTGCCGACCAAACGGGAACAGTTCATCCAGACCATCCGCGCCCAATACCTGGGCGAGCAGATGCGTAAGCTGCGGGAGGACCGAGGGCTGACACTGAAGTACATCGCGGCGCACCTCGGCGTCGAATTCTCCACTCTCGCCCGCTACGAGCGGGCGGAGTGGCCGTTCCGCCGCGACCACGTCATCGCCCTGCTCGACGTCTATGGCGTCTACGACGAACTCAAGCGGTCGCAGCTGATCGAGCTGTCGCAGTCGGCGTGGCAGATCAACCAGTGGCAGCCGGTCACGAGCCGCTACGACAGCCTCTTGCCCACGAACGGGAAGGGATTGCTGCCGATCGATCCCTGGTGGTTGCAGGCCAAGGCCGAGGAGCTGTGTATCTACGCCCCACTCCTGGTCCCGGAGGTGGTGCAGACCCGCGACTACGCCGAGACCATCGTCCGGCAGACGGTTCAGGACGGGCGGCAGGTCGATCAGATCGTCGCCCGGCTGATCGGCCGGCAGCAGCAGTTGGACGACCCGCCGCGCACCCGGTTGACCATCCTGCTGGAGGAGCAGGTGCTGCCCGGATCGTGGGCGGCCGGGCGGTACTGCACCAGCAGCTCGAGTTCTTGACCCGCACCGTGGAGCGACCGCACGTGGACATCCGGGTTCTGCCCGACCGGACCGGCTGGCACCCCGGCCTGGACGGCGCGTTCACCGTCTGCATGCCGCCGCGCCCGTACCCGCCGGTCGCGCTGGTCGACCACCTCACCGGACGTCTCGCCGTGGAAGCCACGGACGCTGACCGCTACGTGGACATATTCGCCAAGCTCAAGGAGACCGCCCTGGAACCGGTCCGTTCCGTCGAGATTTTCCAGGAGGCGGCCGACGACCTATCCGGCGGCAGCCGAGCGGCCGGTTCGACCGTGCAGGAGGCAACGGCGTGATGCTCCCGGTCAACTCGGACGCTGCCAAGGCGGTCGTCACCGTGGCGGCGCAGCGGATCGCGGCCTACGCCGACCGCAACAACATCCCGATCGACCAGGCCCAGTGCGAGGAACTCGCAGACGATCTCGTGCACGTGTATCAGGCGTTCTTCGCCGGCCTGACCCACCGCAGCCCGTTGCCCGGCGCGCAGCCGACCGGCTGACGGCACGAAGACCGGGTCTGCCGCCGCCTGTGCCCGCACTCCCTGGCAGGAGCCACCCCACGGGCGGCGGCAGACCCTTCCACCGGCCGAGCGGCAGGAACCGCGATCTCCTGGACCGTGCGGGTCCAGGTGGCCACATCCACCCTGTCGAAGGAGCGATCAGATGACCCCGGGAACCATCAGTGGCGCGGTCCTGGACCGGGCCGACCTCGCCGAGCCCGACGCACTGCTCGATTTCGAGCTGGACGTCCAGGTGACGCTCGACACCGGTGACGGCTACACGGTGCGTCGCTGCGACACCAGCGACAACTGCGCCGCCACGTGCGCATCGTCGTGCGCGAGCAGCTGACCAGATGACCAACCGGTCGCGGGCCGGCCGCCGTCGGCCCGTGACCACCACATGGCCGCACGAACGGGAGGAGGTGAGTCGTGGGCGACATGCATGCGCCGCTGTATCGGCATGCGGGCGGTGCGATGCTCCGGGCGGCGGTGCTGCCGTTGTCGCAGGCGCCGAAGCGGTGGCCGGTCTTGTCCGATCCAGGCTCGTGCCGGTTGTGGCTGCGTAAGGTGTGGGCGCTGCCAGGCTTCGCCGAGGCGGTCCGGTACGCCAGCGGCCCGTTCGCCGGCGAGGTCGAGGCGGTTCTCGATGGGACCGTGACGCAGACTCGGCGGGTGCGGCGGGCGACGTTGTCGGGGCTGCGGTATCTGCTGCGCGCGGTGGGCCGCCCAACACCGTTCGGCATGTTCGCCGGTGTCGCCCCGGTCGAGGTCGGCGGAGAACCGCACGCGTCGTGGGGTGCGCAGCACCGGCTGCTGGTGCGGGCGGACACGCTATGGCTCGACGCGGTGATCGAACGGCTGGAAGCCGACCCGGCAGTCCTGCGGGATCTGGAAGTCGTCTTCTCGGACCTGGTGGTATTCCGCGGCGGTCGGATCGAGGTGCCACGCGGGCCAGGACGGGCGACGATGCGCAACACCGCGGTCGTGCGGCTGGTCCGGGAGGCCGCCGCCACGCCGATCGCGTGGCAGGTCTTGTGGGCCAAGGTCGCCGAGGCGTTCCCCGGCGCGCGACCGTCCACTATAGACGCTACACTCAGTCAGCTCGTCGCCAACGGCGTGCTCGTCACGAACTTACGGGCGCCGATGACCGTCCCGGACCCACTGGCGTACCTCGTCGACGCGATCTCACGCACAACTGCGACACCGGCGGGCGACATGGTTGGGGAGCTCCGCGAGACCCGCCGGATCATCCACGCGCACAACGCGACCGAGACCCGCCAGGACGAACTGCCGCAACTGCGGGCCGCCGTCGCGGAACGGATGCGGCAGCTGTCTTCGGCTGGGCGGACGGCGCTCGCCGACGACCTGCACCTGGACTGCCAGGTCACCACCCCCACCGGTTTGGTCGAGGAGATGGCGTCCGCAGTGACCGCGCTGCTGCGGCTGACCCGCCAGCCCCGCCCGGACCCGGCGTGGAACGACTGGTGTCAACGGTTCTGTGACCGCTACGGCACCGGCGCGGTTGTCCCGGTCACGGAGGCCGTGCACCCAGACGCGGGGATCGGCTGGCCGGCCAGCTACCCGGCCAGCACGCTTACCGCACCCGACGAGCGGGTCAGCCGCCGCGATGAACAGCTTCTGCGGCTGGCCTGGGAAGCGGTCACCGACGGGCGTCGTGAGGTCGTCCTCACCGACGAGCTCATCACCGCGATCACCGCCGCCGAACCGGTCAACCCGCGCTGGATCCCCGCCCATGTCGAACTCGGCGCCCGCATCCATGCCAGCAGCGTGGAGGCGCTGCGGGCCGGCGACTACACGTTCACCGTCCATCCGGCCCAGACGTTCGGCACGCTCACCTCCCGGTTCGAACCGACCGTCGCCCAAGCCGGCATGGCCGCCATCTTCGCCGCAACCCCGACCGCGACCGCCGGGGCCTTGGCGGCGCAGATGTCGTTCCCGCCATTGTTTCCGTACTCGGAGAACGTCGCCCGCCTCCCGGCCTACCTGCCGCACGTGCTGCCGCTGGGTGAGCACCGCGTCGGCGGCGACGCGAGCGTCATCGGGTCAGGTGACCTCGGTATCGTCGCCGTCGCGGACGGCCTGCACCTGGTCAGCATCTCCCGCCGCCGCGTGGTCGAGCCGCAGGTCTTCCACGCCCTCGCCTTGGAGAAACAGGCGCCGCCGCTGGCCCGGCTCCTGGCCACCATGGGCAGCGGCTTCCTTGCCCGCTACACCGAGTTCGACTGGGGACCGGCCGCCGCACGGCTGCCGTTCCTCCCCCGGGTGCGCTACCGGCGGGCGATCCTCTCACGCGCGACGTGGCACATCACCGCCGCCGCCCTTTCTCAGGCTGGCTCGTGGGATGAAGCGCTGGCCGGCTGGCGGCAGCGTTGGCGATGCCCCGACGTGGTGGAACTCCACGACGACCACCGCTCGCTCCGGCTGGACCTCACCATCGCCGCCCACGCCATTGTGCTCCGCGAACACCTCGATAGACACGGCCACGCACGGCTGACCGAGTCCGAAACCACCGATGACTGTGGCTGGATCGGTGGGCACGTGCACGAGATCGTCCTGCCGTTCGCCCGCGCCACGCCACCGGCCCCGAACCCGGTCGCCGGTCCGCTGCCGCTGGTTACCAACGCGGCCGGCGCTCACCTTCTCACTAGGTCGGGACCGTCCTGGTTGTACGCCAAGGTGTTCACCCACCCGGAAAGCCTCGACGAACTCGTTCGTGTCCACGTGCCCCGCCTGCTCGCCATGCTCGACGGTGATCCTCCGTACTGGTTCGCCCGCTACCGAGGCATGCGCGAGACCGACCATCTACGCCTGCGCATCCGCGTCAACAACGCAAACGATCACGCCGCCGCCGCGATGGCCGTCGGGCACTGGGCCCAGCAGCTCGTTGAAGCCAGCGCGGTGTCGCACCTGACGTTGGCGCCCTACTATCCCGAGATCGGCCGCTACGGCCCCGGCCCGGCGATGGACGCCGCCGAAGCGGTCTTCGTCGCGGACTCCCGCGCGGTCGCTGCCGCCATGCGACTTCTCCCGCTGCGGCTGATACATCCGATGGCGGTGGCCGCGATCGGCATGGTCGACATCGCTGACGGCTTCCACACCAGCCCGGACGCTGCTACCGGCTGGCTCCTGGAACACTTCGCCGCCGAGAGCGGCCCTCCGGTCGACCGGGCTATCGCCGACCACGCGGCGATCTGGGCCACACGCCGGACGCTTCCGGACGGCAGCGACATGCCCATCCTGGTCGCCGAGGCGTGGCAGGCCCGCCGGGCTGCTCTCGCCGCCTACCGCCCAGAGTTGCCAGACAACGCCTTCACCGATCACGTCCTGTCCTCGCTGCTGCACACGCACCACAACCGGGCCCGGCTCATCGACCGCGCCGACGAAGCCCGCTGCCGCCGTATGGCCCGGCAGATCGCCCTCACCCGCCGCGCCCACACCGGTGTCAGCCCGTCATGAGCACCACCGTCACTACGAACGAGTGGACCCAGTCACTCGCCGACGGCGCACCCGGGATCGCCCCTACTCCATGCCGAACGCGCCCGCGCCGGCCTGGCCGGACGGGAACCAGTACACCGCCTCGCCATCGCGATGACTCGCGAACCCGTACACGCCCACCCCGAAGTGAGCAACCTGTTCCGCGGCGCGCCCGCCGTCGCCTACGCCCTCCACCACGCCGGCCAACCGTCCTACCAAACCGGCCTGGCCACCCTCGACGCCGCGATCCGCACGCTCGTCGCGCAGCGCCTCGACGCAGCGCTCCAACGAATCGACGCAGCACGCCTCGCCCGCGCGAGCGAGTACGACCTGATCAACGGGCTGACCGGCCTCGGCGCATACCTAATACACCGCCACCACGACCACCCGCTGCTCCGCGAGATCCTCGCCTATCTGGTCCGGCTCACACGACCCATCCGGGTCGACACTCGGACCCTGCCCGGATGGTGGGCGACAGGGAGCCCGGACCGGCGCCAGTCCCCACGCTGGCACGGCGGCCATACCGGGTTCGGCATGGCACACGGCATCGCCGGACCCTTGGCGCTACTGTCAGTAACGATGCGGCGCGGAATCATCGTCCTCGGACACCAAGACGCCATCCACACCATCTGCGCCTGGCTCGACCAGTGGCGCACCGGTCCCGACCGGAACCCGTGGTGGCCGGACGTGATCGGCCGAGACGACCTGGCCGCACGCACCACCGCCCACGGCGCCCCGCACCGGCCCTCCTGGTGCTACGGCACACCCGGCATCGCCCGCGCTCAACACCTCGCCGCCATCGCCACCAACGACTGGCAGCTGGCCGAGCTCGCCGAGCACGCCCTCATCGGCTGCCTCACCGACGACCGCCAACTCGCCCAGATCACCGACCCGGGCCTGTGCCACGGCTGGGCCGGCCTCGTTCACACCGCCCGCTGCGCCGCCGCGGACACCGGCAGCCGCGACCTCGCGAACGCCGCAGAGACCGCCGCAAGCCGGATGTGCGACTACCTTCGCCGCCACAGCGCGCCAACCGACGATGGCCTGTTGGCGGGAGCTACCGGTGTCGCACTCATCGACGCGGCTGTGGCATCCACCAGGCCGCGGTGGGATACCTGCCTCCTGGTCAGCTGACCAGGCCACCCCCCAACACTCGACTAGGCGAAGGAACCGATGAACGACACCACCACCGGCACCAGCCCCGAAGTCCTGCGCGAGCGGATGGTCGACCGCATCCTGGCCAACCAGCGCCTCACGCCTTCGGTGGAGGCCGCCCTGCGCCACGTTGAGCGACACCGGTACGTCCCCGACGCACCGATAGCCGACGCCTACGCCGAACAAGCCGTCATCACCCACACCTTCCCCGACGGCACCCACCTCAGCTGCGCCTCCGGCCCCACCGTCGTCGCCGCCATGCTCAACGCCCTCGACGTCCAACCCGGCCACCGGATCCTCGAAATCGGCGCCGGCACCGGCTACAACGCCGCCCTCCTGGTCACTCTCGCCGGCGCCGACGGCACGGTCACCACGATCGACATCGACCCTGACGTCACGGCAGCGGCCCGGCGCAACCTCGACGCCACTGGCTTCGAACGCGTCATGGTGCTCACGGGGGACGGGGCGCACGGTGCACCCGAGCACGGCCCGTACGACCGCATCATCGTCACTGTCGGCGCCTGGGACATCCCACCAGCATGGTGGGACCAACTCGTACCCGGCGGTCGGCTCGTCCTCCCGCTCCGATGGCGCGGCACCACCCGCGCGGTCGCGTTCGTCAAACGCGACACCCACTTCGAATCCGACTGGGTCTACCTCTGCGGCTTCATCCCCATGCTCGGCCAACCGGGCGAGCAGAACACCACCATCGACACCGACGGCCTGGTCACCATCCACTACGACATCGACCAAGCAGTCGATGTCAAAGCGCTCCAAGGCGTCCTGACACGCGAGAAGACCACCGTGTGGGCCGGCGCCACCGTCGACGCCAACGAATCCCTCGACCGCATCTGGCTCCACCTCACCGCGACACACGACGACACGGTCCGCATCGAAGCAGACCAGAGAGCCGTCACCACCGGCCTGTGCACGCCAGCGATCGCCAGCCGCAGCCCCGCCCTCGTCGATGGCAACTCGCTGGCCTACTTCACGATCCGTCGCACCGAGACCTCTGAACGATGGCAGCTCGGTGCCGTCGGTCACGGCTGGAGCGGTGAGCAACTCGCTGAGCGCATCATCAACCAGATCGACAATTGGGATCGCAACCGCACCGCTGATCCCCAGCTGCTCGCCTACCCGACCGGCACACCCGTACCCGACGCGCTAGATGGCAAGGCCATCTCCAAGCCCAACGTAACCCTAGTCCTTCGCAATATCGACGTCTGACCGAGCGGCGCGGAACGGCGCCAATGCCGTCCGCCGCAGGACGGTCCGGCCCATCACGGGCCATTCGGCGGCGGCGACGCCTGCCACACCGTGATGGCCAGGGTGTCGTAATTCCCGAGCAGGGAATTGGTGACCTTGATACAGGCGACGAGGTCGTGCCCCAGGTAGCAGAATGCCGTTCCTGGCTTGGGGAAGATGACCGACGAGGTGAACCGCGTACTCGCGACGCAGTCCGCGTAGGTCGGCGTACTCGCATCGAGTGTGGCAAGCGTGCCGTGCTGATCCGGGGCGTAGAACCCGTTGCTCCAGCTCAGAAACAGTTCCGCCCCGGATCGATCCTGATCGGCCGGGTGGGGTTGGCGCCGAAGGTGAGACCGTATCCGCCCGGCAGGTCGACGGTGAACTGCGTCAGCCTGCTGCCTGCCGCAGCAGTGGGGTTTGTCGAGTGCGTGACCGCCGGCGTCCGCGGCGCGTCGCCGCTCGCCGGTGCGCTGCTTTTCGGCCGGGACCGCGGTGGAGTTCGAGGCTTCGCGGCTTGAACGACAAGAAACCGGCGACCAGCGATCCGATCATCGTGGCAATCGCCGTGATCCACGCTGCGCCAAGTTCTGCGACGCTCGGTCTTCTTCCAGACCTCTCCGGCGTCATTCGTCCCTCCCGTCGCCGGCCTCGTCGCGTGTCAGCCAATTCGTATCGTGGTCTGTCGACTCCTTCCGCCAACCCAGCCGAGCCGCGGGCCCCGGGGGACCGTCCGTAATATCCTGTATCTGGAAAAGCTAGTACGAATAGCCACCGACACCGGACGAGCGGTCGGCGCACGGAGGGCGCCTGTACCCTTATCGCTCCGTAGCTGCGGTGATCTAATCGGACGGTTGAGTGGCTCGCCACGGAGGACGGGACATACATGGATGTCTTCGGGGTCCGGCAACAGTTGATCGCAGACTACCGGGAGTTCACATCCAGCTTCGTGGACGTCCGGGATGCCCGCATCAAGGAGCACGTCGATCGACTCGCCGCACTTGGGCACCAGTGGCCCGACCCGTGGTTGTCGCTGAACCCGAGCTTCGCATCCGGCGGGACCGTCGAGGACCTCGTCGCCGAGGGCGTGCTGCATCCTGACTGCGCACGCATCTTCCGCATAAAGCAGCACGCCAGCGACTCGGGCCAGCCGCTGAGGTTCCACCAACACCAGCGGGAGGCCATCGAAACCGCCGCCACCGGAGCCAGCTACGTACTCACTACCGGCACCGGTTCGGGCAAGAGCCTGTCCTACCTCGTACCGGTTGTCGACCGGGTGTTGCGAGCCAAGGCCGACGGCAGTTATCAGCCCGGCGTCAAAGCGATCATCGTCTACCCAATGAACGCGCTCGCCAACAGCCAGAAGCACGAGTTGGAGAAGTTCCTCCAGTGGGGCTTTCCGGATGGCGCACCGCTGGTTCGTTTCGACCGGTACACCGGACAGGAGGACCGCGACGAGCGCCGGCGAATCATGTCGGATCCGCCGGACATCCTGCTGACCAACTACGTGATGCTGGAGCTGGTCCTCACCCGGCATCGCGAGCGGCAGCGCCTGATCAAGGCTGCCCGAGGGCTGTGGTTCCTGGTACTCGACGAGTTGCACACCTATCGAGGCCGGCAGGGCGCGGACGTCGCATTCCTGGTCCGCCGTACCCGGGACGCCTGCGAGGCGCCTGCCCTGCAATGTGTCGGCACATCCGCCACGATGACCTCGAAGGGCTCAGTCGCCGACCAGCGGGCCGAGGTGGCACGGGTGGCCACCCGCCTGTTCGGCACGACACTCCTTCCGGAGCATGTCATCGGCGAGTCGCTACGCCGGATAACCGAGGAGCGGGCACCAGCGACGGGCGAGCTGGCGGACCGCTTGCGGCATTGGGCCGCTGTGGGGGAGACAGCGTGCACGTTCGAGGAGTTCCGCACCGACGCGCTTGCCCGCTGGGTGGAGACCGCGTTCGGGCTCGAAGAAGAACCGGCGACGATGCGGCTGATCCGCCGTCGCAGACCGCTCACGGTGTCGGAGGCGGCCGGAAGCCTGGCGGCCACCACGGAGCGGCCGGCCAGCGAGTGTAGCGCCGCTATCGAAGCGGTACTGCGTACCGGCGCTCGGGTGATGGATCCAGAGATCGGCCGGCCAGTCTTCGCCTTCCGGCTGCACCAGTTCCTATCCAAGGGCGACAACGTCTACGCCACCATCGAGTCGCCGGCGAAGCGGTATCTCACCAGCCGGAAGCAGATCGTCTCACCGGACAGCGACGACACCGAGCGGAAGATCCTCCTGCCGCTCGCCTTCTGCCGGGAGTGTGGCCAGGAGTACCTGATCGCTCGGCGCACCGCGACCGGATTCGAAGCGCGCGAAGACTTCGACGCGCTCGATGACACGTCCGGCTACCTCTACATCAGCGATGACCAGCCGTGGCCGGAGAGCTTCGACATCGCGCTGAGCGACGGCCGGCTGCCGTACTCCTGGACGCTGCTCGGCGACGAAAACCAGATCCTGCTGACGCCAGGCAAGGAGAAGTACCTGCCGGAGCCGTTGCATGTGGACAGTGTGGGCACGGAGGCTTCGCCGGGCCGAGGCACTCCGGCCGCCTGGATCACCACGCCGTTCCGGTTCTGCCTGCGATGCCGAGTCTCGTACGAGCGCAACCGCGGGCAGGATTTCGCGCAGCTCGCCAAGTTGTCCACGGAAGGACGGAGTTCGGCGCTGTCGGTCGTTGGCGCGAGTGCAGTACGGGCCTTGCGCGCCCAACCCGAGCTGACCCGCCAGTCGCGCAAGCTGCTCGCCTTCGTCGACAACCGGCAGGACGCCGCGCTGCAGGCTGGCCATTTCAACGACTTCGTTCAGGTGGTTCAGCTCCGCGGTGCGCTGTACCGAGCCCTGCACGCCGAAGTGGACGGCCTCAGCCACGAGCGGATAGCCCAACACGTCACCGAGGCGCTTGGCCTCGACATGCCCGACTTCGCGAGCAACCCGGCCGCAAAGTACAGCCTGCGTGACGAGGCATGGCGTGCCCTGCGCGAAGTGGTCAACTACCGGCTGTATCTCGATCTTGAGCGTGGCTGGCGGGTGACTATGCCCAACCTCGAACAGACCGGCCTGCTGCGGATCGAGTACCGCGACCTGCGTGAGGTTGCGGCCGATGAGTCATCCTGGTCCGGCACCCACTACCTGCTGCGCGACGCCGAGCCGGGACATCGGTACGAGGTCGCCTCGACGCTGCTCGACGAATTGCGTCGTAACCTCGCGATCGATGTTCGGTGCCTGACCGAAGACGGCTTCGACGAGATCCGGCGGCTGTCGGCGCAGCATCTGACCGAGCCGTGGGCGCTTGGCGTACGCGAACGTGCTGTCGTCGCCGGCATCGCGTTTCCCAAGCCGAGCGGTCGCGGCCGTCCCCGGTACCACCTCCATCTGTCCGGGCGGGGTGCGCTGGGCAAGTACCTGGTCGCCCAGTACCGGCGGCTCGGGCAACCCTGCGGCCCGGCTGACGCACAGGATGTGATCCGGGACCTGCTGGCCGTGCTGGTAGACGGGGGCCAGGTGACCGAGGCCGCGCCGCCCGACGACGACGATCTGATCGGCGGGTACCGGCTGCGGTCGTCGGCGTTGATCTGGCGGGTTGGTGCCGGCGAGGTCGGCGCCGAGGATCGGGTCCGCAAGGTGCTCAGCGGCGAGGCGGGAGCGCGGGTGAACAGGTTCTTCCGGGACCTGTACCGCGACACCGCCCACCTCTTGACCGGTCTGCAAGCCAAAGAGCACACAGCGCAGGTACCGCCGGAGGATCGGCAGGAACGCGAGCGTGACTTCCGCGACGGCGACCTCCCGCTGCTGGTCTGCTCGCCCACGATGGAGCTGGGCGTCGACATCAACGCGCTCAACGCGGTCGCGTTGCGGAACGTGCCACCGACACCCGCCAACTATGCGCAGCGCGCGGGCCGTGCGGGCCGTTCGGGCCAGCCGGCCCTGGTCGTCACCTACTGCTCGACCGGCAGCGCCCACGACCAGTACTACTTCCGCCGGGCCACCGAGATGGTGGGCGGCGCGGTCGTCCCGCCAAGGCTGGACCTTGCCAACGAGGATCTCGTGCGGTCACACGTACAGGCGATCTGGCTGGCCGAGACCGGACAGGAGCTGCCGGGGTCTGTTGCGGACATCGTCGAGACGGGCGGCGAGCACCCGAGCCTCAAACTGAAGCGAGAGGTGGCCGCGGCTGCGCGTGACGGGAGCGCTCAGGATCGCGCGATTGAACGGGCGACGAGCGTGCTCGGCGGGAAACTCGCCGCCGAGCTGGCGGAATCACCATGGTGGCGAAGGGGATGGATCACCGATGTCATCCGCGCCGCACCGGCGACGTTTGACGACGCCTTCGAGCGCTGGCGCACGCTCTACCGTACGGCCCTGACCGAGTACGAGATCCAGAACCGGCGCGCGGTGGACACGAACGTCTCGGCGAAGGCTCGCGATGAGGCGCACCGCCGGGCTCGGGACGCGCGGGTACAACTGACGTTGCTGCGCAACGAAGACTCCGACGACTCGCAGACGGACTTCTACACGTACCGGTATCTGGCCGCTGAGGGCTTCCTGCCGGGGTATTCGTTCCCGCGCCTCCCACTTGCCGCGTACGTGCCCGGGTTGGTCGGGCGGCGCGACGGCGACTACATCCACCGCCCGCGGTTCATCGGCATCAGTGAGTTCGGTCCGGGTGCATTGATCTACCACGAGGGCGCCCGCTACATGGTCCGCAGCGTGCAGCTTCCGCCGGCAACGCCCGGCCAGGAGGGTGTGTTGACCGCCTCGGCGCGGCGGTGCGAGGCGTGCGGGTACCTGCACGACGACGTCGTCGGCGTCGACGTGTGCGACGGCTGCGGCGAGCAGCTCGGGCGTGCGGTCGGCAACCTGTTGCGGTTGCACACCGTGCGCACCCAGCGCCGGGAGCGCATCTCCTCCGACGAGGAGGAACGCCGGCGGGCCGGGTTCCAGATCGAGACCTCCTACCGGTTCGCCGACCACGGCAACCGTCCGGGCCGGCTCGCGGTGACCGTCCGCTCGGCCGAGGGACCGACGCTCGCGACCCTGTTGTACGGCGACGCCGCGACGGTGCGCCGGGCGAACCTCGGCCTGAGCCGCCGTAAGAACAAGGACATTCGCGGGTTCTGGGTCGACACGGTGACCGGGGAATGGTTGTCGGAGAGCAAGGCGGAGGCGACCACATCCGACGAGGAGGACCTCGGCGGCGCCGATGGGGTGAAGCTCAAGCAGCGGGTGATCCCGTACGTGGAGGACCGCCGCAACGTGCTGGTGCTTCGCCTAGCCGAAAAGGTCGACAACGAAACGGCCACGAGCCTGCTTTTCGCCCTGGAGCGGGGCATCGAGGCGACGTTCCAGCTCGAGGACTCGGAACTCACCAGCGAGCTGCTGCCGGACCCGGATCGTCACGGCCGGATGCTGTTCATCGAGAGTGCGGAGGGCGGGGCCGGTGTGTTGCGGCGACTGGTCGACGAACCGGACAAGGTAGCCGAGGTGGCGGCCAGGGCGCTGGACATCGCCCACTTCGACCCGCAGACCGGAGAGGACCGCGGCAACAACCTGGCCGATGGGGCCGACCAGCAAACTCGGTGCGTGCTCGCGTGCTACGACTGCCTGCTGTCGTACACGAACCAGCCGTACCACGCCATGATCGACCGGCACCGGATCGCGGGACTGCTGCGGTCGCTCGCCGGAGCGGTCGCCCAGCCGCAGAGTTCGCCGGCACGGCTCGCAAGCTCGCCGAACGCCGCGCCCGCGTCCGTAGCGGGCCAGGCAACCGAAAGCGGCGCGGTCGCTGACTTCGTGGCTTGGCTCGACGCCAACAGCTACCGGCGGCCGGACGGCCTACACGAGAAGATCCTTGGCGGCGCCGCTGTCCCAGACCTTGTGTACCGCAGTCAGGCGGTCGGCGTCTTCGTGGACGAGCCCGCGCAGCCGCCCGGTCCGGGTCGGGACGAAGCCGCTGAGGAGAGCATGTACAACGACGGGTGGGGCGTGGTCCGGGTGATCGCCGGCGAGTGGCAAGCTGCGGCGGACAAGCATCCAAGCGTCTTCGGTCAGCATCGGGGGGCAGCACGATGACGGTGGCGGCAACGTTCCAGGCCGGGACGCTGGTGGAGGCGCGCGGCCGCGAATGGGTCGTGCTGCCCGAGTCGAGCGACGATCTCCTGGTACTGCGCCCGCTGGGCGGCGCCGACGATGAGCGGGCGGCGGTGATTCCGGAGCTGGAGCAGGTGCGCTCGGCGACGTTCCCGCCCCCCGATCCTGCCGACGCGGGCAACGCCTCCCGGGCCGGGCTGCTGCGCACCGCGTTGCGGATCGGCTTCCGGTCGACCGGCGGGCCGTTTCGGTCGCTCGCTTCGCTCGCCGTCGAGCCCCGGCCGTACCAGCTCGTGCCGCTGCTGATGGCGCTCAGGCAGGAGACGGTGCGGCTGCTGATCGCCGACGACGTCGGCATCGGCAAGACAATCGAGTCCGCCCTGATCGCCGCCGAACTGCTGGCCCAGGGCGATGCCGACGGGCTCGCCGTGCTGTGCAGTCCTGCCCTCGCCGAGCAGTGGCAGGAGGAGTTGGCCAGCAAGTTCGCCATGCCGACCGAGTTGGTGCTCCCCGGCACGGTGCGCCGGCTGGAGCGCAACCTCCTCGGCACCGAGTCCATCTTCGATCGGTACCGCCACGTGGTGATCTCCACCGACTTCATCAAGCGCCCGGGTCAGCGCGAGCAGTTCCTCCGCAGTTGCCCTAACCTGGTCATCGTCGACGAGGCGCACGGTTGTGTGGTTGATGACACCGGCGCCGGCGGTAGGTCCCGGATGCTGCGCTACGAGCTGGTCCGCAAGCTCGCCGAGCGGCCCGACCGACATCTGGTGCTGGCGACCGCCACTCCGCACAGCGGCAAGGAGGGCGCCTTCCGCAACCTCCTCGGCCTGCTCGACCCAAATCTGTCCACGGTGGACATCAACCGTGCCGATGGTCGCGGACTGCTTGCGCAGCACTTCGTGCAGCGTCGGCGGGTCGACATCCGCGGGTTCCTGGAGGACACTCCGTTCCCGGCCGACCGCGAGACCAAGGAGGTGTCGTACCGGCTGGCCGGCGACTACAAGAGCCTGTTCGACGACGTCGTCGCGTACGCCCGGCAGACCGTCCGTGACCCGATCGGCGGGCGGCTGCGCCAACGGGTCCGCTACTGGTCGGCTCTTGCCCTGCTGCGCGCGATGGCCTCGTCGCCCGCAGCCGCGGCAGCGACGTTGCGTACCCGGGCCGCCAACGCCGATGCCACCGACGAGGCTGAGGCGGATGCGCTGGGCCGGGCCGCGGTCTTCGACCTGCCCGACGAGGAGACATACGAATCGGTCGACCTGGCGCCGGGCGCAGACACCGACGACGGCGGCAGTCCAGAACGACGCCGCCTGCTGGCCTTCGCCCGGCGCGCCGAGCAGCTGGCCGACGGCGGCGATGCCAAGCTCGACCTGCTGGTCAAGGAGGTCAAGGCGCTGCTCCGCGAGGGCTTCAGCCCGGTCGTGTTCTGCCGATACCTGCACACCGCCGAGTACGTCGCGCAGCGGCTCACCAAGGCACTCGGCCGGCACGCCGAGGTCGGATACGTGACCGGGGCGCTGCCGCCAGACGAGCGGCGCAAGCGCATCGACGAACTGACCGCCGAGGGAAACCGCCCGCCCGTGCTCATCGCCACCGACTGCCTCTCCGAGGGCGTGAACCTTCAGGACAGCTTCCAGGCCGTGGTGCACTACGACCTGGCCTGGAACCCGACCCGGCACGAGCAGCGCGAGGGCCGGGTCGACCGGTTCGGTCAGCGGGCGCCGAAGGTACGCGCGGTTGCAATTTTCGGAGCCGACAACCGGATCGACGAAATCGTGCTGAAGGTGCTGCTGCGCAAGCACGAGCAGATCCGCAAGGCGCTGGGTGTCTCCGTGCCGGTACCCGACCGCAGCGACGAGGTGCTCGATGCGATCGTCGAGGAACTGCTGGCTGCGCCCGACGTACCGGAGCAGTTGATGATCGAGGAGCTGGCGCCGAAGCGCCGCCACGACCTGCACGCTGATTGGGAGAGCGCGGCGGCCAAGGAGAAGGAGTCCCGCACGAAGTTCGCCCAGCGGGCGATGCAGCCGGCCGAGGTGGCCACGGAGCTCGCCGAGATCCGGGCCAGCCTGGGGGCACCGCGGGAGGTGGCCGAGTTCACCCGCGACTGCCTCGCCGCACTCGGCGCGGATGTCGTCGACACGCCATTCGGGTTCACGGCGACCACCGCCGGACTCCCGCTCGCCGTCCAGGACAGCTTCCCGACCGGCCACCGCAAGCCGCTCCCATTCCACGAAGACCTACCGGTCCCGCCGCACGAGACGCACCTCGACCGCACCGACCCACACGTGACCGCGCTGGCCCGGTACGTCCTGGAGAGCGCGCTCGACGACACGGTGCCGGCCGAGCTGCGGCCCGCACGGCGAGCCGGCGTCATGCGGACGTCGGCGGTGGCCAAGCGGACCACCCTACTGCTCGTGCGGTTTCGGCTGCACCTGACACTGCCCCGATCGGCAAGCCACGATGGCGAGCCTCGCCGCATGGTCGCGGAGGAAGCCCGCATCCTCGCCTTCCGAGGTGCGCCCACGGCCGCCGACTGGCTCGCCGACGAGGACGTGGCCCCGCTAGTCGATGCGGTGCCCACCGGCAACGTCGCACCGGACCAGGCCGAGGCGCAACTGGAGCGGATCATCGACGCGCTCGGCGCGGTCTCCGACCACCTTGATACCGCGGCCGACGAAATGGCCGCGCGGCTTCGGGCATCACATATCCGGGTACGCGAGGCCGCAGGCCAACGCGCCCGGCGCCAGATCACAGTCACCGCCCAGAAACCCGCGGACATCCTCGGCGTCTACGTCTACCTGCCGGAGGTGGCGTCATGACGAGCACCTCCTCGTATCCGGCGGTGTCGGTCGCCGGTGGCCTGCTGCCCGGCACTCTCCTCCAGCGCATCGGCGAGGGCGACGCCGAGCTGCCCGGCGCAGACCCTGCCTCGTACGGCTTGCAGGCGGGCGAATCCGTGCGGCGCGAGGCGAGTTCTGCGTTCGCGTACCTGAAAGAGGTCTGGCGCGACTTCGCCAAACACCGTGACCGCGCCGGCAATTCAGCGCCGGCCCGCCTCACCCGCGAACGTTGGCTGCTCGTGCTGCTGCGCAAGCTCGGGTACGACGGGATCGAGCCGCTGTCCGGCGGGATCGTCGCCGAGGACAAGAGCTTTCCGGTCAGCCACCAGTGGCAGGCCGTGCCCATTCACCTGCTCGGCTGGGGCGTCGACCTGGACCGGCGGACGCCGGGCATGCGCGGCGCGGCCGGCGCCGCCCCGCACTCGATGCTCCAGCAGTTGCTCAACCATGATGACCGGTACGTGTTGGCGGCGCTGTCCAACGGGCAGCGGCTCCGGCTGCTGCGCGACTCGACCAGCCTGGTTGCCTCCGCCTACATCGAGTTCGATCTCGAAGCCATCTTCGATGGAGACCTATTCCCAGACTTCGTCCTGCTGTACCGCGTCGCGCACGCCTCCAGGCTGGCGATCCGCGACCCGGAGATCGGCCCGCCGTCATGCCTGTTCGAGGCGTGGCGCACCTACGGGGCGCAGCAGGGCGAACGGGCCCTGGCCACGATGGCCGGCGGCGTCACGACCGCCCTGGAGATCCTGGGCACCGGGTTCCTCGACCATCCGTCGAACCCAGGTCTCCGCGGTGCAATCGACCGCAACGAGCTCGACCTCATGGACTTCCAGCGGGCATTGCTGCGGCTGGCGTACCGGCTGCTGTTCTGGTTCGTCGCCGAGGACCGCGGCGTGCTCCTCGATCCCGACGCCGAGCCGGCGGCCGTGGCCCGCTACAACACATACTTCTCCGGCCGCCGGTTGCGGGATCTCGCCGTCCGGCGCCGGCACTCGCGTCACGGCGACCTGTGGGAGGCGGTGCAGCTCCTCTTCGACATCCTCGGCGCCGAGGAGGGACGGCCCCAGCTCGGCCTACCCGGGATCGGTGGCCTCTTTGAGGACGGCCCGCTCGACGAACCACTGCGCGGCGCGCGGCTGACCAACTCCGCGCTGCTGCGCGCCGTCGAAGCGCTCGCGGTGATGAGCGTGCGCGGTGGCGGCCGGCGCAGGGTGGACTTCGAGCACCTGGGCGCCGAGGAACTGGGCAGCGTATACGAATCGCTGCTGGAGATGCGGCCGCGGTGGGATCCCGCCGGGCGCCGGTTTCACCTGGAGAAGCTGGCCGGCAACGAGCGCAAGACCACCGGCTCCTACTACACGCCTTCGTCGTTGGTCGAGTGCCTGCTCGACTCGGCGCTCGACCCGCTGCTGGACGAGGCGCAGGCGCTGCCGACCAGGGAGGAGCGGATCGCTGCGTTGCTCGACGTCACGGTCTGCGACCCGGCCTGTGGGTCGGGCCATTTCCTGATCGCGGCGGCCCGGCGCATCGCCAAGCGGCTGGCTGGTGAGCACACCGACGAAGTCGAGCCGGCTCCGGCCGCGGTACGGGCGATGATGCACCAGGTGGTCGGCCGGTGCATCTACGGCGTCGACGTCAACGAGATGGCCGCCGAGCTGGCCAAGGTGTCGCTGTGGCTTGAGGCGATGGAGCCGGGCCACCCGCTGTCCTATCTGGACGCCAACATCCGGGTCGGTAACTCGCTGCTCGGTGTCACGCCTGGCCTGCTGGCCGACGGCATCCCGGACGCTGCCTTCGCTCCGCTGGAGGGCGACGACAAGCAGGTCGTGACCTCGCTGCGCAAGCAGAACGCCGTGGAGCGTGCGGGCCAGGGTGACCTGTTTGGCCTGGAGTCGATCCCGGTGAGCAACGAGTCGCTGGCTGAGGAAACGCTGGACATCATCCGGGCGGAGCCGCGGTCGCTCGCCGACGTGCATGTGCAGGCCAAGCGGGCGGCGGCGCTGGAGCAGGAGCGACGCCAGGCTCGGCGGGTCGCGGACGCCTGGTGCGCTGCCTTCGTACAGGAGAAGACGAAGGATACGCGTACCAGCGCGATCACCCAGTCGGTGCTGGAGCGGATCGTAGCCGGCGACGAGTCACATTTGTCTACGGTGGACGACCTCGCTCGGCAGTACCGGTTCTTCCACTGGCACCTGGAGTTTCCACACATCTTCCGGGTACCGGAGGGCGGCGAAGTCGATCCGGCGACCGGATGGTCTGGTGGGTTCTCGTGCGTCGGCGGCAACCCGCCCTGGGACCGGGTGAAGCTCCAGGAGCAGGAGTTCTTCGCGGCTCGGGATCCGGAGATCGCGGGCGCTTCGAACGCGGCGGCGCGCAAGAAGATGATCCAGGCGTTGTTCCGCAGCGAAGAGCCAGCCAAGCACGCGCTCGCGGCGGAGTTCCGAGGGGCACTGCGGGAGGCGGACGGAGTCAGCCACCTGCTGCGTTCCTCGGGCCGGTACCCGCTGACCGGCCGCGGCGACATCAACACGTACTCGGTGTTCGCGGAGACCGGCCGTACGGTGATCGATGGTCGTGGCCAGAACGGCATGATCCTGCCGACCGGAATCGCCACTGATGCGACCACGCAGGAGTTCTTCAAGGACCTGGTGGTGCGCAAGAGCCTGGCCGCGCTCTACGACTTCGAGAACGAGGACAAGGTCTTCCCCACGGTTCACAATCAGTTCCGATTCGCGTTGCTGACGCTCGGTGGTTCCCAGCGCCGCTCGCGACACGTATCACTCGTGTTCCGGGTCCGGCAGGCCAACCAGATTCTGGCTCGCGCCTACCGCCTGACGCCGGAGGAGATTACGCAGCTTAACCCGAACACGGGCACGTGCCCGGTCTTCTTTTCTCGCCGCGATGCGGAGATCGTGCTCGGCATCTACAGCAGGGCGCCAGTGCTGTGGCGGGAAGGGAGCGCCAACGGGAACCCGTGGGGTCTGTCGTTCCTACGGATGTTTGATATGGCCGCCGACTCTGGTCTGTTCGCGACCGCAGACCAACTCACTGCGGGCGGGTGGAGGCCGCGGGGCAACGTCTTTGTGCACGGCAAGGAGCAAATGCTGCCGCTGTATGAGGCGAAGATGACCCATCACTTCGACCACCGGTTCTCCACCTACACCGGCGCCACACAGGAGCAGCTCAACAAGGGCACGCTGCCTCGGCTTGACGATACGGGCCATGACGATCCGGGCAACCTGCCGATCCCGCGTTACTGGGTTGCTGAGGACGAGGTTGAGCAGCGGCTCGGTAGCCGGTGGAACCACGACTGGCTGCTTGGATGGCGCGACATCTGCCGCAGCGCCGACGAACGGACCTTGATCGCAACCGCGATCCCCCGTGCCGCGGTCGGCGATAAGTTTCTTCTCGCGCTGCCCATGTACCGAGCTTCCTGTCTCCAGGGAAATCTCGCCGCGTTCGTGCTCGACTACGTTGTGCGACAGAAGTATGCAGGCACGTCGTTGAAGTACTACCTGATTCGGCAGCTGGCGGTGCTGCCGCCGGAGCGGTATGACGAGCGAGCGGCTTGGGATCATCGGGCGACGCTCGACGCCTGGATCACGCCACGGGTGCTGGAGTTGAGCTACACGGCGTACGACCTTGTGGGCTACGCCCGTGACCTGGGCGACGGCGGGCCGCCGTTCCGCTGGGATCCGGCTCGTCGCGAGGTGATGCGCGCCGAACTCGACGCCGCCTACTTCCACCTCTACGGCATCGAGCGCGACGACGTGGACTACATCATGGACACGTTCAAGGTGGCCCGGGAGAAGGATGAGGCGCGGCACAGCGAGTATCGGACCAAGCGCCTGATCCTGGAGCGCTGCGACGCGATGGCAACCGCAGCGCGGACCGGAGAAGCGTATCGGTCGCCCCTAGATCCGCCGCCCGGTCAGGGCCCTCGTCACAGGCCAGAGACATGACACAGCCGATACGGTCCGGACTCCTGCTGCGCACATGCCTGGAGGTGCTCGCCGAGGCGCCCGACCGCGGACGGATGTCGAACCAGGCGGTACTGGCCGCAATCGCCGAGCGGGTCGAGCTGACCGACTTCGAGCGTGGCAAGGTCAAGAGCGGCGGTGACCGTTGGAAGGTCGACGTCAACTTCCTCAGCAGCATGGCGGCGACGATCGGCTGGATGGTCAAGCGCAATAGCCAGTGGTGGATCACCGCGGCGGGGCTGGAGGCACTCCGGGCCTGGTCAACGCCCGAAGAGCTGGTACAGGAGGTTGGCCGCCAATACCGGCAGGTCGACAACCGTCGGAAGGCCGCGCGCGCCAGGTATGCAGGGAAGATCGACGTCATAGGAAGCGCGCTGGCCCAGGTGCCAGAGGGGACTTGGACGTCGCACGACGACCTTGCGGACCTGGTCGGCGGAGATGCGGACGAGCTTGCCGACCTGCTGGCCTCGGTCGCCCTGCCGAATTCGCACCGGGTGCTCTACGCCAACGGCCAGGTGCCGAACGCCATGCATCAGTACTGGAGCTATCGCGGCGACGACCTGTGCGAACGACTGAGGAGTGAGGGCGTCGAGTTTTCGGAGGACCAACCGCCCCTTGCCAGCCAGGAGCAGCACCTCACGGCCGACTACTTTGAAGCGGAGGTCGGCGAGCCGCCTGACGCCGAGAGCGAGAGCGCCGGCCGACGTGCCTGGCTGGTGCGCGGGACCAACGTTGACGGCGTCGACGTCGTGCCAGCCTGGCTTGACGAGGGATGGGTGTCGCTGGCCGCCTCGCAACTGCCGGCCACCGCCGCCGGTGCGGACGAGCAGCAGTTGCGCGAGCTTGTCGCGGAGGCGTACCGGCACAAGGGCTACTCGGTGCGAGAGAAGCTGACCGAGGAGTTCGCCATCTTCCTGCGCCGGATGCGTACCGATGACTACCTGGTCACTGTGCACCGCGGCGCGGTCTTCCTCGGACTGGTTGCCGGCCCGGCTACGTTCGCCGAGCCGCTCGACCGCCGGACTGGGCTGCGGCGGGCGGTGCGCTGGCTCAACCTGAGCGCACCGCTTCGACTGGACGAGCTGCCGGCGCCGCTGACAACGCTAGCGAAGAGCCAGGACGACGTCGTCGACCTCACCGAGGCCCTCGCCATCCTCGACCAGCTGTACGACTCCTACCTCACCGATACGCCTACCACGCTCACCGAGCCGAAGGCCCGCCTGGGCGAGGTGACGGACAAGCTCGTCGAGGACCTCCTGATGGACGGGCGCGCCTGGCTCGACGGCGTGACGGCGCTGCTCGCCGAGCGGCGGCAGATCATCCTGTACGGGCCGCCGGGCACTGGCAAGACCTACGTCGCGCGGAAGCTGGCCGCACACCTGACCGAGCCACACGCGGTGCAGCTCGTCCAGTTCCACCCGTCGTACACGTACGAGGACTTCTTCGAGGGCTTCCGGCCGAAGTCCACCGTAGACGGCAAGCTGGAGTTCGAGCTGCGACCAGGCGCCTTCCGGCGGCTCGCCGACGAGGCGCGCGAGCACCCGACGACCGCGTACATCCTGGTCATCGACGAGATCAACCGGGGCAACCTAGCGAAGATCTTCGGCGAACTGTACTTCCTGCTGGAGTACCGCGACGAGCGGATGCGGTTGCAGTATTCGCAGGAGGACTTCACCCTGCCGGAGAACCTGTATCTGATCGGGACGATGAACACGGCCGACCGCTCGATCGCGCTCGTCGACGCCGCGATGCGCCGCCGGTTCGCCTTCGTCGAGATGCACCCGAGCAAGCCGCCGGTCGACGGACTGCTGGCGCGCTGGCTCGACGACCGCAAGATCGACTCTGACTCCGCCGTCCTGCTCGACGCGCTCAACGCGCGGCTACGCGACGCCGATTATGCGATCGGTCCGTCCTATCTCATGCGCGAGTCGGCGTACACAGAGCCAGACGGCTTGGACCGGATCTGGCGGCACGACATCCTGCCAATGCTGGTCGAGCACCACTACGCCGACGACATCGACGTTGAGGCGACGTACGGCCTGGCGGCGCTGCGGGCGGCGATGGCATCCTCGTGACCCTCTTGCGGCTGCGGGAGGCCGGGCCGGCCAGCGCGGCGCCGTTGACCGCCGAACAGGCTCGGCGACTCGCCGCCTCCGGCGTGGTCGAGGTCCGCCCCGGACCCGGGGCCGACACCTGGCTGGTCCGCGCCGATCGCAAGGTGGGGGCGGCCCGGATCGGGGACCTGGAGCTACGCATCGAGCCGAAGGTCGAGGTCGGCAGGCTGCTATTCCTGCTCGGGTACGCCCGGAACCCCGGCGCGTGGCACGAGCAGACTCTCGGCGTACCCCCACATCCGGAGCTGATCCCGGCGCTTGCCGCCACTCTGTGGCGGCAGACTGAGCGGGCGCTACGAGGCGGGATGCTGCAGGGCTACCGCGTCGTCGAAGAGAGTTCTCCGGTCCTGCGCGGACGGCTGCGCGAGTCGGCCCAGCTCGGCCGCCGGCTCGGCCTGCCGCTGCCACTGGAGATCCGGCACGACGAGTACACGGTGGACATCGTCGAGAACCGGATCCTCGCCACCGCGGCGGAGCGGATGCTCCGCGTGCCCGGGGTTGACGCCGAGTCGCGGCGGATGATGCGCCACCACGCCAACCGCCTCGCCGAAGTCACCCGGCTGCCGCCCGGCGTCCCGGTGCCCGCGTGGCGGCCGACCCGGCTCAACGCCCGATACCAGGTGGCGCTGCGGCTCGCCGAACTGGTGCTCGCCGGCAGCTCGGTCGATGCCGGTGTCGGCGGCGTGGTCAGTAACGGGTTCCTGCTCGACATGTGGCGGGTGTTCGAGGGCTTCCTCGCGTCGGCGCTGCGCCGCAGCATGGAAGGCCGTCACGGCGGAGCGGTCACCACGCAGGTCACGGACCATCTCGACCGAGGTGGTCGCATCGACCTCCGGCCGGACATCGTCTGGCGACGTGACGGGCGGGTGGTCGCCGTGGTCGACGCGAAGTACAAGGCGTACACCCCGGCCGACGACGCGTACCAGATGCTCGCCTACTGCACGGTGTACGGCTTGTCTCGGGGCCACCTCGTCTACGTCATCGGCGATCATCCGCCGATCCGCCACGCGGTTCGCAACGCCGCCATCGAGATCGTCTGCCACGCCCTGGACCTGTCATCGCCGCCCGCGGCGCTCGTCGCACAGGTGGAGGAGCTGGCCGACGAGATTGCCGGCAGCACGCTATCGTGACGAACGGTCACCTGCCGAACACATCACTGGAGTAGCGGTGGATCTGATCATCCAAGGTCTGACCAAGCAGTTCCAGACCGATCGCGGTCTCACGTCGTTGCGCGACGACGAAGCGTTCGAGGCGTTCGCCGGCTTCTGCGTGCTCAGCTCCTTCTACGAGGACGAGTTCGACCCGGATCGCTTCCGCACCGGCGGTGGCAACGACTTCGGCATCGACACGTACGCCATCGTGGTCAACGGCGACCTCCTGCGCGACCCGGCCGAAGTACGCGACGCCGTCGAGCAGGCCAGGCAGCTCGACGTCCGGTTTGTCATCGTGCAGGCCAAGACGACCGCCGGCTTCGAGGCGAAGGTCTTCACCGACCTCGCCGATAACCTGATCCACCTGTTCACGGCCGGCAGCATCGCCTACCCGGCGAGCGAGGATGTGCTGAACCTGCGGTCGTGCATCGACGCCATCTACTCCGATGTCGGCAAGCTGAGCCGTGGCCTGCCGCGGCTGTCGGTGCGCTATGTGTCCACCGGCACGGTCGGCAACGACCTGCTCGACCAGAAGCGGAGCAGCGCCGCCACGGCGCTCGACGCGACCAACCGGTTCGAGGACGTGGACATCCTGCCGGTCGGCGCGCGCGAGCTGCGCGAGCTGTACAAGCGGGCCACCGAGGCGGTCTCGGCCAGCTTCACCCTGGCCAAGCGGATCACGCTGCCCCGGATTCCTGGCGTCGAGCAGGCGTTTCTCGGCGTGCTGCCGGCCCGGGAGCTGGTCTCGCGGTTACTGACCGACTCGACCGGCGGCATCCGCAAGACGCTGTTCTACGAAAACGTGCGCGACTTCCAGGACTACAACGCCGTCAATCAGGAGATCCGGGCCACCCTGCAGGATGGCGATCGCCGGGACCGGTTCGCCGTGCTCAACAACGGCATCACGATCGTGACCCGCGAACTGACCACGGCCGGCGACGACTTCCGGATCCGCGATTTCCAGATCGTCAACGGCTGCCAGACGTGCCACGTCCTCTTCGACGAGCGGGAGGCCCTCACCGACGGCGTGTACGTCAACATCCGGCTGGTGGAGTCGCGCGACGAGGATGTCATCGGAGGGATCATCGCCGCGACCAACCGGCAGACCGCGGTGTCCGACGAGGACCTGGCCGCGCGAGAGCAGTTCCAGAAGGACCTGGAGGAATTCTTTACCGCCCAGCCGGAGCGCAAGCGGCTCTTCTACGAGCGGCGGTCCCGGCAGTACAGCGCCCACCAACAGGTGGAGAAGACCCGGATCATCACGCGTGGCCAGCTCATCCGGGCGTACGCGGCGATGTTCCTGGACGAGCCGGCGCGGATCGGGCACTACACCGAACTCAAGCAAGCCCGCGGCGCCGAGCTCTTCCAGCCCAACCACGCGCCGATCGTCTATTATGCGGCCGCCTCGACGTACTACCGGCTGGAGTGGCTCTTCCGCAACGGCAAGCTGCCCAGGGTGTACGCGCCCACCCGCTATCACCTGCTCGCGGCCGTTAAGACGTACCTGCTCGGGGCAGGCCGGCTCGATCCCCGGCCGAGGAAGGCGGCCGAGGAGTGCCGGCGCGTCCTGGAGGTCGTGTGGAACCCGCTGCGGGCCGAGGACCTGGTTAACCGGCTACTGGCCGTGATACAGGCCGCCGCGCAGGAAGAGGCGCAAGGGGCGCCGCTCGGCGAGCTGGTCCGGACCCAGCGCTTCGCCGACCGCGTACGCAAAGAGGTCCTCGCGTTGCCGCGGACCTGACCAGGCCGGGCGTTACGGTATGGGCGTGAGCCGTTCGTACCTGCTGATCCTCGGTGACCGGGACGCGATCGCGTGGGTGCTGCGCGAGCAGCGGATGGCGTTTCCCGCGACACCGCGCGCCGAGGTGGCTGCCCTCGCGGTGGACGACCGGCTGTTGCTCTACGCCACCCGCGGCGCATGGGGCAACCCGACGCGCGACCGCGGTCGCGTGATCGGCAGCGCTACGGTGCGGAGCACCGTCCGGGCGCTGGACGAACCGCTGGAGATAGCCGGGCGCAGCTTCCACTCCGGATGCGACCTGCGCATCGACGGCCTGGTGCCGTATCCGGGCGGCGTCGCGCTGCAACCGCTCGTCGGCCGGCTCGCCGCTTTTCCTAAGCCGGAGGCGTGGAGCGTGTACCTGCGCCGGGCCCTGCTCCAGCTTCCGCAGCCCGATGTCGACCTGATCAACGAGCAGCTCGCACCGCTGCTTCAGCGCCGCCGGGAGGCGCTCGCTACGTACCCGCGGGTCGCGGCAGCAGCGAAGTAGGCTCGCCTACCCAACCGATCCAGACCGCGTCGCGGGCGCGGGTCATGGCCACGAAGAGTTGGCGTCGCAGCAGCGCGAGCCGCTCGGCGTACGCGTCGTCGTCCTCGTCGGCGCGCCGCGCCTCCCGCAGCCCGTCGGCGTCCAGCCGAGGCAGGAATACCTGCTTGAACTCCAGGCCCTTGGCGCGCTGGTACGTGCCGACCTTGGCGAACGAGTTCGGCGTGCCGTCGTAGTCGTTCAGCGGCTGCGTGGGCAGCCCGAGCGAGCCGATCAACTCGGTGTACCGCTCGGCCAGTGCGTTGGTCGGCACCAGCACCGCCAGGTCGCCGATGCTGGTGCCGGCATCGACCGCCGCCTCCACGGCGGCCGCCAGGGCGAGATCGTGCTCATCGACCGTGGGCGCGCCGGCCAGGGTAGGCGCCGGGCCGATCCGCGACAGCTCGACGGAGCGCATCTCGGGCGCGGGCGTGTCGCCGCCCTCGTTGATGCCCCGGCCGTCCAGCACCGCTTGGGCGAAGGAGTACACCTGACTGGTGTTGCGGTAGTTGCGGCTTAGCACGTACGAGCGCCCGCGTACCTGGATACCGGCGGTGGCCAGGTTGAAGCCGCCGGGGTAGATGGACTGCTGGCCGTCGCCGACGAGGAGCAGGCCGTTGGGCCGGTCGCCGACGATCGCGTAGACCAGCCTGAGCGCGGCCTCTGTCAGGTCCTGTGCCTCGTCAACGATGACGGCGTCGTACTCCGGCTGCCCACCTCGTTCTGTCACCACCCGATGTGCCCGCAGCAGCACATCGCTGAAGTCGGAGACGCCGCGGTCGGCCAGCTCGGCCGTGTAGCGCTCGGCCAGCCGCCACACCTCACCCCGCAGCTCCTTCGACAGTGGCGTGCCGCGGCCGGTGCGTTCCAGGCCGAGGTAGGCGTCAAGGTTTGCGAGGGCCCGGCCGCGGATCACCCATTCGACCTCCTCGTGCAGGTACGCCGGGCTGAGGCCGGCCCGCCGGAGCGGCGAGCCTTTGGCGATCACCTGTTGACACGCTGCGCGCCAGGCCCGATCGGCACCCTTGGGATCGACCTGGATGGGCACCCGATGGCGGTGCAGGTAGCGAAGAGCCCAGCGGTGGACGTTGGCGAACTCGACCATCGGCCGCTCGGCCGGGGCGAACCGCGCGAATATCTGCTGATACACCTCGGGGAGGTTGCGGACGTACGTCGTGACCAGGACCTTACGGCCGAGGCTGGCCAGTGCCCGTGCCCGGTGCAGCGCCACGACCGTCTTGCCGGTGCCGGCGGCGCCGCGGATCCTGGCCGGACCGCTGAACGAACGGTCGACGAGCCCCTGCTGGTCGGGATCGAGGTAGACCATCCAATCCTCGATCGGCCTCGCGAGCACGGAGGCGAGATCGTCGGCGTCGACCGGGATGAACTCCGGGCTGGTGCTGCGCTCCTGCAGGGCGGCCGAGATCCGCTCGTCAACCGGCTCGGTCGGCGGCACCTCGACCGGTTCAGGTTCTACAACCACCTCGTCCGGCGTGACCTGCTCGCCGCTCGGCGTGCCGTACATCGCCAGGTTCATCGCGCATTGCCATGCGTCGGGCCGCATCCGGCTGTCCAGGGACACCAGATCCTGGTCGGTGTTGAGCCGCCGCAGTACGGCGATCTCCTGCGCCTCGAAGCCGAAGCCGCCCAATTCGGCGTCGTTCCACGCCATGAACAGCCGGCCTTCATCGGCGCGGCGCTGGCTGTATGGCAACTGCTCGCCGGTGCCTGGGTCTTCATCGACGACCCGCAGGATGTTCTGCCGGTCATCGATCTCCAGCCGTAACCGCTCGGCCCGGCGATATACCGCGTCGTGCTCTCCGAAGAGCAGCAGGACGATGACGTTTCCCACCCGGCGCCAGATAAGCCGGTGCCCTTGGTTCGTGACGTACGACGTGAAGGTGTTCGGCTGGGCTTTCTTGACCGCGTGCGTCTGAAGGCGGGGGTTACCGAACGGCTGCCGGGCAAGCTCCGTAAGGGTTTGCGACAGCGCAGCAAGGACGTCGGAGCGGTTTTGATAGCGCTGCACACAATCCATGTACGTCGACGTATAGCGGTGATCGTACGTCATGGGCGCGAGCCTTTCGTAGCGGAGGATTGCAGGGCGCGCTGACAAAGCCTATCGAGCGGCGTCACGGACGACTGTGGCGGATGCTTTGTAGCGGCTCTCCGTTCGCGGTGACGAACCAGAACACCCAGCCATTCCTATGTGGGGAGACGGCGGGCTTGTAGTGGCCGACAACCGCTCGTGCGGCTTCGCTGGGGGTGCGGAATGTGGTGCCGGCGAGCGGTCCGTCCGTGATCTCGATGCGGCCTGGGCCGGGGATGAACCGGGCCCGGGTGCGGTGGCCGTCGTAGTCCGCGTGTATCGCCACCCCGTTCTGGTTGCTCCTCTTGGGCCCCGCCGGAGGCTCCACCCTGGTTCTGGCCGCGGCGACGAGTTGGGCGACGATCTGGCCCTTGGTGACCCCGCCGACGTTCGCGGCGAACTCCAAGTACTGATCGGTGGTGTCGTCGATATCTACGGTGGCCACGTGCCCTCCAAAGAACTCTAAGAACTTACAGCGTCTCCATGCTGAATCTCCTCTACGCAGATGTCAAGCCTGCGGGACCTCGGCGGACTGATCCGCGCCGTCCCGTGTCAGCCTGTTGCTCGCCCACCGAGCACTCGCTGGGCGAGTAGTAGCCGGTCTCCCGTGAGGGCCGTCGTGATCGGCGCCGCGTCGCTCGCACGTTCCAAGAACCACTGGTCGCCGATCCTGCGGACGATGACCCGCACCGTACGGCTCTGGCCATGCCAGCCATCTGCTCCCCGGGGAATGCCGAGGCGGCTTCGACTGAGGACGCCGACCTTGCGGAGGGCGGCGCACGCTTGGCAACAGCCGTATGTGTTGGCAACGCAGCGCCCACACAGCCGGTCGCCGCAAAGGGCACAGGGTCGTACCGAGTCCGGGCATGCGCCGCACGTGCCGGTCCGGCATGTTGAACATATCTCCAGGCCACTGACGACGTGGTGGCTGCGGCATACGTGGGCGAGGCGCAGCGGTTGGCCCGTCACCGCGTCGGGGAGGTAGCCGTTGGTGGCGTTCGGTGCTACCCGGTAGCCCACCTTGATCGGGGTGCCGTCGGGCAGCTGCCAGTCCTCCTCCACGCGGAGCCCGATGCCGCCGCGGACACGGTTCTCTGTGTGGTCGCTGAGGCGTTGGCGCAGGGCCGACGTCAGCGTGGCGGGTAGTTCGTCGCGAGGGTGAGGCGCTGCGACCTTGACGTGCGGCAGTATCTGCGCGAGCGCTGTCGCGGGCGGTATGGCCGGTTTGGGCAGCGGCGCTGCGTCAGGGCTGGCCAGGACCGGATCTGGCCAGACGCGTCGTGCTATCCGACGGCTGTTGATGACGGCAGGGCCGATCAGGGTTCTCGGGGCGGTGATGGCGTTCACCGAGAGCAGGGCGGGCCGGCCGAGCAGGGCGGCCCCGAGCGCGCCGCGGGCGAGGTCGTCCCAGGCGGGTTCGGTCACCATGTACCACGCAGGTGCCTGCACGCCATGCTGGACGCCAAGGAGGGCGTGGGCGCCCACCGCGGCGAGCACGGCGGTGAATCCGTCCTTTGCCGCGACCGCGACGAGGTCCGGGGCAGGCATCCAGCCGTGGCCGGCCCACGGAATGGGTTCGTTAGCTGGCCGCCACTCAGCGACCTCCTCGGTGACCGTGGGGCCAATGGCCGTACGACGGACCAGCCCTCGCGAGTCGATAAGGACTGCGGATTCGGTGGCCTGCCGTGAGACGACAACGGCACCCCGGCCGGTGGGCAGGTGGGCGACGCTCGCCACGCGGCGGATCACCTCGTCGCGAGGGGCGGAGGTGGGTGCTGGCAGGCGAAGCTTCGTTCCGGCCGCCTGTAGTGCCTGGTTCAGTTCCTCGAGCAGATCCTGATTTGGGGGGCCGGCGACATTTCGGCCCGGCACGGTTGGCGCGTCGCCGGCCCGGAGCGCACCGTCGTTCAGGACGCCCCAAACCAGGCGTGTCGAGCCGTGCCGCAGTAGCACAATCGCACCCTCGGAGAACGGCGGCACGCTTCCGTCGACCACCTGGATCTCAATGTCACCGGTGCCGGCCAGATGCGCGGCGGCGATGCGTGCCTGAAGCACCTGGCGCGCGTCCGGGTGTGCCGTCTCCCAGCGGTGCAGGCCGGTCGCGGAGAACACGGCGACCTCAGCGCGGTGTTCGCCAGCCAGTAGCGCGACTGAACCGGCAGGGTCATGTCCGATCAGGACGGCAAGACCGCCAGCTGCTAGCTCGTCCGGCAGCGCAGCCAGCTCGTCGTCCGTTGCCGGCGCGAGGCTGCGGCAGGTGCCGCAGAGGTTGCCATCGCCGGTGCAGGCCGCGCACACAATCCGGCCGCACAGTGTGCAGCCGCGCACCGGCAGCCGCCGCGAGCAGTCAGCGCACGAGTAGTCGCCACACCGCTGGCACTGGGTGGCTTCGAAAGCCGGCGTGCTGGCTGAACGGCACACGCCGCACGCAGGCCGTCGACACGTACGGCAGCTCACGACGGTGCGGTGGGGGGCGCAGCAGGGGCCGTACACCCGAGCGCAGACCGGGCACGGCATCGACCGCCCAGCACCGATGAGGTGCCCGCAAGTGTCCACCGTGACCGGGTCGTCGTCGGTGCTGGGGCCGTCGAGCGGCGCGGCCACCGAGCCACCGGGATGTACCAGCAGCCGCCCGGTCAGCAAACTCCGCTGGATCGGCGTCGCCGGTGCGACAAGATATCTGCGTTCGGCCCGTCCGTGCGGCGAGCGCCACTCTTCGTCGACGAGCAGGCATGGCGCGATGGCGCTGGACGTCACCGGCTCGTCCATGACTTCCAGGAGGTGCCGTAGCGGCTCGTTGGCGACGGGCTTCGCGCCTGCGAACTCGACCGGTTCCACGTCGGTGACCGCCGCCGCGGCGTCGATTTCGCCTTCCGCCGAGTCGACCAGAGTCCACAATGTGCTGACCTTGCGGTGTGCCTCGGTGTCCGGCGCGGCGTCGAGGTAGCGCAGTTCGGTGGCGGCCACGCCTGGCCACGGGTGGCGGACGACCCGCCGGGTCGGCGGTAGCCCGGCCGCGGTAACCAACCCGGCGAACTTCTCCTCCATCCCGACCGTGGCCGCCGACCAACCCGGAACAAAGATCGTCGAGGTGCGTGAGCCATCCGTCAGCAGGCCAACATATGAACGGTGCAGGCCGTCGAACTCGATGGTGACCGGGCCTACTGTGGCGCGGGCGACCGGCCGGCAGAACGGCGACACCTCGTGCCGGCTAGGCAGCAGTGGTTGCGTGTCGGCGGCGGCGACCATCGGTTCGCCGGCCCCCTCGTGCCAAAGCTCCCGGTAGGTGATCCGCGCGCCGCGAAGGTCGACCCGGCGGACCACGGCGAACGGCACGGCGGCGACGGCCGGTACGGGAGGCGCCGGCTCGCGGCCGCGGAGTTCGGCGAGCAGGCCGTCGAAACCGGCGTTGACCTCGCCTACCACCGCGGGCCCGGTGATCTCGGGCAGCAGATCGCCGAGCTCCGCGTCCACCTGTCCGCCAGTGCTGGGAAGGCACGTCCACCACACCGACTGCTCCACGTCGGACCAGGCTGCCTCCCCGGCCAACTCCTCAGCCGCGGGGATGCGCGCCGCGGCGACCAGGCCCGCGCTAGCGGGAAGCCCGAAGCGCGCGGCCAGCCCTCGCAGCCGTACGCGCAGCGGATCGTCCACATCGGCGTCCGGGACGAGGTCGACGCGGCGCCCGGCGGGACCGACGAACGTCGCGTGTCGAGTGCCCACTAGCAGATGCGTGCCGGCGCCGAGCCGCCAGCCATGCTCCCACTCGGTGTCCAGGTCGGGCGCCCGATGTGGGTCGCGGCACTCGGCGCATAATGCCCCGTCGAAGCGGCACGGTCCGCACGCGTGGCCTTGGCAGGCCGCGCAGGGCACGACGACGCGTTGCGGTCCGCAGGCGGCGCACCGGTCCTCGTTGCACAGGTCGCATCGGACCAGCGCCGAGGCGTCGACGACGTGCATATCTGTGCACAGGGCCATGGTGGTCAATGGCTCGCCGGTGGCCTCGCAGCGCAGCCCGTGGTCGGCAAGATCCCCGGTCCAGGCGTAGCGTAGCTCCCGCCCGCCGCCGGCGGTACGCTCCCAGTACTCGACCACCTCAAGCTGGTCGGAGCCGTGTACCTCCAGCGTGAGCAGCTCGGCCCGCAGCTCGGTCTGGTCCGGGGCCACCGATGACTGTTCAGCGGTCCGGATCGCCCGGGAGAGCTGCTGATGCCGCTCGGTCAGCTCCTCGTACCCGGCCACGCCCCGGCTAAGCAGGGTCTGCTCCGTCTCAGCCAACTGTTCGCGCAGGTTGTCAAGCATGCGGTCGCGGGACTCGGCCTGCCGCCGCTCCTCGGCCTGCCGAGCCTGCCGGAGCTGCTCGGCGAGGTCGCTGGCGGCCTGGCGTTCCACCGCTTCCAGCACGCCGGACTCGGTGAGCTGCGCCGGAGGCGGCGCGCCGTCCAGGATCGCCACCCGTGGGGCGTCCGGCCTGCGAGCCGGGCCCACGTCAACCGAAACCAGCCGCTGGTTGCCACTGGTCGCGCCCTCCTGCACGCGGTACGTGGCGCGCGCCGACCAGTCGCCGGTGGGCTGCAAGCGCCGCTGGCGCAGCACCACGCCGGGCACGTGCGCGAGCACGGGTTCTTGCGGTATTGCGGGAAGCTCGGCGATCGATCCGGTCAGATCGCCGTGCTCACGCAGTACGCGCAGCAGTTCGTCGAAGACCTCCGATCCGACCACACACAACTCCGCCTCCGGATGGAGGTCCAGCGCGGTATGGGTGAAGGCCAGGAACAACTCATCACGGCCGTCGAACGCTGAGTCCATATCAGCAGGCAGCTTGACCCGTGTGAGCCCTTCCTCGGGTTGCGAAAGCTCGGCGCCTGCCATCTCCAGGAACCGGCACACGAACCGCTCCAGGTCCTGCTGGCGGCGGCGGGGTCGGTCCGCGGGCTGTGGCAGCAACTCCCTGGCTTGGGGCTGGGCGGCGCGTTGCTGGCGCTCCTCTTGCCGCTGGGCCAGCCACGCGCTTAGCCCGCTGTCGGTAGTGATCATGTGCATCGCCTTGGTGCGGGCCTGCTCCAGCTCCGCACCCAGCGCGTCGAGGCGGCGCTGCATGGTCGCGTCGCTCTTCTCCAGCAGCGCCTCCAGGATCCGCTTCTCCATGGTGGCGTCCTGGTCGCCGTCAAGCTCGCCGAGGACCGTCACGACCTGGCCGAAAAGCAGCTCGAACATGGCCAGCTTATCGTGCAGCAGCCGGTAGACGGCCTCGTCGAGGGTGTCCCGGGCGAAGATGTTGGCGATGTGCACGTCGCGGGTCTGGGTCAGCCGGTGCACTCGGCCGATGCGCTGCTCGACTCGCATCGGGTTCCATGGCAGGTCGTAGTTGAGCACGCAGTTGCTCACCTGCAGGTTCTGACCCTCGGCGCCGGCGTCGGTGGATACCAGGACCTGGGCCTTGCCGGAGCGGAAGTCGGCCACCGACTCGGCTCGCGCGGAGTGGGCCATGCTGCCGTGGAAAGGCACGGCGGCGATCCCTTCAGCGTCCATCAGGCGCAGCAGGCCGTCCAGGGTCTGGGTGTGCTGGGTGAACAGCAGCACTCGGCCATGCTCGTCCAGCCATTTGCGGACGATCTTCAGGGCGGTCTGCTCCCGGGCGGTGTGGTGGATTTCGCCGGCCAGGTGACCGATCTCCGTCAGCGCGGCACGCATCAGCGGGTCGGGGTGCCCCTCGGCCATCCGCAGCGCGCTGCGGGACATGGCATGCGGAGACGCGGTGAGCTTGTGGGCCAGGCTCCTGCGCCGGCTGTGGTCACCGGGTGCAGTCATGCGGTGCCGGAGGGTGCGCAGGACCAGGTCGTAGAGCTGTCGCTCCGGCGGCGTCAGGTGGACGCCGTGATCCTGCGGAGGCATCCGGTGTACCTTGTCGACGCCGGCCTGCTGCCTGGTGGTGCGCACCACGACGCTGCTGACCAGCTTACGCAGCTCAGGCGCGTTGACTGGCCGGCGTGGATCGCTTCGATGGACGAAGCGGTCGCGAAAGTCACGCTCGGACCGGAACGTGCCCGGCCGCAACAGCTCGACCAGCCGGTACAGCTCCAGCAGGTTGTTCTGCACCGGCGTGGCGGTCAGAAACAGCGCCCGAGGCGCCTGCCGCACGAGTTGGCCGACGACCTCGCGGGTGCGGCGGGCACCGGATCCGGCCAGCCGGTGCGCCTCGTCAACGATGACCAGGTCGAACGGGGCGCCGAGGCGGTCAGCATTGCGCAGCAGAAGCTGCAGGGTCATGATCATGCGGATTTGGCTGAAGGCAGCGCTATCCTGGCCGCTGACAATCACGACGAAATCTTCGTCGAACTTGGTCTTCAGCTCGTCGCGCCATTGTTCGCGCAGCGGTGCCGGGCAGACGATCAGGACGCGCTCCGCAAGGCCGCGCAGCAACAGCTCCTTGAGGACCAGTCCACCCTCGACGGTCTTGCCCAAGCCAACCTCGTCGGCCAGTATGCCGCGTCCGTTCATGCGGGCCAGCACCGTGCGCGCCGCTGCCTCCTGGTGCGGCATGTGCTCGATGTGCGCCGCGTCCACGGCGAGCAACTCCTCGAACTGGTCCAGTGTGGCGAGCCGCTCGCCTTCCAGCCGCATCTGTACGGCGTCGGCCGGATCCCAGCCACGGCTGCGAAGCGCCTCCAGCAGGCTGGAACGGGCCTCCCGAAGGAAACCGACGTCGCCGTGCCACGCGTACTCCTCGCGTTGACGCAGCCGGTACCGCGCTCCGCTGCTCGCCCGCCGCCGCGCCCGAAGTTGACTGGCGCTCTCCCGCCGGGCGGGCTCCTCGCGTTGCGGCAGCGACCGCGACCAGTCACGGCCGCCTGCCGACAGTCCGCGGGCGGGGGTGCGCACCACCAGATCGATCGGGCCGTCGCCCTGCCGCTCCAGCCGGACCAGGTCACCGACTCGGCCGGTGTCCTGCAGGTGCTCAAGCAGCGCCTCGCCGGTCAGCCGGCGCCGGCCGGCAGTCCACACCGCCGGCACCTCGTCGCGGTCCGCGATGAGCACCAGGGCGGTTGAGTGATCGCCGAGCCGGAGGCGGCGCTGCTCGGCCGGGCCGAGCGGTATCTCACCGAGGTTGAGCATCTCCTCGGTGAGCGTGCGTTCGACGGTGACCCGCTCAGACATGCCGGACTCCCAGTCTCGTGCGGCCCGCGTCGGTGATCGTCAGGCTGGTGTAGGCCGTCTGCTCCCGCCGCGCGGCCTCGCGCGTCACCAGCCCGTCGCCGACGAGCCGGTCCACCGCTTCCGTCCACCGCCGGTCGGCCGCGCGTACGTATCGCAGGGCCCCGAACTGGGGGCATCTCCGCAGCCCCGCGCCGAGTGGATGGCCGCCAGGAGTGGTCTCTACACCCAGAACGGCTGCCTTCAGGCCCGTCTCGCCGTAGCGGCCGACCGGCACCGCAGTGGCCCAGGCGATCGCCTGAAGTGCTACTAGGTCCACATTGACCAGATGCTCAGGGTCGGGAACAGCTGAAGCGGGAAGGTCCAGCCACGCCGGCAGGCCGCCGCACGTGTCGCAGGGTTCATGTTCAGGGCCGCAGGCGTACGCGGGGAAGCCGAAGTACGCCACCATCGCCGAGCGGCGGCACCCGCCGTCCTGCGCGTACGAGATGATCGCGTCGAGCTGCCGTCGCTGCCAGGCGTTCCAGCGCCCGACCTCCTGGTCCAGCGCGGCGGCGTCCACTCGGTCGGCCAGTAGCCTGATCCGCCGATAGCGGCGCGACGACGAGAATGTGATCAGCCGGTCCAGCGACCACGCGATGAGATCCCGCTCCAGGTCGTCGGGGTCCAGGCCACGCTCGTCCTGCAGCCGGTCGAAGTCGATCCGGCTGGCGACCTTCGGGCGCAGGTTCAGGATGACCGACAGCTCACGGAACCTGCGGCGCTCGTCGGGGTCAGTCGGCTCGCGGGTGCCTACGTTCACCGTGCCCCGGGCCGAGCAGTCCGGCCGCTGTACGAGCGCGTCGGTGCGCTCCAGCCACGCCAGCAGCACGTTCAGCTCCTCGGGCTCTACGCCGACGGCCTCGGCTGCCTCGTCCGCATCGAAGACGATGTCACCGTTGCGCTTTCGCGCGCTCGCGAGCAGTGCCAACAGCCGGGTCGCCTGGGACAGCCGGGTCTGCCGCTCGGAATCGGTGGCCTGCGACCGCCGCCGCATCACGTCGCCGCCGCTGAACAGCAGCACGCACTCGCCGCGCAGCGCGGGATCGCGGGCGGCGCGGCCGGACTCCTGGACGTAGGCGTCGAGCGACTCCGGCAGGTCGTAGTGCACCACCCATCCGATGTCCGGCTTGTTCACCCCCATGCCGAACGCTTTGGTCGCCACGATGACCTGTGTGGTGCCGGCCAGGAAGTCGTCCTGTACGGCCTCTCGCTGTTCAGGGACCATGCCGGCGTGGTAATGGCGGGCGCCCACGCCGGTGCGCCGCAGCAGGGCGGCCACCTCCTCGGTCACCGCGCGCCGCGAGGCGTACACGATCCCGGGCTCCTTACCCATCGCGGTGACGATGCGCAGCAGCTCCCGGGCGCGTTCCCGTTCGCCGGCCACCCGGGTCACGTGGAATCTGAGGTTTGGGCGGTCCGCTGGCCGCACCACCCGGACGGGGTCGGCGAGCTCGAGCGTCTGTTCGATGTCCTGGCTGACCTGCGGTGCGGCTGTGGCGGTCAGGGCCAGCCGCGGTGCCCGGCCCAGGTGCGCCACCGCGGTGGCCACCCGGCGGAACTCGGGCCGAAAATCATGCCCCCAGGCGCTGACGCAGTGTGCCTCATCCACGACCAGCCCGGCGAGGTCCTGGCTTTCCAGCGCCACCCGCAGCACTGGGTCACGGACCAACCGTTCCGGGGACACGTACAGCAGGCGCACCTTGCCCTCGGCGAGGTCGCGCAGGATCTCCGTCCGCACACTCGACGGTGTGTTGGCCGTGATGCCCTGCACCCCGCGCAACCTGCGGCGCCCACGCAAGTCGTCGAGCTGGTCCTTGATCAGCGCAACGAGCGGGCTGACAACCACCGTCGCGCGGTCCTCCGGCCGTAGCAAGGCGGGAAGCTGGAAGCACAGCGACTTGCCGGCTCCGGTGGGCAGGATCCCGAGCGCGTCGTCGCCGCGTAGGTGCGCGACCATGAGCTGCAGCTGAGCGTCCCGCAGCTGCTCGATCCCGAACAGCAACTGGGCGGCCTCGCGCAGGTTGGCCTGTGGATCCTCGCCGTCGACCAGGCGCAGCCGGGCCACAGTCGCCTGTACGTCGTCGCCGGCCAGCTCCAGCGCCGCGGTCAGGTCCGGTTCGTCGCCGGTTACGAACCTGATGGCGTACCGCCAGGCGTCCTCGCGGTCCCGCGCATGGTGGATCTGAGGCCCACCGTCGTGCCTAGGTCCGGCCAGTGTGGAGAGCAGGATCTGGTTGGCTGCGCTGGGCGACTGCACGCGCCGGTCGCAGATCAGGGCCACACCTCGGTCGGTTTCGGTGCGGATCAGCCGACCGAAGCCCTGGGCCAGCAGGATGGCCGTCTTGGGCACCACGTACTCCAGGAACGGGTCGCCACCGCGGTCGGCGATGGCTCGCGCTCGTGCGCCGACGACCGGGTCGTCGACGTGCGGATAGGGCGGCTTCTCTATCACCAGGTAGCTCAACGTGTCGCCCGGCGCGTCGAAGCCCTGCCAGTAGGAGCGCAGCCCATAGACGACTGTTCCGGGCTCGGAACGGAAGCGCTGGGCGATCTCGGCGGCCCCGGCCTCCCCTTGTATGAGGAGCTGCACGCCTCGCCCGGCCAGCTCGTCGGCGCGCGCGCGTACCCGTTCCGCGACCGCCTGCATCCGGCGTCGGGCGGCGAACAGGGTCATCGCCCGACCGCCGGTCAGTGACAGCAGGCCGACCTGGTCGCGGGCGAGGTCCTCGACGAACTCCCGTTCCTGGCTGGGCACTGGGACCGGCAGGTGGCTGGTGAGCACGACGGCCGACTGGGTGGCGTGGTCGAACGGGCTGGCAAGTTGTCGGCCCTCGAAGATCTCTGGCTCGACACTGCCCGGCTCGATGCGGATACCCAGCCGGG
Source organism: Phytohabitans sp. LZ39 (assembly GCF_059359075.1). Lineage (NCBI taxonomy): Bacteria > Bacillati > Actinomycetota > Actinomycetes > Micromonosporales > Micromonosporaceae > Phytohabitans > Phytohabitans sp. LZ39. Next base: position 225,066 of record NZ_JCADBM010000013.1, on the reverse strand, counting down.
ACGCGAGGAAGTCGAAGGTGCCACCGGTGGTGAGGGTGGCACTGGTCAGCGTCACGCTGCGTGCCGGCCGCACGATGGCCTGCCCGAACGCCTCACCCACGTCGATCGGAATGCACTCGAAGGTCCAGTCCGCAGCTGCCGGTTCGTCCCCGCGTCCGTTCTCGTCGGTGGCTGGGATGGAGAGCAGGTAGACCCAGAGCTGCTCGTCGGGCAGCTCGCGGAGACGATCCAGAACTCGTGTGGCCTCCTCGGCGGCGGCCGCGGTCCCACCGGCACGCGCAGCCAGGCTCCTGAGCAGAGCCGACGTTTGCGGCGGCGCCCCGGCCGTGGCCTGACGCGCGGCGGACTCCACGGCAGTCAGCGCATCGGTCAACGGCCGAAGGCAGTCGATTACATCGCGCACCCGCTCGACCAGGTAGCGGAACTCCGGCCGGATCTGGACGATCCCGTAGCGCATTACCGCCGTGTCGTCGGCGCCGCCGTACTCGTGGAGATAGGTATGGGCGGCGCTGGACAGGTCCTCGCACGCCTGGCGCAACTGCCGCGCCAGTGCCGGCAGGTTCCGGCCGCGACGAAGGTCCGGCCCGATGCGCGCGATCCGGCGTAGCTGCCGGTCCAAGCCGGCCTTTCCGTCTAGCCGGGCGGCCAGCTTCAACAGTTCGCGTCGTCCAACCGCCTCGGTCCAGGCGCCGGTCAGGCTGTCTTCCAGCTCGTGGGCCTCGTCGAATACCAGGTCGCTGGCGCCGGCCGCCGACGCGTCGCCGGGGCTACGGCGGCCCTCAAACGCCAGTTTCGCCCACGTCGCCACGAGAGCGTGGTTCGCGACGACGACGCCGGGTCGTTCGCGCATGCTGGCCAGGCGGGTGTACAGGGGACACCGTGTGACCCAGTCACAGTCGTGCCGTTCACACGAGCCGGCGTCGGTGCGCAGCGTGTCCCGCGCTGCCCGGTATGCCGGCCGGGTGGCGGCCACGTCGTGGTCGCGAACGTCGTCCCACACACCGGTCGGGATGAGCGCGAGGGCCCGCACCGCGACGGCCAAGGCGAGCCAGTGGTTCTCATCCAGATCCGGTTCCGAGGTGTTGACCGCGGTGCCCACCTCGCGGGCGCAGATGTAGTTTCCCACCCCGAACAACTGGCGGAACGGCGCGCCGAACAGCCCGCTGCGCTGTAGCTTCTCGACGTCGCGTCGCAGCTGCTGTTGCAGCACCTTGGTGGCGGTAGCGATGACTACTGGCTGGCGGCCCCGACTTGCGCGCCCAGCGGCAGCCGCCAGGTAAGCGAGCGACTTGCCGGTGCCGGTGGGCGCCTCCACAGCAATCCGGCGACCCTCGTCCAGCACCTCAGCCACAGCGGCGGCCATCTCCTGCTGGGACCGTCGGGGGGTGAACGCCAACTCGTCGAGGCGGGACAGGACGTGCCGCACGCCTTCGCGCGCCGATCGATGCTCCGGCGCTTGGGCCGGCGGGCTCAGCAACGGATCGTCGGCGCAGCGCAAGCCCTCCGACGCGTCGGCTGGCAGCGACCCAGCTGGCACGAGCCGGGCGAGGTCGGACCCGCCAGCGACCAGACAAGCACGGGCGAGCTGCCACGAAGGGTCGCTGTGGTCGACCTTCTCGGTCAAGATCCGTACGCAGTCCGCAGCGGCCCGTGCCTGGGCCACGATGCCTCCACCCTCAAGCCCGATGGCGAGTGTGGCGCACAGTTCGCTCAACCCCGCGCTGGAATGGCCCGGACTATGCAGAAGCGCCAGCATGCGCAGGTCGATTCGGACAGCGGGCAGGGCTGCCGCGAGATCGTCGGCATTCGTGACGACACGATCCAGGCCGTAGCCAACGACCGCGGCTGATCCGTCCACGAACTGCCGCAAGGCTTCAGACTGTCCCGGGCCCGTGGATAGGGCAGCGGTCGCGCCGTCGCGCATCCGCACCGCGCCGATGTCGACCAAGCCTTCGGCGGCGTCGGCAACGTGCAGCACGACGATGTCGTCCAGCTGCAGCGGCGCGGGGGCGGGCACCTCATGCCAGGCGTGGCCGGTCGGTTCGTCGCTGTCGACCTGCGTAGCGTGCTCGGGCACTGGATCTTCCGCTTCGGGTGCATCCTCGCCCGCGCGGCGCGCCTGTGCGAGTTGGTAGCCAGCGACAAGCCGACCGGCGCCGTCGAAGGCGAAAACCTCCGGGTACCGCTGGGGAAGGTTGGCCAGGCGTTGCGTGCTGAGAATGACCCCCGCTTGGCGCAGTGCGGTGGCGAGGTCTTCTATCAGCAGCGGGCCCCGGTCGGACAACAGGTCCCGCGCACGTCCAATATTCGGGGGCAGGATTGCGGACAGTACGGCCCCCTCCGAAATTGAAGCAGCCGCATGACCCATTCATGTCGCGGCATCCACTTGCGCTGCGCGGACGGCGTTGTCCAGTGACTTGTTGGCTGGTGTCTTCGATGCGTTTGGCGTCGCCCGGGGCCGCTTACCCAGCGGCCGCGGTGACCGGCAAACCATCATCCCGACCTCGCGGTATCGAGCGTATGCGTTCTGTCGCGAAGCGGACTGCCGTGTCACCCAAGGATGACCGTCTTCTCACCCGGTGGAGCCCTGAAGTCCGATCCCGATCTCCACCCGGGCCGGCCGCGATCGGCCGCTTGACCGATCATCGGCCGGCCGCCCAGCGGGCACCGGCACGGTGGACGGTCCAGCGCAGGGTTCGGGCTTCCCCAGGCGTGTACGCCGCGTGTGGTGGACACCAGTTGCAGGTTGTCGTTTACCTTTGGACGAGACGGCGACGCCGAGGCGAAGGGGGTTTGGCAATGAGCGCGGAAGCAGCTCGTGCCCCGCTCGGCTCGCGCTACGCCGACCAGCGGCCCTACGCCGTGGCTTCACGCCTGGCTGACCTGCATGGGCCCACGAGCGGAGTGGTGCGGCTGGAGCGGCGGCTGAACTGGTCCGGGCAGGCCAGCTACGACCTGGCCAACCCGCGCCGGCTGGCAAGCATGTACGAGACCGTCCTCCGCGAGGCCACCCACCCGGAAGAGTTGGCCGAGTGGCTCGACGGGCCGACGCTGGTGCGCCTGTGGCCGAGCCTGGTAGTCCCGCCCGAGGTGCGGCGGCTGTGGGAGGCCCGGTTTCCTGAGTTGGCCGCTGGGCGCCGGCCAGCTGCGTAGTGAGAGCGGAAGACGCGGCCGTCCACCGGCGACTGGCGGAGATCGGGCTCAGCGCGGGCGGGCCGCACGGGTTCGCATTGGCGGGTGGCCACGCCGTCGCCGCGCATGGCATCCTGCAACGCCCGAGCGAGGATGTTGACCTGTTCGCCGACTGGCAACGGCGAGCGGACTTCCCGGCCGCCGTCGACGAGGTGATGGCCGCGTACCGTGGCGCGGGCTACCAGGTGGAGGTCGACCACCGGACGGAAACGTTCGTCCGGCTGTACCTCGCCGACCCGGCCGAGCCGAGCACGCAGTACCGGGTGGAGTTGGTGGCGAACTGGCGGATGCAGCCGCCGGTACAGATGGATATCGGCCCGGTGTTGCACGCCGACGATGTCCTGGCGGGCAAGATGGACGCTCTGTACAACCGCGCCGCCGCGCGTGACTTCCTGGACATCGACGCGGCGATCACGGCCGGCCGCTACACCCTCGATCGGTTGTGCGTGCTCGCGGAGACCGTCGATGCCGGCTTCGACCGCGCGATGTTCGCCGGCATGCTGCGCCACATCGAACGCTTCGACGATGAGGAATTCGCCGAGTACGGCCTCACGCCAGCGGAGGTGGCATTGCTGCGTGCCCGGGTGGATGCCTGGCGTGAGGACCTGACCTCGTCGCAGCCTCCTGACCAGTAGGCAGCTCGCGAAGCCCCCGGAGGCCGTCAGGTGTGTGCGTGGCGGTACGCCGCACGGATCTCGACGGGGATGCGCCCACCTGAGCTGATGGCCAGGCCCTCGCCGCGGGCCCAGGCGCGGATTTCCGCGTCGGTGGTGGGGTTGGCTCGGGCAGGTCGGCCAGCCGGTCCAGGCCGGGTGCGTCGTTGCCGGGCGTGGTAGCGAAGCTGTTGCGCGTACTGCACCAGCTCGCGCTTGAAGGGCTACCCCCAGCGCGGCCCAGCGGGTCCAGGAGCCGGTCCAGCTCCCCAAGACCTGGTCCCGGGGAGCTGGACCGGTCCGGACTCAGCCGGACTGCGCGGCCGCCAACCGCCGGTGCACGCGCCGGGCGTGCGAGATGTCGGCGCCGGCGGCCAGCGCCAACTCGCGATGATCGGGAGTCCGGCCTTGTTCGATGGCCGCGGCAAACGCCCGCCGCATAGCCTCGACCTTGGTCTCCGGTTCGTCCTGGACGGCCGTGGATTCAGCGGACCCGGCCACCGCCACGGTCCGGGCGAGCGCCAGCTTCACCATCGCCAGGAACCCGAGCGCCGGCAACGCCGCCGCGATCCAGCCGATTACCGACGGCTCGGCCTCGACGACCTGAGCGGCCAGCGAGAGGGCAACCGCGCAGACCAACACGGTCGAGGCGAACAGCACGGGCCGCCCCGCCCGGTGCCGGCGGCGGATCTCCAGGCCCGACGCGATCGACATCAACTCCAAGGTGACTGCATCGGCCCACGCAAGCCATCCCGGCTGGCCATGCCCTGCCGCGACGTCGTGAACGTGGGTGAAGCTCGCCGCTCCCGCCGCGGTGCCGATGACGAGCATGATGGCGACCTGCACCACACCTTCGAGGCGCTCACCGTACGCAGGTCGCGGGCGCTCGGCGGTCACCACGACACCTCCGCGAGCCGAGCCCACTCGATGAGACTGACGACCGTACGCAGAGTGGGGTCGATCGCGACGTACTCGTGTGCCTTCATGACATGGACCTCCGTCGTTCTGGAGGTCCCGAGCGAATGCTAGGGATCTTGCTAGGGAACGGCGCCGTTGCCGTCCGGACGATCCCGGACGGGGCCGGACGGCGATCAATGAAGCCGCACGTCACGGCCCCTGTCCGGGATCAAGCCGACTCAAGATTGATGATCTTGATTGGTCTCATAATCCCTCGGTCGCGGGTTCGAGTCCCGCCCGCCCCACAGAACGCGGAGCAGACGCGCCTGAGGTGCGAGTGGGGCGCAGGCTCTGGAGATAGGGCCGCATCGCGGTTAGGTGCGGACTGCCTGGAAGCCGGAGTCGTCACCGAGGTGGAAGTAGATATGCCCGTTGAGGGTGCGGTTGTCGGTCAGCATGGCCCAACCGCGGCCGTTGACGGGGTCGCCTTCGTCGTTGCCCTCCCAGGTGAACTCGACGCAGCCTTTCCCGTCGCGGGTGGCTTGGCGGCAGTCCATCCACCCCTCGACGGCGATGAATCCGAAGCGTCCGGTTTGGTCTCCGTCGAACTCGATGTAGGCGGGCTCCACCAGATCGATGGTGTCGCTGTCCCAGAGGTCCATGCTCACGATCCGCCACCGACCGGTCAGGCTCGTCGGACTTGCGCTGCTCATGTTGGGGACGGTAACTGACGCGGATCGCGTTGTTGTTTAGTTCGGGCTATAGTTGCTCGGTGCCTCCCGAACCGGCCCGCCGCTGGGCGATCAGGACGACAACCGACGTGCGTGACTGGCTGCGTGCGCTTCGCCAGGCCGACCCGGACACATACCGCTCGGTGAACGTCGCCATCGACATGCTCGCCAAGGTGGGCCCAGGGCTGGGGTGCCCGTTGGTCGACACATTGCAGGGTTCGAGCGTCAGCAATCTCAAGGAGTTGCGACCCCAGGTCCGGCCGTGATGTCGCGATCCGGGTTCTGTTCGTCTTCGATCCCTGGTCGCAGGCGGTACTGCTGGTCGCGGGTAACAAGGCCGGTGAGTGATCGGGGTGGTACAAGGTGGCGATCCCGGCAGCGGAGGTCGCCTACGAGGGCTGGCTGGCCCTCGAAAGAAAACGGCGGGAGGCGCCATGACCGAGTTTCACGACTGGGACGACATCCGTACCGAACTGCATGACGGGGACGACACCGCGCTGGCTGAGGAGCGCGCGCGTACCGAGGCATGGATCAGCGCCGTTCACCTCGCCGAGGAACGCAAGCGGCTGGGGCTCACCCAGCGTCAGGTCGCCGACCTGATGGGGGTAACACCGGGCCGAGTCAGCCAGATCGAAAACGGCGACCTGGACGTTAACGAGGTCGCGACGTTGAGCCGGTACGCGCGGGCGTTGGGCGCCCGGATGCGGATCATCTTCGACTACGGAAACGACCTTCGCCAGATCGCCTGAGCTGTCCCGGCCAGACCCTCATCAGACCCTCCGAAGGCTGCGTGATCTGGCCATCCCTACCGCCAACGGATCACCAGCGACGATCAGGACCGGTTCGCATTCTGCCGCGTCCGGCCCACAGCAAGCGCGTCCCCAACGAGGTCCGGGACGCAAAGGCAGGCGAAGGCTGGAGAGCGTCGCCGCCGCCCCAAGGCATGTGGCGCGAACCGTATGTCGTCGCTGACCTGCCCCCAGACTCGCCCATCGCTGGGCGAGGAGGAGATCTCACCAGTTCGGGCCATCCAGTTTCGCCTGCCTGTCGCCTCGATGACAGAGGCGGGCGGCGATCTGCGCTTGGCACGAGGGTGGGCGCATGTCTGTCATCTCCTCCCTCGGCCGCCGTGCGGCGGCCGTTGTACTGGCGGCGGCTCCGGCCGTCCTTCTCATCGGGGCGCCGGCCCAGGCCGCGATCCCGTCCGGATCCGGCTGGTCGACGTCCTGGCGCTACTACAGCACCAACAGCTTCGAATTCGAAGCCACGCTTCCCGGGGTTAAGGCCTCCGGCTTCGGGGTCGACGTCAACGGCGAGCGCGGCGCGATGGTCACCCTCACCGACACCGCCAACGACAACCGGTGCGCCCGGGTGGTCATGTCGGTTCCCGGTTGGGGCACGCTCGGCGCGGACACCGTCTGTACCACGGGCGACTCGGCGACCGTTGGCGACTTCAACGCCAAAGCCGAGGGGTACATCTACGTCACCATCTACCGCATGTACGTCTTCGGCGGGGACTGGGACAAGATCACCACCTTGGTCATCCCGCCGTCGAAGGACGACCCTGGGCTGCGGACGGTCGACACCGGCGCGTCGTGGAAGTACACATCGGGTTCCTCGTTCACGTACCAGGTGCGACGGCCGAACGTTTTCCTCACCGGCAACGGCCACCACCAGGGCAACAGCCGCTCGGCCTGGAGCGCGGTGCAGAAAACGTCGACCGACATCTTCATCTGCGCATCGGGCAAGGTGTCCGGCCCCGGTGCCACCAAGAGCGGCCAGACGTGCGCGAACAATGGCGTGCAAGCCTTCAACCAGGACGGGTTCACCAATGGCATCAGCGTCGAGGCGTGCAGCGTGCCGGCCTGGAGCGCCAAGCTGTGCCTCTCGACAATCGTGAGCAAGCCGATGTGACCGGATGGCATGACGCCCGGGTCCGCCGGCCGCGGCCGGCGGACCCGGCGCCGACAAAGCCTCCGTCGGCGTCAGCATCAACCACCGCGGCTACCCGCGGCCGCCGTGACGCCATCCGCACCGGCAACGGGACGCCGGCCACGGTCAGAGGCTGTTTCGCATTCCGCCGTGTCAGGCCCATCTCGTCTGCTACACCATTGCCGTCGGGGCGGGCGCGCCCTTGACCGGCTGTAGGCCGGAAATGCGTTAGTGATTCGCATCCGGCAGCACGTTTCCCTCGTACGGCGTACCGCCGCTTGCCGCCAGACGGGTACGCCGTAAGTTGTCCGGGTGCCGTCCCTCGCCGCTCACCTTCACACCCTGAGCCTGGACCAGCTCACCAGTCTTGTCGCGACCCGTCGCGACGCGACCCTCGAACCCGCGCCGAAGACCGCCGACCAACTCGCCGCACGGCTCCTGCACCCCTCGTCGATGGCGGCCGGCTGCGCGTTGCTCACCCTGCCGCAGCTACAGGTGGGCGAGGCCGCCGCCGCGCTGGGCGACGGGTGTACCGCCGTGCGGCTGGCGACGCTGCTGGGCGTACCGGCGGACGACCCGGACCTGGCCGCGGCGCTGCGCCGGCTCACCCAGCTCGCCCTCATCTGGCCGCACGCCGACGGCTTCGCCGCGGCACAACTGAGCGTGGTCTGGCCGCACCCGCTGAATCTCGGGCCCGGCGCCGCCGAGCTGCTCACCACACACAACATGACTGAGCTGCGCAGGCTGGCGAAGCTGTACGGCATCCCGGCCGCCGGCCACGGCAAGAACGAGTTGATCGCCGCGCTGGCCGGCTGGCTGGCACAGCCGGATAACGTGCGCCGCCTCGCGGCGCAGGCCCCCGCCGAAGTCCGTGTCCTGCTCGACATGCTCGCCCGCCGCCCGGCCTCGCCCTTTGGTATGCGAGGAATCATGTTCGGCGCACCCGGGATGCCGGTACCGTGGGCCGCCGAGCGTGGTCTCGTCGTCAGTTCCGGGTGGGGCAGCTGTGATATGCCCCGCGAGGTCGCTTTCGCGCTGCGGAGCGACTACGTCGCTCCGTTCGACCCGCGGCCACCCGCCGTATGTGTCACCCCGGTCGAGCCAGAGGCTGCCGAACAGGAGGCCGCAGCCGCCGCTGTCGAGACCCTCGCCGCGATCACCGCAACCGTCGAGACCATAAGCAGCGGCCCGGTGCCCTTGCTCAAGACCGGCGGCCTCGGCGTACGCGAACTTCGCCGGATCACCAAGTCGTCCGGCTACGACGAGGACCGCACCCGCTTGACTATTGAACTGCTCGCCGCCGGTGGCCTCACTGATGCCTCTGCCACCGGTCTCGCACCCTCCATGAGCTACGAGGAGTTCGCCGCGGCCGATCCCGCCGACCAACTGCTCGACATCGTTCAGACCTGGCTGACGATGCCCGCGTGCCCGCTCGCGCCGGCCGACCCGACCGCGACAACAACCCGTGTCCTCTACTGGGACGAGGCGGAGGAGATCGCCTTGGCCGGCCTGCGTGCCCTGATCTTGCGCACTCTCGTCGACACCGTTCCCGACGGGCAGGCTGCCGACCCCGGCACACTCGCCGACCGGCTGTCTTGGCAGAGCCCAGTCCTGACCGACCCGATCGACGAGGACTTGCAGCGATACGTCACGGGCATCTGGCGGGAGGCGCATCGGCTCGGCCTACTCGCCCAGGGAACAACGACCAGACTCTGCCGCAGCCTAGTGATCGGTGACTTCGACGCGGCCTATCGGCACGCCCAGGCCATGCTGCCCGGCACCCGAAGCTCGGCGATATTGCAGAACGACCTCACCGCGGTAGTGACCGGCATCCCGTCCGCCAATCTCCTGGCCCTGCTGGACACCGCAGCCGCGCCAGAGTCCCGCAGCGGCGCGTGGACCTGGCGTTTCTCGCCGGCCAGCATCCGCGCCGCGCTCGACGCCGGTAACAACGCAGCGGACCTGCTCACCCAGATCACCGAGGTAGCCGAAGGCGGCCGCGTACCCCAAACACTCGCCTACCTGATCGACGACGTAGCCCGCCGGTACGGCCGGGTTCAAGTGCACCCAACCGGCTGCTGCCTGTGCAGCGACGACGAAACCCTGCTCACCGAAATACTCAACACCCGCTCACTTCAGACCCTGCACCTGGTCCGGCTCGCCCCGACCGTGGTCGCCAGCGCGAAACCGCAGGCCGAAACGCTGGCCGCACTACGCGCCGCGGGCCACGCCCCCGCCGCATTCCGCACCGACGGCGGTCCGGCGATCGAGATCCCGCGACGTCGCCACGCCGCTCCACCACCCAACCAGCCAGACAGCGGCGGCATGGCCGCCTTACCACAACTGAACGACCCGGCGCAGGTCGCACGGGCCTTGCTCGGCAAACGCTGACGCCTTGACTCCGGGCTGTCGCAGAATTGGAAGGCCCAGGACGCAGTCCGACCGTCAAGCCGGGTGTCGCCACCGTTCGAGGACGCGGTCGATGTCGTCGCGAATCCGCTCCCGGGCCTGCTCACGTGGCACACCGGCCATCAGCAGTTCGTCGTACTCGGTGTCCTCGTGCCGTACCGAGGCGATCACGGCCAGGGTCACGGCGTCGGGGTCGAGCGCCCGACCAGCGGCGCTACGCCCCACCCGGCCGCTGCTGCGGGTACCGGTATGTCGGCTGATCGCCGCTGCCCGCCGCGGCGGGCAGCCGGGAAACAGCCGGCCGATCTGTTCGGCCAAATCCTGCTGGAACCGCTCGTCCGCGACCTCTCGCCGCTCCCGGTCCCGATCGCGGCGGCGGGCACGGGCCTCCTCATCGGACAGGCACTGCTGCTCCGCCTGCTCGACCGCGGCGTCCTCGACCAGCAGTCCCTGCCGCTCGTAGCGCTTGCGGGAGCGGCTGAACCGCACCACCACCGCCGAGAGCCGGCTGGCCTGTTTCGCACGACGGGTCAGTGCCGCGTCGCCGGCTGGCAGGAACACCAGGTGATCGAGGTCCGCACAGGTGAGGCAGGCTGGCCCGGCATCCTCCATCATCAGCATGTCGGCGTCGGTGCGCCCGCAGCCGACGCAGGTGAACACCTTCAATGGCTGCACCACCACCAGGTCCGGTGGCTTGCTCTGCCGGGTGGTCAGCCGCTCCCGCTGCCGCTCCGGCAGGTCCGCCGGCATCCAATGAGTGCGGTAGGTGAGCTCGAGCGCGGGATCACCGGCGGCGGTGAAGCGCAGCGGCCGCCGGTCGCGCGTGGCGGCCAGGTACTCGACCTCGCTGGGCCGCAGGCCACGGCCGGCCACCCAGCGGCGGAACACCTCCAGCGCGTCGGCGATCCGGTCGGCCGACACCGCCGAGATGGCCTCGAGGTGCGGCGCGCGGCCCTGCCGCCAGTCCGTCACCCGCCCGAGCGGCACCCAGCCCATCCCAGTCAGCACATCGAGCGGGCTCACGTAACGCTGGCGGGTCAGCGCCTGCTCGGCGGCGGTCACCACCCGGCGCTCCATCTTCGAAGCGGGCTGCACGGACGGCAGGCTACCCGGTGCGACGCTCAGCCGGCGATTGGATCGAGTCGTGCCGCCAAGCCATGGAATGCCACGACGCCCTGCCTGGGTACCGTGACTTCCTTGGCTTCGCCGCTGAGATCGGCGTGCCGCCGCTTGGACTCCACCTGGGGTTATGGGTAGACCCTCCTGACGCAGCGTCACCAGCCGCGGGGGGTCGGGCTTTGAGATCTAGGACGGTTAGGGTTGATATACCGCCCACTCTCCAAGATCTCGCATCGTGCGCCGTGCGTATCGTCGCGGCGGTCACTCACGGTCACGGCACCTCGATTCGATCTGTCGCCGCCGCCTCAGAGCGGGGCGTTGTGGACAAACGGCGACCGCGCGCGGTACGACCCGGGGTGAGCGGGACCAGCGGCGGACGGGTGAGGCCGCGGGAGCAACGGCATGGACCACGACGGACGTCGCGGTAGCTCAAATCTGCTCTTGAACTGAGGTTTCGGGGCCGCCGCGCTCCCTGGACAAGGTCGGGTGTTCTTCCGGTGGTCGTCAGAGCGGTGCGATGAGTTTCCGCGTGCTGATTCGTCTCAGTTGACGACTCGAAGGGAGCGGGAATGCGGATCAAGGTCAACGGTGTCGAGTTGTGCGTGGAGACCTCCGGAGACCCGGCGGATCCGCCGGTGCTACTGGTCGGCGTCACCGTGCTGAGCTGGCCGGACGAGCTGTGCGCGGCGCTGGCCGGGCGGTACGTGGTGCGCTACGACCTGCGCGACGCCGGCCAGTCGACGTTCGTCGACCCGGACGCGCCCGCCTACGACCTGCGCGACCTGGTGACCGACGCGTCCGAGCTGCTGGTGGCGCTGGATCTGGGGCGTGCGCACGTGGTCGGGATGGGCGTCGGCGGTTTCGTCGCGCAGCTGCTCGCGCTCGACCATCCGGATCAGGTCGCGTCGCTGACGTTGGTCTCCACCCGTCCGGTCGCGCCCGGTCCGGTCGATCCCGACCTGCCCGACCATGCGCCGGAGGTGATGGGGCAGCTGTTCGGGCGTCCCCAGCCGGACTGGACCGATCGGGACAGCGTGGTCGACTACATGACTGATGGCGCGCGGCTGATGGCCGGGTCGCGAGGATTCGACGAGCAGGACGTGCGCGCGGCCATCGGGTCGGTCTTCGACCGCGCGGGACGGACGGCGAAGGCGCAGCGTGCGAGCCACCTCGGCAGCATGTTCGCGGCCATCGACTGCCAGCCGCGGTGGCGCGAGCGGCTCGGCGGGATCACGGCGCCGACCCTGGTGGTGCACGGGGACGAGGATCCGTTCTTCCCGCACGGAAACGGGGTGGCGCTGGCCGCGGAGATCCCGGGCGCCACGCTGCTCACACTGCCCGGCATCGGTCAGGGCCTGCCGCGCGTGACGTGGCCGGCCGTGGTGGACGCCCTGTTGCGCCACACGTCCTGACCGCCGCTCTGGCCCGAGGGAGCGTGCGGCGTTGACCATCTGGTCGAGCGCTCGACCGGCGGGCGCTCCAGCTTCGCAGCGGGCCGCATGGCGGCAGGCATCCCGGCCCGGTCAGCAACGCGATCGTGGTAACCACCGGCGTTCCCTCGTTCGGGGCACCTGGGCCGGCGGGTCTGGTTGGTAGCTTTTTTGGGTTCGTGTCGTCGGGTGGGGGCAGTGGTCGATGGGCAAGAACAGCCGCGAACGGCACAAGGCCAAGCGGAAGGCCGCGGCGTCGGCACAGCGTCGAAGGGCCGCCGGGACGGCCGGCACTGACGATCCGTTGGGCATGTTCGGCGTGCCACATGTGCCGTCCCAGCGTCGGATCGCCGAGCAGATCATCGACGAGGCGGTCCATGCCCACGACCGGGAAGACACCGACGAGCTCGATCGCTGCCACGCTCTGCTGTCCGCCGGTCCTGGTGGTGCTACCGGCATCCAGGTGGTCAACCGCGCCTTGCTGGCCTCCCTGCTACGCGAGGTCGAGCGCGCGTGGCGGCGCGGCTGGCAGCCGGCCGAGCTGGCACGGGTGGCCCGCCGCCAGCACACCACGCGGCACGGCCGGCTCGTGGTCGACGCCATCGCGGCGCAGATGCGGAGTTACTCCAGGGCGGCCGTCCACCAGCAGTGGCAGTCGCAGTTGTCCACCCTTGACGCGCGGGTGTGGTGGGAGCACGACGACCACTACGTGACCGCGTGGGGCGAGCGGGAGGGCGTCGACCGCGCTGGGATGATCATCACCGTCATCGAGGTGCTCCATCTGCTCGCGACGTTGCCGCCGATCGCACCGGTTGGCCCTATGCCGGGCGATGCCGTCGCCGCCGCGGTGACACCCACCACCGACCTCGATCAGCGGTTGATCTCTCGGGTCCGTGCGTTGCTGGCCAAGGCGGAGTCGACCGAGTTCCCTGAGGAAGCCGACGCCTTCACGGCGAAGGCACAAGAGTTGATGGCCCGTCATCGCATCGATCACACCCTGCTCGTCGCGAAGACGGGCGTCCGTGATCAGCCATCGACCCGCCGCGTGATCATAGACAATCCGTACGAGGCGCCCAAGACATTGCTGCTACAGGTGGTCGCGGAGGCTAACAACTGCCGCGCGGTGTGGACGAAGGCGTTCGGCTTCACCACCATTGTGGGCTTCGCGGCCGATCTGGAGTCGACCGAGCTGCTGTTCACGTCACTGCTCGTACAGGCGACGAGGGCGATGACGCAGGCCAAGCCGAGCGTCGACAGGAGTGGGCACAACACGACCCGTTCGTTCCGGCAGTCATTCCTGACGGCATACGCGTCGCGAATCGGCGAACGGCTCAGCTCCGCCGCCGAGGAGGTCGTGGAAAGGGAAATGACCGCGTCGGCGGGCGCCGCCCAGCTGCTGCCGGTGCTCGCCGCGCGTGACGACGCGGTGCGTGCCGCCTTCGAAAAGCAGTTTCCCGACCGGACACGACAGACGACAGCCGTCAACAGCCGGGCCGGCTGGGCCTCGGGCCGGGCGGCGGCTGACCAGGCCTCGCTGCACGGGCGGCAGGCTGTCGCACACCAGTGATCGGCTGTGTCAGGCCGGCGCCGGGGAGCGACTGCCACACGGAGACGGCGATGTGGTGTCAGCCGGTGCGGCGGTTGCCCCATCGACGCTGACTCTGGACCGAGTCACGACCGCCCGGATACCCGCCCTGACGTTGCGACTGCGGCTGTGCCGACTTGCCCTTGCCCTTGGCACGCCGCTCGGCCCGGTTGGCGAAGACGGGAACGTCCGGCGTCTCCTCACCAGCGCCCGAAGCCTCGTCGGGCTCACCGTCTGGCGGCGTGGCGGTCTCAGGCATCGAAGCCTCCTGGAATAGCTCGGTGCGGCGGCGCGGACGACGCCGACCACAGCGTAACCCGCCGGTCAGCGCGCGGCGGCGCCGTGGCGGCGCGCCGCCTCACATTCCGATGGGCTGCGCCGTCGTACGCACAAAGGAGGAAACAGATGACTGACTTCCAGACCATCGCGGACCGCGTCGAGATCGAGGCGCTGCGCGGCGAGTTCAGCGACGCGGCGATGATGCGCGACCGCGTCCGCCTGGCGTCGCTGTTCATACCGGACGGCGCGCTGCGGATGCCCAACATCCCGGCCGAGCTGATCGGCCGCGAGGAGATCCGTGCCGGGGGCGAGCGCCTTCAGGCCCAGTGGGACTTCTTCGTGCAGAACACGCACCCCGGCACGATCCAGCTCGACGGCGACACAGCGACCGGCCGCACGTACATCCAGGAGATCGCGCGCACGCTCGACGGCCGCCAGGGGATCAACTTCGCCATCTATCACGACCGCTACCAGCGCACCCCGGAGGGCTGGAAGTTCGCCGAGCGGGTCTACGAGGTCAGGTATCTCGACGAGAGCCCGCTGGCGGGCTCGGCTCCCCGAGGTACCAGATCGTCCACAGTGGCCTAACTGGCGAGCGGGAACGAGTGGTGCTCATGGGTGACCACCCACCTGCCGTCCCGCTTGTGCAGGCCGAGCGTCAACCGCAGCCGGTTGGCGGGGTTGGCGGCGAACTCGTCCGCCGTGCCGCAACGCAGCAGCGCGTAGGCGAACGCGACCTCCTCGCCGGCGGTCACGTCCAGCGACTCGATGTCGAACGACGCCCCCTGCGCCTGCCACTCGAAGAAGGGCGGCCACGTCTCACGGTAGGCGTCGATCCCCCGCACGCCTTCGTGCGGCGGCGGCACGTCGAACATCACGATGTCGTCGGCGTGGTCGGCGAGCACGGCGTCGAGGTCGCCGCGGTGCACGGCCTCGGCCCAGCGTTCGATTAGGGTGCGGATCTGTTGTTGGTTGGTGGCCATGTGGGCTCTGTCCTTCCGGTTGCCATGTCGGTCAGGACTACAACCCGGGCCACCCGGCAAACTCATCGCGCGCCGGCGGGTCGTTTTCGGCGAGTTGAGCCGGCAGGCCGAAGCTGGTCAGGTCGGCTTCCAGAAACGAGACGACCTCGGCCACCCGCCGGCCGCGCAGCATGACCAGGTCCAGCCCACAGGGCATGAAGGCGGAGCGGGCGTCGTCCCACATGTACGTGCCGAACGCCAGCTGCCCGTTGGCCCAGACAGGCAGGAAGCGCCAGCGACGCCGGAGGACCCCGTCGAGGAGGAAGCCGCGGATCCCGTCGTGGCCCGTGTACCAGGCCGTGAGCGGCGGCATCGAGTACCGCGCGTCCTCGGTGAGCATGGCCACGATGCCCTCGATGTCGCCGGCCTCCCACGCCGTCGCGTACCGCCGGGCGACCTCCCGCTGCCCCGCGTCGCCGAGCGCGTCGAGGGTGCGTGCCTGGCTGGCCTCCGGCAGCAGGTCGGCGAGGACCTTGCGCGCGCGTTGCAGGGCGCTGTTGACGGCGGCGACCGAGGTGTCCAGCAGGCCGGCGGTTTCGCTCGCCGGATAGCCGAGGACCTCGCGCAGCAGGAGGACGGCCCGCTGCCGGGGCGACAGGTGCTGAAGCGCGGCGACGAACGCCAGCTCCACACTCTCCCGCGCGATCACCCGGGCCTCCGGGCTCAACCCCGCGGTCCAGTCCATCAACCGATCCGGGAACGGTTCGACCCATGCCGCCTCGACCAGCGGCGCGCCCTCCGGGCTCATGTCGGTGGGCAGCTCCCGCCGCTTCCGGCGCTCGACGAGCGTCAGCGCGCGGTTCGTCGCGATCTTGTACAGCCACGGTCTGATGTGCCCGCCGTGGTCGTCGAACCGCGCCAGGCTCCGCCACGCCCGATCGAGGGTGTCCTGGACCGCGTCGTCGGCGTCGTGGAGCGAGCCCAGCAGCCGGTAGCAGTGCGCACGCAACTCCCCGCGCAAGGGCCCGACCAGGCGCCCGAACGCGTCGCCGTCACCGGCTCGCGCCGCCTCCAGCAGCTCCGCCGTGCCGCGCCCGGCATCCGTGCCCTGTCCCATCAGCGCGAGGCTACGCCACCTCCGGCGGCTGGCGGCTGGGGATGAGCGTGGGAGGCCGAACCGTGCGAGCCGAAGCGCTCGACGAGATGGCGCACATGGCCGTCTTCCTGGCCCCCGACCGGGCGAGCGGGATGACCGGCACCACCGTCAACCTCACGATGGTCAGTCTCGACGACTGACCGCCGGGGATGGGACCATGCCGCTATGGCTGGTCCCGATGGTTTCGAATATTCGGTCCGCGCGGATGGCACCGTGCTCATCCGGCACCGGGGTCGGCCCGCCACCACGGTGCGCGGCGGCCGGGCGGCGGAGTTTCTGGCCGAGGTCGAGGAGGGCGACCCGCAGCAGGTCATGGCGCGGTGGACCGGGCAGTATCGCCGCGGCAACGAGCGCACGGCCAAGCACCACCCGCGCAACGCCGGCCGCTGAGCCGCCGCTCAGGTGAGCACGACGCGCGGGATCGGTGCGGTGTCGGCGTTCCACGCGGGCATCGGGCGCACGCTGCGCACCGGGCGGCGGGCCGGGCGGGTGCTGCGGGCTGGGCTCGACGCCTGCCGCACGCGCAGCGCGGCCGAGAGTGCCTCGCTGTCGAGGCTCCGCTTGGCGGCCACGGCGACCTCCGCCGCACGCCACGCCGCACGTTCTACTTCGGACAGTGTTTCGCACGCGCGGCGCAGCCGGTCGCGTCGGGCGACGCGCAGGCGGGTCTCCTGCTCGAACGGGTGGCGACGCGGATCCCATCCGCCCCGACCGGCGATCACGTCGCCAAACTCTTCTGCCGTAAGGTCTCCGCGGCGGTAGGCGGTCGCGGCGGCCCGCTCCAGGTAGCGACGGCGCGCCACGAGCTCATCCACTGTGGATGGTGTATCCGGTACACCAAAGGCCTCCGCCTGAATTGACCGTCGCGCCGCCTCGGTCGCGTCGTCGTAGGCCCGCCACGCGGCCTGCTGGGTGCGTGACACCGCGGCCCACTCGGCGCGCCGCCGCTCCGCCGTGACCGCGGCCCGGCTCGCCGCGACGGCGACCTCCTCCGCGTACCGGCGCAGCTCGGCCTCGCGCGCGGCGGGTGACTCGCGCCGCGCCCTGACCCGCCGCTCAGGTCGCGGCCGGGTCCGCCGCCAGCGGCGCTGGGCGGACACCGCCATCGCCACGAACGGGGCCGCGCCGATCACGATGAGCGCCAGCCAGATGAGGGCGGCGCCACGGACGTCGATCAGGAAACCATGGAAGTCGATATTCACGGAATACACCTCACCCACGGGATAGAGGGGTAACGGGAGGAGGGTCGTGTGCCGGGGGTCAGCGAGCCGGCCGCGGCGGGGCACGCTGGCCCGTCGCCGACCGGTCGGCACTGGTGGCCGTGACCTGCCCGGCGGGCACCGGCGCCTGCGCGACCCGCGGCTCGGCCTCGGGCGCGACAGCGGCGGGAGCCTCGGCCACGGCCGCCGCATCGATCTCTGTGGACACTCCAACCTCGACGCAGACGCTCACCGGCGTCGACACGTCGGGCGGGGTGGCCGCGTGGGCGGACCCCGGAATGGCCAGCACGCCCAGGAGGGCGAGACCCACGGCCAGACGTCCGCGCAGGCGACCCCGCTCGCGGCGGGTGGGCGCGGCGTCGGACATCCATACACGTTATCGCAGTCGGGAACCGGACACGCCACAACGCCGTCAAAAGGAGATGACCATCGCACCCGGCTTTCGCGCGGCTGCCGCCGCATCCCTGTTTTTGCTGGTCGCGTGCGCCCAGGATGGCGGTAACAGCACGCTACCGGCCGGCGCGCCGGAGCCGCGCGACCCGGACACCGTCGCGCTGCGGATCGACCACACCGGCGGCTTCACGACTCCGGGCGACAACGTCGCACGGTTACCCATCGTGACGATCTACGGCGACGGGCGCGCGATCGTCCAGGGCCCGCAGCCCGCGATCTACCCCGGTCCGGCGCTGCCCAACCTCCAGGTGATCAAGATCTCGAGCGCGGACGTGGACAAGCTCGTCGCCCGCGCCACTGGCGCCGGTGTCGGCACCGCCAAAGACCTGGGACAGCCGCCCATCGCCGACGCGCCCTCGACGCGCTTCACCGTCGGCGCCGAGGGTGGTCCGGCCATCACCGAGGTGTACGCGCTGAGCGAGGCCGACAACGCCAGCGGCCTGACCGCCGACCAGGTGGCCGCCCGCACCAAGCTGCGTGACCTACTCACGGCGGTCAGCGACCTGCCCACCACCCTGGGCATCAAGGCCGGTTCGGAGCAGGCGTACGAGCCGGTCACGCTGGCGGCCATCGCCTCGCCGTACGTCGCGCCCGACCCGGCCACCGTCGGCAAGGAGCAGACGGCGGTCGCGTGGCCCGGGCCGGCACTGCCCGGCACCTCGGTCGGCAAGGGCCTGGAGACCGGCTGCGTCACGGTCACCGGCGCCGACACCGCCAAGGTGCTCGCCGCGGCCGGCAAGGCCAACGCCGCCACACCGTGGACATCGGACGGTCGCAAGTGGACGGTCATCCTCCGCCCGCTCCTTCCCGACGAGGCCGGCTGCGCCGACCTGCTCAACCGGTAGGAGCGCGCCAAGGTCTCCGTGAGCGTCGGCGGGCCCACGGAGACCCTCGTGCGCGCCGTGCGTCAGAGCTGGCACTTCCAGATGCCGGGCTTCGGCGCCTTCTCCTCCGGTGACCCGTTGGCGAGCACGGTCAGCTCGTGCCCCACCTCTTGTGCCCACACCGCACCCTCGCCGATGACGGGCACCGGGATCGCCTCGCCCTTCGGACCTTTCCGGTCGGGGTCGGCCGTCGGCACCGGCCCTCGCCGGATCCGGCCGTCGACGTAGGTCAGCACCGTCGGCGACCACCCGGTGGGCACCGTGAGGGCGCTGAACCAGCCGGTGTTACCGACGGCGTTCAGGGTGTCGGTCGGCTCCCCCAGGATCTGGGCGGGGCCGCCCTTGAGCCTCCAGCGCACCGGTGCCATCTCCTGGGTCTGGAAACCCTTGTCCATCTTGGCGCGGACGACGAACCCCAGGACCCAACCGTCGTGAACGGTGAGCGCGCCGCCGCCGTCCCAACCGGTCGGCACCTTCAGCTCGCGGGCACGGCCCTCCTTGGTCCAGAGGTACGGCCGGCCGGGCTGGTGCTCGCCCTTGAGTTTCCCGACCACCGGCCGGGTCTCGCCCACCACGGTGCCGTCGGCGCCTATCCCGTGCGCGAGCGCGTTTTCCGGAGCGGCGAGGACGCGTGGCCTGTCCAGTGCGCCAGCCGGCCACACGACGGCGTGCCACCGGTCGCCCGATCGCGCCGTGCCGACGACATCCCCACGATCGTTGAGCGCGCTCGCCGAGGGATCCTGGAAGCCCTTCGGTGCCGCCAAATTCACGAACCGGCCGTCCCGATACAGCCACACCTGCGCCGGCCGCTTCGGGTCCCCGGTCCGCATCAGCCACGGGCTCCCGAGGACATCGCCCCGGCTGTTGACCGCGACGGCGGCCGAGTCTCCGACCGGCACGCCACTGAGCACCGTGGGAACCTTGTCCTTCCAGAGCACCGCCTGTGCCGCCACCTCCTCCTGGCTGGCCCGGGCATATCCGACGGCATAGCGGCCGGAACCGTCCGCGCCGGCCACCCCACCGGTCGTGGCCCCGGGCGGGAGCGCCAGCGTCTCCACCAACCGGCAGGACACGGGGCGGTCGTCCGCGACCAGTTCCACCGGGTCATCCCGGCGCAGCGTCGCGGCGGCCACCGCGGAGGTCCCGGTGACGATCACCGTCACGGCCGCGGCCACCGCCGCGCGGCGGCTGATCGTCTGGCGACGGCCGGTGCGCCGGGCGCGCTCCACGTCGGAGCCGATCGGCGGGACGTCGGTGTCCCGCATCAACGTACGCAGGGCCTCGCCGGCCCGCTCTTCATCCCACTGCATCTTTCCTCCCCGGTGTGTGAATCTGAACGTCGAGGAGATCCCGCAGGGCGGCCAGGCCTCTGCTCGTGTGGCTCTTGACGTTGCCGGGCGAAGTGCGCAGCGCCGCCGCCACGTCGTCGACCGACATGTCGCAGGCGAAGCGGAGCACGAGCACCGTGCGCTGCGCCCGGGGCAGCCGGGCGAGCGCGGTGCGCAGCGAGTCCCGCTCCTCGACACCGGCCGGCGGCGAGGCGGCGACGCGTTCCGGTGGCTCGGACATCAGCCGCACCCGCGCCCAGCCGAGCCGCTTTTCGGCCAGGTAGGCCCGGACGAGCATCCGGTGCACGTACGCGTCGAGGTTGTCCGCCTCTCGGGCACGCCGCCACTTTCGGTAAAGCGCCGTCATCGTGGCCTGCACGATGTCGTCGGCCCGATGCTGGTCGCCGCACATCAGGTACGCGGCGCGGTGCAGTACGGGTCGGCGTGTGGTCACGAACTCGACGTACTCGCGCTCTTCCTCACCTCGCACGGAACCCTCCCCATCTCCTCACTCCGGAGATGCGGTCGCCGCCGCGTGCGGTTGCAGTGTGGATCAGTCGGGCAAATCGGAAGCAGGCCATGGATCGGACCAGCCCAGCAGCTCGGCCAGCCGCGCGTTGTACGGCACGAAGTAGTCACGCAGCGCCCGAGCCACCTCCTCCGGCGGCCCGCCCCGCTCCACGCGCCGGGTGTGCTGGGCGAACCGCGGCGGCAGGAACGGCTCCAGGTCGAGAAACTCCAGCAGCTCCGCGTACGTCGTCGCGGGATCGGCGTAGAAGTCCTCGCTGCGCACGACCATGATGCGGTCGCGCGGCACGTGGCGAAACCACCGCTCCAGCTGCTCGGCGTACCGCCCGCGGGCCGCGTACGAGTACCGGCGGAGCACCGTGTGGGCGGCCCGGCTGTCCGGACCGGCGCGCAAGGCCCACGCCAGCCGGTCGTGCTCGGCCGCGATCGCCTCGGCGAACGTGAGCGACTCCGCGCCGTACGAACGGGTTTGCAGGTAGTGCGAATACGCCCGTTCGACCGGGTCGCGCAGCAGCGCGATGTACCTCCCGTACGGCAGTGTGGCCGCCGCCCGCTCGGCCGCGCGCGGGTGGAAGAGGTAGTACGGGCTCGCCTCGAAGCTCAGCCGCCCGGCCATCGGCGCCGGGAAGTGCCCGCGGTACCAGCGCTCTCCGCGTCCATAGTGGATGCTGAAGAACTGGATCTCCTTGCCGGTCGCGGCACGGACCTGCGGGTGCTCGGCGAGGTACCGGTGCAGCGATGTGGTGCCGCACCGCTGGCCGCCGATGACGAGGAAGTCGGGCAGCGCGCCGGGGGCGACCGCGCGCGCCCAGGCCCGCGTGCTGCGCACGGCCCGCCGCACGGTGTCGACGGTGGGGCGGCGGCTCATGACACCCACGCCGCTACCATCCGTAGCGCCATGGTCACCTCCCGAACCGTCCCGGAACGGACGGCTCAGAGTCTGCCATACAACGGCGTCAGCGCTGCCTGTTGATCGCCGATCCGGCCAGCCCCACGAGCGCCTCGCGCGCCTCGACGGGGATCGGGGCGTCGGCGAGGGCGGCGACGGCCGCGTCGGCGCGTACCCGGATCATCTGCTCGATGCGCTCCAGGGCGCCGGTGTCGACGATGATGGCGCGCAGCTCCTCGGCGCCGCCGGCGTCGAGATCGGGGTTGCCGAAGAGGTCGCGCAGCCGGGCGGCCTGCGCCCGGTCGGCGCCGCTGCGCGCCAGCGCCATCATCACGGTCGGCTTGCCCTCACGTAGATCGTCCAGGATGGACTTGCCGGTGAGCGCGGGATCGCCGAAGACGCCGAGCACGTCGTCGCGGAGCTGGAACGCGTCGCCGAGCGGGTCGCCGAACGCGGTGTACGCGGCGTGCAGCTCCTGGCCTCCCCCGGCCAGCCCGGCGCCGATCTGGAGCGGCCGGGTCACCGTGTATCGCGCGGCCTTCATCCTGATCACGGTGAGCGCGCTCGCCACCGAGCCGTCGCCGACCCCGGAGACCAGATCGAGGTACTGGCCGGCGATCACCTCGGTGCGCATGTGCGCGAAGACGCCGTATCCGCGGTGGATCTGCTCGGGCGGCAGGCCGCACTCGTGGAACATCTGGTCGGCCCACGCCGCGCAGAGGTCGCCGCAGAGCAGCGCGGTGTTGCGCCCGAAGGAGGCCGAGTCCCCGCGCCACATCGACTTGGTATGCAGCTCCGCGAAGACCTTGTGCACGGACGGCTCGCCCCGGCGCCGGTCGCTGCCGTCCATGATGTCGTCGTGGATGAGCGCGAACGCGTGGAACAGCTCCAGCGCCGCGGCCGCGACCACCACCTCGGGACGGTCGAGGCCGCCGGCGCCGCGCCAGCCCCAGTAGCAGAACATCGGCCGCAGCCGCTTGCCACCCGCGAGCACGAACCGCCGCAGCGTCGCCAGCACCCCGCGCGGCGCGCCGTCCGGCCAGTCCGGGTCCTGCCGGCCGATGAACGCCGCGAGCTCGGCGTCGAAACGCCTGCGCAGATCGTCCAGTTCGGACTCCCGGGCGACCTCGACCGTCATGGCTTCAGCCCGGCCAGGCTGAGCAGGAAGCGCTTGACCTCCGTCGCCGCGAGGTGTGGGCGGGCGGCCGAGCGGTCCGAGCAGATGAGCACCGGCGCGTCGTTCGGGTGGGCCGGGAGGCGGCCGTGCGTGCCGCGCACCGCCTTCGCGCCGGCGTCGAGGCCGACCGCACTCATCAGGTATCGCATGCCGAGCTTTTTGCGGGCCAGAGCGGCGCCCGCCCGCCGCTTGGCCGCGCCCGGATTGGCCGGGTCGAAGAAGAGCTCCGCGGGGTCGTAGCCGGGCTTGCGGTGGATCTCGACAAGGCGGGCGAAGTCGGGAGCGCGGTCGTCGTCGAGCCAGTAGTAGTACGTGAACCAGGCGTCCGGCTCGGCCACCAGCACCAGCTCGCCGGAGCGCTCGTGGTCGAGCCCGTGCGCCGCCTTGCCCGCCTCGTCGAGCACCTCGTCGACACCCTCCAGATTGGAGCAGAGCTTCGCGACGGCGGGGATGTCGGCCGGGTCCTTGACGTACACGTGGGCGATCTGGTGGTCCGCGACGGCGAACGCCCGCGAGGTCCACGGGTCCAGGTACTCCATACCGTCCTGTGTGTACACCCGCAGGAAGCCCTCGCTACGCAGCGTCCGGTTGATGTCCACGGGGCGCCGGGCGT
This sequence comes from Phytohabitans sp. LZ39, assembly GCF_059359075.1. Taxonomy (NCBI): domain Bacteria; kingdom Bacillati; phylum Actinomycetota; class Actinomycetes; order Micromonosporales; family Micromonosporaceae; genus Phytohabitans; species Phytohabitans sp. LZ39. The sequence goes on along the minus strand of NZ_JCADBM010000013.1, from coordinate 201,629 downwards.
CGGTGATGCCGTACTCGGAGAGGGCCACCACCGTCGCGCCCCGTGCGGCGGCCGCGTCGAGCAGCGGCGCGAGCACTCGGTCGAGTGCCGACGCGGCGGCGGCCGCCTTCGGCGCCGACGGCCCGAAGCGCTGGAGGTCGTAGTCGAGGTGCGGCACGTACACGAGGGTCAGGTCGGGGTTGTGGTCCGCCATGATCTTCTCGGCGGCCTTGCAGATCCACTCCGACGACGGCAGGCCGGCCGTCGGGCCCCAGTAGGTGAAGAGCGGAAAGCCGCCCAGCGCGCCGACGAGGTCGTCGTGCAGCTCGGGCGGATCCGTGTAGCAGTCGGGCTCCTTGCGCCCGTCGGCGTAGTAGATGGGGCGCGGCGTGACCGTCCAGTTGACGTCCGCGCCCATCGCGTACCACCAGCAGACGTTGGCCACGGTGTAGCCGGGCTGGGCCTTGCGGGCCGCGTGCCACAGCTTCTCGCCGCCGACGAGTGCGTTGTGCTGGCGCCACAGCAGCACCTCGCCGAGGTCCCGGAAGTACCAGCCGTTGCCCACGATGCCGTGCCCGGCGGGTGTCTCCCCGGTCAGAAACGTGGACTGCACGCTGCACGTGACCGCCGGCAGCACGGTGCCGAGCGAGGCGTGGAAGCCGGCGTCGGCGACGGCCTTGAGCTTCGGCATGTGTGCCAGCAGCCGGGGCGTCAACCCCACCACGTCGATGACGACCAGTGGCGTGGTCATCGTGCCTCCTCATTCATCAGGGAACGGGCGAAAGCCAGCTCCGCCGCGATGCCCGCGGCCACGTCGGCGTCCGTGCGCGGCCGCTGTTCTTCCGGTAGTACACCCCAGGTGTACGTCTCCACGTCGAAGTGGTCGCAGTATTCACCCGCCAGGAGCTCACGCATCGCGGTGCGCAGGACCGGGACGGTGGAGGTGAGCGGCGCGGCCGGCTCGGCGTGCAGCGGCACGTGGTAGTGCACCCGCCAGGGGCCCTTGAACTCCCGCTCCAGCGCCTCGTCGAGGTCGTCGGCCGCGTCTCCGTGCGCGGAACGGGTCTGGTGCAGGAAGCGCGGCTCGACGTACCCCCGCAGCACGTCCGCCGCGGCGACCGGGTCCGCGGCCTCCAGCGCGGCGGAGACCTGCACCTTCACGATCGGCAGGCCAGCGGCCCGGAGCCGAGCCAGCGCCTCGACCGGCTCCTCCCAGGCGCAGGCCAGGTGGGCCAGGTCGAGGCAGACGCCGAGCCGATCGGTGTCCACACCGGACAGCGCGGCGGCGGCCTGCGCGGTGTTTTCCACGACGCAGCCCGGCTCGGGCTCGAAGGCGACCCGCACCGGCCGGCCGGACCGCTCGGCGATCCCGGCGAGGCCGGCGGCCAGCTCGTCGAGCGTGCGGTTGGCGGCGTCCGCGCGGCCGGAGTCCCACGGCTCCCGCCAGGCCAGCGGCAGCGTGGAGATCGAGCCGCGCGCCGCCCGGTCCGGTAGCAGGTCGACGAGCACACGAGCGAGGTTCAACGTGTAGTCGAGCCGGCGGCGGTCGGTCCAGTCCGGGTAGTAGACGCCGAGCTTGACCACCGGCGCCTGAAACGCCTCGTACGGGAAGCCGTTGAGGGTCACCACTTCCAGCCCGCGCGTGTCCAGCTCGCGGCGCAGGCGCTGCCGCAGCGCGGCGTCGGTGGCCAGCTCGGCGGCGAGCGGAGCGGCCAGCCACAGCCCCAGCCCGAGCACGTCGGCGTCGAGGTGGCGGCGGATGGCGGCGGCGTACGTGTCGAACTGCCGCACGATCCCGTCGAAGTCTTCCGCCGGGTGCACGTTGGTGCAGTAGCTCAGGTGCATCAGCTGCCTCCCCGGAGGATGGAGTTGCCGGCGAAGGTCGCTTCCTTCTCCTCCACATCGGACAAGTCGAGCCGGCCGGACTGGCCGTAGAACGCAACGGGGTTGCGCCACAGCACGAGGTCGACGTCGTCTTCGCTGAAGCCGGCGGCGAGCATCGCGTCGGCGGTGGTGCGGGTCAGCAGCGGGTCGGAGCGGCCCCAGTCGGCGGCGGAGTTGACAAGCATCCGCTCCAGCCCGTACTCCTCCAGGATCTTCACCATGCGCGGCGGCGACATCTTGGTATCCGGGTAGATGGAGAAGGCCAGCCAGCACCCGCTGTCGCGGACCAGCCCGACGGTGACCTCGTTGAGGTGGTCGATGACGACCCGCCCCGGGTCGATGCCCGACTCGGCCACGACCGCCAGGCTCCGCTCGGTGCCCCGCGCCTTGTCGCGGTGCGGCGTGTGGACCAGCGCGGGCAGCTCGTGCTCCACCGCGAGGGCGAGCTGCGCGGCGAAGACCTCGTCCTCCTCGGGCGTCATCGAGTCGTAGCCCACCTCGCCGACCGCGACCACGCCGTCCTTCTCCAGGTAGCGCGGGAGGAGGTCAAGCACCTCGCGGCAGCGCGGGTCGTTGGCCTCCTTGGGGTTGAGCGCGATCGTGGCGTGGTGACGCACGCCGAACTGGCTGGCCCGAAACGGCTCCCACCCGACCAGCGAGTCGAAGTAGTCGGTGAACGAGCCGGCGCTCGTCCGCGGCTGCCCGAGCCAGAACGCCGGTTCGACGATCACGGTGATGCCGGCGGCCGCCATCCGCTCGTAGTCGTCGGTGGTCCGCGAGGTCATGTGGATGTGCGGGTCGAAGATGCGCATCAGAGTCCCTTCAACCGGTCGAGCAGGGCGAGCGCGTCGGGGGCCATGTCGCGGCCGGCCGCCCGGCGCTCCTCGACGAGGCCGGCGAGCATCGTGGCGAGCTCGGCGTCCGCGCGCTCGTCAAGACTGTCCACACTGGAGAGCGGCACGCCCATGAAGACGCATTTGAGCACCGCCTGCCGCCAGGCCGCGTCGTCGAGGTGCCGGGCGTACGGCCCGAGTGCGGCGGCCACCAGACGCGTGTCGTTGGTGCGGATCGCGTCGCGCAGCAGTGGCACGCCCTCGTCCGCGATGGGCAGCAGCGGCAGCGCCTTGAGCACGGCCCGCTTTTCGGCCGCGTCGCCGTAGCGGTACAGCCCTTCCGCCTCGGCCACGACCCGATCCTTCGGTAGCGCGGCGAGCAGCAGCGCCCGCGCCGCCTCGTCGGTGGTCCAGCCGGATGGATCCGCGAGCGGCTCGCGCCCGACCCGGCGCCCGGCGGCGGGAAAGAGCCGCCCGATCGCGCCTGGATCCGCCGCTACGCGCTCCAGCGCCTCGCCGAGCCAGCCCTGCGCGGGTACGGCCGCCCGAAGCTCGGTCACAGTGGTCACGAAGCCTCCCCATCCCGCTCTGCCTTGCGGAGGAACTCGATGGAGTGAGCGGCGACCGTGGGCGCGGCGTGCGAGTGGCGGGGCAGCTCGACGGCGACCAGGCCGCGGTAGCCGGCCTCGGTCAGCGCCCGCAGTACCGGTGGGAAGTCGATCTCGCCGGTGCCGAACTCCAGGTGCTCGTGCACACCCCGGCGCATGTCGTCGATCTGCACGTTGACGAGGTGGTCGGCCACCGCGGTCACGCACTCCGGCACGGACACCGGCTCCAGACACCGGCAGTGTCCGATGTCGAGCGTGATGCCGAAGCCGGGCGGGGCGCCGAGGTCGGCGTGCAGCCGGCGCCACGCGGCGATGTCGTCGACCAGCATGCCGGGCTCGGGTTCGAAGCCGAGCGTCACGCCGGCCGCCGCGGCGAACTCCACGATCTCGGCGCAGCCGCGCACCAGGCGGCTCCACGGGTCGACGACGCCGGCCGGTGTGACGCCGGACCAGAACGAGACCGCCTCGGCGCCCAGGTCGGCACCGACGCGTACGGCCCGGCGCAGGAACTCCAGGCGCTTGCCCGGCTCGTCGTGCAGCAGCGTCGGCGCGTGCTTGTGCCACGGGTCGAGCAGGTACCGGGCACCGGTCTCGATGACCGTCGACAGGCCGAGCCGGTCCAGTGTGGACGCCACGTCGTCGGTGCGGCGCGCCAGGTCGGGCCCGAACGGGTCGAGGTGGTCGGTGTCGAGCGTCAGCGCCACGCCCTCGTAGCCCAGGTCGGCGATGACCGCCAGCGCGTCGGTGAGCCGATGGTTGGCGAAGCCGTTGGTGCCGTACCCGAATCGAAGCGTCATGTCGGTGACACCATCCGGGCGAGACGGCGGGCGAGCGGCGCGATGGCGGCGACCACCACGCCGGCGGCCGGTGCGCCGGCACCGGCGGCGAGCGCGCCCTGGAGCGGTGGCAGGCCGGTGATGCCGGCGCCGACGGCCGCGCGTACCCGGGCGGCGGACGGGTCTGCGGCGACCCGGGCCTGTGCGGCGCCGTAGCCGGCCGCGTACCAGGCGGCGAGCGCGCCCGGCACCGCGGCGGCCGCACCCCGCCCGTTGCGCGCGGCGGGCAGGCCGGCCGACAGCGCCACCGCGGCCGTGCCGGCCAGGGTGGCGGCGGGCAGCGTGCGGTCGGCGCCGGAGACCTCACGGCGGGAGAGCGCCGTCACCGTGTACGTGTGCGCGGCGACCGTCAGCGCCGCCGGCAGCGCCCGGACCACGTTGCCCCGCGACGCGCCGAGCAGCACGTCGAGCCCCCGGCAGGCGGCCATGACGGCAGGGCCGGCGGGGGTGTTCTTGGCCCGCAGGTCGTACGCCCACACCGCGCCGGCCAGCGGGAGTGCGACGGACAGCGCGCGGCGGCCGCCGGCGAGAGCGGCGAGCGCGACGCCGGCGGCGGTCAGGCCGGCCGCGACACCCAGCGCCTGCGGCGGCGTGACCCGGCCGGACGGGATCGGCCGCTCCGGGCGCTCCACCGCGTCGAGCTCGCGGTCGGCCCAGTCGTTGGCGGCCATGCCGGACCAGTAGAGGCACACCGACGCGGCGGCGAGCCCCGCCGTGCGCGGCCCGAGCACGCCTCCCGCCGCGGCGCCCGCGACGACGTCGCCGGGCACGGAGAGCGCGGCCGGCGCCCGGACCAGCTCGGCGAACGCACGGAAGCTAGGCATCGGCGAGCCCGCGGACGAACGACGCCAGCAGCGCCCACTGCTCGGCCAGCGCGTGCGGCACCGTGCCAGCCGGCGCTCGCTCCGCTCGCGCTGGGTCCTGGGCAGATCCGGCTTCGTCCGTCCTCGCCGCTTCGCTCCTCGGATCGGATGTCGCCGGCCCCAGGACCGCACCCAGCGGGTCTTTGAAGAAGAACGCCAGCTCGGTCAGCGGGCCGGTGCGGCCGGACTTGTGCGCGGCGGCGGTGAGCCGGGCCAGGTCGAGCACGAGCGGCGCGGCGAGCGCGGAGTCGCATCCGTGCCAGGTGAACTCCATCCGCATCGACGTGCCGAGGAAGCCGCTGAACGTGATGAGGTCCCACGCCGTCTTGAAGTCGCCGATGTCGTCCACGTACTCGATGCGGGTGTTGCCCTGCGGCTCGTAGCCGAGCGTCTCGCCGAGCACGCGCTGCTTGCTGGTGGCCTTGGCCGCGTTGGCGCCCGGGTCGGCGAGGTTGGCGCCGTCGCCGCCGCCCAGCAGGTTGGTGCCGGACCAGGTGCGCACCCGCAGGTGGCGCATGGCGAACATCGGCGCGAGCACCGACTTGACGAGCGTCTCGCCGGTCTTGCCGTCGTGCCCGGCGTACGGGACGGCGTGGCGGTGGGCGAGGCTGTCGAGTGCCGGCAGCCGGGCACCGGTCGACGGGGTGAAGTCGACGTACGAGCAGCCGGAGGTGAAGGCCGCGTAGGCGTAGAGCGAGCTGGCCGGCAGCACCGTGCCGGGCTCGCCGAGCGCCTGCCGCAGCGCGTCGGCGTCGGCGTGCGCGGGGTGGGCGGCCGCAGCCGGCTCGGTGGACGAGACATTGACCACCACTACGCGTTCCAGGCCGTGGCGGAAGCGAAACGCGGCGATGTCTTCCGCGATGAGCGCGGCGGTCTCGAGCTGGGTGGCGGCCGCCGGCACCGGGCGGATCTCCGGCTCGACGGCCGCCAGCTCGTCGGTGAGCGCGGCGACGAGGCGCGCGGGCACCACGCCGGCGTCGGCCAGCGCCTCGGCCTTCTTGCACAGCCGGGTGGACGCCGGGTCGTGACCGCCGAAGACCAGGTCGGTGAGGGCTGGCAGCGCCGGGCTGCGCAGCTGCTCCAGCTCGGTGACGCAGCCGGTGGGGTCGGCCAGCCCGGCCTTGATCGCCGTCGCGCCAACGATGCTGGTCACGGCGACTGAACCGCGCCCGCCAGCGAGCCATACACCTGTCGCCATAGTGACCTCCCAACCTTGATTAGATACCAGACGATCATTCCCTACCCGGGCGTGCTAGAGGTCGTCTGGGGAAACGTGTAGCGATGCTTTTGGGCCCCGCCCACCCGCCTGCCGAGATGGCACCACCGCGACGGCGTCGGAGTCGGCGGCAACGACGCTGTCCCGGCCCGGCGGGCAGGGCGGACGGGGCTGTGGTGAGCGGGACCGGTCGGCGTCCGTTCCCGCCCTCCACGTCTTGGGTTACGGCGCTGCCGCGCCGAACTCCACCCAGTTGAGGTTGACCAGCGCGGTGGTCGGGCCGCCCGACACCGCACCGAATACCAGGTAGAGCCGCTGCGTGCCGGCCGGGTAGCTGACCGGGAGGCTCTGGCTCGCCCAGGAGTTGGTGCCGCTGGTCGCGTTGAGCGTGGCCGTGGCCACGACCGGGCCGGTAGGCGAACCCGACCGGAGCTCGACCGTGGCTCGAGGCGTGCCGGCGGTAGCGGTGGCACCGCTGGCGTAACGGAAGGTGACCGTGCTGACGCCACCCAGGTTGATCGGGTCGAACGCGATGTGGTCACCCGCGTCGACGCCGGTCACGTGCTGGCCGCCGCCCGTGTCGCCCGTGTTGGCCAGCGTCACGCCCTGCTGGACCTGGGCGAACTCGGCCTGCTGCCGGTGCACCTGGATGACCGCCTGGCCGATCGTGGTCAGCGCCGGCTGCCCGTTGCCGCCCAGGTCGGTGTACGAGGCGCTGATCCCGCCGTACAGGTAGCCGCCCGCGTGGTCGGCGCCGTCGGCCGGGGTGGGCAGCGTACCCGTGCACCCGGTGGTGGAGGTCATCTCGTGGCCGTGCGTGTCGTGGCCGAGCACGAAGGAGACCTTGACCCGGGAGCAGTCGACGGTGCCGTCTTCGGGGTCGGTGACCGACACCGTGAACGGGATCGTGTCGCCCCAGTTGAAGAACGTGCCGGAGACCGGCGACGTCACCGTCACCGACGGCGCCGTGTTGCCCACCACGATCTCGCGGGTCAGCACCGCGGTCTTGCCGGTGGAGTCGGTCACCGTGAACTTCGCGGTGTAGACCCCGTTGGCGGTGTACGTGTACGACGGATTGGGGTCGGCCGAGTCGACCGTGCCGTCACTCGTGAAGTCCCAGGCGTAGGAGATGGACTCGCCCGGGTCCGGGTCGTGCGTGCCCGCGCTGCTGAACTGCACCGTGAGCGGCGCCTGGCCGGACGTCGGGGTGGCGGTCAGCTTGGCGACCGGCGCCCGCGTGCCCTTCACGTACCGAATCATGGCGAGCTGCGCGTCCGGGTTGGCCCGGAAGAAGCCGTCGCCGTACTCCAGGAAGTAGATGTTGCCCTCCGGACCGATCTCCATCTCCATCAGGTTGTCGAAGACGAAGCCGGGCAGGAACTGCTCGACGCCGGTCAGGTTGCCCTTACCGTCGGTCTGCATCACGAACATCTTGTCCCGGGTGAACTCGCCGAAGAAGACCGCGTTGTCGTAGTACTCCGGCAGCTTGGTCTGCGAGTCGAGCTCGGCGTCGTACTTGTAGATCGGGCCGCCGTGCGGGCCGACGCCGCCGGTGCCGATCACCGGCCACTTGAAGTCACACGTGGTCGGCGGGGTGGACAGGTACGCGCCCGCGCACGGGGTCAGGGCGTTGTAGGTGTACCAGAACTGCGGCTGCTGCACCGCCGGCAGCACGCCGCGGCCGGTGTTGCGCGGCGAGTTGTTCACCGGCGCGCCGCAATTGAACGGCTGGCCCGAGGTGCGGGTCACGAAGTCGAAGTCGATGTACGGCAGGCTCGGCGAGTAGCAGTACGGCCAGCCGTAGTTGCCCGCCGTCTTGGTGGCGAACCACCGGCCGGTGCCCTCCGGGCCACGCGTCGCGCTCGGCACCCGCGAGTCCGGCGAGTAGTCACCGACGTACACCATGCCGCTCGCGTCGACGTCGAAGCGGAACGGGTTGCGCAGGCCCATCAGGAAGATCTCCGGACGGGTCTTGTTGTCGTAGTCCTCGGTCTCCGGGAACAGGTTGCCGCTCGGGATCGTGTACGTCCCGTTCGCCCTCACCTTGATCCGGAGCACCTTGCCACGCAGGTCGTTGGTGTTGGCCGAGGAACGCTGCGCGTCGTAGCCGGGGCCCTGGGTGGGCGACTCGTTGATCGGCACGTACCCGTCCGAGCCGCCGGCGTTGGTGTCGTCACCGGTGATCAGGAACAGGTTGCCCTTGCCGTCGAACTTGACCTTGCCGGCGACGTGGCAGCAGATGCCGCGGTCCACGTTCACCCGGATGATCTGCTGCTCGCTGGCGAGGTCGAGGTGCGGCGTCGGCTCCTCCACGAACTTGAACCGGGACAGCTGGTTGTACCCCTTGAACTTGTCCCAGACCGTCGGGTCGGTGCTCGTGGCCGGCGCGTCGCCCTCGTTGACACCGGGCGTGGCCGGGTTGTCGACGGGCGTGTCGAGCTTGGGCGAGTAGTAGACGTAGACCCACTTGTTGTTGGCGAAGTCGGGGTCGATCGTCAGCGTCTGGAGGCCGTCCTCGTCGTGCGTGTAGACCGGGACGGTCGTGATGACCGGGCTGGCGCCGCTCTTCGGGTCGTACAGGCGGATCTCGCCGCCGCGGGTGTTGTGCAGCACGCGGCCGTCCGGCAGCACCGACAGCGACATCGGCTCGCCCGGCTCGTCGTTGAGCGTGACCTTCTCGTAGTTGGCGAGCACTGTCGCGCCGCAGTCGCCCTCGACCACGCCGGCGGACCACTGGATGCCGCCCAGCAGGTGCTTCTTGAAGCTGCCATTGCGGTAGCTCTCGATGGAGTGGCCAAGCCCGGTGTACCACGAGCGGCCGCCCTGGTAGTCCTTGCACCAGGCCACCGGGTGGTCGAAGCCCATCGAGCCACCGGCGTAGCTCTTTTCGTCCACAGTGGCCAGTACGTGTGAGGTGCCGCGGACGTTGGTGGTGTAGTTGTACCACTCCTCGTTCAGCGACAGCTCGCGCGGCACCGTCTCGGTCGACGGGTGCGCCCGGTCGGCGACCTTCACGGTCGCGCTGTCCACCGCCGAGGCGCCGGAGACGCCGGTGCCGAGCACGTTGCGGTAGAACGTCCAGTCCTGCTCGGTCTCGGCCGCGGCGTGCACGCCGACGTAGCCGCCACCGGCCCGGAAGTAGGCCTCGAACGCGGCCTCCTGCGTGGGGTTGAGCACGTTGCCGGTGGTGTTGAGGAAGACCACCGCGCGGTAGTTGGCGAGGTTGTCCGCGGTGAACGCGCCGCCGTCCTGGGTGACGTTAACGGTGAACCCGTTTTCCTGGCCCAGCGCGCGGATCACCCGTACACCGTCCTGGATGGACGCGCGGCGGTTGCCGTCGGTCTTGGTGAAGACGAGCACCTTGTACGACTCGGGCGCGCGAGCGTCGGAGCGCAGCGCCTCGGGGCCGTTTTCCTCCGCCGTGAGGACCTCAGGTGAAGGCGGAGGTGCGGCGGTCGCTGGCACGGCGGCCACCAGCGGGATGGACAGCGCGGTAACAGCGGCCACGGACAGCCACTGAAAGCGGGGCCCCCGCGAAAACGTTCCGCGAAGCCTCACGTTTTCGTGGGGTGCTCTATCGGATGGAGCCATGTAACCCTCCGGGGTCTGGGTGTGGGTTCCCTACCCCTGGCGCGGTGCCATGCCCGCCAAGGTCGTGCGAGCGCGCAGCTTGCTGGTCGTACGGCGCGGCTGATTCTGGGCTCAACCGCGCCGTACGGCCGCCCCGGTGCCCGACCATCCGGACGCGGGGCGCAACCGCGTCCGGACCCTCGCGGGCGGGCCCGAGGTGTCGAAGGTGGGCGCGCGCCACCGCGCCCACGGTGGGTGTGGTCAGGCGGCGACTTCGGCGAGCGCCGGCGCCACCTCTGTCCACGCCGAACCCTGCTCCGCCGAGCGGGTCACGGCGTCCATCACGAGCTGCACCTGAAGGGCGTCGACGAACGAGGGCGTGGGGTCCGCCCCGTTGCCGACGGCCTCCAGGAAGTCGCGCATCTCGTGGGTGAACGTGTGCTCGTACCCGATGATGTGCCCCGGCGGCCACCAGGCCGACAGGTACGGGTGGTCGGACTCGGTCACCAGGATCTTGGTGAAGCCTTGTTCGGTGCTGGACGTGCTGGCGTCGTAGAACTCCAGCTCGTTCATTCGCTCGAAGTCGAACGCGACCGAGCCGAGCGACCCGTTGATCTCCACGCGCACGGCGTTCTTGCGCCCAGTGGCGAAGCGGGTGGCCTCGTACGTGGCCACCGCCCCGCCGTCGAGCCGGGCCAGGAAGAGGGCCGCGTCGTCCACTGTGACCAGTCCGGTCGCCGAGCCGTCCGCCGAGGCGGCCAGACCGGCGGCCGCCGACGGCAGCGGGCGCTCCTTGATGAACGTCTCGGTGAGCCCGCTGACGCCGGTGATCCGCTGTCCCGTGACGAACTGGGTCAGGTCGATGATGTGCGCGCCGATGTCGCCCAGCGCGCCGGAGCCCGCCTTGTCCCGCTGCAACCGCCAGACGAGCGGAAACTGCGGATCCACGATCCAGTCCTGGAGGTACGCCGCGCGGACGTGCCGAACCACGCCCAACCGTCCACTCTCGACGAGGTGGCGCATGAGGGCCACGGCCGGCACCCGGCGGTAGTTGAACCCGCACATGGACCGGACGCCGGCCGACTGGGCCTGGATCGCCGCGGCGACCATGGCCCGCGCCTCCTCGACCGTGTTGGCGAGGGGTTTCTCGCACAGGACGTGCTTGCCCGCCTCGAGCGCTGCGATCGCGATCTCGGCGTGGCTGTCGCCCGGCGTGCACACGTCGATCACGTCGACGTCGTCGCGGGTGATGAGCTCACGCCAGTCGGTCGTATACGCCTCCCAGCCGAGCCGCTCGGCGGCCTCGGCCACCTTCGACTCGTCACGGCCACAGATGACGGACATGCGGGCGCGTGCCGGTAGGTCGTAGACGCGGTTCACGGTGCGCCACGCCTGCGAGTGCGCGGCGCCCATGAACGCGTAGCCGACCATGCCGACCCGCAGCTCTTTATCCATGGTGGACAAGGTGGGTCTCCCCCCGTTACGTCAGAACCCGAGCTTGAGGTAGTTGCTCGCGTTCTCCTTGGTGATGGTCTCGGAGGCGAGGATGATCTCCTTCGGGACCTGTAGCTCGACCAGGTCGGACATGCCCTTGTTCTGGGCGATGAGCCGGGCGAGCGAGATCGCCGACGATGCCATCGAGGGGCTGTACGTGACGGTTGCCTTGAGGACGCCGCTGTCGGCCTGGATCGCCTCGATCGCGGCCTTGGAGCCGGCGCCGCCGACCATGATGAATTCCTTGCGGTTGGCCTGCGTGATGGCGGCCAGGACACCGATGCCCTGGTCGTCGTCGTGGTTCCACAGCGCGTCCATCTTGGGCAGCGCCTGGAGCAGGCTGGCGGCCTCCTGCTGGCCGGAGTCCGCGGTGAACCGGGCGGCACGCCGGTTGGCCACCTTGAAACCGGCCTGGGCCAGCGTGTCGGTGAAGCCCTTCGACCGCTCCTGGGTCAGCTCCAGCTCGTCCATGCCGGCGATCTCGCCGATGATCGGGCTGGCGACGCTCTTCGCCTTCATCTGGTCGATGATGTAGTGCGCCGCGGAGACGCCCATGCCGTAGTTGTCGCCCTTGATCTGGAGGCGGTAGGCGAGCGGGTCGGGGAACGCGCGGTCGAGGTTGACCACCGGGATCCCGGCCTTCATCGCCTCCAGGCCGAACGCGTTGAGCTCCTTGCCGTCGTGCGGCAGCAGCACGATGATGTTCGGCTTCTGCGCGACGAGCGTCTGCAACGCCGCCCGCTGGGCCGCCGCGTCGGCGCCGGCCTCGACGGTCTTGAACTCGACGTCCGAGTACGCACCGGCCTGCGCCTTGGCGTTGCTGGTGATCGCGGCGATCCAGCCGTGGTCGGCCGCCGGCGCGGAGAAGCCGATGGTCACCTTCTGGCCGGGCGCGGCGTTCTGGTTGTTGCCGGCGGCGGCCGTCTGCGGGCCGCCGCTCGGCTCGTCCGGCTCGTTGCTGGTGCATGCGGTGAGCAGGGCTCCCGCGCCGAGCGCGGCCCCACCGAGCAGCATCCGGCGACGAGTCAGGTCGGACGCGTGTTTCATGACGACCTCCGGTATTGGTGTGCAAGGGATCCGGCGGCCGTCCCGGTATCGGACGGTCACCAAGGGTTTATTGGGGTACTAACTGGTGGTGATCTTGCTGTTTTTGGCGAAGAACTGCGTGAGCGACTTGAACTGGATCTGCTGGATCAGAACGGCGAGGACGATGATGCCGCCCTTGACCATGTTCTGGACCTCGGTGGAGAGGTTGTTGATGGCGAACAGGTTGGTGATGGTGGAGAACACCAGCACGCCCAGGAGCGAGCCGATGATCGTGCCGCGGCCGCCGCTGAGCAGCGTGCCACCGATGATCGCCGCGGCGATCGCGTCGAGTTCGTACAGGTTGGCCATAGCCGCCTGGGCGGAGTTGGCCTGCGAGGTGAGCATGACGGCCGCGATGCCGCAGCAGAGGCCGGACAGCGCGTACAGCAGCAGGGTGTGCCGCTTGACGTTGATGCCGGCCAGCCGGGCCGCCTCGGGGTTGCCGCCGACCGCGACGGTACGCCGTCCGAAGGTTGTGCGGTTGAGCAACACCCAGCCGGCCGCGACGACGGCGGCGAGGATGTAGACCAGCAGCGGCACGCCGAGGAAGTCGTTGGCGGCGATGTCGTTGATGAATGTGCTGGTCGATACCTGGGTCTGCTTGTTGGAGATCTGCGCCGCCAGGCCGCGGGCCGCCACGAGCATGGCGAGCGTGGCGATGAAGGCGACCAATCGCCCGTACGAGATGAGGATGCCGTTGACGACGCCGACCCCGATGCCGACCGCGAGCGCACAGAAGATCATGCCGCCGGCGCCGTACTCCTGAGTGGCGAGCGTGGTGCTCCACACCCCGGCGAGCGCGATGATCGCGCCGACCGAGAGGTCGATGCCGCCGCCGATGATCACGAAGGTCATGCCGACGGTGACGACGCCGATGACGGAGGCGAGCTCGAGGATCGTGAAGATGTTGTTGCGCACCCAGGTGCCGTCACTGTAAAGATCTGGCTTGGTGACGATGCCCGCGATGATCAGGATGGCGAGCACGCCGACGAGGGCCAGGTTGCGCCACAGCCCGTCCGTCGAGTCGACTCGCCACCAGCGCCGCTCCTCGGCAGCGGGCTTCTCCGGCTCCTTCACCGGCGCGGCCGTGGTCTGCGCTGTCATATGGTGACCTCCTCAACTTGCAACGATCCCGCCATCACGAGGTCAAGTACGGTCTCTTCGTCGAGCTCGCCGGCCGGTGCCTCGCGGATCACGCGGCCTTCCCGCATGACAAGCACGCGGTCCGACAGGCCCAGCACCTCGGGCACCTCGCTGGAGACCAGGAGGACACCCACCCCCTGGGCGGCGAGGTCGCGGATCACCTTGTAGAGCTCGGCCCGGGCGCCCACGTCGACGCCCCGCGTGGGCTCGTCGAGCAGGAGCAGCTTCGTGTCGCCGAGCAGCCAGCGGCCCACGACCACCTTCTGCTGGTTGCCACCGGAGAGCGTGCGGACGGCCCGGCGCACCTCGCGCGGACGCAGGTCGAGCCGCTCCGCGATCCGGTTGGCCTCGGCCACTTCCCGCCCGACGTTGGTGAAACCGACCCGGGCGTACTCGCTGAAGGTGGAGAGCGTGACGTTTCGATAGATCGGCTCGCCGAGCAGCAGCGCCTGGCTCTTGCGCTCTTCGGGAGCCATGCCGAGACCCGCGCGGACCGCCGCGCCGACATTGCCGGGCCGCAGCACCTTGCCGCCCATCCGCACCGAGCCGGCCTCGGCGCGCCGGGCGCCGAAGATGGTCTCCAGCAGCTCCGAGCGGCCGGAACCGACCAGGCCCGCGATGCCCACGATCTCACCACTGTGGACACTCAGCGAGATGTCGGCGAACTCGTTGGTGCGGGTCAGGCCCTCGACCCTGAGCAGCTCCTCGGCGCCGGTGACCTCGGGCGCGGGCTCCGGGAAGACGTACTCGATGGTGCGGCCGGTCATCCGGCTGACCAGGTCGCGGGTCGGCGTGGTGCGGGCCGGCAGGTTGGCCGCGGTGGTGCGGCCGTCCTTGAGCACCGTCACGCGGTCGCCGATCTCGCGGATCTCCTCCAGGCGGTGCGAGATGTAGATGACCGCGATGCCCTGCGCGGTCAGGCCGCGGATGATCCGGAAGAGGTTGGCCACCTCGTCGTGCGCGAGCACCGCGCTCGGCTCGTCCATGATGATCAGGCGGGCGTCGTGCGACAGCGCCCGCGCCATGCTGACCACCTGCTTGCCGGCCGCGGGCAGCGAGCGGACCAGGCGGCGCGGCGGGATCTCGGCGTGCCCGAGCTTGCCGAGGATCTCGCGGGTGTGGCGGGCCATGTAACCGCGCCGCACGAACCCGAGGACCTTCGGCTCGTGGCCGAGGAAGGTGTTTTCACCGACCGAGAGGTCTTCGACGAGGTCGAGCTCCTGGTAGATGGTGGCGATGCCGGCCTTCATCGCGGCCTGCGGGTTGGCCGGCGCGAAGTCCTGGCCGAGCCACTCGATCTGGCCCTCGTCCGGGCGGTGGACGCCGGCGAGCACCTTGATGAGGGTCGACTTGCCGGCGCCGTTCTGCCCGAGCAGGCAGTGCACCTCGCCGGCGCGCACCTCAAGCTGCACGCCGTCGAGCGCGCGCACGCCCGGGAACGTCTTGACGACGTCGGTGAGGCGGAGGACGACCTCGGCCTCCTCAGGGGTCGTGGGCTCGGTCATGACGCCTGCTCGAAGGCCACGTCGGAACCGAGGACGGCGGCGCCGGTGACGCCTGCCCTGGGTCCCAGTTCGGAGAGGACCACGGGAAGGTTGCCGGTCGCCAGCGGCAGCGAGCGGCGGTAGACGACGCTGCGAATCTCGGCGAGGAGGATGTGCCCGAGGTGGGCGAGGCCGCCGCCGATCACGATCATCGACGGGTTGGCGAAGCTCACCAGCCCGGCCAGTACGCCCCCGACCCGCCTCCCCCCGTCGCGGATGAGGCGGATACAGGTGACGTCGCCCTCGCTGGCGGCCTCGGCGACGTCGCGCGCGGTCACCGCGCCGTTGGCGGCGAAACGCTCGGCGAGTGCGGGCGAAGTGCCGTTGCGCGCGGCGAGCGTGGCGTCCTTGGCGAGCGCCGCGCCGCTGAAGAGCGCCTCGAGGCAGCCGACGTTGCCACAGCTGCACATCGGACCGTGCGAGTCGACCTGGATGTGTCCGATGTCGCCGGCGCAGCCGTCGGTGCCCCGGTAGACGTCGCCGCTGAGGTAGATGCCGCAGCCGATGCCGGTGCCGATCTTCACGAACAGGAAGTCGTCGACCGAGTGGGCCACACCGCCGTGCCGCTCGCCGACCGCCATGATGTTGACGTCGTTGTCCACCACGGCGGGGCAGCCGTGCTCGCGGGTGAGCAGCTCGCGCACCGGAAAGCGGTCCCACCCCGGCATGATCGGCGGGGATACCGGCACGCCGTCGCGGAAGCTCACCGGACCGGGCACGCCGATGCCGACCGCGTCCAGCTTCTCGTACGCACCGTCCACTTTGGCCTTGGCGAGCAGCTCGTTGACCCGCTGGAGGATCACCTTGGGGCCGGAGCGGATGTCGGCGCTCTCGGTGTATGCCGCGACCGGCTCCAGCCGGCCGTTGGTCACCTCGACGTCGACCGAGCTCGCGCCCAGGTCGACCGCGGCGAAGCGCAGCCGAGGGTTGAGCTCTACCAGCGTGGAGCGCCGGCCGCCGCGGGAAGCCGCCATGCCGGCCTCGGCCACGTAGCCGAGCGTGACCAGCCGGTCGAGCTCGCCCAGCAGCCGCGGGCGCGGGATCTCCAGCCGGTCGGCGAGCTCGGCGCGGGAGATCGTGCCGTGGTCGCGCAACAGGCGAAGAAGCCGCAGGTGCAGAGGTTCGGCCGTACGCACGGAGCCCTCCCTCGCAAGGGGTTCACATCGATGCAACGTCGGGGTGTTGTGTCCGACACACTAGGAGCCTTCCGCTCCCAATGTCCAGACCTTTACTCGTTCTGTGACACAACTTTTTTCAAAATCAGCAGAAGTTTTTTGTTACCGGGACGCCCCGTGGGACGTCCCGGCGACGCCCATTACTGCCTGTAGATGGTCAACTCGGACATGTTCTTGTAGCTGATGTCCGCGAACGCCATGGACTGACCGGGGTTGGCCGTGCCGCCGGGCGCGGTGTCCTGCTCCCAGTTGGCGTGGTGGTACTCCTGCTCCCCGATCACCTCGAAGAACTGCTGGAACTGGATGTCACCCTCGCCGAACGGCACCATGTTGTAGCCGTTGGGGACCTCGGGCGCCTTGTCGCCGTCCTTGGCGTGGAAGAGCGGGAAACGCTTGGTCCGCCGCGCCACGGTCAGGATCGGGTCGAAGATGTCCGTCTTCACCTGGCCGGCCGAGTTCGTGTACGTCTTGTGCTTGAACTTCGCCACGTGCGCCCAGAAGATGTCCATCTCGAAGAAGACGTACTTCGGGTCGGTCTTGGCGAAGAAGTACTCCAGGCGCCGCACGCCGGAGGAGCGCGTGGGCCGGCCGTTGGCGTCCAGCGGGCCGGCGTCGAGCAGGAAGCTGTACGCCGCGTCGTGGTTGTGCGTGTAGAGCTTGATGCCCCGCTCCTTGGCCTGCCGGCCGAGCTCGTTCCACGTGTCGGCGGCCGCGTCCCAGTCGGACTGGTAGGCGCTGTTGGTCGGGTCGGAGCCGGTGCCGATGTGCTTCATGCCGAGCGTCTCGGCGATGTCCAGCTGCGCCTGGAACGTGTCGGCGCGGATCTGGGTGTGCGTGCCGTTGGCGACCAGGCCGTTGTCGTCGAGGATCTTGCGGATCTCGGCGGGCGTGATCTGCCGGCCCAGGATCGAGGTGTGCTGGTTGTACCCGGCGAACTCGATCTCCTTGTATCCGATCTCGGCGAGCCGGGCGAGGACCCGCTCGAAGCCGTACGGAATCCCACTGTCGTCGGGCGCGGCGCCGATGCGGTCGCGGACGCTGTACAGGATGATGCCGCGGTTCTGGCTCGGGATCAGCGGCTCCACCGTGAGCTTCTTGTCGCCGAGTGCCGGCGTGTTGGTCTGTAGCACCGGAAGGCCGACGGCGCCGATCGCCGCGGCGGTGCCGGCCGAGGCCTGGAGCAGGCGCCGGCGGGTCAGCGCTTTCTTGGACTGTGGCTCGGTCATATGCCTTCTCCACCTTTCTTCGGCGGCCGGGACCGCCGTCGACGACGAGAGCAGAGGTGTTTAGGACGTGTGAACGGAGAGCGGGTGCGGACGACCCAGCCCAAGCGCCGCCGACGCGCCGGACCTGCATGAATAGGGGGACTCAGAACCGTTTGTGTCTCACGTGTTACGCCTGAGAGCAGACGCTAGCCCGCGTTGTCGCCGAAAGATAGTCCCCAAAGCAACAAACTTTTGATCGGACGGACGAAAGATAGCGCTAGCGTTTGAGAAAGCGCTCTCAACCCACTCACTTGCACAACAAGGCGGCCATCCTGCGCGAAGCGATGGCGAGGCCGGCGACCATCACCGCCAGCAGGTACGCCACATCGAGCCAACCGGTCGCGCCGAGCGTGCCGGTCGTGATGCCGCGCAGCAGGTCGACCGCGCGGTAGAGCGGGGTCACCTCGATCACCCACCGCAGCACGGACGGATACGACTCGGCCGGGACAAAAGTGCCGGAGAAGAGGAACAGGGCGAACTGCGCCGAACCGACAATGTCGAAATCCTGCCAACCGCGCATGAACGTGGAAAGCACCATGCCCAGCGCTCCGAACGCGAACCCGACGAGCACCGCCGCCGGAAACGCGGCCAACGCCCGCAGGCCCGTGGTGAGGTCGAGCGCGAACATGACGACGAGGAACGCGGCCGAGTAGAGCGAGCCACGCACCATGGCCCAGCCGAGCTCACCGAGCGCGATCTCGAAGGGCTGCACGGGAGTGGCGAGCACCCCGTCGTACAGCTTCATGTACTTCATCTTTCCGAAGAAGTTGAACGTGGTCTCCGACAGCGCACCGGACATGGCGGCGGAGGCGAGCATCGCGGGCGCGACGAACGCCGCGTACTCGACCACCTGGCCGCTCGGCAGCGTGAGGTCGCCGACCAGGCCGCCCACGCCGACGCCGATCGACAGCAGATACAGCAGCGGCTCGAAGAAGCCGGAGATCATCACGATCCAGTACGCCGACTTGAGCGCGGCGACATTGCGCTCGGCGACCGAGGCCGAGCGGCGGCCGGCGCCCTCGAAGCTGACCAGCCGGGGCAGCACCAGCGTGACCATCGTCAGACCACCAACCGCTTCTTGAACCGGACGCGGGCGATCGCGTAGCCGCCGCCCGCCCAGAGGGCCAGATAGAGCACGTGCCCGGTAACCGACCACTCGGCCGGCCCGCCGAGCGTGGCGGCGCGGGACAGGTCGACGCCGTGCCACAGCGGCGACGCGTACGCCAGCCAGCGCAGCCCCACCGGCAGCGACTCGACCGGGAAGAACACGCCGGCGAACAGCGACATCGGGATCACCGCGAACCGGAACAGCAGCGCGAGGTAACTGTCGCTGGGTACCGAGGAGCTGTAGGCGAACGCGGGGGCCGCGAACGCCAGCGCCAGCAGCAGCGAGATCGGCAGCACGGCCAGCGCCCACCACGAGTGCAGCGCACCGAACACCGCCGCCACCACCAGGAACGCGACCGCGCCGGTCAGCGCGCGGAAGAGCACGTAGAGCAGGTTTCCGCCGAGAATGCCGTCGAGGCGCACGGGCGTGGCGGCCTGCCCCTCGTACGAACGAACCCAGTTGAAGCTGCTCAGCACCGGCCAGGTCGACTCGAAGATGGCCACCTGCATGACGGTCGAGGCGATCAGGCCGGGCACGATCCAGTCGAGGTAGCGCACGCCGTCCACGCCACCGTCGATGTACTCCCCCACGCCGAGGCCGAAGCCGAGCACGGTGAGCAGCGGCAGCACGAACGTGGAGAGCGCGCTGCCCCGCCACACCCGCTTGTACGTCGTCAGGTGGTACTCGAACACGGCGAGCATGTCAGTCCACCAGCGTACGGCCGGTCAGGTGGAGGAAGACGTCCTCCAGGGAGCTGCGGCGCACCAGCACGCTCGCCGGGGTCAGCCCGCGGCCGTGCACGTCGGCGACCGCGGTGTCGCCGTCGCCCACGTACAGCAGGATGCGGTCGGGCAGCACCTCGATCCGCTCGCCGAGCCCGGTCAGCTTGCCGGCGAAGTCGTCCTGCGAGTCGGCGACGAAACGGAGCTCGACCACCTCGCGCGTGGAGTGGCGCTCGATCAGCTCGCGGGGTGAGCCCTCGGCGACGATGCGGCCGCCGTCCATCACCACGAGCCGGTCGCACAGCTGCTCGGCCTCGTCCATGTAATGGGTGGTCAGCACCAGCGTCACGCCCTGCCGCTTGAGCCGGAACAGGCGCTCCCACACAAGGTGGCGGGCCTGCGGGTCGAGGCCGGTGGTGGGCTCGTCGAGCAGCACGATGTCGGGCTCGTTGACCAGCGCGCGGGCGATCGTGAGCCGCCGCTTCATGCCGCCGGACAGCGGCTCGACCTTGCTGCCGGCCCGCTCGGCAAGCTGCACGAAGTCGAGCAGCTCGGCGGCCCGCTCGCGGGCGACCCGGCGCGGTATGCCGAAGTAGCGGGCGTAGGTCGTGAGGTTTTCCTGGACCGTCAGCTCGGGGTCGAGGTTGTCCAGCTGGGGACAGACGCCGAGCCGCGCGCGGATGGCCGGCCCGTCGCGGGTCGGATCCTTGCCGAGGATGCGCAGCGTGCCGCCGGTGGGCGGCGAGACGCAGCCGATCATGCGCATCGTCGAGCTCTTGCCCGCGCCGTTGGGACCCAGGAAACCGAACGCCTCGCCCGGCCGCACGTCGACGTCGATGCCATCGACGGCCGTGAAGTCGCCGAACCGCTTCACCAGCCCCCGCGCTTGGATGAGTGGTTGGAGTGCAGTCACGACGGGCACCCTAACCCCGCCCTCCGACACGTCCCCAACCACTTTTTGAGGACTTTTGACGCCTCGGGAGAAAGTTCTCTCGGGAGCGACCAAACTTTGCGCTATCTTGGCCGAATGGTTGGAGTGTGGCCCGACAATCGGCACCAGGCGGCGGTACTCCGCCTCCTGCGCGACGGCGGGCCCCGCTCCCGCGCCGAGCTCGTCGACGCGGTCGGACTGTCCCGGTCCAAGCTGGCCGTGGAGATCGACCGCCTCATCGACCGCGGTCTCGTCGACACCGCCGGGCCGGCCGCCTCTCGGGGCGGCCGCCGTTCGTCGGTCGTACGGATCGCCGCGGCCACCCGCTTCCTCGGCATCGACATCGGCGCCACCACACTCGACCTCGCGGTGACCGACGGCGAGATGCGCGTCCTCGGCCGGGTCACCGAGCGCACCGACCTGCGCAAGGGCCCGACCGCCGTGATCAGTCAGGCGCTGGAGATGGTCAACAAGCTGCGCGTGGAGACCGGCACCAAGCGGTTCACCGGCGCCGGCGTGGGCATCCCCGGCCCGGTGAGCTTCCGCGAGGGCATGCCGGTGTCGCCGCCCTTCATGCCCGGGTGGCACCGCTTCCCCGTGCGCGAGACGCTGGCCGCCGAGCTGAGCTGCCCGGTGCTCGTCGACAACGACGTCAACATCATGGCGCTCGGCGAGATGCACGCCGGGATCGCCCGCTCGTTCGAAGACTTCCTGTTCGTGAAGATCGGCGCCGGCATCGGCTGCGGCATCGTCGCGGCCGGCGAGGTCTACCGCGGCGCGACCGGCAGCGCCGGCGACATCGGCCACACGTCCGTCGACCCGCACGGCCCGGTCTGCGTGTGCGGCAACACCGGCTGCCTCGAAGCTTTCTTCGGCGGCGCCGCCCTGACCCGCGACGCACTCGCCGCCGCCCGCTCCGGCCGCTCACCCCATCTGGCCGACCGCCTCCGCGAAGCCGGCGCGGTCACCCCGATCGACGTCTCGGTGGCCGCCGCCGACGGCGACCCGTTCGCGATGGGCATGGTCCGCGACGGCGCACGCCGCGTGGGCCAGGTCCTGGCCGGCCTGGTCAGCTTCTTCAACCCCGGCCTGATCGTGATCGGCGGCGGCGTCGCGGGCATCGGCCACGCGCTGCTCGCCGAGATCCGCTCGGTCGTCTACCGCTCGTCGCTACCCCTGGCCACCGGCGACATGCCGATCGCCCTATCCGAGATGGGCGACGAGGCCGGCCTGGTCGGCGCGGCTCGCATGATCAGCGACCACATCTGCCACGACCAAGGCAGCCCCGCCCTCCGCCCCGCCTGAGCGCAGAGATGGTGTACGCCGGCCCGCTCATGCGGGCGGGAGTACTTGTCGAAGCACCGATGCGGTGGCAATCGCGGTCGATGGCGTACGACGGGCAGGGCGAGCATGTCGGCAGCTCAGCACTTTTGTGATGCCAGCCGAGGCGCAGCCCGGCCACCAACTTGACCTTGAACCGTTGTGAAATGTATTGAATTGAATCCCGGGCGGGCAATGCCGCAGCGGGTAGCGTGTGGCGCAGTACAGGAGGGGGCGATTTGCGTGCCAACGACCGATGCCCGCTTCACTGACGGTCTACTGAACCTCGCGCAGGCCGGCAGGTACCTCCGCGTGCCACAGCAGACCTTCCACAGGTGGGCGCGCGGCTACGTGCGGGGCAAGCCCTTGCTGCATGTCCTAAACCAAGATGCGACACCCCTGCCGGTGACCTTCATCGCGCTCGCCGAGGGCCACGTTCTCGAAGGCCTGCGCGACGCAGGTGTTCGGACGCAGAAGATCCGCCCCGCCCTGGAGAAGCTCCGGCAAGAGTTCGGTCGGGATTATGTCCTCGTGGCGCCTGAGCTGGCCACGGACGGCATCGATGTGCTCTGGGATTTCTCGAAGAGCAGGGCCGGTCAAGGCCTGATCGCCGGGGACACCGGGCAACACGTCTTCAAGGAGATAGTTCAGGACTATCTCCAGTACGTGGCCTGGGACAACGACGGATTCCCGATCAACCTAGTACTTCGCCACTGGCAGCCATCGAAGGTTGCCGTTGACATACGCCGCTCGTTCGGTCAGCCGATCTTCGCCGGCACCGGCGCCCGCGTGGCAGACGTCGCCGGCATGTTGAAGGCGGGTGAGGAAGCTGAGACCGTCGCGGAGGAGTTCGGGATCTCCATCAACGACGTCCGCACCGCCGCCCGCATCCTCCTGGGCCGCGCCGCCTGAGTTCTACATCGACGAGAACATGGCTGGCCGCACGGTACGGCGGTTCGTCAGCGATCTCGGCTACGTCGTCCACACACCATCTTCTGTCTTCGGCCGCACGCGCCTCGACGACGGGCTTGAGGACGAAGACTGGCTGCCCGTCGTCGGAGCGGCCGGTTGGGTCGTCTTTGGGCGGGATCAGCACATCCTCGTCCGCGAGCGCGAGCTCAAGGCCTACCTCGACGCAAAGGTGCACCTGTTCTTGCTACCGGGTGAGGCGACCAGGCAGCAGATCCTCGACCTACTTACCTTCAACCTGGCCGACATCGGCGCACTGGCCGTGGCGCGCCGCCCGGACGTCTACTGGCTGACGCATTCGGGCGTTGTTGACTACCAGACTCGGATCACAGAGCGTGCCCGCAAGCGCCGCCAACGCCGGAAGTAGCGCGGTGCGCTCGGGTGGGTGCCAAGTGACTGCTACCGAGGCCCGGCCCGCTGATGATCTTTCAGTCGGGTTGGGCCCCAAGGGTCAGGCCGGGGTGGAGGCGGCGCTGGCGGCGGCTACCAGGTCGTCTACCGTCGCCTCGTCGGGGGCGGTGCCGGGGTCGTAGCGGACGGTCCAGGTCAGGCCGTCTACGCCGCTGACCCGGCGGGCCACCACGCGGACGCCGCCGCCCTCGGGCAGTGGGTGGTGCTCGGTGTACGCGACCGAGCGGGTCACCCGGGTGCGGACCTGGTCGGGCAGGTCGCCGGGCTCCAGCAGGAGCGTGGAGAGGATGGGCTGGTCGGCGACCACGGTGTAGCCCTCGCGTTCGTCGACGACCGAGGCCGGAGTGACCACCAGCTCGCGGCCGGACCAGACGGCCTTGTGGATTTCGTGCCAGCCGAGGCGGTGGAGGCCGGGGAGCCAGAGGCCGCGGTTTGTCGCCACCACCACGCCGTCGCCGCTCGCCGGGGCCCAGGCGAGGACGCGCTCGTCCTGCTCCAGGGCCGGGCGCTGGCCGGCCGGCAGCTTCGGCTTGCGCCTGAAGAGTGCCACCTACAGACCCCCGACCGCCTGCTCGCGGAGCGCGCGGGCGTGCTGCTCCAGCGAGAAGAGTTCCCCGGCGAGCGCCAGGTACTCGTCCTTGTTGGTCACCGGGTTGACGCGCTGCACCTTCGACTTCAGCTCGCGGATGCGGGCGGCCACCGAGCCGAGCTGGAGGCGGGCCAACGCCACCGAGACGTAGCGGGGGTCGGGCTCGGTGTCGAGGCGTAGCGGCTCCACCGCGAGCTCGCCGACCAGGGCCTTGGCGGCCAGGTCGCCGCAGGCGTCGCGTACCCCCTCGATCCAGACGGCGCCGGCCACCGCGGAGGCCGCGCCGCCCGCGGCGGTGATGGCTTCACGGACCACCACGTGTACCGGGTGGCGGTAGACGTCGGCGGCCAGCGCGTCGAACATCGGGCCGGCCAGCGCCGGCATCTGGAGGGCCAGCTTGAGGCACTCCCGCTCCACCATCGCCTGCGGACTGTCTACAACGGACTCCACCGGAGCGGGGCGGCCGGTCGCGGGCTCGGCACGGCCGGAGGCGGCCGACACCGCGCGCTGCACCGGCTCGATCTCCATGCCGAGGTCGCCGGCGAGCTTCCGGATGTACTCGGGGCGCTTTTCCCGGTCTTTGATTTTGGCGACCAGCGGCGCGGCCCGGCGCATCGCGTCTACCCGGCCCTCGACGGTGTCCAGGTCATGGCGGGAGAGGACCTGCCGCAGCGCGAAGTCGACCAACGGCTCGCGGCGGGCGACGAGGTCGCGCACCGCGAGGTCGCCCTTGGCCAGCCGCAGCTCGCAGGGGTCCATGTTGTCCGGGGAGATCGCGATGAACGTGCGGCCGACGAACTTCTGGTCTTCTTCGAACGCGCGCAGCGCCGCCTTCTGCCCGGCCGCGTCGCCGTCGAAGGTGAAGATGATCTCGCCGGTGAAGCCGTCGGTGTCCATCAGCAGGCGCCGCAGCACGCCGATATGGTCGCTGCCGAACGATGTGCCACAGGTCGCCACCGCCGTGGGCACGTCGGCGAGGTGGCAGGCCATCACGTCGGTGTACCCCTCGACGATCACCACCCGGCCCTGCTTGGCGATCTCACGCTTGGCCAGGTCGACGCCGTAGAGCACGTGCGACTTCTTGTAGATGGGCGTCTCGGGGGTGTTCAGGTACTTCGGGCCGTCGTCCTTCTCGAAGAGCCTGCGCGCGCCGAAGCCGATCACGTCGCCGGTGAGGTCTTTGATCGGCCACAGCAGCCGGCCCCGGAAGCGGTCGATGAGCGAGCCCGAGCGTGCCTCCCGGACCAAGCCCGCGGTGATCAGCTCCTGCGCGTTGTAGCCCTTCTGCCGCAGGTGCTTGGCGAGGTGGTCCCAGGCGTCCGGCGCGAAGCCGCAGCCGTACTGCTGGGCGGTGGCCCGGTCGAAGCCGCGCTCGGCGAGGAACTCGCGGGCCTTCTGCGCGGGCCCGGTGCCGAGCTGCTCGGCGTAGAACTCGGCCGCGGCGGCGTGCGCGGCGACGAGGCGCTGCCGCTGCCCCTGCTGCTGCCGCACCGGCGCCGGGCCGGCCTCGATGTAGCGCAGCTGGATGCCGGCCCGGCCGGCCAGCCGCTCGACCGACTCGACGAACGAGAGGTGGTCGATGTCCATGAGGAACTTGATCGCGTCGCCGCCCTGCCCACACCCGTGGCAGAAATACACGTTTCGGCCCGGCGCGACGGTGAACGACGCCGTCTTCTCGTCGTGGAACGGGCACAGCCCCTTGAGGTTGCCGCCGCCGGCCGCCTTCAGCGTGACGTGCTCGGAGATGACGTCGGCGATCGCGGTGCGCTCGCGAACCAGCGCGATGTCCTCGTCCCGGATGCGGCCAGCCATGACCTACATCCTGCCTCACCCGTCGCGGCCGCCGCCGCACCTCCCTCGCGGGCCCGGCGGCCGCATGGATCAGGCCGGGCGGCGTCGACGGCCGAGTACGCGCAGGCCGGCGCCGCCGCCCACGAGCGCGGCGCCGGCGACCACGAACGCGCCGATCGCCAGGCCGGTGCGAGGCAGGTCACCGCCGCCCCCGCCACCGCCGGGAGGTGGAGAGGTGGTCGGGGTCGGCGAAGCGGTCGGCGTAGGTGTCGCGGCCGGCGCGATCGACACCTGGATCTCCACCTCGGCCGTCGGGCTCGGCTCGATCGCTCCGGGCGCGGCCAGCGCGCCGAGGGCGACGGCGGCCAGCACCACACCCCGGGCGCGTGACCCGGCACCCACGGCCTCGGTCGCGCCGATCAGCTCGGCCTCGGCCGCGAGCCGGCGGGAGCGGCGCCGCCGCCACAGCCAGAGGACGAGCGCGGCCACGATCAGCAGGACGAGGACGACGATCAGCCACGGCATCGCCCACATCGACCGGGATTCGCTCAGCGAGGCCATGTTCTGCCCTTCCAGCTGGGGGTTGACGGTGACCTCGGCGGAAAGCCGGCCAGCCGGAAACACACCCTCCAGCTTGCGGGTGATCCGCACTTCGGAGTCGGGCAGCAGCTCCGGCACGTCGATCACGTCGCTGTTGGCCACGCGCACACCGAGGGGGCCGCGCACCTGGATCCGCGCCTTGCCGGAGAAGCGCACGTTGCCGGTGTTCGCCACGTGGTAGGTCACGGTCATGTCGCCGCCGCCGAACGGGATCGCCGGGTTGGCGTACGCCACGTCGATCTTGGTGATCTGTGCCACCGGCCGCACCGGACCGTCGACCCGCAGGTAGATACGGGAGGCCACCCGGCGCTCGACGTTGACCTGCTGGCCCTCCGCGTTGGTGGTGCTCTCGGTGGCCGAGGCGATCAGGCCGCCGATGTGGTCGCCGGGTTCGGCGTTCGCCGGGATCTTCACCTTGAACGGGATGTCCACCCGCTTGCCCACCGGCACGGTGTACTCCTTGCGGGGCAGCGTGACCCAGGCGCCGACGTCCTTGGGCGGCTGGTTGGCGGGCAGCAGCGCGAAGCCACCGTCGTCGGCGTTGAACGCGTCGGTCGCGTACACCGCGACCTTGAGGGCCTTCTTGCCGAGGTTGCTCACCGCGACCCAGTCGGCCACCTCCTCGCCGGGCTTGAGCCCGTACTCGAACCGGCTGCGCACGGTCGGCCCCTTGGGGCTCGATGGGACGACGCTCCACTTGAAGTCGTCCCCCGGTGCTCTGGCCGCGGCGGCGGCCGGGCTGGCCGGGAGCGCGGCGACGAGCGCCAGCAGGGCGAGTGGCGCCAGCATGGCGCGGCGCATCGATACGAAAGGCATCTCGGTGGCTCCTCGACGGGGTCCGGAAACGGGCATGCGGCGGAGGTGCCGGGGCTCTCGCCCACGACACCTCCGCCTATGTCACCCGTGGCGGGCTCGACCTGTGGTCAGGTCAGGCCAGCGTCAGGGTCAGGGTGGCGGCGTACGAACCCGGCGCCGCGGTGTCCGGCACCGACAGGGTCAGATCGGCACCGCAGGTGAACACACCGGCGCTGCTCGCCGAGGCGGCCGAGCACAGCGTCTTGGTGTCGCCGAGGTTGCTGGTGGCGCCCTCGGTGACCGTGCCCGAACCGCTGGTCTTCGCGGCGGACGGGTCCCAGGTGAGGTTGCCGGCCGGGATCGGCGTCGTGGCCGGGGTGGTGTTGAAGTCCTCCATCTGGCCGGTCAGCGACCAACCCGCGTTGCTGCCGCGGAGGTCGGTCACCGTGGCCGCCTGGAGGTCACCGGTGGCCGAGCCACCGACCGTGCCACCCGCGAGCAGCGTCGTGTTGCCCGCCACCGCGAGGGAGAACGCACCCGGGGTCACGTCGGTGACGATCTCCTGGGTCGCGCCCGGGCCCTCGCCCTCGACCGTGATGGAGGTCGCGGCGGAGGTGGAGGTCTTGAACGCGGCCGCGTCGGCCGGCACGAACGTCGCGGTGATCGAGTGGGTCCCGACCGGGAGCGACGTGGTGGTCAGCGTGGCGATCGCCTCCGCGCCCGACACCGGCGCCGAGCCGATGACAGTGCTGCCCCGCTTGAAGTCCACGGTGCCGGCGGCGTTGTTCGGGTTGACGTTGGCGGTGAGGGTGACCTCGGTGCCCAGGTCGACCGGGCCCGCCGGCGCGACGGTGAGGGCGGTCGTGGTGTCCACGGCCGGGTTGACTGCCGTGGTCGACCAGTTCGCGCCGGTGACGAAGACCGAGGCGCGGAACTCGTCGGCGTGCCGGCCCGCGGTCAGGCTGAAGCACTCCACCACGATCCACCACTCACCGCTGGCCGGCGCGGTGCCGCCCAGCGCCGTGGTGAACGAGCGGGTCGCCCCGACCTCGACCGGCGCCGTGTCGAACCCGCCACCGCCGAGCGACGGCGACAGGTTGTTGTACGGCCCGCCCGGACGCCCGATGCGCAGTGCGGCGTTCTCTCCGAAGCCCGCCGGGCAGGCCGCTGAGGTGGTGCCGCTGGCGAACATCGGGTTGTCGCTCACCGTGCCGCTGGTCTGCGACAGGTTGACGGTGCCGAGTGAGGCAGCCTGAGCCGGGGACGCGACAGCCACGAGTACGCCCGCCGACACGGTGGCTGCGCCCAGCAGCGCGGCCGCGCGAGCGAACCAACGCTTGCTCATGAATCACTTCCTCTCATTGAGGATGATGCCCGGCCGGATCCTGTTGACCCGACCGGCAATCAGGCTGTACACGGGCTGTGACCCGGCAGGCAGGCCAATCTCTCCGCCGAACGTGCGGGAGGCGAATTCTCGGTGTCCGTTCATCAGGCAAAAGTCGTCGTCGGTGACCCGTTCGGACGGTCGGGCATGGGCCGATTTCTCGGACCACGCCCGACGTATCCACAAACGCCTATCGGCGGGTCACCGTGTACGGCACGGCGGCCGACGTCGAGGCATCGAACGCGGCCGTGTAGTCCGGTGTGAACGTGACGAACTCGTCGACGTGCTTGCCCTCGGTGAGGCTGAAGCACTGCACGACGATCCACCATTCACCGGCGGCCGGAGCGGCGCCGACCGCGGTGGCGAATGACCGGTTGGGCTCGACGGTCACGGCACGGTGTCGTATCCGCCGCCACCCAGCGACGGCGCCAGTTTGACGTATTGGCCGCCCGGCTGGCCGATGCGCAGTGCGGCGTTCTCGCCGTACCCGGCCGGGCACGGCGCACTTGTCGCGCTGGCGAAGATGGGGTTGTCGGTGACGCTTCCCTCCACTTGCGACAGGACGACCTCGCCCAGCGACGCGGCCTGAGCCGGTGCGGCGATGCCGACCAGCACACTCGCCGCTACCGCGACCGCACCCGCCAGGGCACCGGCGCGTGCGAGCAGTCGCTTGGTCATTGCGTTTCCTCTCTTGGGAATGACTGGAGAGTGTGGACACTCTCGCGGAAGACGTCAGGCGGACACGGTCCAGGTGTCACCGGCAACGATGATCGGGGTGACGAACCGGTCCGGGTGCTGGCCCTGGGTCGCGCTGAAGCACTCGACGACGACCCACCACTCGCCTTCACCGGGCGCCACACCGCCCAGCGCCGTGGTGAACGAACGGTTCGGCTCGATCGTCACCGGCGCGGTGTCGTAGCCGCCGGCACCCAGCGCCGCCCGCAGGTTGGAGAACGGGCCCTCCGGCCGCCCGACCCGCAGCGCCACGTTGTCGCCGTACCCGGACGGGCACGCCGCCGACGTGGTGCCACTGGCGAACACCGGCGTGTCGGACACCAGGCCGGTCGACTGCGACAGCGTCACCGTGCCCAGGTGCACCACCGGCGCCGGCGGGAGCTCCCATGTGGACCCGGTGACCGTGATGGAGGTGACGAAGCGGTCGGGATGCTGGCCGAGCGTCGCGCTGAAGCACTCCACCACGACCCACCACTCGCCGCTACCCGGCGCCACACCGCCCAGTGCCGTGGCGAAGGAACGGTTCGGCTCGATCGTCACCGGCGCGGTGTCGTAGCCGCCGGCACCCAGCGCCGCCCGCAGGTTGGAGAACGGGCCCTCCGGCCGCCCGATCCGCAGCGCCACGTTGTCGCCGTACCCGGACGGGCACGCCGCCGACGTGGTGCCACTGGCGAACATCGGCGAGTCCGACACCGAGCCGCTCGACTGCGACAGGTTCACTGTGCCGAGCGGTGCGGCCTGCGCCGGTGAGGCCACGCCGACGAGTGCCGTGGCGGTGGCCGCGGCGGTCGCCAGCAGGGCCGCGACGCGCGCGATGAGAGGCTTGCTCATGGACACTTCCCCTCGAAGAGGTTGACTCCCGGGCCAGCCTTTTGGCCGACCCCGGGGTCAAGCGTTCACATGAGCCGTGACTCCGCATGCAGGTCGATGTCTACGCCGAACGTGCGAAAGGGAAACAATCGGTAGACGGCCATCAATCAGCCGAACCGCCCGTGCACGTAGTCGGCGGTACGCGGGTCCTGCGGGTGGTCGAACATGGCCGACGTGGCGCCGTGTTCGACGATGACGCCGGGCGTGCCGTGCGAGGCGAGGAAGAACGCGCACTGGTGCGATACCCGGGCCGCCTGCTGCATGTTGTGCGTGACGATGACGATGGTGACCTCGGACGCCAGCTCGGCGATCGTCTCCTCGATCCGGCGGGTGGAGGTCGGGTCGAGCGCCGAGCACGGCTCGTCCATGAGGAGCACGCGCGGGCGCACGGCGAGCGACCGGGCGATGCACAGGCGCTGCTGCTGGCCGCCGGAGAGCGCGCCACCGGGCGCGCGCAGGCGGTCGCGGACCTCCTTCCAGAGGCCGGCCTTGGTGAGCGTCTCCTCGACGAGGTCGTCGCGCTCACGCCGGGACACCTTGGTGCCGGTCAGCTTGAGGCCGGCCACCACGTTGTCGTAGATGGACATCGCCGGAAACGGGTTGGGCTTCTGGAACACCATGCCGACCTGGCGGCGGGCGTCGGTGATGCGGCGGTCGGCCGAGTAGAGGTCGCGCCCG
Source organism: Phytohabitans sp. LZ39 (assembly GCF_059359075.1). Lineage (NCBI taxonomy): Bacteria > Bacillati > Actinomycetota > Actinomycetes > Micromonosporales > Micromonosporaceae > Phytohabitans > Phytohabitans sp. LZ39. Next base: position 171,230 of record NZ_JCADBM010000013.1, on the reverse strand, counting down.
TCGAGCAGTACCTCGCCCGCCAGGGACGCGCTGGGCACGAGCTCGTGCATCCGGTTGAGGATGCGCAGGAACGTCGACTTGCCACAGCCCGAGGGCCCGATCAGCGCGGTGACCCGGCCGGCCGGCATGGTGAGCGACACGCGGTCGAGCACCTTGTGGTCGCCGAACCAGGCCGAGATCGACTTTGCGTCCAGGGTGGCCAGGCCGTCGCGGACCGGGCCGGTGGCCAGCGCCGTGGCGGTCAACGGCGCCGGCGCGGGAGCCTGCGGCGCCAGGTCGACCAGGGTGGGGTCTCGCAACTCGGTCACGGCACTGTCCTCACTGGAGTTTCCGGGTTCACAGCAGGTTCGGCAGCAGGCGCGCCGCCTGGTCGGCGATCGCGAAGCCGAAGGCGCCCAGCACGGGCGCGCCGACGATCCAGGTCTGCCAGCCGCCCCACCGCGCCCGCAGGTAGGTGACCGCGAGCGTGCCCAGCAGCAGCGCCTGGCCCCACAGCATCAACGGCGTCCACGCCGCCGGGTCGGTGGCCATCGCCGCCTCCGCGGGCGGCAGCGCCGCGGCACCGAACTTGCGCGGCGGCGCGGGCTGGGCCGGCGTGACGAGGTCGGCGTCCACCCGCAGGATGTCGCGCGGTATGAACGGGTCGCCGTCAGCCGTCGTCAGCGTCAGCCGCCCCTGCCCCGCGGCCAGCGGAGCCGGCGCCGGCTCGCCGGGATGGCGCAACCCGCGGACCACGTACGTGTGCTCGCCCTGCCCGGTGACCACCTTTATCTGGTCGCCGGGCAGCAGCAGGTCGAGGTCGCGGAACGGGCCGCCGTACGACGAGCGGCGTCCCATGAGGACACTCGTGCCGGCCTGCCCCGGCAGCACGCTGTCGCGGCGATGGCCCGGACCCTGGCGTAGGTTCTCGCCGCTGGTGCCCTCGACGACGACCGCGCGCAGCCCGATCGCCCTGATTTGCAGCACCGCCACCGGCGAGCCGGGCTCCACCACCGTCTCCTTGGCGACCTCACCGCTGTCGGTGAACTCCGCCCGGGTCTGGCCCACCGGTGCCGTGCCGCGCGCCAGCTCGGCCCGGAAGTCGGCGAACGCGGTCTGCTGGTTGCGCTGGTACTGCAACTGCGACACGAGGATCAGGTGTACGACGAAGCCGAGGGCGACCACGGCGAGGATGCTCAACGCGATGCCCGGCACCTGAAGGGCGAGCCGGATCGACGGCTGGGACGCCGGTGGCGGCGTCGCGGCCGGCTGGGGCACGGCCGCCGGTGTACTGGGCGGCGGCACGGGAGCCGCCGGCTCGCGAGGAGGGCTCGCGGCCGGCGACGGTTGGATCGTGACCGTCATTCGCGCTCGTCCGGCCAGTTCACCGGCTCGGGCTGCGGGCGGCGGCGCCGGGTCAGGACCATCGCGCCGGCACCGGCGCCGATGAGCAGCAGTCCGGAGGCGCCGATCGTGATGAGCGGGGTACCGGTGCTGGCCAGCGAGCCGCCACCACCACCGTCGCCATCCCCGTCACCGTCACCGTCACCGTCACCGTCGTCATCGTCCGGCGTGACGATCTCGTACTGGACCGCGGCCGAGGTCGACGCCGTGAACTTGTCGGCGCTTTCCGTGGCGGGTGTGAAGGCGGCCGTCAGCGTGTGCTGGCCCAGTGCGAGCGCACTCGTCTTGAACTCGACCGTGCCGTTGCTGATCGGGCTGGCCTCGAGCACCGTGGTGCCGTCGCGGAACTGGACCGTGCCGGTCGCGCCCGCCGGGGTGACCGTCGCCTTCATGGTGACTTCACTCGCCTCTTCCGCCGAGTTCTCCGGCGTGACCACGAGCGTGGTGGTCGTCGTGGCGGGACCGCTCGGCGCCTCCCCGATCTGGTACGCGTTCTCGATGTCGGTGCTCGTCCCCTGTTCCGCGGGTGTCGTGGGTTGGAAGGTGGCCTGGAAGTCGTACCTGCCGTCCGGCAGCCCACCCGCCGCGATGGTGTGCGTGGCGGACCCGCTGGCGACCGCGACGGCAGAAATCTCCGTCCACTGTGCACCGGAGACGCCGTTCGGCCGCCGCTCGAACCTGACCGACCCCGCCGCCGCGACGCCGGGCTCGTCGATCGTGACGGCCGCGGTCAGCGTGACGGCGGCGCCGGACGGAGCGGGACCGGTGGGAGCCACGGTCAGCACCGTGTCCGACGGCTGCGCCACCGTGCCGCGCTTGACGGTGACCGGCACGCCCGGCGACGACGACTCCTGGAACGCGTTGGCATCGGTGGGGCGGAACGTCGCGGTCAACGTGTGCTCGGCCACGGCGTTGGGGTCCGGGCCGGGGTTGCCCGGCAGGGTCACCTCCAGGGTCGCCGACCCGCTGGCCACCGGGCCCTCGCCCAGCTTGACGACCTCACTGCCGCCACTGCCGTCCGAGGTGGTTCGGAAGAACTCCACCTTGCCGGCGGCCGTGCCGGGCGTCACCGTGGCGGTCAGGGTCGCCGGGTCGCCCTCCGTGATGTCGCCCTGGGGCGACACGGCCAGCGTGGTGGTGGTCGGCTGGGCGTTGTTGCCCGCCTCGGTCGACCAGTTCGCGCCGGAAACGAAGATCGACGTGCGGAACTCGTCGGCGTGCCGGGTCGGCTCCACGAGCCGGAAGCACTCCACGACGATCCACCACTCACCGTCCGCGGGGGGTGTGCCGCCGAGCGCGGTGGTGAACGAACGGGTGGCACCGACCTCCACGGGAGCGGCGTCGAACCCGCCGCCACCGAGCGACGGCGCCAGGTTGGCGTACGGCCCGCCCGGCTTGCCGATGCGCAGCGCCGCGTTTTCCCCGAAGCCGGTCGGGCAGGGCGCCGAGGTGGTCGCGCTGGCGAACATCGGGTTGGCGCCGACCGTACCGCTGGACTGCGACAGCGTGATCGTGCCGAGCGACGCGGCCCGCGCCGGCGTGGCCGGTCCGATGAGCACGCCGGTCACCAGCACGCAGGCGGAGACCAGGGCACCCGCGGCGAGCGCGAGCCAGCGGCGATGCCGTTGCCTGCTCATTGCTTCACTCCTCCGTTCGACGGCGGTCCGGGACGCCAGCGTCCGGGCGACCGCGTGCGGCCGCCCGGACCCTTGGCTGAGCTACGGGTCAGGAGTTGAACCGGAGCTGGTCGTAGCCGCAGGCGGCGTCGAGCGGCGCCACCTGGGTGGTGCGCCGGCCGAAGCCGAACAGCTCGACGACGTTGAACGTGTTGCCACCGCTCGTGACGGTCGCGGAGCAGACGTCCGAGCCGGGACCGACGAACGTGTCGGCGATCTCGGCGTTGCCCAGGTCCGCGGTCGGCACCACGTTGTACACGTCGCGGCGCAGCGTGAAGTTGGTGTTGACCACGAGGGTGGTGCGGTTGAACGGCTGCTCCGCGGCGCTGAGGCCGGTCAGGTAGACCTCACCGCGGCGGTCGGCCACGGTGACGCCCGTCGCCGCCTGGATCGTCGCGGCCCGGCTCTGCGCGATGAACTGCCCGGCCGAGAACGGCACCACCTGGTTGAGGTTGCCGTTGAGGACCGTGCCGTCGTGCTCCTGCACGCGCGGGAGCACCGGCGTCACGGGGCTGCCGGTGGCGAGGCAGGGGTAGTCACCCAGGGCGATCTCCGCCTCGGTGAGCTGCATCCGCTGGGTCCAGAACTGCCAGGTGCCCGAGTCGGCCTGGATCATCCGCGGCTGCACCGGGATGCCGGTGATGTTGGTCGAGAAGCACCGGTAGACCCGCTGCATCTGGGCGAACGAGATGTTGCGCGGCAGGTCGCCGTTCACGTTGATGCCCAGCGTCATCGCGTCCACGCCGAACGGGATGTACGTCAGCGAACCGGTGTTCTGCGGGTTGGTGCCGCCGCCGTAGCTCGACGACCGCGCGAAGTCCACGCAGCCCACGACGTTTGCGCCCTGGTAGAAGCCGGCGCCACCGTGCGTGCCGCCCAGGTCCTCACCCTCCGAGGCGCGCAGCGACTGGCGGCCGGCGCCCGAGCCGTTGGGCCGGTTGAACGTGCAGTTCGTCGCCTTGGTCTTGATCGTGGAGGGCTGCGGGCGGGCGTCCCAGGAGGCGATGGTAGCGCCGCCCTCGACCGCGACACCCAGCCCGTTCAGGACGTCCTGTGTGGTGTCCGAGCCGGTGCCGGCCAGGGTCCGGTAGTTCGTGACCGGCGACGGGTCGGCGACGGCCGGGGTGGCCGCCATCGCGACGGCGACCGCGGCGCAGAAGCCGACCACCACCGCGTTGCCGATCGTCTTGACCTTCATGTGTGCTCCCTTTCTGCGGGGCAAAACACTCGAGCCCGCCTCCATGCCAGACGAGCCGGGGTTATCGTCGCTTCGCGTGTCCGACCGCCGAAACCGATGCCAGACAAACGTTTCGCCGGTGCTGTCTCTCGCCAACACGTAGGCCGGATGAACGAGTCTTGGCCAATAGTCATTTCGGGCCCGCCTTGCCTCTTCGCGCCGCGAGGCGCTGCATGACAGGGCCGGCGACGCCACCCACGAGGCCGACGATCAGCGCCACGACGAGCAGAAACCGGATCATCCCCAGTGGACTGCCGAGCGTCGTCTGCGCCACCGGCGCCGCGGGCGGCTGGGTGGCCGGCGTGGTCAGCGACGCCGACGGCGGCAGCCCGCTCGCAGGTACGCTCGCCGGCGCGGTCGGCTCCGGGCTGGTCGAGGTCTGGTCGCTCGGCGCCGGCGTCGTGGGTTGGACCCAGTTCTCCAGCTTGTCGGCCGCGATCATCGTCTGTTCGCGCATGGCCTGGGTCAGCGGCACGTACCCTTCGGGCAGCTGCCCGTCGGTCGGCCCGGGCGTCTGCCCCGCACCGGCGGCGTACCGCAGGAGCTTGGCGTAGTCCTTGCGCGCGTCCGCCGGGTCGCTGGTGTCGGCCACCGCGTACGTGATGGTGGTCAGCGGGTACGCGTCCGGGGTGGCCCACGCCTTGGCCGGATCGACGACGCGGACGCCGGGCACCTGGCCCTCCACCGCCGTCGCGACGGCCGCGGTCATGCCCTGGGCGTCCGGGCGGCGGCAGTCGGTGGTGGCGAACTTTCCGTCCGCGCCGCGCACCGCCTTGCAGAGCTGTGCCGTGAAAAGACCGTAGCGGGCGGCGGAGGCGGAGTCCGTTATGGACATCGCGAGCCGCGCACCCGGCTGCTGGCGCGGGATCGCGTCGAAACGCGGGTTGTTCGGGTCGAAGTTGGGGTTGGCCGAACCCGTCGTCATGGTGCTGCCGGCGGCCTTCACGTCCGCGCGCAGGGTTTGCAGCGCCGCCTCGGTCATGCTGCCCATGTAGGGGCGGTAGCCGAAGGTGCAGTTTTGCACGTGGTCGTAGTCCGGCGCCGGGCCGGTGAAACACCGCGTGTCAAGCTTCGGGTACGTGTCGAGCGTCGAGAACGACACGCCCTTGTACGCCGGGTTGACGACCATGCCCTTCTCGTCCGGGACACCGGACAGCCACGCCTTCGCCGCCGGGTCGGCTTCGATCCACCGCCACATGTCCCGCGCGGCGATGGAGCTGCCGACCGACACCATCAGGCCGTTGAGTGTCGCGGCCTTCCGGGCGGTCCAGTACGCGAACGTCGGGTTGAGGTCGACGAACTCGGGGTCGAACCTGATCGACTGGAAGTTGTTCGCCAGCTCGTTGGGCGGCGTCTGGCTGGCCACGTCGAGCGTGTACGAGAAGGTCAGCATCTTCGCGACCAGGCGCGGTGTGAGCTTGATGTCGGAGATGGCCAACCCGGCGAGCGCGTTGACGTCGGGCGGCAGGTCGCCCTCGACGAGATCCCGCAGGTTCGCGTCGACGTTCACGGCGATGACCGGTGCGCTGACCGCCACCGGCGCGTGCAGGACCGCGGGAGTGCTGGACTGCACCCCCTCGGCGGTGAACCCGACACCCGGCCCGCCGGTGCCGGGCGCCAGCACGCGCGGCCCGACCTCGAAGTCGCTGATGCCGGAGTAGCCGAAGACCGGCCCGTCACCGGCGCAGAGCACCGGCTGCCACGAGGTGATCGCCTCGGCGATGAGCTCGGTGCCCGCGGTGGCACGCTCGGCCTTGGTGAGCGAGCACGGGCTGGCGACCGGGTCGAACTCCAGCGGGACGACGATCCGGTTCTTCCACAGCGCCGGCACGAACGGGCTGCCGTGCACGGCGGTGGCCGGCTTGCCGTCGTACGGCTGCTGGTGGCCGCGGGGCACGATGACGATCGAGCACTTCGGTGCCGGCTGCTGCTTGTTCTCCAGGTCGGTGTATCCGGCGCCGCAGCCCAGGTGCGGCGCGAGCGCCGCGTTCTGCACCTCGAAGACGGCCCGGCCGTTGCCTGAGCCGTCGCTCAGCGCGTAGGGCACCTCGTTCGTGGTCGTCGTCGAGAAGTACTGGGCCAGCACCTCCACGTCCGTCGCGGTCCGCTCGGTGAACGGCGGGACCGGGCTCTTGATGACCGGGAACGGTTCGTTCGGACCGCCGTTGGGGGTGGCCCGACCGCCGATCGGCCGGAACGGCACGACCTGGGCTTCCTTGGGAAGCTGCTCGTCGGTGTCGTCGGCCGGGTAGCCGGCGACCAGGCTCTGGTACCGGGCGCGGCTGCTCGCCTCGAGGCTCGTGCTCGAGTTGACGCCGGTGCTGTTGGGGATGGCCGGCGGGGTGAACTCGACGCCGAACTGGCACGTCTCGCGAAGCTTGAGCCCCTTCGGATCGTCCGCCGCGTCAGGGTCGCCGTAGCACTGCATGATCTGGAAGTAGTCCGACGCGAGCAGGCGGTTGCGCGGCGTCGGCGTGGCGCCGGTCCACGTGATCACGATGGCCTGGTTGGCCAGGTCACGGGTCTGCGAGACGGTGATCTGCAAGCCTTTGAACTCGCCTTCGCCGACCGTCACCGTCACGGCCGACGAGCCGGCGGCGCCACCACCGCCGCCCACCTCCACCTGGCCGCGCGCCGGCTCCACCACGAAGAGCAGGCTGGCGGCGACGAGCGCGACCATGACGGCCGCCACCCTCCGGCGCATCAGGTCCGCTCCTGCCGGTCACGGCGGCCACGCAGCGAGGCGGCCAGAAATGGCGGGCCGAGCACGAGACCCACGAGGAGCACCCCGGCGATCAGCATCATCGTGTGCCGCATCCGCCAGCCGCCCTCACCGTCCAACGCCACCGGCACGGCCGCGACCTGCTCGCCGTCGCCGGCGCCCGCCCCGTCACCGGCGGGCAGGCCGGTGTCCGGATCGACCGCGCCGGCGCTCGCCGTGGGGTTGGCTCCGGGCGCGGTGGGAGCGGTCGTCGCACCGTTGTTGTTGGTGTTGTTGCCGCCGCCGCTGCCGGCGCACCGGGCCGACGCGACGACGGGCGTCGCCACGTTTCGCGCTCCCGCGGTGCCCTCCGGGTTCTGCCGCGGGCCCTTGCGGTCGCAGTCGGACGGTTGCTTCGCGTTCTGTACCAGCGTGTTGGCGCCGCTGCGGGAGAACGTCGGGTTGTTGCAGTTGGCGATGACGATGCTCGACTTCGGTGCGCCGGGAATCCGCTTCACCTGCTGCATCCCCGCGTCGACAAGGTTGATCGGCAGCGGCGAGTAGCCGAGCACCTCCGCCTGCTGCTGGCCCTCGCAGAGGAAGTAGTTCGCGAACGAGCTCAGCGTGTAGCCCCGGTCCTGGTCGACGCCGAGTCCTTCGGTGACCGGGATCAGCATGTACGAGTACGACGACAGCGGGTAGGTCCGCTTGTCGGTCGAGGTGTAGACGCCGTCGAGGATCTGGGTCAGGTAGTTCGCGGTGCCCCTGTTGGTGTTGATCCGCGCCTTGGTCAGGGCGACGGCCACATTGGACGCGGTCGGCTCGATGTAGTAGCCGGCCGCGTTCAGCAGCTTCACCACCGGAAAGCGCGCGTTGAGGGCGTACGAGTACTCGACGTACGTGATCGAGCCCTCGGCGTTGTCCTGCGCCACGTACCCGGCGACACCGGTCGAGCCGCTCTGCCCGATGAAGCCGTCGCTGGCCCGGAACGGGTAGTTCGACGTGAGGCCGCAGGGCGCCGGCTTGTTGAACTTCCGGCAGTACGCGTTCCAGATCGACGAGTGCTGCTTGCTCATCCAGAGGGTGAACTGCGCGCTCGTGCCGGAGCCGTCCTGCCGCACCACCGGCCGGATGGCGCGGGCCGGCAGGTTGAGGCCGGGGTTGTCGGCCTTGATGGCGGGATCGTTCCACCGCTTGATCTGGCCGGTGAAGATGCGCGACACCACCTCGCCGGAGAGCCGCAGGTTGGTGACCCGGCGGCCGCCGATCTTGAGGTTGTACATGAACGCGGTGCCGCCCGCGACGATCGGCATGTACGCGTACTGGCGGCTGGGTGGTGCGTCCACGCCGCCGAACGCGTCCTTCAGGCCGTACGGGATCTCCGATACTCCGAAGTGGACGGTGCCGCTGCGGAACTGCGCCCGGCCGTCACTGGAACCCGTGGATGCGTAGTTGATGTATATGCCGCGCTGCTGGACGTTGCGCCGCCAGTTGTCGATGGCGTTGGCGCTCCACGTCGAGCCCGCGCCGTTGATCGGCACGAACTTGGGCGCGGCCGCCGCGGGCGGTGCCGCCCCGAGCACGATGGCGACCGTCGCGACAGCGGCCATCAGTGTTCTCTTCATGACCCAGCCTTGTCGGTGTGGAGGAGGTCGGGCCGCCGGGCGTTGTCCCGAGCGGCGAAGCGCACCGCGTCACGCCGGGACCCGCGGGCACGGCGGCGGCGTTGGCCGCGGCTGAGCTGCCCGGGCGCCCGGCCGCCAATCAGGCGGGCGAACACGAAGAGGAGCAACACCAGGACCATCAGCACCGCCGCCGCGCCGAACGCGCGGGCGATGAGGCCGGGCTCGCCGGTCCGCACCATCTGGAACGTGTACAGCGGCAGCGAGGTCTGTGCCCCGCTGGCCGGGTTGGCGTTCAACGTCTGGGCGAAGCCGGCGGTGAGCAGCACCGGTGACGTCTCGCCGATGCCCCGCGCGGTGCCCAGGATCACCGCGGTCGTGATGCCGGACCGGGCGGTGGGCAGCACGACGTGCCAGATGGTCCGCCACTGCGACGCGCCGAGGGCGAGCGCCGCCTCGCGGAGAGTACCCGGCACGAGCCGGATCACCACGTCCGCGGCGCGGATGATGATGGGCAGCATCATGACGCTCAGCGCCAGCCCGGCGGCCATCCCCGACTTGTCCACGCCGAGGCCGAGAATCACCATCGCGAAGATGAACAGACCGGCCACAATGGACGGCAGGGCGGTCATCGCCTCGACGATGATCCGGACGAACCGGCTGAACGGGCCGGGCACCTCGCTGAGAAACACCGCGCCGACGATGCCGAGCGGGATCGTGATGGCCAGTGCGATGCCGATCTGCTCCAGCGTGCCGACGATGGCGTGTTTGACGCCGCCCACGCTCAGCGGCTGGAGTGGCCCGGCCAGGCCCATGTCCTCGTAGTAGAAGTTGAGGTGCACCAGGGCCTGGCGGCCGCGCCAGAACGTGTACCCGACGACCAGGACGAGGCCGATCAGCATGACGAACGCCAGGCTGTGGATGAGCGCCGCCGCCAGCCGGTCGCGCACGGTGGGCCCGGACTCGTCGAGCGAGACAAGCAGCGTGTAGATGCCGAGGAACAGCAGGTACGACACCACGACAAAGCCGAGGATCGCGTCGAACGGCGCCAGCTGGGTGAAGATCACGGAGGAAAGCGCGATCGCGGAGGCGGCCGCCCCGATGACGGCGAACACGCCGCTGCGCCGGGTGTTGCTGATCGTCCGGCGCACCTCGGGCACCGCCGGCTCGTCCCGCCGGGGCAGGTGGGTCTCGGCCACGCGCACGTCGGTCACGGTCATGTCCTCACGCCTCGCTCGCCGCGCCCGAACGGCTGCGGCTGATGATGATTCCGGCCGCGAAGTTGACGATCAGCGTCATGCCGAAGAGCACCAGGCCGGCCGCCATCAGCGCCGACAGCGCGATACCGGCGTCGTCCGAGTACCGCAGGGCGATCAGCGCCGCGATGGAACCGCCGCCGGTCTGCAAGATGTGGGGCTGGATCACGAACACCATGGAGATGACCAGGAAGACGCCGATCGTCTCGCCGAGCGCGCGGCCCAGGCCGAGCATCGTGCCGCCGATCATCCCGCCCCGGCCGAACGGCAGCACGACCGAGCGGATCATGCCCCACTTCGTGGCGCCCAGCGCGAACGCGCCCTCCCGCTCGCCGAGCGGCGCCTGGGAGAAGACCTCCCGCATGACCGAAGCGATGATCGGTGTGACCATCATCGAGACGATGATCCCGGCGACGAACGTGGACGAGGTCAGCGCCGTCGGGCTGGCCGAGGGGTCGCGGGGGTTGTAGTCGTCCACCTGGAAGAGCGGGATCCACCCGAGGTAGGTGGTCAGGAACCGGGGCAGCCCGTCGCCCAGCTCGCCGCGGACCAGGATGTGCGGCTGGAGCAAGAAGAAACCCCAGATCCCGTACACCACGCTCGGCACCGCGGCCATCAGGTCGACGAGGTTGACGAGGACCGGCTGGAGCCGGCTCGGCGCGTACTCCGAGATGTACAGCGCCGCGCCGCCGGCCAGCGGGACCGCGATGCTGATCGCTACGAGCGCGATGAGCACGGTGCCGACGAGCACGCCGGCCACGCCGAAGTTGAGCTGCGCCGGCACCCAGTCCTGGGTGGTGAGGAAGCCGAAACCGACTGCCCGCACCGCCGGCACCGCCCGTACGCCGAGGAAGAGGCCGACGAGCAGCATGACCGCCAGCACCACGCTGCCACCGGCTCGCGCGATCACGCGAAACAGCACGTCGGACCGGGCGCGGCGCAGGCGGATCCGGCGCGGCGAGTCCTCTGGGCCGTCCGGTGTGGACGGTGTGACGGTGACGGAGGACAGGTCGCTGAGCGCTGCGGTCATCAGCCCGCGTTCCGCAGCTCTCGGCCGGGCGGCGGCTCGGCGACGCTGGCCCGGCGGCGTCCACGTCGGACACTCCGGGTGCCGGCGATCACCTGCGCGCTCGGCACCGCCTCCAGAAACCGTTCCAGGTTGTACGTGCACTCCCGGGCCCGCAGGTAGGAGCGGCTCGACACGGCGACCGGCTCACCGTCCAGGTCGATCCGCCAGGTCCACTGCCCGGTCAGGTCGACGGTGGTCTCCACCGGCTTCGCGCGCTCGTAGTTGGCCTGCAAATCAAGCACCGACTGGCGGCAGGCGCCGTACGTCGCGTGGTAGGTGGTGCCGCGACCAAGCGGACGGTTGTTGGGCGAGACCAGCATCCACAGGATGCCCTCCCCCTCGTCACCGTCCTTCGACTCGGGCATGGGCGCGGCAAGAAACACGAACCGTGAATGCTGCACCATGATCCCTTCCGAGGTGCGCCACAGAGGGCGCGTGGCTGACCGCCTCCCCAACTGACTCGCAACGGTCAGTGAGATCAGCCTCGACATGAACGATGACTCACCGAGCAGTCCTGTACTCACGCCGGACATGCAAGAAGTGAACAGCGGGTAAGGCAGCATCCACCGTTCGGATCATCTCGTTGGCCAACCGCACGTCTGCCTGCCGTTTCGTCGCGGTTTTAGTAGTTTTTCTTCGGCTGACATCGACGCGCTGGCATCTGATGCCGGGCTCAGGACATCCGCCGGCGCCAGCTGAACAGGGCCACGCCGCCTACGAGCGCGAGCACCAGAAGCACGCCGCCGGTCCACAGCACGCTCGACAGCGGCGAGCCCTCACCGGAGCGGTCGTTGCTGGCGAGGCGCGGATCGACGGTCGCGCCACCGGTCACGTCCGGACCCGGCGCGCCCTCCGTGCCGACCGGCGCGGCACCGGTCACCTCCGGTCCCGGGACGGTCGGCGGCACGGGCTGGCCCTGCGGGGGCGCGTCCAGCGGCGCCGCGCCTTTGACCGGCGGGCCGAGCTTCCATCTGCGCCCGTTCACCGTGATCGGGGTGATGAAGCGTTCCTGGTGCATGCCCAGCGTCTCGCTGTAGCACTCGACGACGACCCACCATTCGCCGCTCTTCGGCGCGCCGGCGAGCGCGGTGGTGAACGAACGGTTCGGCTTGACGGAAACCGCCTTCTTGTCGTATCCGCCGTCGGTGACCGGCTTGGCCACGTTCGAGTAGGGCCCGCCGGGCGGGCCGATGCGCACCATCGCGTCGCTGCCGTAGCCGGTCGGGCACGGCCTGGACGCCGACGCGCTGCCGAAGATCGGGTTCTGGTCGACGGTGCCGGTGCTCTTCGAGAGCTTCACCGAACCCAGTGGCGCCGCGCCGGCCGGTGCCGGAAAGGCGATCGCGGCAAGGGCGGCGACGGCGATGGCGGACAGGGCTGCGAGGCTGGCGCGGGCTCGAGTCACACCGACGGTCTATTCACCCCGCGCTACCGCCATGTCAATGCCAATCGCGCGCCGGACACACAACAGGTGAACGGGATCGGTCAGGCGAGCCAGCCGCGGACCTTCTTGCGCCGGGCGCGCTTGGCGGCGTCGGGCAGGTCGGCCAGCGCCGTCTCCCCCGCGACCTGCTGACGGGCGTGCAGCAGCCCGTACGTGAACGCGTTGCCGCCCTCCCGGAACGCGCGCATGCCGAGGTCGCGCAGGACCGCGCGGGTGACCACCGTGTCCTGGTGAACGCCGAGCACGTCCTGGAGCGCCTTGAGCTGCTTGGCCAGCTGCTGGGCCGGCTTGCGGTCGAGTGGCTCGGCCGCGTACCGGGCCCGCTTGTAGGCCTTTCGCGCCTCGTGCAGCTGGACGTCCCGCTCGTGGTCGTCGGCCGCGTCCGCGCCGTCGAGCATGCGGTCGGCCCGGCGCACCGCCTTGCGGACCCGCTTGCGCACCCACCCGTTACCCCGATCCGCCGCGGCGCCGACCATCGCGTCGACCTCCCCGAGGAGCTTGGCGTACCGGTCGCCGTCGAGCGCGCCGCGGACCCGTTCCATCGCGTCCGAGGTGTCGTGGCCGAGGTGCTGCTGTATCCGCGCCTCGACCGGGCCGACGACGAGCTGGCGCGGCTCGGCCCGCACGGCTCCGGCGAGCCGGGCCGCCATCACCTGGCCGTCGCGCACCGGCCCGAGCTTGTCGGCGAGCCACTTGAGCTCGCCGCGCAGCGCGTCCACCCGCTCGCGCTCCCACATGCCACGGAACGACCGGAGCGTGCTGCGCAGCCGCCGGATCGCCACGCGCATGTCGTGTACGGCGTCCTCGTCGCCGTCGCGTACCCCCGGCTCGTTGGCGGCGATGGCGTCGCGCTGGGCGCGGAGATAGGCCACGACGGCGCCCGCCGCGCCCGATGGTGTGGCGGTCATTCCGATCACATACCCGACCGGAACACCCGCCACACCATGCTCCGTCAGGCAGCCACCACTCCCGGGCGACCCGCCTCGACGGCGAACGACGCGCTCGTGCGGACCGGGGCCTCACGGACCTCGATGGTGTCCACCACCCGCACGTCGGTGCGCCACGACTCGCGGGTCACGTCGCAGCGCAGGTAGCCGCGCTTGAGCCCGTCGAAGTAGCGCACGTGCGGGTTGAGGATCGGGTTGGCCTGCTTGAGCGGCGCGTCGAACGCGACCGGGAAGTCCGAGCTGATGGAGGTGCCCACGAACTCGGCCGCGACCACCGGGGAGGCCGGGTCGTCGAAGTCGAGCTTGAGGTCGCTGATCCAGGTGGAGTGGATGTCACCCGCGAGGACGACGGGGTTGTCCACCCGCTCGTCGGCGAGCAGCCGCAGCAGCCGCTCCCGCTGCGGCATGTACCCGTCCCACTGGTCGAGGTTGACCACCGTGGGCGGCGGCTGGCCGGTCGGGTTGGGAAAGCGGGTGCGGCTCATCATCACCTGCTGGGCGATGACGTTCCACCGGGCCGGCGAGTGCACGAGGCCACGCGCCAGCCACCGTTCCTGCTCGTCGCCGGTGAGCGTGCCGGCGGTGTTGCCGGCGCCGAAGGGCTCCGGACCGAGGTCGCCGGGACCGGGCTGGTCGGTGCGGTACTGCCGGGTGTCGAGCACGTTGACCCGGGCGAGCAGCCCGAAGTCGAAGCGCCGGTAGATGCGCATCCGGTCGCGCCCCGGGCGCAGGTGGGCCCGGATCGGCATGTGCTCGTAGTACGCCTGGTACGCGGCGGCCCGCTGCCGGGAGAACTCGTCCGGCGTCTGGTGCGCCGCGCCCGAGTCGAGCTCGTCGACAAGATCCGCGTAGTTGTTTTCGGTCTCGTGGTCGTCCCAGGTCACCACCCAGGCGCCGGCGGCGTGGGCGGCGCGCAGGGCCGGGTCGCCCTTGTACTGCGCGTGCCGGTTGCGGTAATCGTCCAATGTGCGCAGTTGGTCCAGGCCGAGCGTCTCCGGCGTGGTGTGCCGCCGGTCCGCGAAGCGGCTGTCCGGGTCGTACTCGTAGATGTAGTCGCCGAGGTGGAACACCACGTCGAAGTCTTCGCCGGCGAGGCCGTTGTAGGCCGGCCAGTACCCGTTCTGGAGGTCCTGGCAGCTGGCCACGCCGAACCGCAGCCGGTGCGGCCGGGCGTGGGGATGCGGCGCGGTCTTGGTCCGGCCGACCGGGCTGAGGTGGCCCTGCGCCTTGAAGCGGTAGAAGTACTCGCGTCCGGGCTCCAGCCCGCGCGCGTCCACGTGTACCGAGTGTGCGAGCTCCGGCCGCGCCCACGCCGTGCCGGAGCGCACGACGCGGCGGAAGCGCTCGTCCTTGGCCACCTGCCAACCCACCTGGACCGGGCGGGACAGCCCGCGGTCGCGGACCAGCCGCGTCCACAGGACCACCGCGTCCGGCAGCGGGTCGCCGCTGGCCACGCCGAGTGGGAACGGCGTCGCCGTGTCTGAACCATGCGCCGACGCGGGGAGTGCCGAGCCGGCCGCGAGGGTGGAGGCACCCACCGCCGCGACCGCGCCCGCCAGCACCTGACGCCGGTTAGCTGTAAGATCCATTACGCCAATATCGCGAGTGGAAATGAGCCGGCACAACCGCGCGGCGCCCAATTATCCGTTCATTGGGAATTCACCATCTGTCCACTGTCGGGGTTGACCGCTCCGACCACCATCGGGCCGTGAAGCGCCGTCTCTGGATCATCGTCGCGACCGTTGTCGTGCTGGCCGTCGTGGGTGCCGGCATCGGGTGGCACCTGGGCATGGACCGCCTCGACACCGTGCGCGGCGTGGTCGGTTCCGAGAAGGCGGCGTTCTTCGCCGACCAGCGGGTGAAAGACGCCCTCGCCAGCCACGGGCTGCGCGTGGAGATCGACCCGCGCGGCTCCCGCGAGATGGCCACCACCGTGCCCCTCGACCGGTACGACTTCGCGTTTCCCGGCAGCGAGCAGTCCGCGGAGCAGGTAAAGCGGGCCCGTGCGGCCACCGGCACGTACACGCCGTTCTGGTCGCCGCTCGCCGTCGCCACGTTCACGCCGATCGCCGACCTGCTGGCGGCGGAGGGCGTGGCCAGCCGGGCGTCCGAGGGGCACTGGGTGCTCGACTTCGGCAAGGTCCTCGACCTTGCCCGGCGCGACGTGCGCTGGGACCAGCTCGAGGGCAACGTGGCCTACCCGGCCCGGCGCGACGTGCTGGTGACCACGACCCACCCCGGCGACTCCAACTCCGCGGGCGTGTACGCCTGGCTCGCCCTCCAGCAGCTCGGTGGCGGCGCCAAGGCGCTCGACGAGGTGGTCAAGCTCTTCACCGACCAGGGCGGGCTGGAGCGGTCCACGGAGGACCCGTTCGAAAAGTACCTCTCCCAGGGGCTCAACTACGCGCCGCTCGTGCTCGTCTACGAGGCGCAGTACGTCGACGCCGGACAAGCCGGCACGCTGCCGCCGAACGCGACGCTCGTCTACCTCTCGCCCACCACGCCCAGCGCGCACACGGTCGTCGCCTTCGACGGCGCCGGCGACGAGGTGGGCCGCCTGCTCGCCAACGACCCGGAGCTGCTCCGCCTCGCCGCCGAGCACGGCTTTCGTACCGCCGACGAGGCCGCCATCGCGTCGGTGCTGGCCCGCGTGCCGGCCGGCGGCGCGGCGCTCCCGGCGAAGCTCACCGACATCGTCCCCGCGCCCGCGCCCGAGGTCGTCGACTCCCTCCTCGCGACGCTCGACCAGCGCCTTCGACCATGACAAGGACTTCCGTGCGACGTTTTCTGGCTCCAATACTGGGTTTGGCGCTGCTGGCCGGCGCTTGCGACACCCCGACACCGCAAGCCTCCGAGGGCCCGTTCAAGAAGGGCTCCGGCACCCTCCGCGTGCTCGCCGGCAGTGAGCTGCACGACCTCCAGGCGATCCTCGACGACGTCAAGGCCGCCACCGGCGTGACCGTCAAGCTCACCGAGATCGGCACGCTCGACGGGATCGAGCGCGTGGCCAGCGGTGCCGCCGTGCGCGACCAGGACGCGATCTGGTTTTCCAACAACCGCTATCTGGAGCTGCACCCGCAGGCCTCCGGCCGCATCGACGTGAGCACCAAGGTGGCCAACTCCCCCGTCGTGCTCGGCCTACGCGCCAGCAAGGCCAAGGCGCTCGGCTGGGACCAGCACCGTCCAACATGGAGCGAGATCGCCGAGGCCGCCGGCGCGGGCAAGTTCACGTACGGCATGACCAACCCGGCCGCCTCCAACTCCGGCTACTCGGCGCTCGTCGGTGTCGCCGCCGCGCTGGCCGGCACCGGGCGGGCGCTGACGAGTGCCGAGATCTCCGCGCTGACGCCGCGGTTGCAGTCCTTCTTCGCGGGTCAGTCGCTCACCGCCGGTTCGTCCGGCTGGCTCGCCGACGCGTACGTGCAGCGGCAGTCCGGCGGCGCACCGATCGACGGCCTCGTCAACTACGAGTCGGTGCTGCTGTCGCTCAACGAGGGCGGCAAGCTCAAGGAGCCGCTCACGGTGGTCTACCCTGCCGACGGCGTCGTCACCGCCGACTACCCGCTCACGCTGCTGGCCGGCGCCAACGAGCAGGCCCGCACCAACTACGCGGCGGTCGCCGACTACCTGCGCCGCCCCTCCACCCAACGCAAGATCATGGAGACCACGTTCCGCCGGCCGGCCGTGCCCGGCATCGCGCTGAGCAAGTCGTTCGGCCCCGCCGACGGCGGCCTTGTCGAGCTGCCGTTCCCGGCCCGGTACGACGACGCGACCGCGCTGGTGACCGGCTTCGGCGACAGCCTGCGCAAGCCGGCCCGCACCATCTACGTGCTCGACACCTCCGGCTCGATGAAGGGCGCTCGCATCAAGGGCCTACAGAGCGCGCTGCTCGGCCTCTCCGGCGCGGACAACTCGCTCTCCGGTGAGCTGACCCGCTTCAACGGCCGCGAGCAGGTCATCATGCTGCCCTTCAGCACCACGCCGAAGGCACCCCGCCGCTTCGACCTGCCGGCCACCAACCGCCAGCCGGTCACCAACCAGATCCGCGGGTACGTGCGTGGTCTCGCCGCGGCCGGCGACACCGCCATCTACGACGCGCTCACCCGCGCGCTGGAGCTGGCCAAGCAGCTCGACGGCGCCGACCCCAACCGCTTCACCTCGATCGTGCTGCTCACCGACGGCGAGCGGACGGTCGGCCCGAAGCTGCCGGCCTTCAAGACCTACCACGCCAAGCTGCCCGCGAAGGTCAAGGCGATCCCGATCTTCACCCTGCTCTTCGGCGAGGGCAACGTCCAGGAGATGACCGAGGTGGCCCGCGTCAGCGGCGGCCGCACATTCGACGCCCGCGGCGGTTCGCTGGCCGGCGTCTTCAAACAGATCCGCGGCTACCAATAGTTTTGAGCTACCGCGATGTCCGCCGTGGTCCGGACCGTCGCTCCCGCGGCCTCGCCCTCCGCGTGCGGTCCCGCTCACCCCGGCGGCTGCGCCGGGCCTACAGGGTGGGCTTTCGACGACTGGAACACCAGTGCTGTCAAAACGGCCGGATAACAGCACTGGTGTTCCAGTCGTGCGCGCAGAGTTCACGTGGCGTTTGGCACGGTGTTCCACCGAGGCGGACGGAGGGGGTTTGCATCAGGCCGTGATGACCTCCTCGAAACGCGTCCGGGCCGCCGTGTTTGCGGTGGCCACGGCCGCGACACTCCCGGTGCTGCCGGCGTCCTCCGCCTCGGCGGGGTGGGCGGCGCCCGGCGCGTCTTGCGCGCCGGACGCTTCGCTGATCGGTTTCTCCGACGCCCTCGACAAGACCACCTTCGCCGGCACGCCCGTGTCCGGCCTGTCGGCGCTCGCGCTGACCCGTTCCTCGCGCGGGCTCGCGCTGGTCGACAACATCGGCACGACGCCGGCCCGGGTGTACGACGTGGACCTGGACGCGGGCCGGCGCGGGGTCTCGGCCGAGGTGCGCGGCATGACCGTGCTGACCCGGCCGGACGGCACGCCCTACAACGGCGGCGACTTCGACGGTGAAGGCCTTGTCGCCGAGCGTGGCGGCAAGACGGTCCTGGCCAGCTCCGAGCGGGAGCCGTCGATCCGGCGCTTCCGGCTCTCCGACGGGCGCGAGATCGCCAGCCTGCCGGTACCGGCGCGCTTCCAGGTCACGCCGGCCGGCGAGGCGGCGGTCAACCAGACCTTCGAGGCGCTGACCGCCACCCCGGACCACCGCACGCTCTACGCCGGGATGGAGGGGCCGCTGTCCGGCGACGGGCGCGACGCACAAGGGCGTGGCCTCCAGCGCGTCATCCAGTACGCGGGCCGCGAGGGCGCCGGCTACACGCCGGTCTCCCAGCTGGCGTACCGGACCGACCCCAACCTCGGCCTCGTCGAGCTCGTGGCGCTCGGTGACGACCAGCTACTCGCCATGGAGCGCGGCTTCACCGCGGGCGTGGGCAACACCGTGCGGCTGTACCGCGTCACCGCGACCGGCGTGCCCGACGTCACGGGTGTGGCCTCGCTGTCTACGCTCTCCGACCCGCGTGCGTGGCTGGGCAAGGAGCTGCTCGTCGACATCGCCGACTGCCCGCCCTCCGGCGCGGTGGCCAAGCAGCCGCAGCCCAACCCGCTGCTGGACAACATCGAGGCGATGGCGCTCGGCGAGGCGCTGCCCGGCGGCCGCCGGCTGCTGTGGCTGATGTCCGACGACAACGGCGGTGCCACCCAGATCACCCGGGTGTACGCGCTGTCGGTCAAGCTCCGCCCGCAGCCGGAGCTTCGCAGCCGGGCCATCCTGTCCGCGACCGCGTACCAGCCGGGCCCGATCTCCGGCACGCAGCTCGCGCCCACCCCGGTCAACGGCATCACGCCACCGTTCCCCGGTCAGCCGATCCCCGGCTTCTCCGCGGTGATACAGGGGAACGACGGGCGCCTGCTCGCCATGCCCGACAACGGCTTCGGCGCGAAGAACAACTCGGCCGACTTCCTGCTGCGGGCCTACTCCGTCGAGCCCCGGTGGGGCAGCAACGAGGTGAAGGTCAAGGGGTTCATCAGCTTCCGCGACCCGTCGCACAAGGTGCCGTTCCCGATCGTCAACGAGAACACCGCCGACCGCCTCCTGACCGGCGCCGACTTCGACATCGAGTCGCTGGCCCGGGACTACCGCGGCGACCTGTGGATCGGTGACGAGTTCGGGCCGTACCTCGTCCGCACCGACCGGACCGGCAAGGTGCTCCAGGCGCCGATCCCGCTGCCGGACGGGGCCAAGTCGCCGCAGTCGCCCGACCTGGCGCCGGGTGAGACGCCGACCGTGCCGGCCAGCCGCGGCTTCGAGGCGATGGCGGTGAGCCGCGACGGCAAGTGGCTGTACCCGATCCTGGAGGGCGCCAAGACCGACGACGCCGACCAGCGGCGCCGCATCGTGTACGAGTTCGACGTGCGGGCCAACCGCTACACCGGCCGCACGTGGTGGTTCCGGGTCGCCGATCCGTCCCTTGTGGTCGGTGACGCGGGCGTGCTCGACGGCCGCCGGCTCGTACTGATCGAGCGGGACAACGCGATGGGCCCGCAGTCGGTGGTCAAGCGTCTCATGGTCACCGACCTCGACGAGGTGGGCGCCGACGGCTACCTGGGCCGGCGCACCGCGGTCGACCTGATGCGCGTCGCCGACCCGCACGGCGTCTCCTCCCCGGCGCGTCCCAACGAGTACGGCGTGGGCGAGCTCTTCAGCTTCCCGCTCCAGTCGGTCGAGTCGGTGCTCCCGCTCGGCGGCGACCGCGTGCTGGTGGCCAACGACAACAACTTCCCCGGCAACGACGGCCGCATCCCCGGCCGCGCGGACGACACCGAGCTGATCGTCCTGGACGTTCCCGGACTGCGGTAGGTCCACGATGGACGGCCCCGGCGGGTGCGCCGGGGCCGTTCCGTCTCCTACGCTGGACGCGTCGGTCACGACGATCGACGCGGACCTGGGGGCGCGCTCTCCGCCGATCTGCCGCTGCGCGAGCTGGTCATCCGCAACCGCGCCGACGACCGCGGGCTGCTGGGCATCAGCCGCTTCGCCCAGCTGGAGCGGCTACATATGGCCGGGGTGCCGAGCGACGAGGAGATCGCCGAGTTGCGACAGCTCCCGCGGCTCGCCCGCCTCACCATCGCCGATCCGGAGAGTGTGGCGGCGCTGGCCCGGCTGGAAAGCCTCGACGTCACGGTCGACGTCGCCGATCCGCCGCCCGCCTGACGGGCCGCAGCCTGGCGAGGCCGGTCAGGCGACCACGCGGAGGCGCTGTAGGCCGAGGTCGAGCACGTCGCCGGGGCGGAGCGGGGTCTGCACCTGGAGGCGCCAGCCGTTGATCCGGGTGCCGTTGGTCGAGCCGAGGTCGACCACCATCCACTGCCCCTCGACCGAGGTGAGCATGGCGTGCCGCCGGGACACCGAGTCGTGGGCCAGCCGCAGGTCGCAGCCGAAGTCGCGGCCGATCACGTAGCGCCCCGGCGCGGGCGGCAGCCGCAGGTCGAGCTGGGCCGCCTGCCGGGCCCCGAACGTGCGCTCCCACCAGGTCTGGAAGGCTGCCTCGGCGCGGGCCCAGAAGCCGGCGGGCGGCAGGTCGCCGACCGCGGCGTCGAGGTCACGGCGGCGGCGGGCGTCGATCACCACGCGTAGCCGGTGGAGGAACGTGACGTCGGACAACCGCCCCTCACGAGCGCTGTCACGCAGCGCGCGGACCGCCCGCAACCGCTCGCGGTGGGATATCCGCGCCTGCTCGGGGTCGGCCGTCATCGCCCCATTATCGACGCTGCCCTCTGTCAAGCCCACCCCCGATTTCCGGGGTTGTCAATTCCGCGTCACCGTTTTCACTTACGCCACGCATACGGCGGCGCCGATGTACTTTCGCCGACTCCTTTCTCGAAGTTGGAGGTCTGCGAATGGCTCAACGTGCGTCCCTGACCACGCGCGCGGCCGCGGTGGCGGTCGTCGCCGGGCTCGGGCTGACGGCGCCGGTCACCGTCGCGCCAGCCGCTGCCGCGGAGAGGCCACCCACGACGGTCGACTGGAAGCCGTGTCCCACCTACTCCGACGAGGCGCTCCGCGCCATGGTCCCGCCGGACCGGCTGGAGCGCTTCACGGCGCTGCTGGCCCGGCTGGAATGCGGCACGGTCAGCGTCCCGCTGGACTACCGCCGACCGCACGGCCGCACGATCACGGTAGCGCTCACCCGGCTCAAGGCTCGTGACCAGGCACACCGGCTGGGCAGCCTCGCGCTCAACCCGGGTGGGCCGGGCGGCAGCGGATACCTCATGCCGGTCGAGCTGCTGACCATGACCGACACGAACGCCGGGCTCAACGAGCGGTACGACCTGATCGGCTTCGACCCGCGCGGCGTCGGCTACAGCACCAACATCAACTGCCCGCCGCCGAGCGGGGACCCGGGCCCGCGGCCGGTCGGCCCGATCACGAAGGAGGCCGCCCGCCGCCTCTACGACCTGGAGGTGAGCGCCAACGCCGCCTGCGGGCGGTCGGACCCGGACTTCCTGGGCCAGCTCACCACCGCCAACGTGGCCCGCGACCTCGACCGCATCCGGGCCGCGCTAGGTGAGCGAAAGCTCAACTTCCTGGGCGTCTCGTGGGGCACCTGGCTCGGCGTGGTCTACCGCAGCCAACACCCCGGCAACGTCGGCCGCATGTTCCTGGACAGCGTCGCCATCCCCAGGTTCAGCCTCGTGGCTTTCGAGGACGGTCGCCAGGCGGCGGCCGAGCGCAACGCGCGGCGGATGGCGGCGTGGATCGCCCAGCACCACGACACGTACGGCTTCGGCACGACGGCGGAGCAGGTGCGTGCCGCGATCATCGCCCTCCGCGCGGACTACGACGCGAACCCGCGGCGGTTCACCGATGTGGACATGCCCGTCGACGGCTCGTTCATCGCGCTGTCCGCCAGCCAGGACGCGCCGATCTGGCCGCTGGCCAGCCAGGTGCTCAAGGAGCTGCGGGACGCGACCGGCCCGACCGCGCCACCTACGGTCAAGGAGGTGCTCGGCGGGGAGCCGGAGGGCGAGCCGACCGAGCCGCCGGCGGACCTGCCGGAGCGGTTCAACCGGACGATGAACCAGGCCGCGTTCTGCAACGAGGACCCCAGCCGGCTCGGCTTCGACGCCGCCTGGGCCGCGTACCAGGAGCGCCTCGCGCGCAATCCGCTGACCGCGCGGGCCGGCGGCTTCTCGGCGGGGTGTGCCGGCTGGCCGCTGCCGGTGCAGACCGTCCAGCTCCGTCCCGGCGGCGGTTCGCTGGTGCTGTCCGGGCACCGGTGGGAGACACCGTCTCCGTACGAGTGGACGCTGGAGACCAAGGCCATCGTCGGCGGCAAGGTGTACACAGTGGACGACGACGTGCACGGCTCGGCGCTGATGGAGCCGGCCTGCGCCACCGATGTCGTGTCCTATTTCGACACCGGCCGGATCGACGGCGGCTGCGCCGGCGTGCCGGTGCCGACCGGCCCCGAGGACCGGTCGGCGCAGTCCCTGCGAAGTGCCGGCGTCGAGTCCCGGATCTGACGCCGTAACGGCTGAGGGCGGTGGAAAGCCGCCCTCAGCCCGCGGCCGGCACGCGGGTGTAGATCACGCCGAGCTTGTCGACCTCCGCACCCGACCGGCCGTGGAAACCGGCGATCTGCCAGCCCGCCGGCGCGGTGTAGGTGACGATGTTCGCGGTCGTGGAGCCGCCCGTGAGGGTACGGCCGAGGTTCGTCGTGAAGCGGGCGTAGAAGATCCGGGTGCGACCGTCCTTCTGTCCCGAGTGGAGGGTGGCGGAGGCAATGTGCTCGCCGGCGCCCAGCGTCAGGGTGCCCAGCGTGCCGCCGGAGCCGCCGTGGTCGAACGCGACACCACCCGCCGTCGTGAGCCCGACCGCGTCCACTCTGGCACCGGCGCGCAGGCGTAGCTGGCCGACCCGCTGGCCCACGGGCACGGCGGCGACGTCGGTGAACGGGGTGCCGTGCGGCCCGCCGGACACGTCGCTGAGCGACAGGTCAGGGTGGAGCGTCCACCGGAACCCGGCCGCGATCGGGTAGTGGTCGGAGAGCATCTCGCCGTCGGTGGTGCGGAAGCCCGCGTTCTCGTTCCGGTACCAGTCGAGGCCGAGCGTGACGTACCGGCTTCCCCGGTAGAGGATCTTGTCGACCACCTCGCACGCGTCCGTGACGCTCGCGTCGTCGCACACTAGCGCCGGGCTGCCGGCCGCCGGCGGGACGCCCCCGCGCTCCTCCTGGACCCACGCGTCGGTAAGGCCGTTGGCCGCCACAAGGTCCCGGATGTTGTCGCCGGCGCGGGTGTACCGGGTGTTCGTGTCGCCCGCGACCACGACCGCGTTACCCGCCGAGTTGGCCGCGATGAACGCGGAGAGCTCGGAGATGTTCGACCGGCGGGCGGCCAGGTCGGCGTCCGTGGTGCCCGCGTTCGGGTGGAGGTTGTAGAAGTCGACGTACACGCCCTCCGCGAGCCGCTTCCGCGACCAGGTGAAGCCCTTCGGGGTCAGGCAGTCGGTGCCGTTGCACGCGTTCCAGTCGTCGCGGGTCAGGTCGGAGTACGGGAAGTCGGAGAGCGTGTTCAGACCATCGCCGAACCCTGCGCCGCCGCTGGTCGGCGTGCGGTGCGGGTGCGTGTCGTTCGCGTACAGCGCGGCGTGGTAGTTGAAGTCCTCCTGGACGTGCACGATGTCGTACGCCCCGATCCGCTGGCCGATGATCGGCGTGTTCTGCTCCGGGTTTCCGTCTCCCAGGCCCAGCGGCAGGCCCGCGACGTTGTAGGTCAGCACCGAGAAGGTGCCCGAGGCCGGTGGCACGGCGGCGGCCGGTGCGGCGGTAAGGCCGGCGACGCCGAGCGCCGCTACGCCGACCATGGAAACGAGCTTCATCGCCGCACGCTATCAAGTATGTGAATATTTCTCACTACCACTGGGTGACGAAAGGGTGGCGCCGGTCAGGCGGCGAGCACGGAGACGGCGGCGACAAGGTAGAGGGCGCCGCCGAAGCAGACCCCGGCGCCGGCCAGTGCCGGCACCCAGGCCGTCGACCATTTCCGGGCACGGCCGGACAGCAGCGACCACCCGCGCAGGCTGAGCACGCCGACGGCGGTGAGGGTGGCGGCCATGCCGGCGCCGAACGCGATCACCAGCACCACCGCGCCGAGCGCGCGGCCGGTGAGCAGCCCGCTCACCAGCACCACGAACGCGGACGGCGACGGCAGCAGGCCGCCGGAGAGGCCTAGCGCCACAAGCCCGCGCCGCGACCACGGAGCCTCCGTCACGTGGTGATGGTGATGATGATGGTGGCGGCGGTGGCGAACGTGGCGCCACAGCAGGTGGGCGCCGACGGCGATCACCACCACACCCGCGACCACCTGCATCCACGCGGTGACCGTCTCCGTGCCCAGGGCGGCGGCGCTCGACAGGCCCACCCAGACCAGCGCGAGCACCAGCACCGAGAACGTGTGCATCAGCGCCACGATCAGGCCGAGCCGCAGGGCGTCGCGATAGCGGGCGTGGGTGCCCACGAGGTACGCGGCGGTGACGCTCTTGCCGTGGCCGGGCGCGACCGCGTGGGCGGCGCCGACGGCGAGCGCGGTGACCAGTGCCAGCCAGAAGACGGCCCGCCCGTCGAAGAGCGTCACGAGCCGGTTGTCGAAGGCGCTCATGCCCGCCGCCGCCGGAGCGCGACCAGCAGGACGAGGCCGAGCAGGAGCACGGCCCCCGTCCCTGCGGCGAGGGTGAGGACCGAGCGCCGCACGCCCCCGCCCGAGGCGTTGAACGTGATGTGCTGCATCGGTGCCGCGGCGGTGAAGAGCGCCTGGTCCGGCGATGCCGGGGTGTCGGCGCGGAGCATCGTGCGGTACGCGTCGTTGAGGTCCGTCAGCGCGGTCACCGTGATGTCGACGTCGACCACCGGGCCGGGGCAGTCGAACGTGAGCCGGGCGCCGTCGGCCAGCACGTCGCCGAGCGCGGCCAGGTCACCGGCGCACTTCCGTCCACTTTGGCTGACCGCGATGCGGCCGAGCAGGTAGTCGCGTACACCCGGCGAGCGCCGCAGCAGCTCCGCGCCGGTCACGTCCGGGCTGGCGCCGTCGAACGCGCCGACGTGGCGGCCGAGCGCCACCCAGTCGTCTTCGGCGGCGTGCCAGGACACGGCGACCCGCGAGCCGTCGGCACTGACCCGCGCGGTCGAGGGCGGGCCGAAGGGGTGTGCGCTGGCGGGAGTGGCGGCGAAAAGGACCGCCGCGGCGACGAACGCGAGCTTCAACCGGACCTCCGTCCAGGATGGACACGCGTGGACCCGCCGCCACACACCGGCGGCGGGCCCACGGCGCGTCACTTCGTTACGGTGATGACCGGGCTGGTGATCTGCTGGTTGGGGCTGTCCAGGTAGACCACGTGGGTGCTGCCGGCCTTGGCGCTCGGCGGCAGCTCGAACGTGTACGACAGTCGGCCCAGCTCGTCCGCCGTCTTGTAGCCGACGAAGACGCCGTTCTTGCCCTCTTCGGCCTTGGTGTTGCGCAGGTAGACGGTCACCTTCTCGCCCGGGTCGTACCCGTACGCGGTGACCTTGAGGCGACCCTGCGTCTCGACGGTGGTCTTGTTGACCACGACCTGCTCGCCGACGGTGTTCTGCGGCGTGCGGATCTCGTTGACCGTGCGCTCACCGTCGTCGTTCTTGCGGATGAGCACGCCGTCGTGGTGCTGGCCGTTGGCGTAGCGGGCCTCGTAGCGGATCGTGTCGGCGGTGACGTCGACGAGCTGGTAGAGCTGCGTGTCCTGGCTCTTGCTCATGATGTCGGCGCCGTTGCCCGTCCACACCGAACCGTCCACGTCGTACATCTTGCCGCCGGAGACGGAGACGGCGTAGACGGTGCTGTCGTGCACGGTCACCGACTTGCGCGACGCCGTCGTGCTGCCCCGGCCGTACGTGTGGTCGTGGCCCTGGAGCACGAGGTCCACGCCGTACTTCTCGAACAGCGGGCCCCACTGCGCCCGGACGATCGGGTTGTTGCGCCCGGAAGCCGTCGAGTACACCGGGTGGTGGAACGTGACGACCGTCCACTTGTGCGGGTTGGTCGCGAGCACGCTCTCCAGCCACGCGGTCTGCGCGGCCATCACGTCGGGGATGCTCTGCACGTTGCTGTTCAGGCCGACGAAGCGCACGCCCTGGTAGTCCACGTAGTACGCGGTGCGGTCCAGCGCCGGGTTGTCACCCCACGCCGGGCCGTTCTTCGGGTACGGGAACTGCGGCGCCCAGAACGACGACAGCGAGCTTCCGCTGTACTCGTGGTTGCCGGTGATCGAGATGTTGTTGATCTGGCCGTCGATGAAGCTGCCGGCCTTGTACCACTGGCCCCACTGCTCCTCGCTGTTGGCGGAGTCGATGAGGTCACCGGCGTTGACGATCGCCTTGGCCTGCGGGCGGTCGGCGAAGGCCTGGCGGAAGACGCGCGGCACCGCGGTGTCGATGTAGTTCTGCGCGTCGCCGTAGTAGATGAACGAGAACGGCTGGAAGTCGGCGGCCGCGGTGGTGAAGTCGATCCACTCGCTCCAGTTGGTGCCGTCGCCGACCCGGTACGTGTAGCGGGTGTTCGGCTTCAGGTTGGTGAACTCGGCGGTGTGGTACGTCGAGGCGTACCCGAGCGAGGTGTTGACCGGCGTCGTGGCGATCGCCTTGACGTTGGTCACCGCCCCGGTCGGAGGCGCCACCTGGCCGAGCGCCTTGGGCGCTTCGAGGATCTCCGCCTGCGCCCACTCGGCGGTGGCCTCGGCACGCCAGGTGACCCGCTGCGAGGTCGCCGGCGTCTCGGTCGGCGTGAGCATGATGCGGTCCGGCACCGGCGACGGCTTGTGGATCTCGGCCGCCGGGTGCTTGCCCGGCGCCGCCTCACCGAACGCCGACGGCCCGATCGCGAAGCCGCCCGCGAGCAGCGCGGCGGCGCCGATGCCGGCGAGCATCGCGCGCCGTGGCCCGGTCGCCCACGGTCTTCTCTGGTCAGACAATGCTGGTTCACCCCTCGGGGTAGAAGGACAGCGGCCACCACCAGCAAGCGGTGGCTCGACGGGCATTGAGCCAGCGGCAGCCAACGGCTCCGCGACAGGCGCCTGGCCGAACGGTGAACTCATGATCGACACCAGCAGCCCGTATGCCCGTTTCGACCGATTTTCCAGTACTGTTCATCCGGCGGCGAGCGGCACGCCGTCGGGCCGTGATGCCATGTTCGAAGATCGATTTCTAGGATGCGGTCGCGATGGTCACCTCACTAGGCGCGCGGGCCGCGGGCCTCCTGCTCTCCGCCGCGCTGCTCGGCGCGTTCGTCACCGGCGCGTCCCGCCCCGACGCGACGGTCAAGGGCGACGGCTTCATCGACGCGGAGACGCCCGGCGTCCTCAACATCGAGGCCGGCGAGTGCTTCGACGACCCGACCTACGACGTCTCCTTCGCCGACGTGATCGTGGTCTACCGCCCCTGCGTCGAGGGCGCGCAAAACCAGTCGTTCGGCTTTTTCCAGGTCCCCGACGGCCCCTGGGACGAGCCGGCACTGCGAGCGCTCGCCTGGGACGGCTGTCGCGCGGCCCAAACCCGCCGCTGGCCCGCCGGCGACCCGGGCGTCTCGCTCTACCCCGTGCTCCCGACGGCCGAAACCTGGGCCGACGGCGACCGCACGGTGATGTGCGTCCGCTACCGCCCGACCGGCCGCCTCTCCCCCGCCGACACCCGCTGAGACCCCATTCTTGGAAGCAGATTTGCCCACGTCCGCGTCAGCTGCGGACCGCACGCTCCCGCGGGCCGCCAGGTCCGCGGTTCAAGCCCACAACCTTCCGCGTAGCGCCAGCTCGGAGAAGCTGCCAGGCCGCCGCTCCCACAGCCTCACCCGTCACGCTCACCCCGGGTCAAGCCGCGCACGGTTCGTTTGTCCACAATGCCCCTTACCGAGGCGCCAGGCGCCGGACCGGACAGAGGTGCCGTCACCGCGAGTAACCGCGACAACCACACCTACCCCGCAGGCAGCCGTCCGACAAGGTCCGGCCCCCCATGGGCTTGCGACGCGGACCTGGCAGTGCGGGTCGGGGATCTCGGCGAGCGCCAGCTCGCCGCCGACCCGCGCGTACTCCGGCGGGAGCGGCGGTCCGCAGCTGACATGAACCCGGGCAAACTCCAACTCGAGGCACACCACGACGGCGCCACCCTGAACCCGAAAGATCTTTAGAACAGTTAGGGTCGATACTTGATCGGCGGGCCACCTTGCAGATCGCGGTCACCTGGACCCCCTCCAGGGGGACTAAACGACCACGATCGCCAGGACCTCGCCGATCAAGGCCTCGCGACAAACACGCTGGCAGTCTCTTGTCTGGCCGGTCTTTCCGGGTCCGCGCGCGTGGCGGGCGGACCCGGAAGGCGTGTGGCGTCAGACGCGGCTGAGCATGGGCGGCGCCGGTGTTTCGGCCGAGGGTGCGGCGGCCGGGCGGCTGGGCCACCAGATCTTCTTGCCCAGGTGCACCGACAGTGCGGGGATCAGCAGGCTGCGGACCACGAACGTGTCGAGCAGTACGCCGGCCGCGACGATCACGCCGATCTGCACCGACGGCACGAGTGGGAGGATCGACAGGGCGGCGAACGTCGCGGCGAGCACCAGGCCGGCGCTTGTGATCACGCCGCCGGTGACGGTCAGGGCGTGCAGCACGCCGCGTTTGTGGCCTAGCTGGCCGACCTCCTCGCGGGCGCGGGTCATCAGGAAGATGGTGTAGTCGACGCCGAGCGCCACCAGGAAGAGGAACGTCTGGAGCGGTAGGCCGTCGAAGAGCTTGGTGTAGCCCATCGCGTCCAGGACGAAGGCGGCGGCACCCATCGCGGCCGCGTAGGAGAGGACCACGCTGCCGATCAGCAGTAGCGGGGCCACCAGCGCGCGCAGCAGCACCACGAGGATCAGGAACACCACCGCGAGGATCAGTGGGATCACCACCCGCTCGTCCCGCCGGGACGCGGCCGCGGTGTCGAGCTGGATCGCGGTCTCGCCGCCGACGAGGGCTTCCGCCCCGGGGACCGCGTGCACGGCGTCCCGGATCCGTTCCACGGTGTCCTTGGCGGCCGGGCTGTCCGGTTCGGCGGCCAGCACCGCGCGGACCATCGTCCACTGCCCGTCGGAGGAGCGTTCGTGCGCCTGCACCGACGCCACGCCCTCGACGCCACGTATGGCCGCGGTCACGCCGTCCGCCGTGGCGGATCGCGCGGTGATTTCCGCCGGTGCGGCCGAGCCCTCCGGGAAGTGCTGCGCGATGAGCTTCTGGCCGGTGACCGAGCCGACCTCATTGGTGAACGTCTCGCCTCCGGGCAGCCCCATGCTGAGGTTGCCGACGCCGAGCGTGAGCACCGCGAGCGCGACGGCGGTGCCGACCCACACGGCGCGCGGACGCCGCCCGACGAACGCCGCCACGCGTCCCCACACGCGGTGGTCCTCCGCCACGTCGTGGCCGACCGCGTCCGGGGTGTAGCGCGGCACGAACGGCCAGAAGAGCCACCGTCCGAAGAGGACGAGCACGGCCGGCAGCAGCAGCGTCATGACGAGGAACGCGGCGGCGATGCCGATCGCGCCGACCGGGCCGAGGCTGCGGGTCGAGTTGAGGTCCGCGGCGAGCAGGCAGAGCAGGGCGAGCGCGACCGTCGCCGCGGAGGCCAGGATCGCCGGGAACGAGCGGCGCAGCGCGACGCCCATCGCCTGGTGCCGGTCGCGGTGGCGGCGCAGCTCCTCGCGGTAGCGGGCGATCAGCAGCAGCGCGTAGTCGACGCCGACGCCGAAGACAAGCACGGTGAGCACGCTCTGCCCCTGGAAGTCGACGGTCAGCCCGGCGTGCTTGGCCAGCAGGTAGACCACCGCGCTCGCCACCTGGCTGGCCACGCCGACGCAGATCAGCGGCACCAGCCACAGGATCGGGCTGCGGTAGGTGAAGAGCAGCAGCAGCGCGACCACGCCGGCGGTGACCAGCACGAGCGTGATGTCCATCCCGCCGAACGCGTCGAACAGGTCGTCGGTGGCGCCGGCCGAGCCGGTCAGGCCGGTACGCAGGCCGGCCGGTGGCGCGTTGGCGAGCTGGTCGCGTACCGCGCCGGTCGAGTCGGTCTGCTGGTCCTCGTCTCCGGCGAGCGGGAAGGAGATCAGCAGCGCCTTGCCGTCGTCGCTCACGATGGCCGGCGGCACCTCGCCGCCCTCGGCGTACCGGGCGAACGCGGTGCGGTCCGCCTCGGCCTTGGCCCGGTCGGCGCCGGTGAGGCCGCTGTCCCGGGCGTAGACCGCGACCGCGACGAGCCGGTCGGAGCCGGGGAAGGCCGCCTCGGCGCGTTCGTACGCCTGCGTGGCCTCGGCGGTGCGCGGCAGCCACGCCACCGCGTCGTCGGTGACCACGTCGGCGAGCTTGACGGCGAGCGGCCCGACCGCGGAGGCGATGGCGAGCCACAGCGCGAGGGCCAGAAACTTCGTACGCCGGCCGGACGGCAGTCTGGTGATCCAGTGCCACGACATTTTGGGTTCCTCCTCTGGATGACTGCCTCCGATCCTTCGGCCGGTGCCGCCGCCGGACACTGGGCACAGCACCCCGAGGGGGGTGGGCCTAGCCCTACCGGCAATCGCCGGCCGGTCGGCCAGAATGGGTGGCGTGAACGAGGAGCTGACCCGCTTTGTGAGCCGCGGCCTGGCCGCGAGCGTCCGGAGCTTCGTGGTGGGTCTGGTCTTCTACGTCGGCGGGATCGTGCTCCTCGTCCTGTCGATCGTCTCGATCTCGTTCATCTCGGTCTTCGGCGTCGGCATCTTCCTCGTGCCGCTGGTCACCGTCGCGGTCCGCGGGCTCGCCAACGAGCGGCGCAAGCTGGCCGGCCAGTGGTCCGGCGTGGAGATCCCCGCGCCGTACAAGCCGCGGCCGCCGATGGAGTCCTTCGGCGTGGTCGGGGCCTGGCAGCGCTGCCGGTGGATGCTCGGCGACCCGGCCACCTGGCGCGACCTGCTGTGGCTGCTCAGCTCCCCGATCACGCTGGCGCTCGGCATCCTGCCGGCGGCCATCGTCGGATACGGGGTCGAGGGCATCCTGGTCATGCCGACCGTGCTCCAGTTCGTCGACGGCTACCACTACGGGCCGGGCTGGCTGATCGACATCCCGTTCGAGGGCATCGTGGCGATCCCGCAGGGCGTCCTCGTCCTCGCGCTCGGCCTGGCCGCCGCGCCGGCGATCCTGCGGCTGCACGACCGGTTCGCCAAGCTGCTGCTCGGCCCCACCCGCCAGGCGGTGCTCGACCAGCGGGTCCGGGTGCTCACCCGGACCCGCGCGGAGACCGTCGACGCGCAGGCCGCCGAGCTGCGCCGCATCGAGCGCGACCTGCACGACGGCGCGCAGGCCCGGATCGTGTCGCTGGGCATGAGCCTGGGCCTGGCCGAAGACCTTGTCACCCGCGACCCGGTCGCCGCGCAAAAGCTGCTGGCCGAGGCACGCGACGCCAGCGACAAGGCCCTGTCCGAGCTGCGCGACCTGGTCCGCGGCATCCACCCGCCGGTGCTCGCCGAGCGCGGCCTCGACGGCGCGGTGCGCGCGCTCGCGCTCACCCTGCCCATCCCGGTCGAGGTCGACATCGAGCTGGCCGGGCGCCCGCAGGCGCCGGTCGAGTCGGCCGGCTACTTCGCGGTCGCCGAGGCCCTCGCCAACGTGGTCAAGCACAGCCACGCCACCCGCGCCTGGGTGCTGGTCCGGCACGACGGCCGCAGCCTCGGCATGACGGTCAGTGACGACGGGATCGGCGGCGCCAACCCCGAGGGAGGCACCGGCCTGCGCGGGATGGAACGGCGCCTGGCAGCATTCGATGGAACGGTCGCCGTGAGCAGCCCGCCCGGCGGCCCGACCGTCGTGACCATGGAGCTGCCGTGCGAGTTGTCATCGCCGAAGACCTTGCCCTCCTCCGGGACGGGCTGATCCGGCTGCTCAACGCGTACGACTTCGAGGTCGTCGAGGCGGTCGACAACGGCCCCTCCCTGCTCCCCGCGCTCCTCAAGCACCGCCCGGACGTCGCCGTCGTCGACGTGCGCCTGCCACCCACGTTTACCGACGAGGGACTCCGGGCGGCGATCGCCGCCCGCGAGCAGGTGCCCGGCATGCCGGTGCTCGTGCTGTCCCAGCACGTCGAACAGCTGTACGCCCGCGAGCTGCTCTCCGACCGCACGGGCGGCGTCGGCTACCTGCTGAAGGACCGCGTCTCGCACGTGAGCCAGTTCGTCGACGCGGTCAAGCGCGTGGCCGCCGGCGGCACCGCGCTCGACCCCGAGGTGGTGGGCCAGCTGCTCGCCCGCCGCTCGGCCGAGGAGCCACTGAAGGCACTCACGCCGCGTGAGCGCGAGGTGCTGGGCCTGATGGCCGAGGGACGCTCCAACAACGCGATCGCGAGCCGCCTCTTCGTCACGGACAAGGCGGTCGGCAAGCACATCAACAACATCTTCACCAAGCTCGGCCTGCCACCGTCGGACGACGACAACCGCCGCGTGCTCGCCGTGGTCGCCTACCTGAACGCCTGAACCCCAATCACAGTTTTGGCGGGAGCGCAAGCAAAACCGGTCGTCCGTTCGCACGAAGCGTTCCGGGCTTCCAGGTGCGATGTTCGAGGGGCCAGTCGCTGCGTCTGGGCTTACCGCCGGAGCGGCCGGCGGCGACCGTGGGCGAGACCACGCCACGGGCCCTCGCCCACGGTCCCCAATGGCGAAACCCGGCGTGCGTTAACCGGCGCTGTGCCCACGAAGTGAAGCCAGGTCCCGCCCGCCCGCCGCGGCAACGGCGGGCGGGCGGGGGGCCTCTTCCCGCGCCCCGCCGGTCTACGGGTAGAGGCCAGCCAGCACGGTGGCGGTCTGCACCGGGTTGGTCACCACAAAGTAGTGACCGCCGTCGACCACATGCGTGCTGGCGACCATCGACGGGCGGAGGCGGGCGGCGACGCCGGGCAGCGTGCAGAGTGTGTCCTCGGCACCGACCAGCACGTGCACCGGCGTTTCCAGCGACGGCGTCCACTCGTCCGGCACCAGCGACAAGTCACGCCGAAAGCGCGGGAGCAGCAGCCGCCCGACCTCGTCCGCCGTTAGCGTGGTCGGCGGCATCAGCCCGCTGCGGGTCAGGTCGGCCACCAGCTCCGCGTCGTCCTGCGCGCGGATCGCCTTGGCGGTCGCACCGGACAGCGGCGGGGCGGAGAGCACCACGTGCGCCGGCTCCAGACCGGCGCCGGCGCGGTTGGCGACCTCGGCCGCGACGAGCGCGCCCAGGCTGTGTCCGAAGAGGACGGTGCCTTCCGTCAGATAGGGCGTGATCGCCTTCCACCAGGCGTCGGCCACGTCCGGCACGGTGACCGGGCCGCGCAGGTTCGCCTCGCCGGCGACCACCCGCCACGACTCCGGCAGGTGCTTGGCCAGCCGGGTGTACGAGCCGGCCGAGCCCCCCGCGTACGGCAGGCAGATCACGGTCCGCCCCTGCCCCTCGCGGAGCACCCGCAGCGTGACGTCGACCTCGCCGGTACGCAGCTTGAAGCGGGCCAGCTTGCCGGTCGACGTGACCGGGAGCTGGTCGACGACCTCGATGACGGCCGGGCGCTTGAAGACCGGCAGCTGGTCGCGGAAGGCGCGGCGGGCGGCCGAGCGCAGCACGGCCCGGTCGACGCCGTTCTCCGGCACCAGGTACGCGACCGCCTGCTCCAGCCCGCTCGTGTCCCGCGCGCCCACGACAGCGACCTGGGAGAGCCCGTCCACATCGCGGGCGGCGGCCTCCACCTCGAACGGCGACACCTTGAACCCGCCCACGTTGATGAGGTCGTCACGCCGGCAGATGTACTCCAGGTCGCCGTCCGCGGCGCGGCGCACGATGTCGCCGGTGTACGCGCCGCCGTCGGCGAACGTGCGGGCGGTGGCCTCCGGGCGGTCGAGGTAGCCGGCCGCGACCGAGCCACCGGAGACGTGCAGCCGCCCCTCGACACCGTCGCGCACGATCTCGCCCTGGTCGTCCCGCACGGTGATCCGCACGCCCGGCACAGGTATGCCGGTCGATCCGGGACGGCTGCCGTTGGTCGCCACCACGATGTGCAGCACCTCGGTCGCGCCGAGCCCGTTGACCAGCGGGGCGCTGCACACCTGGGCGAACTCGCCGCACATCGGCGCGGGCAGGTGCTCACCGGCCGAGACGGCGAGCCGCAGCGAGTCGAACGCGAGCGCCTCGCCGTGCCGGACCCGCTCCAGCAGCGCGGCGTACACCCGGGGCACCGAGCACAGCACGGTCGGCCGGTGCGCGGCGAGCGTGGCGGCGACCCGGAAGACGTCCGGCGGGCCGGCGCTGAGCACCGTGCGGGCGCCCGCGGCGAGCGGGAAGAGCAGCGAGTTGCCGAAGCCGTACCCGAAGGAGAGCTTGGCGGTGGAGAGCACGGTGTCGGCCGGCGAGAGCGCGAGGATCCGGCCGAATCCACTGAGGACACTGTCGATGCCGGCGCGTGTGTGCAGCACGCCCTTGGGCTGGCCGGTGCTGCCGGACGTGTACTGGATCAGCACGACGTCGCCGTCGCCCTGGTGCGCGGGCGCGGGGATCTCGCCGTCGTAGGGCGCCATCCGGTCGGCCCGGCCGCGGGGCAGGTCGAGGGCGCCCGTGGCGGGCAGGCGCTCTTCGGCCCGCTCGTCCAGGTGCAGGTACGTGGCGGAGCAGTCGGCCGCGATGAACTCGATCTCGGCCGGGGTGAGCATCGGGCTGACCGGCACCGGTACGCCACCGGCCCACCACACGCCGAGGATCGCCACGACCGTGGCGATCGAGTCGTCGGCGACGATCAGCGCGTGGCTGCCCGGCCGGAAGGCGGAGCCGTCGAGCCGTGCCGCGTACGCGTGCACCGCCCGGGCCAGCTCGGCATACGTGACCTGCCCGCCGGCGTCCACGTACGCGGTCGCGTCGGGCTTACCGGCGGAGAGCAGGTGCTCGACGATGTTGTTGTTCACGATGACGAAACCTCCAAGCTGGCCGTGCTCCCGCACGGCTCGACCGCGAGGGCGAGGATGTTCGTGGGGCCTGAAGCGGTGGCGCAGATGGCGGCGGCACCCACCACCGCGAGAAACCCGCCCGCCGCGCCGAGGTCGCCGAGCACCCGCTCGACGTGCCAGACGGGGAAGGGTTGTCCGGACGCGAGCGCGTCGACGAGCTGCGTGTCCAATGTGGATATGACGAGGCCGTCCGGGCGGGTCTCCGGCCGTGCGGCGGCCTGTATCACGCGGGCTGTCGCGCGGACGAGGTCGGTGCGGTGGCAGTCGCGCAGCGTGACGCCGGGCCCGCCGGCCGGGTCCAGCGCGAGGCAGGCGGCGCCCTCGGCCGGGGTGAGGTGGTCCTGGGCGGCGGTCAGGCTCCAGCGGGTCACGGCCGCCGAAGCGCCGACGACCGCGGCGCCGGCGTCGCCGGAGGCGATGAGCCGCATCGCCTCCGCGATCGCCGAGATGCCCGCCGTGGCACCGCCGGTGAGGGTGAGGTTGGGCCCGGCGAGGCCGAGGCGGATGGAGACGGTGGCGGCCGGCCAGTTGTACGCGGACGCCGGCCCGAGCGCGGGCGCGACGAAGCCAGGATCCAATGTGGACGCTTCGGCGCACACGGTGGCGTACTCCGGCAGCCCGGCCGTGGAGCTGGCCCACACCACCGCCGTGGTGTCGTTTCGCGCCTGCGCCTCAGGGGTGTCCGCGGCCGACCCGAGGGCGAGCAGCGACTCGTGCGGCACGCTGCGCAGCCCGCGGGAGCCGGCGCGGGCCGGCACGCGGGGTTCGACCGGCCCGTACACGGCCCGCTCCACCGGTGCCAGCACGGTGTCCGGCGCGGTGAACCGGCGCACCGGGGCGGTGACCGGTGCGGCGGAAAGGCAGCGGGCGAGCCCCGCCAGATCGTCCACTTCGGACAGCCGGAGGCCGGCGCCGCGAACTGTCACGCTAGCCGGCATCGGGCGTCCCCTTCCCCAGGAGCACGGTGCAGACCGCACCGCCGAAGCCGTACGCCTGGCTCAGCACCCGGCGCACCGGTCCCCGCCGGCCACCCGGCTCCACGAGGTCGACGCCGGCGCACTCCGGGTCGGGGTCGAGCAGCGTGACGTTGCCGGGCACGAGGTCATGCGCGAGCGCACGTACCCCGATAACGGCCTCGAGCACGGCGGCCGCGCCCTCCGCGTGGCCCAGCTGTCCCTTGACCGAGGAGACCACCGGGCGCCGCCGGCCGCCGAGCGCCTTGGCGACCGCCCGGGCCTCCACCGCGTCGTTGGCCGGGGTTCCCGTGCCGTGCGCGCAGACCCAGTCGACGTCGTCGGGCTCGACCCGCGCGCGGTCGAGGCAGTTCTGGATCGTGACGATCAGGCCGGCGCCGTCCGGGTGCGGCTGGGTCAGGTTGTGCGCGTCGGCGGCGGACGCGGTGGCGAGCACCCGGGCGAGTGGCCGGCGCCCCCGGCGGGCGACCCGTTCCGCCCGCTCCAGCACGAGCACCGCGGCGCCCTCGCCCGGCATCGTGCCCCTGCGTCCCGCGTCGAACGGCCGGATCTCGTCGCCGGCGAGCGCCCGCATCGACGTGAAGAACGCGAACACCTCCAGCGACAGCTCGTCCGCCCCGCCACAGATCGCCACGTCGACCTCGCCGGAGGCCACCGCGGCGGCACCGGCGGCGATCGCCTCGTTGCCGGCGGAGCAGCCCGGCGCGAGCAGCACCGCGGGACCGTCCACTGTGACCACCTGGCGGACGGCGGCGAGCAGCTCGTCGGGGCGCGCCCAGGCCCGGTCGGCCACGCCGAGCGGTCCGCGCCCGATCGCCCGGTCCAGCAGCGGCCGGGTGCCCATGACCGTCCCCACGAACAGTCCCAGCCGTCCCCGCCGCCGGTGCGCCGGCAGGCCCGCGTCGCCGAGCGCCTCCAGCGTGGCGGCGGCCAGGTAGCGGGCGGCGAGCGACTCGTGCGGCGGCACCAGCGAGTCGAGCGCCGCCACCGCGCCGGGTGGCACCTCGGCCGCCCGTTGCGTCGGGTAGCCGGACAGGTCGTATCGCGTTACGGGCCCGGTGAGCACCCGGCGGTCTTCGATGGCGCGCCACAACGCGTGCACGCCCAGCCCGGCGGGCGAGACCGCGCCCACGCCGGACACCGCGACGCCGTCACGGTCCAACGCTCAGTCCCCGGCTGCGCAGTATGGCGATGGCCCCGCCGAGGTCCCGCATGCCGGCCGCCTCGTCGTCGGTGAGCTTCAGACCGAGCTGCCGCTCCATCCGTACGACGAAGTCGACCTTCTGAAGCGAGTCGACGCCGAGATCCTCGTAGAAGGCCGCGCCGTCGGTGATCTCCTCCGCCGGTACGTCGAACACCTCGGCCGCCATCGCGCGCAGCCGCGTTGCGGACGTCTCCTGTGGCATGGTCTCTCTCCCCTTACCGCGTACTGCCTCCCCAGGCCCGGTACTTGCGGTCAACCGTCTTTGGGAGCGGCCAGATTCGCCGGAACGATCAACCCCGGGGATCAGACAACGGGGCCGCCGCGGCCGGTCGCACACGGCGTGCGTCGTTTGGGGTGCGGAGCCGCGACCAGGGCGCGTCCCGCGGTTTGGTCTTGCACACCGGACATGGCGGCGGAGGTCGGGGATTTTGGCGCACGCGTCCTCGACATACAGGGCGCCGCCGGGCAAGAGTGTAGTGATGAAGATCCGCGCCGGCCGGCTGGACGACGCCGAGCGACTGCTCGCTTTCTGGACCGCGGCGGCCCATGGCCGCAGCGTGAGCGACGACCTTGCCGGCGTTACCCGGCTGCTGCGCCACGACCCGGAGTCGGTGCTGATCGCCGAGTCGGACGGCGCGTTCGTCGGCACGGTGATCGCCGCATGGGACGGGTGGCGCTGCCACATCTACCGGCTCGCGGTCTCCCCCGACCACCGCCGCCAGGGCATCGGCCGCGCGCTGCTCACCGCCGCCGAGGAACGCTTCGTCGAGCTGGGCGGCCGCCGCTCCGACGCGATGGTTGACGACGGCAACCCGGGCGCCCACGAGCTCTACCGCACCGCCGGTTATATGCCTGATTCATCCTGGACGCGATGGATTCGCCCACTAGTCCGGGCGGACGGTAATGCCCGTGACTAGAGCGGCCACAAGGGGGAAACTGAGAGGAGTCTGACCCGCACCTGTGGCTTGGAGGTGCC
Organism: Phytohabitans sp. LZ39; assembly: GCF_059359075.1. Taxonomy (NCBI): domain Bacteria; kingdom Bacillati; phylum Actinomycetota; class Actinomycetes; order Micromonosporales; family Micromonosporaceae; genus Phytohabitans; species Phytohabitans sp. LZ39. Next base: position 132,697 of record NZ_JCADBM010000013.1, on the reverse strand, counting down.
CATGACGACCGACGTCCACCTGCCCGACTCGATGCCGCTGCTGTCCCGCGGCCGCCACCGCAACCCACGCAAGGGTGCCTGCTTCATGGAGATGGCGTCCTACCTCGCCGGAGAGCGGTGGAGCGACCACCCGGCCTGCACACACCCGCTGCTCGCCTCGCTCGCCCGCCTGGTCAACGACCACACCAGCGACCCCGGCCGCCAGCGCCTCGCCGAGCTGATCCCCTCGGTGATCGGCCTGACCAGCGACGACGTCCGGTGGGACGCGCTGATCGCGCTGCGCGCCGCCGAGACCGCCCTCCCGGTCGTCTCCGCCGAGATGCAAAACGCGATGGCCGTCTCGGTGCTGAGCGGAAACCGCCTGCTGGCGGGCCTCGACGGCCGCCCGCCGGACACGCTCAGGCCGTCCAGCCGGGGTGCGTTGCTCCGCGCGCCACTCGCGGCACGCTGGGCACACCGGTTCACCTACGACGTCTCCGTGTCCCGGAGGATGTACCAGCGGCATGGCGCGCCGCGCACCGTCGAGTTCGCGGTGCAGGGCATCGCCAAGGCGTGCATCCCCGACCCCGACACGACGCTCCGCGACCTGCTCGCCGGCGCGATCGACGACGTGGTGGCGGCCCGGCCCGCGGCGACCGTGAGCCACTCCGCGGTGCGCGCCTGACGCGGGCGACGCCGCGGTCGGGTCAGGAGTCGTCTTCCTCCTCCTGCTGAGGGGTGTCCCCCTTACGGAGGAGCGCTTCTGGGCGGGCCAGGACGGTGACGCGGTAGGAGAGACCGACGTTCGACCAGATCTCCCCGTGGAGGCTCAGGCATAGGCCGACGCCGTCGAGGCCGACCGGGTGCTCGAAGAAGTCGACCTCGGGCTCCCCGATCGCGCCGACCAGGCCCTGCGTGCCGCGGTCGGTGGCGGGCACCTGCACCAGCCCGACCGTGAGCTGCACCTCGACGTCGTCGAGGGCGTCCACGTCGTACCAGTGGGTGTCGGGCAGAAAGAGCTGCGAGTCGACCATGCGGCGCCGGTAGTTGGGGCCCATCATGCCGGTCTCGCCGTCCGGCTCTTCGCCGATCCAGGCCATCCCGGCGTAGTCACTACGCAGCCGCCGGCTCTCCGTGTGGAAGTCCGTCACGACGGTGTCGATGCGCGGCTGGGCGACGAGGTGCACGTCAGCGTCGGTCACTGTGTCTCCTGGTTCGCTCGTTCGCGTGGCGCGGAAGGCGCCCCCGCTCACGTGCGGCACCCTAGCAGGGTCGCGGCGGCGCCCCGCCCCCGCCGCGACCCGCACCGCTCCGGTCCGTCTAGGGCTCCAGTTCGACGGCCAGTGGGGTGGCTACGAACACCGACGAGTAGGTCCCGACGACCACGCCGATCAGCAGGGCCAGCGCGAAGTCGAACAGCGAGTCGCCGCCGAGCGCGACGAGCGCGACAAGCACGAAGATCGCGCCCAGGCCGGTGCTCACCGTGCGCGGCACGGTCTGTAGGCAGGCCCGGTTGGCGAGCGTCGCGAACGCCGGCCGTTTGCGGCCGCGGGGGCCGGCCCGGACCAGCTCGCGGACCCGGTCGAAGACGACCACCGAGTCGTTGACCGAGTAGCCGATGACGGTGAGCAGCGCGGCGAGGAAAACGCCGTCGACCGGACGGCCCAGCCAGGCGAAGACGCCCAGCAACAGCAGCACGTCGTGCGCCATCGCCGCCACCGCGGACAGGCCCCACCGCCAGTGGAAGCGCACCGCCAGGTATGCCAGCTGCGCGGCGAGCGCGACTACCAGGGCGACCACGGCCTTGCGGCGCAGCTCCTCGCCGAGGCTGGGGCCGATGCGGTCGTCCCGCTCGCGCCGGACGTCGCCTCCCCCGGCCTCGGACAGCTCCTGCCGCACGCGTGCCTCGGTCGCGTCGTCGAACGAGCCGGCGCGAACGCTCACCCCCGATGTGCCCTGAGCGTTCACGACAGCACGTGGCAGGCCGGCCCCGACCACCGCGGCCCGCGCGGCCTCGGGGCTCAACGACGCGCTCGTCGTGTACGTGACGAGCCGGCCACCGGTGAACTCGACACCGAGGTTGAGCCCGCGCACGGCGATGCCGGTCACCGCGAGCGCGACGGCCAGCGCCGAGATCGCGAGCCAGCGGCGCCGGCGGCCCATGATGTCGGGTTCGCGGCGGGCGAGGGCGCGGCGCACCCAGCCGGTGTGTGCCAGGCCGGTCCACCGCGGCCGGCGGGCGAGGCCGAGCGCGCCCTCGGTGAGCACGCGGCTCAGCACGAGCGCGGTGAACATCGACACGAGCACGCCCACGGACAGCGTGACGCCGAAGCCGCGTACCGGCCCCGCGGCGAGGAAGAACAGCAGTCCGGCCGCGAGCAGCGTGGTCACGTTGGCGTCCGCGATCGCCGACCAGGCTTTGGTGAACCCGGTCCGCAGCGCGGAGCGTGGCGTGCGCCGGCCGGTCGCGTACTCCTCGCGGGCCCGCTCGAACACGAGTACGTTGGCGTCGATCGCCATGCCGATCGCCAGGACGAAGCCGGCCAGTCCCGGCAGGGTGAGGGTCGCGCCGAAGGCGAGCAGGGTGGCGTACGAGATCAGCCCGTAGGCGCCCAGGGCCAGCGCTGCCATGAGGCCGACCAGCCGGTACGCCGCGACGACGAACAGCGCGGTGGCCAGCACCCCGATGATCGCCGCCCGCGCGGAGGCCTCGATCGCCTCCTGGCCGAGCGTGGGCCCGACCGTGCGCTGCTCGATGATCTCGACCGGCGTGGGCAGCGCGCCGGCCCGGACCAGCAGGGCGAGCTCGCGCGCCTCGGCCGCGGTGAACGTACCGGTGATGCGGGCCCGGCCGCTGGCGTTGCCGGTGCCGCACGGGGTCTCGGTGTCCACCTCGGCGGACACCAGGACCCGGTCGTCCAGCACGACGGCCACGCGCCGGGTCGGGTCGCCCTGCGGTGCGCAGGCGGCGGTGCCGGTCAGCTTCGCCCACGCGGCCTTCCCGGCGTCGCGGAAGTCGAGTTGTACCTCCCAGCCACTGAACTGTCCGCGCCCGGCGACCGCGTCGGCCACCTGGTTGCCGGTGAGCGCGGCCGGCCCGAGCTGGAGCTGCTGCCCCCGCTCGTCCGGCAGCGTCTGCCCGCCGTCCACAGTGGATCCTGGAGCGAGTACCGGGCGGAAGGTGAGCTGGGCGGTGCGGCCGATCACCTCGGTCGCCTGGCGCGGATCGCTGACGCCGGGCAGCTCGACGATGATGCGGCGTTCGCCGGCCCGGGCCAGCGTCGGCTCGGACAGGCCGAGCGCGTCGACGCGGCGGCGGAGCACCTCGACCGCCTCGTCCGTGGTTTCGGCGGTGGCCTTGGCCAGCTCGCCGTCTCTCGTTTCCAGCACTATCTGGGTGCCGCCGCGCAGATCCAGCCCGAGCCGCGCCGGCCGGACGGCGATGAGCCATCCGGACACGACGATGACGACAAGGGCGAGGACGGCGCGCGCGGCATTGGCGCGCGACACGATGACTCTCCTCGCTTGGGTGAAAGGGTGAAGTGGACTCGACGCGTGCCGTCAGGCAGGCGGAGCCCGGCCCCGGAAGGCGAGGAGTGGCGCGCCGACCGCTCGCTCCACTGTGGAGCGCAGCGGGACGGACCAGCCGGCCACGGGTGGCGCGAGCGTCGCGATCGCGGCGGCCGTGACGGCGCCCGACACCGGTGCGGACGCGGCGGCGGACCCGATCGCCGCGACGACGGCGAACGCGCTCGGCCAGGCGGAGGTCGCCGCGAACCGCCCGGAAGCGGCGACGCCCGCGCCGGCGGCTGTCGACGCGGGCGATGCGGGCCGCGCGGTGGGCGGCGGGACGAGGAGCGTGACGAAGAGGGCCAGGAGCAGGGGCAGCGCGGCGACCCGTCGCGGGTGCGCCGAATCCGTCACGCTCGTGAATGTATCAAGCGCGCAGGCCGAAAAGGAACCTTGTGGGGCGCGTGCGCCGCACGAGCAGCTCGTAGGCGGCCACCGTGATGGCGTACGTGACCGTGACGAGCACCGCATACTTGATCGGGATCCCCGCGTCCCAGCGCACGACGACATAGGCGACGGCGACGAGGATCGGCTGGTGCAGCAGGTACAGCGGCAGCGCCGCCGTGCTCACGTAGCCGGACAAGCGCCCGCCTCCCGGCGTGTCCGATGTGGAGCGCGTTGGGCGGTCGAGGAAGCCGGCGATGGCGACGAGGGCGCACCAGCCGGTCAGCCCGTAGAGCGTTCGGGCGGCGATCGCCACCCCGGTCATGTCGGTGAACGGGTCGTCCGCCGACATGAACGCCACCGCGCCGACCGAGAAGAGGGCGATCGCCAGCACACCGGCCAGCCCGGCCGCGCGGCGCATCGCCTCGCGAAATCGCCGGTCGGCGGCCAGCACCACGCCGTACACGAAGAACAGCAGGTATGCCCAGCGGCTCCAGCCCGCGTAGGACTCTTCGAGCCCCACCAGCGCGCAGAGCACCGCGACCGGCACGGCCGGCAGCAGGATCGCGCCGCGGCGCCGCGCCGCGGTGGCCAGCCGATCCAGGACCTGGCGGCCGGAGTCGCGCGGGAGCCAGGCCGCGACCGGCGCCAGCATCAGCGAGAACGCGAGCAGCAGCACCACGAACCACAGGTGACCGGTCTCGAAGTGCTCGCCCTGTAGGACGAACGGAAACTCGGACAGGTCCAGGTGTACGTCGAAGAACCGGGGCAGGAAGCGCGGGTACGACTCGTCGGAGCCGGTCTCGCCGCGCAGCCGGAGCCACTGCGGCAGCGGGACGAGCGCGACCGTCACGAACACCAGCGGCACACCGAGCCGGCGCAACCGCTCCGCCGCCATGCCCGCTGGGCCGCGGCGGCGCAGCGAGTGCCACACGCCGAGGCCGGCGACCATGAAGAGCATCGGCATCGCCCACACGACGGCCAGCCCGGCGAAGATGGTGATCGCGCCGGTCGTCTCGGGGTTCTTGACGTAGAAGTCGTCGCGCGCGTCGAAGACCAGCGCCGAGTGGAAGAACACGAGCCCCATCACCACGAACGCGCGGATCGCGTCCAACTCGGACCGGCGCGCCGGTCGCACCACGTCGACGGCCATCGCCATCACTCCCACCGGACCAGCGTGGAAGCCGCCGTGCCGGCCAGGCGGCGGGTCACCGCGGCACCGGCGAGGGCGCCGACGAGCGCCGCCACCGGCACGGTCAGGACGAGCACCACCCACGAGGGGTTTCGGGCAAGCCCCGGCCCGGCCCCGATGCCGATGGTCATCTGGTCGGAGAGCACCTGGAAGAGGGCGAGCCCCGCGGGCAGGCCGACGATGCCGGCGGCGAGACCGAGCGCGGCCCCGCCGCTCGCCGACTGGGCGAGCGTCTGCCGCACGGTGAACCCGACCGTGCGCAGCACGCCGAGCACGCGGGCCCGCTCCCGCGCGCCGCTGAGCAGTGCGGCGGCCAGGTTGGCGAGGCTCACGACGAGCACCAGCCCGGCCATGACGAGCATCGAATAGGTGAAGAGGGCGAGCTCGTCGGGGTCTGACTCGATGGGGCGCACGATCGCGGCCGGGCCGAGCTTGTCGCGCAGCGCGGTCGCGAGCCGCTCCGGCGTGCCGCTCCCGGCGGAGACGAGGAACGCGTCGGGTGTGGCGCCGGGGAGCATCTCGGCCCGGTACATCAGCACCTCGCCGGTGTCCTCGGTCTCGCTGTACCAGCCGACGATCCTCAGCGAGAGCGGTGTCTCGCCGGCGCGGATGTCGACGGTGTCGCCGACGTCGAGGTCGAAGCGCTTCAGGAAGCCGTATCCGGCGAGCGCCTCCCCCGCCGCCCGCAGCGGCTGGCCCTCGCGGAGCACGAAGCCCGCCCGGGCCGGGTCGCCTCCGATCGCCCGGGCCAGAAACGTCGCGTCGCCGAGGGTCGCCCGCCGGTCGGTCTGGGTGTACCAGCTCGCGACCTCGGGCATCGCCGACAGCGCGGCGGCTGTGCCCGCACCGTCCGTGCCGTCGCCGGCCACCACCGCGTCGTACGGGTCGCCGGAGCGGGCCGGGTCGGTGACGAACCTGTCCATCGTGGACAGGAAACCGGCGGCCACCACGACCGCGGCCACGGCGATGGCGAGCGCGGCGGCGGTCAGCGCCGACCGGGCCGGCCGGGCCAGCACGCTGCCGAGCCCGAAGCGGGTGGCCGGCCCCAGCCGCGTCCGCTCCAGCAGCCGGGCGACGCGGGCCGGCGCGGCCGAACGCGGCGGCGCGTCGCGGAGCACGTCGGTGACCGGCTGGCGGGCGGCCCGGCGCGCGGGCAGCACGGTCGCGGCGGTCAGGATCACGCCGACGAACGCGACCGCGACAAGCAGCGACACCACGCTCACCCGAAAGCCGCCGCGGCCCATCGCCGCGGAGAGCCCCACTTGCAGGGACGGTGCGATCAGCGTGCCCGCCACCCAGCCGAGGACCGCGCCGGCGACACCGAGGATCAGCGTCTCGCCGAGGAGGCCGCCGATGATCTGCCGGTTGGTGTATCCGACCGCCTGGAGCAGCGCGATCTCGCGGCGCCGGGCCAGCAGCCGCGCGGCCGCCGTGCCGGCCACGACGAACGCGGCGGCGAGCAGGACGAAGACGCCGAACGCGGCGAGTGAGGCACCGAAGATGAGCTCCCGCGCGAGGATGTCGGCGCGGGTGTCCGGCCACGGCTGCACGCCGTCGACGCCGGCGCTGCCGCCGAGCCGGGCGGCGGCCGCGTCGGCTGCGTCCGGGTCGGTGAGCCGGGCGATGAGCAGCGTGTGCCGGTCGGCCACGTCGGGCGCGAGCGCCCGCAGCCCGGCCTGGTCGACGAAGAGGCGGATGGGGTCGCAGTCGGGATAGAAGCAGTCGGTGAGGTCGACGGCGGTGCCGACCACGGTCAGGGTCGCCGGGCGGCCGGCCACGTTGACCTGTACCCGATCGCCGTCGCGGACCCCGGCCTCGACGGCGGCCGCGCGGTCGAACACGACCTCGCCCGGCGCCGACGGCCAGCGTCCGGTGCGCAGCTGGGGCGCGCCCGGCGCGGAGGCCGGCGGGAGCGTGTCGACGCGTGCCTCGACCGATCCGTCGCCGAGCGTGACGTCGCCCGTGGTGTAGGTGGTGACCGGGCCGGTCGCGGCGAAGGCGGCGTCGCCGCGCAGCCCCTCCAGCACGACCGGCTCGCCGTAGACCACCAGGTCGGGGCGGCCGGAGTCGCGGTAGATGTCGTCGACTTGCGGGCCGCCCTGGCTCTGCACGGACAGCCCGGCGACGACGGCAGCCGCGGCGAGCGCGGCCACCAGCGCGGTGGCGCCGGCGGCGACCTTGCTCCGCCCGCGCAGCCCGGACATCGCCAGGCGAAGGGTGGCCGACACGGCTCAGCCCTCCAGGTTGATCAGGTTGGCGTACGTGGGGCGCTGCTTGGTGCCGCTGAGGTCGCGCTCGTCGACGATCTCGCCGTCGAGCATCGTCACCACCCGGTCGGCCGCGGCCGCGACGCGGTGGTCGTGGGTGACCAGCACGATGCTCTGGCCGCCGTCGTGGCGGCGGCGAAGCAGGTCGAGCACGACTTCGGCCGACGCCGAGTCGAGGGCGCCGGTCGGCTCGTCGGCGAGGAGCACGTCGGGGCCGTGCACGACCGCACGGGCCAGCGCCACCCGCTGCTGCTGGCCACCGGAGAGCTCGGCGGGCGCGGCGTCGGCGGCGTCGCCGACACCCAGCTCCTCGAGCACCTCCAATGAGCGGCCGCGCGCCTCGCGGCGCCCGACGCCCTGGAGCACCAGGGGCAGCTCGACGTTGCCGATCACGGTCATCGTCGGCACGAGGTTGAGGAACTGGAACACGAAGCCGACGTGCCGCCGGCGCAGCAGGGCCCGGCCACTCTCGTCGCGGTCGTCCAGGCGGGTGCCGGCCAGCCACACCTCGCCGCTGTCCGGTCTGTCGAGGCCACCGAGCAGGTGCAGCAGCGTCGACTTGCCGCAGCCGCTCGGCCCGGTGATGGCCACCCAGTCGCCGGGGGCCACGGTCAGGGAAACGTCTCGCAGGGCGGCGTGCTCCCGGGCTCCGCCGCGGTAGGTCCGCTTGAGCGCGCTGGCGCGCAGCAACGGGTCGGTCATGGCTGGTCTCCGTCCGGCTTCGTCTGGGGAAGGATCTGGGTGAGCTGCTGCTCGCACGCCTCCAGCCAGCGCAGCTCGGCCTGAAGGTGCAGCGCGGTCGCCTGGAGGAGCAGGCCGCTCACGCTGCCCGGCGCGGCCTGCCCGGCCTGGCGGTCGAGGTCGCGCAGCGCCTCGTAGCACCGCTGCCGGTGATCGGCGATGATCGCGCGCGCGTCGATGCCCGGGATCACACTCGCGGCGAGCCGGGCCGTGACCAGCCTGAGCAGCACGTCCGGCTTGACGATCGGGGTGTCGGGGCGCTCGGCCAGGAACTCGCGCAGCGCCTTGGTGCCGGTGTCGGTGAGCCGGTAGACCTTGCGGTCTCGCCGATCTCCGCCCGACGCGGGTGTGTAGGTGACGAGGCCGTCCTTTTCCAGGCGACCGAGCGTGATGTAGATCTGCCCGACGTTGACCTCCACGCCGGCGCCGGCGAAGAGCTCGTCGTAGCGCCGACGCACCTCGTACCCATGCGCGGGGCCGGCCGCCAACAGGCCGAGCACGACGTGTTTCATGGACGCTCCTCCAATACCTAACAGCTAGAGTTTAGCTGTTAGGTATCCCCTGTCAACGGGGCACTCACCTGCGAAAACGGCCTTAGTCGCCGTGGAGACCGCCAGCCGCGGTGTGGATGAACACCGCCGTCACCTCTTCGGCCGTGGCGAGATCCGCGACGTACCCGTCGACCGGTTTGACCGCGCCCGCCAGCAGCTTCGCCTCCCGCCGCTGGCCGAAAGCGACCACGCTGAGGTGGATCGGGCGGGCCGGATCCTTCGCCCGCTGGAGCCCCGCGGTCAGCTGCGCCAGGGTCATGCCCTGCGCGTCGCCCTCGTTGCGCCCGTCGGTAAAGATCAGCACCTGCGTCGACACACCCGGTTCGGCGGCGTCCCGCCCGGCGATGTACGCGGCCAGGATGGTGTCGTAGAGGCCGGTGCCGGTCTGCCGCGCGGCCAGCCGGCTGACGGCCGCGTCCATCGCGGCGCGATGCCCCGCGGCCAGTGGAGCGGTGGGGAGCACCACCCGGTAGTCACGTGGCGGGTCCAGCGCCAGGCCGAACTCCCAGATCCCCACCCGGCTGTCGTCCGGGAGCAGCCGGCCCAGCGCGCGGCAGCCCTCGCGCACGAGGTCGATCAGCTTGGCACCAGAGCCGGGCGCCTGCTGCCCCATCGATCCGGACACATCCACGACGGCCAGCAGGTTGGTCCGCCGATCGGGCGCGTACCAGGTGGCCAGGACGTGGTCCACATGGTGCGGACCGAGCACGCCCATCCGGGCGCGAGCCAACGCCGGCAACTGGACGTCGGCGCCCGGCGGCGTGTCCGCGCCCGGCGCGCGCAGCCGGGCGTCGTCCAGCGCGGCAGCGCCGGCCTCGCCGGCAAGCAGCGTCCGGAAGCGGTCCAGCGCGGCCACCCGGGCGAGGTCCTTCACAGCCGCCCTCGTGGGCAGCCAGGTGTAGCGCAGCACGACCGCGTAGTCGCTGCCGGGAAGCACCGCCGGTGGCGCCGAGCCGAGGCGCGGCAGCAGCGCGTACTCGGGCACCAGCCCGACCTCGCCGCGCCCCGCCGGCAGTGCCGGATCGCGGCCGGTCACCGTGCGGGTGACGCGCATGGCACGAGCCAGCGCCAGCGCCGAGGCGTCCATGCCTTTCGCCAGCCACACCGCCTCGGCGACACCACCGGCGCCCACCATGCCGTCGCCCGAGCCCGCCGGGTCGCGCACCGCGAGGCGGACACCGGAATCCGACGCGACGAGGTTGGCCAGCGCCAGCCACGAGCCGCCCGCCGCGCGAAGCCGATCCGCCGTGGCGGCGTCGGTGACCATGTAGATGGGCGTCTCCGCCAGCACGGTGCCGGAGCCGGCCACCTCCTTGGCGGCGAGAAGCCCGCCACCGGCGACCGCGGCCCACGACGAGTCGTCGGGTATCCACACGTCAGCGTCGATCCGCTCGACAGCCTCCGGCGCCGCGCGCCCGTCCGCGACCGCGACTTGAAGGTTGACGCAGCTGTCGTCCGCCCTCGTCCCGGGAGCCAGCGCGTCCAGCACCGGGGCGAACGAGGAGGCCGTCACCACGCGCACGGTGTGCGGGCAGGCCGAGGTCAGCCGGGTCGCGCCGCCCGGCTCGTCACGAACACGGATGTACAGGCCGGTGGCGACCAGCAACGCCACCGCACCCAACGCGGCAACGGCCAGAACCGGTCGCACCCGCGCTATGCCGCTCGCCGAATGTCTCCCCATCGGTACCCCCGGCCACACGGACCTCCCGACGGCCCCCGACGGCGTCCCCACCGCCCTCGTCGTGGGATCAACGCCGTTCAGCATCGCATCGACCCTCGTGCCGCGCTCATCCGAGAACGGACAACTGGCGGATCGGCGCCGCACTGGGACCACCTGGGCGAGCTAGTTGGCCAAGTTGATTTTTTGCAGGCTGTTGATTCGCTTCTTGCGTTGATCAGTCTGTATTTGTATCGTCATCGTCACGAAACAAGCGCACGGCGGTACGCCCCACGCGCCCGGGCGTGGCGACGTCACCGGTCTGGCCCCCTCTGTCGCCCACGGAAGTAGGTGCCGCACCGCCATGTCCCGCAGATCCCCGAGAGCATTGGTCGCCGCCCTCCTGCTGGTGGCGGGTGTCGCGGTCGCGACGCCCGCCGAAGCCGCCGGCGGTCCCAACCTCGCCGCCGGCCACCCGGCCGCGGCCAGCGCCAGCGACGGCGCCTTCCCCGTCGCCAACCTCACCGACGGCAACCAGGCCACCTACTGGCAGGGCTCCGGCGCCTTCCCGCAGTGGGCACAGGTCGACCTCGGCAGCAGCCGGAGCATCGACCAGGTGCAGCTCAAGCTCCCGGCGGGCTGGAGCCAGCGCAACCAGACGCTGTCCGTGCAGGGCAGCCCCAACGGCAGCACGTTCGCCACGATCGTCTCCTCGGCCACGTACACGTTCGCGCCGGGCAGCGGCAACACCGTCACGATCAACTTCGGCGCCACCACCGCGCGGTACGTCCGGGTGAACATCACCGCCAACACCGGGGCGGCGGCCGGCCAGCTATCCACATTGGACGTCTTCGCCGTCGCCGCCGCGGGCCCCAACCTCGCCGCGGGTAAGGCGATCCAGGTCAGCAGCTCCCAGGGTGGCTACCCCGGCGGCAACGCCAACGACGCCAACCAGGGCAGTTACTGGGAGAGCGCGAACAACGCGTTTCCACAGTGGATCCAGGTGGACCTCGGCTCGTCGGTGAGCGTCAACCAGCTGGTGCTCAAGCTGCCGGCCGGCTGGGGCACCCGCACCCAGACGCTGACCGTGCAGTCGAGCACCAACGGCTCGTCGTTCGGCACGCTCGTCGCCTCCGCCGGCTACGTCTTCAACCCGGCGAGCGGCAACACCGTGACGATCGACTTCACCGCGACCACCACGCGCTACGTGCGGCTGAACATCACCGCCAACACCGGCTGGCCGGCCGGGCAGATCTCCGAGCTCGAGGTGTACGGCCCGGCGACCGGTGACACCGAGGCGCCGAGCACGCCCGGCAACCTCGCGTACACCCAGCCGGGCACCGGCCAGATCCGGCTCACCTGGGGCGCGTCGACCGACAACGTCGGCGTCACCGCCTACGACGTCTACGCCAACAACGAGCTGCGCACGAGCGTGGCCGGCAACGTCACCACGTTCACCGACAACCAGCCGGACGGCACCACGGTCTCGTACCACGTGCGGGCCCGGGACGCGGCCGGCAACCAGTCGGGCAACAGCAACACGGTCACCCGGCCGGGCGGCCCCACCGGCGGCACCAACCTCGCCGTGGGCAAGCCGGTCACCGCGTCCGGCCACGTGCACACGTTCGTCGCGACCAACGCCAACGACGACAACGTGGGCACCTACTGGGAGTCCAACGGGTTCCCCGGCACGCTGACCGTGCAGCTCGGCTCGAACGCCAGCGTCAACTCGGTCGTGCTGCGGCTCAACCCGGACCCGATCTGGGGCACCCGGACGCAGACGCTCCAGGTGCTCGGGCGGGAGCAGAGCGCGTCCGGCTTCACCAACCTGGTGTCCCAGCAGACGTACACGTTCAACCCCGCCTCCAGCAACAGCGTGACGATCCCGGTCACCGCGACCGTCGCGGACGTGCAGCTGCGCTTCACCGCCAACTCGGGCGCGCCGGGAGGGCAGGTCGCGGAGTTCCAGGTGATCGGCTCGCCGGCACCCAACCCGGACCTGACCGTCACCGGCATCACGTCGAGCCCGGCCGCGCCGGTGGAGACCAGCGCCATCACCCTCTCCGCCACCGTGCGCAACGCGGGCACCGCGGCCTCCGGTGCCACGGACGTCAACTTCTACCTGGGTACGACGCGTGCCGGCACCGCCGCCGTCGGTGGGCTCGCCGCTGGCGCCTCCGCGACGGTGTCGGCGAACATCGGCCCGCGTGACGCCGGCACCTACCAGGTGACGGCCAAGGTGGACGAGGACAACGACATCATCGAGCAGAACGACGCCAACAACGCCTTCACCAGCCCGACGTCCCTTGTGGTCACTCCGGTGTCCAGTTCGGACCTGGTCGCCGCGGCGGTCGGTTGGACGCCGAACAACCCGTCCAACGGCAACACGGTCACGTTCACCGCGTCTATCCGCAACCAGGGCAACATCGCCTCGGCGGCGGGCGCGCACGGCGTCACGCTGACCGTGCTCGACGACTCCGGCACGGTGGTGCGGACGCTCACCGGCTCGCACAGCGGCGCGATCGCGGCCGGGGCCACCACGCCGGTGCTCAACCTCGGCACGTGGACCGCCGCCAACGGCCGGTACACGGTGCGGGTGGTGCTCGCCAACGACGGCAACGAGCTGCCGGTCAAGCAGGCCAACAACACCAGCGAGCGGCCGCTCTTCGTGGGCCGGGGCGCGAACATGCCGTTCGACATCCTGGAGGCCGAGGACGGCGCGGTCGGTGGCGGCGCGGCCGTCGTCGGTCCGAACCGGACGATCGGCGACCTCGCCGGCGAGGCGTCCGGCCGGCGCGCGGTCACGCTCAACCAGAACGGCGCGTCCGTCCAGTTCACCACGCGCGGAGACACCAACACGCTGGTCACCCGCTTCTCCATCCCGGACGGCACCACCAGCACGCTCAACGTGTACGTCAACGACGTGTTCCACAAGGCGATCCCGCTGACCTCGAAGTACGCCTGGCTGTACGGCGCCGAGGCCAGTCCCGGCAACTCGCCGGGCGCGGGCAGCCCGCGGCACATCTACGACGAGGCGAACATCTTCCTCAACTCGACCGTGCCCGCCGGCAGCCGCATCAAGCTCCAGAAGGACGCGGCCAACAGCGGCACGTTCGCGATCGACTTCATCAGCACCGAGCAGGTGTCGCAGGTGGGCAACCCGGACCCGGCGCGGTACACGACGCCGGCCGGCTTCACCCACCAGGACGTGCAGAACGCGCTCGACCGGGTGCGGATGGACACCACCGGCAACCTGATCGGCGTCTACCTGCCCGCCGGCGAGTACCCGACGTCGAGCAAGTTCCAGGTGTACGGCAAGGCCGTGCGCGTGGTCGGCGCCGGCGCCTGGTACACCCGGTTCGTCGCGCCGCAGAACCAGGAGAACACCGACGTCGGCTTCCGCGTGGAAGGCGCGTCGGGCGGCTCGCTGTTTACCGGGTTCTCGTACTTCGGCAACTACACCCAGCGCAACGACGGTCCGGGCAAGGTCTTCGACCTGCAAAACGTCTCCGGAATCACCATCGACGGGATCTGGGCCGAGCACCAGATGTGCCTCTTCTGGGGCCTCAACACCGACAACACGACGATCCGGAACACCCGCTCGCGCAACCTCTTCGCCGACGCCATCAACATGACGAACGGCAGCACGGGCAACCTGGTGAGCAACAACGAGTCGCGGGCGTCCGGCGACGACAGCTTCGCGCTCTTCGCGGCCACCGACGGCGGCGGCGGTGAGCAGCGGGACAACGTGTTCGAAAACCTCACCTCGGTCCTGACCTGGCGCGCCGCCGGTGTCGCGGTCTACGGCGGGTTCAACAACCAGTTCCGCAACATCTACGTCGCGGACACGTTGGTGTACTCCGGCATCACCATCAGCTCGCTCGACTTCGGCATCCCGATGGACGGCTTCGGCGCCAGCCCGCCGACCGTCTTCGACGGGCTCTCGATCGTCCGGGCCGGTGGTCACTTCTGGGGCGCGCAGACCTTCCCCGGCATCTGGGTCTACTCGGCCAGCAAGGTCTTCCAAGGAATCCGGGTCAACAACGTCGACATCGTCGACCCGACGTACCACGGCATCATGTTCCAGACCGACTACGTGGGCGGCCAGCCGCTGTTCCCCGTGACGGACACCGTCTTCACGAACGTCTCCATCTCGGGGGCGCAGCGCAGCGGCGACGCGTTCGACGCCAAGTCCGGCTTCGGCATCTGGGCGAACGAGCTGCCCGAGCCGGGTGAGGGCCCGGCGCGCGGCTCGGTGACCTTCAACAACCTGCGGTTCAGCAACAACGCGCAGAACATCCGAAACACGACGTCAACATTCACCATCAACGTCAACTAGTTCCCCACCGGGACAGGGTCTTCGCGGTTACGCGAGGGCCCTGTCCCGTCCCTGCTTTAGGGGTCATCTACGGGTGTCCCCTAAGGGGAACACCCGACAATCATGGGTCCGTGACCCAAGCCATTGCCGAACCCACCAATGAGATCCGCCACCCGGCGGGCCCCTCACCGGCACACCGGCACGCGAACGCATACCGGTCGCTCTTCGAGCGTTCCGGCATCTGCATGGCCACCGTCGACCTGGCGCTGCGGGTCCAGGAGGCCAACGAACCGTTTCGCCGGGAGCTCGGCGGGGCCGAGGAGACCGTCGGGCGGGAGCTGTTCGACTACCTCCGGGTGAGCAGCCAGAGCACGCTCCGCCGCCAGTTCGTACGCCTCATCGAGGGGCGCAGCGAGCGGATCAACGAGCGGGTGCTGGGGCTGCGCTCGGAAGAGTGCCTGATGCCCGCGCAGCTGACCGCCGTGTCCATCCGGGACCGTTCGCCGCTGGTGTCGAGCATCCTGGTCATGCTCCAGTGGGACGAGTCGGCGGCCGACGCGGCCACCCGCTCGACCCGCCACAAGGTCCTCACCGAGCTCGACGCCCGCATCCTGCTGGGTGTGGCGATGGGCATGTCCACCGTCAACCTGGCCGCCAAGCTCTACCTGAGCCGCCAAGGCGTGGAGTACCACGTCGCGACCATGATGAAGAAGCTCAAGGCACCCAACCGGGCGGCGCTGGTGTCACGCGCCTACGCGATGGGCGTGCTCACCGCCGGCGTGTGGCCCCCTGTCGTAGCGCAAGATTTCATCAAGTAACCCCCTATCCGGGTTGCCTCTCCGCCGGTGCGGGGGCCGTGGAAGCGCCATCCGTCGCGGACGGTGCGGTGACCACGATGGACGCGAGCAGCAGCCCGCGCCGGCTCAGCCACCGGCCGGAGAAGCCGGCCAGCGGCCCCTCGGGCGTCACCGGACCGGGCACGAGCAGCGTCGCTTCGAATGTGCCCGCGTCGGGGTCGATCGCGATCCGCGCCTCGCTGAAGTCGAGCCACTTGGCGGCGAGCGGAAACCAGGCCTTGTAGACGGCCTCCTTGGCGCTGAAGAGCAGCCTGTCCCAGTGCACGCCCCTGCTCCGCGTGTCGAGGTCGCGGAGCATGGCCAGCTCGTCGGTGAGCGCGATCGCCTCCAGCACGCCCTCGGGGAGCGGCGCGTCGGGCTCGGCGTCGACACCGAGCGTCCGCACGTCGCGGTCGAGCGCGAGCGCGCAGGCCCGGTATCCCTCGCAGTGGGTCATCGTGCCGACGATCCCGGCCGGCCACTGGGGCGCGCCGCGCTGGCCGGGCAGGATCGGCGCCGGACCGTAGCCGAGGCGGGCCAACGCCTGGCGGGCGCAGCCACGCACGGTCGTAAACTCCCGCCGTCGCTTGTCGACGGCCCGCGCGACGATGGCCTGCTCCTCCGGGAAGAGCTCGACCGGCGCCGAGTCGTCGTACGCCTCGACGGCCACCACGGCCGTCGGGAGCAGCTCAGCCAACACGGGCACCATCCACAGTGGGCAGGATCTGGCGCGGCCCCCGCGGTGGCGCGGCGCGCGCCCGCCACTCGCGCGGGTAGCCGAGCGAGACCTCCTCGAACCGCACGCCGTCGAACCAGCTGACCCGCGGGATGTGCAGGTGTCCGTACACGACGGCCGCGGAGTCGAACCGCACGTGCCAGTCGGCGGTGTGCACGGTGCCGCACCACTGGGCGAACTCGGGATGGCGCAGGATGTCGGTCACCGCGCGCACGAGCGGGAAGTGGTTGACGAACACGGTCGGCAGCTCGGGCCGCTCGCGCTCGGCGAGCCGCCGCAGCGTCAGCTCCAGCCGGGCCGCGCACCAGGCGTCGCGCGTCGGGTAGGGGTCGGGGTGGAGCATGAACTCGTCGGTGCACACCACGCCCACGTCGTACGCATTCGCGAGGGACGCCTCCTTGGTGGTGAACTGCGGCATCCGGAACGTGTAGTCGTACAACAGGAAAAGTGGCACGACGGTGACCGGCCCGCCCTCGCCCTCCCAGATCGGGTAGGGGTCTTCCGGCGTCACCACACCCAGGCCGCGGCACAGCTCGACAAGGTGCTTGTAGCGTGCCTCGCCACGCAGCTGGACGCTGTCTTCCTTGGGCGTCCACAGCTCGTGGTTGCCCGGCGCCCACACCACCTTGCGAAACCGGCTGGCGAGCAGCCGCAGGGCCCACTCGACGTCTTTCACCATCTCGCCGACGTCACCGGCGACGAGCAGCCAGTCGTCGTCGGTCTCCGGACGGTAGCCCTCCACGAGCTGGCGGTTGTCCGCATACGCCACGTGCAGGTCACTGATGGCCAGGAGCTTCGGCTGTACGGGCACCCAACGATGGTATCCGCGAGGGCTCGAGCGTTCAGGCGGTGTTGCGCAGCCCCGCAACCAGACTGAAGGGCAGATCCGACCGGCGGTTGATGCGCAGTTTCCGGTACACCCTGGTCAGATGTTGCTCGACGGTGCTGACGGTGATGAAGAGCTGGCGGGCGATCTGCTGGTTGGTGTTGCCTTGCGCCGCGAGCGCGGCGACCCGCCGCTCGGCGTCGCTCAGCTCGTCGATGGCCGACACCTCCGTGGACTCCGGCTCTCCGTCGTCCGGGGTCGCGCCGGCCGAGACCAGGTCCGCCACCTCGTGTCTGGTGGCGAGCTGCTGCGCCCGGCGGGTGGTGAGGCGGGCCTTGGCGTGCTCGCCGAGCGCGTGCTGCGCCTCCCCGAGCTCGGCCATCACCTCGACGAGCTGGAGCTGGTCGCCGCCGGCCCGCAGCTCTTCGACCGCGTCGTGCAGCAGGCCGGCGCGCTGCTCCAACTCCGCGGTGGCGGCCAGCTCGCGCAGCGAGATGCCCCGGGTGCGCCGGTTGTACGGCCCCAGCTTGGCCATCTGCTCGGCGGCGAGGTCGCGGGCCTGGATGCCGAGGCCGCGCCGGGCCTCGGCGAGGTCGGTGCGCCACGGCGCGAGGCCGGGCACGTCGAGACCCCACCGCACCATCAGCTCGCCACACGCCTCGAAGTCTTCGATCGCCTCCCGGTGGCTGCCCCTGGCCAGGTGGAAGCGGCCGCGGGCGCGCAGGTAGGGCAGCCCGAACGGGGTCTGGAACATCGCCTCCGGCACCGGCATCGCGAGCAGGCGCAGCGCCTCGTCGAACTGGCCGCGGCGGGTGGCGGCCAGCAGCAGCACCGAGAGCGGGCCGCCGACGAAGACACCCAGCCCTTTCGGCGGGATGTGCGAGAGCGCGGCCTGTGCGTGCCGCTCCGCCTCGGGCAGGTTGCCCTGCCGGAAGCTGATCGTGGCGCGCATCGCGGACAGCAGCGCCCGCCAGGTGGGTACCCGCCGGTCTTCCGCCTCCTTCAGCAGCCCGTCGCACAGGTCGGCCGCCTTGTCGAGGCACTCGGCCAGCACCATCGCCTCCAGCGAGACGATGATCGACTCCCAGGTGTGGTCGTCGAGCCGGTACTGCTGGAGGATCGCCTGCGCGTCGGCGACCGCCTCCTCGGTGACGCCGTCGCGGTGTACCGCGTCGATGATGTTGGCGGTGCGGACCCGCAGCCGGCCGGACGAGGCGGTGAGGGCCGAGGCCCGCCGCAGCGGGGCATCGCCGGTGTGGCCGGCGGCGGTGCCGGGATAGAAGTAGCCGAAGCGGATCCGCACGCAGGAGGTGGCGAGCGCGGCGCCCGGGCTGGCCGAGCTGTCGATGCTGTCGAGCACCTCGACCGCCTCGGCCGACCGGCCAAACCACATCAGGTGCTTGACCAGCATCAACGCTAGGTCGGGCCGGAGCATCCCGGCCCGCGCGACCGGCAGGAGCTCGCGCGCGTGCCGCTCGGCGGACGTCGGGTCGAGCCGCCACTTGGCCCGCAGCAGCGCGGCGTGGATGCCCGCCCGCTCGGACACGTCGACGCGGCTGCGCTCGGCCAGGCGCAGGCAGTCGAGCGCCATGCCGGTGTCGTCCTGCGCCATCGCCTGCTCGGCGGCCTCCCGCAACAGGGACACCGACCAGGGCGCCTCGGTGCGGCTGGCGGCGACCGCGTGCCGGGCCACCGTGACGGCGGCGGCGCCGTTGCGGTACAGCACGTGCGCGACCCGGTCGTGCAGCTCCGTGCGATCGTGCGTGCTCATCGCCTCCAGCACGGC
Source organism: Phytohabitans sp. LZ39 (assembly GCF_059359075.1). Taxonomy (NCBI): domain Bacteria; kingdom Bacillati; phylum Actinomycetota; class Actinomycetes; order Micromonosporales; family Micromonosporaceae; genus Phytohabitans; species Phytohabitans sp. LZ39. Next base: position 113,854 of record NZ_JCADBM010000013.1, on the reverse strand, counting down.
AACCGCTGAGCGCGGGTGGCGGAAGCGGCCGGCGTCGACGATGCCGGCGTCGGTGGCCGCCGCGAGCCCGCTGGCCGCCGACGGGCAGGCGTCGCCCAGCAGCTCGCTGAGCAGGGTGGGCGAGGCCGGCTCGCCGAGCACCGCGAGGGCCTGCGCGACCGGCAGCATGGAGTCGTCGCCGCGGTACAGGGCCGTCTGCACGGCCTGGCTGAACGCCTCGCCGGCCATGCCCTCCACCCGGTAGTCCTCGACCAGCGCGCCGAGCAGCAACGGGCTCCCTCCGCTGAGCCTGTGCCATGACTCGGGCTCGGTGTCGCCGAGGCCGGTGCGGCCGGCGAGCAGCGAGGCCACCCCATCCGGCGAGAGCAGGCTGAGCCGCAGCCGCCGGCAGTTGGGCTGGCTCAGCAGCTCGGCGGCCAGCCGCGGCCACGGCGTGCGCACACCCGCGGTGCTGGTCAGCACGACGAGCACGCGGGCGCTCTCGATCCGGCGGATCAGGTAGAGCAGGCAGTGCATCGACTCCGCGTCGGCGAAGTGGGTGTCGTCGACGCTGATCAGCAGCGGCGCCCGCTCGGCCAGCTCCAGCAGCACCCCGGCCAATCCGCGCCGCACCCGCATGTCGACCTGCTCGACCGACTCGTCGTCACGGTCGCGCAGCATCGCGGTCAGCGCGGCGTCGTCGAGCAGCCGCATGACCCTCTCGGCGGCCTCCTCCGGCAGCTGGGCGCCGCCGAGGAGCTGGCCCATCACGCCCATCGGTGCGCGGCGCTCGGCGCGGGACGCTTTGGCACTGAGGTGCGCGAAACCCGATTGCACGGCGCGATGGGTGAATTGCCGGAGCAATGCGGTCTTACCGGCACCGACCGGACCGCTGACGGTAACCACGCCGCCCTTACCGCTTAAGCATTCCGACAACGAGGACGCCAGCTGCGCTGACTCCCTGTCGCGTTCAACCAGCTCTCTGCCTCGTCCGACAAGCATGAAACCCCCCATAAGCTTGGGCTCGGCAAAACCACCAAGGGGCGATTCAATTCGCAAGGTCGCTTACAGATACACGGCATACAAGGCACGTGCACGACCAGCCGCACACGGAAACGCACATCCCGCGACGCTGCGGCATCAGCGTCTCCATGGCGTCGTGCGCGACAACCATTCACACATGAAACGCTATGGATGCAATCCCAGCAAGGTTCGTTAGATCACGCGCAGGTAACGGGCTGCCTAACTGAGCACTTCTCGCGTAAACCGCACCGACCCGCGGATGTCATAAGTGATAAGAGATCTGGGAGCTACGCGCCCGACGGCCGGTGCGTGCGGACGTTCCGGCGGGTCGAGTTCCACGACGGCGCGGCCGTGCTGCCGATCACGCCGCAGCGCACCAAGGTCCACCGCCACCCCCACGTGCGCGTAACCCCGAAGACCGGCACCGCCGTCGACGTCACCCTCTAGGAGACCTTCCGGAGTCGTGGTGGCTTCGACCCACCTATTTAGACAGAGATTTGGGCTACCGCGATGTCCGTCGTGGTCCAGACCGCTGCTCCCGCGGCCTCACCCGTCCGCCGCTGGTCGCGCTCCCCAGGCGCGCCACCGGCGGGGAGTGAATCGAGCTCCCGCCAGGCGGTGGTCGACGTTTGTCCACAATGCCCGTTGCCGGATCGGCAATCTGGGAAAGCAGCGGGGGTTTCGTCGCCGCCAGTAAACCGCTCCGGCCGTGCGAGCGGCGCGAGATTCGAGATCTAGGAGAGTTAGCGCTATTTCAACCCTAAGTCTGCTAGATCTCGACGTACCGATCCTGGGCTGGTCACGCTGTGTCGACTGCCCACGAAGACCGCCCAAGGGCTTGTCCCGCGGACCCGGCAGCGGACGGCCGGGGATCTCGGCTCGGTCTACGAGCCGCCGGCCGGGAGCGGTGCCCGCGGGAGCATACGGTCTGCACGTGACGCGGACGTGGGCAAATATGTCTCCGGCCACTCACGAAGCGGAAACACCCGAATCCGAAAGGTTTCCCGCGATCGTTACGCCGCCAGGGAGTCCAGGGGCACGGACGGGTCGGCGAGGCGGTCGAGGTCGGCGGTGCGGCCGGCGTATCCGGCGCGTACGAGGGCCTGGAGCTGCTCCTGCACGTCCCAGATGTTGACGTTCATGCCGGCGAGCACGCGGCCCTCCTTTGTCCAGAAGGCGAGGAACTCCGGGGTCTTGCCGTCCACGATGGACGGATCGCCACGGAATACGACGCGGTCGTAGCCGCCGGGTGGCACCCAGCCGGCGTACTCCATGCCCAGGTCGTACTGGTCGGTGAAAAAGTACGGGACGCGGTCGTAGGAGACGGGCTGGCCGAGCATCGAGCGGGCCGCGGCCGGGCCGCCGTTGAGGGCGTTGGACCAGTGTTCGACGCGGATCCGCTCGCCGACCAACGGGCTGAGGAAGCGGGCCACGTCGCCGCAGGCGTAGACGTCGGGGTCGGCGGTGCGCAGTGACGCGTCGGTCAGCACGCCGTCGTCAACCGCCAGGCCGGCCGTCTCGGCCAGCTCGGTCGAGGGGCGGATGCCGACGCCGAGTACGGCGAGGTCGGCCGGGATCTCGGTGCCGTCGTCGAGGACCACATTGGACAGCTGGCCGCCGGCGGTGCCGAACTCGCGCAGGCCGGTCTCGAAGTGGAATCGCACGCCGTGGGCCTCGTGCAGGTCGCGGAAGACGGCGGCCACCTCGTGGCCGAGCACGTTGTGCAGTGGGAGGGGCGCCATCTCCACGACGGTGACGGTGCAGCCGTGCTCGCGCGCGGCCGCGGCGACCTCCAGGCCGATCCAGCCGGCGCCGACCACGACCACGTTGCCGCCCGTGCGCAGGCCGGCGAGCAGCGCCTCGGCCTCGTCCATCGTGCGCAGGTAGCGGATGCCGTGTGCGTCGGCGCCGGGCAGGTCGAGGGTGCGCACCCGCGAGCCGGTGGCCAGCAACAGCTTGTCGTAGCGCAGCTGGTCAACCCCGTCGAGCGTGACCGCGTGGTTGAGGGTGTCGAGGTGGGTGGCGCGGCGGCCGAGGATCAGCTCGACGTCATGCTCCTCGTACCACCCCGCGTCGTGCACGAACGCCTTTTCCCGCGGCTCCTTGCCGTTCATGTAGCCCTTGGAGAGCGGAGGGCGCTCGTACGGCCGCACGATCTCCTCACCCACCAGCACCAGCCGCCCCGCGTAACCCTCCTCGCGCAGCGTCTGCGCGGCTTTCGCCCCGGCGAGTGACGCGCCGATGATCAGATACATGCCGCTCATCCTCCGGTCAGTCGCTGGTGCCAGGCCACGGCGGCAGGATCGGTCAGAGAGGCCACCTGGTCGATGACCACTCTAAGCCGGCTGGCGTCGTCGGGCGCGGCCTTCCACAATGGTGCGAAGATCGGGTCGAGCCCTTCTGGAGCCCGGGTGGCGAGCGCGCCGACCAGGTCGGTGAGGATCTCCCGCTGCCGCTCGTACCAGAGCTCGGCGCCTTCTCGGCGCATCACATATCGCAGGGCCATGCCCTTGAGGAGCGCGCACTGCGCCCGGATCAGGCGCGGCACGACGAGGTCGGCGGCGTACCGGCGCAGCGGCCCCACACTTGCTTTCTCCGGCTGTTCGTCTCGTCGCGGGCCCGCGACGAGACGAACAGCATCTGGGGGAATCTCATACTCCGCCTTGGTGGCTTCCACGGCGGTGGCCACGAAGCGGCCGATCTGTACGCTCGTGGCGCCCTTGAGCGCGGCCTGGGCGCGGTAGCTGCCGTCGTATCCGGCCAGCGGCGCGAGCGCGGGGTCGGCGAGCAGGTCGGTGAGCACCTCGGCCAGGTCGCCGGGCGTCTCGGCGGAGTAGGTGGCCGCCACGTCCGCGCAGAGCGCCGCCCGCTCGCCCGCGTCGGCCAGCAGGCGGCCGAACGCGATGTAGCCGCCGAACACGCCGTCTTCGACGTCGTGCACCGAATAGGCCACGTCGTCGGCCCAGTCCATGACCTGGGCCTCCAGGCAACGGGCCGCGCCGGCCGCGCCTTCGCGCACCCAGGCGAAGATCTCCGCGTCGTCGGCGTACACGCCGAACTTGCGCCGCCCCTCCGCACGGGGCCAGGGGTATTTGCAGGTCGCGTCGAGCGAGGCCCGGGTGAGATTGAGCCCGGCGCCGTCGACCTTGGCCTCCAGGCGCGTGAGCACACGCAGCGTCTGGGCGTTGCCCTCGAACCCGCCGCACTCCTGCGCGACCGCGTCGAGCGCGTCTTCGCCGTTGTGGCCGAACGGCGGGTGCCCAAGGTCGTGGGCGAGCCCGGCCACGTCGACGACGTCCGGGTCGCACCCCAGCCGGGCGCCCATCTCCCGCGCGATCTGGGCGACCTCGAGCGAGTGGGTCAGCCTGGTACGCAGGAAGTCGTCGGAGCCCGCGGTGTGCACCTGGGTCTTGGCGGCCAGCCGGCGAAACGCCGCGGAGTGCAGCACCCGCGCCCGATCCCGCTCGAACGGGCTGCGCCCGTGTCCCGTGTCCTTGCGCGGCTCGGGCACGAACCGCTCGGCCTCGATCACGCGAAGAGTCTATTCGCGCTGCTTCAGGACGCAGAACTCATTGCCCTCGGGGTCGGCCAGCACCACCCATCCGGCGGCACCGCCCTGGCCCACGTCGACGTGCCGGGCACCCATGTTGACCAAGCGCTCGACCTCGGCCTCCTGGTCGGCGGGGCGAAGGTCGACGTGCAGGCGGTTTTTGCCGGCCTTGGCGTCCGGCACGGGCACGAAGATCAAGCCGGGCAGCTCGTCGGGCTTGCGGCGGATCTCCACCTCGTCGGGCCGCTCGTAGGTGATCTGGTAGCCGAGCGCCTCGGCCCACCAGCGCGCGAGGCGCGCCGGATCGAGCGCGTCGACGACCAGGTGCTCCCAACGGCTGCCCATAGGTACGCCTCCCGTTTTGCCCCAGTTGTCGCCTGACGACGCCTTATCGCCAGACGTCGCCAAAGTGACGACCACGTTACGCCCAGGATCATCATTGCGGGTGTCGGCGGTACGCGGGACCCCGGCGGAGGGCGAACGGCAACCACCGATCATCCGAGACATGCTGACCGATCGCCGGCCGTATTCGCTTCGCCGCACGCGGTAACGTGCTCGCGCGACAACGACCGGACCGGCGTGGCGGCTGCTGGTCGACATATATCTATGCCCGAGCTCGACACCCACCAGGCCGGACTGGGTGGCGGGCGCACTTCCGGGCCGAGGAGCAAACGTGTCCGGCATTGACGACTGCCTCACGCAGGCGATGGCCATCCACGGTGCCATCGGCGCGAGCCTCATCGACCACACCACCGGCTTCGCCGTCGGCGCGGTCGGCCGCGCGCCCACCGACGACCCCGACGCCACCTGGGCCGGCGCCGCCGAGATCGTCAACGTCGCGGTCACGGGTGCGCCGTTCGCCTCCGCTCGGCCGGGTGACCGTGTCGAAGACGTCATCATCACCACCCTCGACGGTTACCACCTGATCCAGCAGGTGCACACGGTTTTCGACAGCCGGCTGGTGCTCTACCTGTGGCTCGACCGCGCGCAGGGCAACCTGGCGGTGGCCCGCCGGCGGCTGCGGCAGCTCGCCGACGGCCTGTCCGGCGCGCCGGCTCCGGTGGCCGCGCGGGCCACGGCCGCTGTTCCGGTCCCGTCCGCCGGGCGGTAGGCGGTGAAGACCGCGCGCACGGGCCGAGCCGTGCCTCCTCGCCGCACCCTCACCCAGCTGGCCGCCGCCGGCGAGACCGGCGCGCTGTACGTGGAGGGCGAGCCGGGCGGCATCGTGTACCTGACTGACGGCGCTCGGTACCATCGGCGGCACCAAAGACCTCGACCTGGGCGTCGCCGCCGCCGGCAACACCGACGTGGTGCGGGCCAAGCTGCGCGCGATGGAGATGCTCAACATCAAGGAAACCATCGAAGATATCTTGATTACTTTGGACACTCAGTACCACATGATCCGGCCGCTCACCGGGCGTGCCGGCAAGGGCCTGTTCCTGTACGTGGCGCTGCTGAAGAGCCGTGCCAACCTCGCCATGGCCCGCCACCAGCTGCGCCAGATCGAAGAAAACATGGACGTCTGAGCGGGTCGAGACGTCCGCCGGTCGGGGAGCACGCCCTCCCCGGCCGGCGGACCACCGTCAGCGGCTGTCGGAGGCGGCCGCGGTCTCGATCGCGGCGCGGCCGGCTTCGAGCCGTGCGATCGGCACGCGGAAAGGCGAGCAGGAGACGTAGTCGAGCCCGACCTCGTGGAAGAAATGCACCGACTCGGGGTCGCCGCCGTGTTCGCCGCAGACGCCGAGCTTGAGATCCGGGCGCGCGGCGCGGCCCTCGTCCACCGCGATGCGCACCAGGCGGCCGACGCCGTCCCGGTCGATCGACTCGAAGGGCGAGATGCCGAAGATGCCCAGCTCGAGGTAGCGCCAGAAGAACGCGCCCTCGACGTCGTCGCGGGAGAAGCCCCACGCCATCTGGGTGAGGTCGTTGGTGCCGAAGGAGAAGAACTCGGCCGCCTCGGCGATCTGCCCCGAGGTCAGCGCGGCGCGCGGCACCTCGATCATCGTGCCGATCGACACCTCCCTGGCACCCGCCTCGGAAATGATGCGCTCGGCCTCGGCGCGTACCGTCTCCAGCTCCTGCACGGCGCCCACGAGCGGCACCATGATTTCCGGACGGGGGTTTCCGCCGCGGCGTGCGCACTCGGCGGCGGCTTGGGCGATCGCGCGTACCTGCATGCCGAACAGGCCCGGGATGACCAGGCCGAGCCGGACGCCACGCAGTCCCAGCATCGGGTTGGACTCGTGCATCCGGCGTACGGCCGCGAGCAGTGCCTCGGTCTTGCCGGCCTTCTCGCCGCGCTCGTGGGCGACGGCGACGCTCACCGCCAGCTCCTCCAGCGACGGCAGGAACTCGTGCAGCGGCGGGTCGATCAGCCGCACCGTCACCGGCAGCCCGTCCATCGCCTCGAAGATCTCGACGAAGTCGGCCCGCTGCAAGGGAAGCAGCGCGTCCAGTGCCGCCTGCCGCTCGGTATCGGTGCGGGCGAGGATGAGCCGCTCGACGAGCTCGCGCCGGTCGCCCAGGAACATGTGCTCGGTGCGGCACAGGCCGATCCCCTCGGCACCGAAGCGCCGTGCCCGTGCCGCGTCCTGCCCGGTGTCGGCGTTCGTCCGCACCCGCAGCCGCCGCTTTTCGTCGGCGTGCGTCATGATCCGGTGTACGGCCGTCACGAGCGGGTCCTCCGTGGACGTCGACTCTCCTTCGAAGTAGCGCACCACTTCGGACGGTCGCACGGGGACCTCGCCCAGGTACACCCGACCGGTGGTGCCGTCGACGGAGATCACGTCTCCCTCGGCGACCTCCTGACCATCCACTGTGAACTTCTTCGCGCGAGTGTCCACTTCGAGCGTGTCCGCGCCGCAGACGCACGTCTTGCCCATGCCGCGCGCCACGACCGCCGCGTGGCTCGTCTTGCCGCCGCGCGAGGTGAGGATGCCCTGCGCCGCGATCATGCCGGGCAGGTCGTCGGGGTTGGTCTCCCGGCGTACCAGGATGACGGCCTCGCCCTCCTTGGCCAGCTCGACCGCGCGGGCCGCGTCGAAGACCACCTTGCCGACCGCCGCCCCCGGTGAGGCGCCGACGCCCTTGGCGAGCGACTTCGGCTTACCCGAGAGGTCGAAGCGGGGGAACATCAGCTGGCCGAGCTGGGCGCCGCTGACCCGCCGCGCGGCCTCGTCGAGGTCGATCAGCCCTTCGTCGACGAGCTGGCCGGCGATGATGAACGCCGCGGCCGCCGTGCGCTTGCCCACCCGGGTCTGGAGCATCCACAGCTTGCCCTGCTCGATCGTGAACTCGATGTCGCACAGGTCGCGGTAGTGACCCTCCAATGTGGCCATGATGCCGAGGAGGTCGTCGTACGACTTCTTGTCCAGCCGTTCCAGCTCTTGCAGCGGGATCGTGTTACGGATGCCGGCGACCACGTCTTCGCCCTGCGCGTTGGCGAGGTAGTCGCCGTAGATGCCCTGCGTGCCCGAGGCGGGGTCGCGGGTGAAGGCGACGCCCGTGCCGGAGTCGGGGCCGAGGTTGCCGAAGACCATCGCCACCACGCTCACCGCGGTGCCGAGGTCGGCCGGGATGCGCTCCTGGCGCCGGTACAGCACGGCCCGGTCCGCGTTCCACGACTCGAAGACCGCGCGGATCGCGAGGTCCATCTGCTCGCGCGCGTCCTGGGGGAACTCACGCCCGGCGTGCTTGGCGAAGATCTTCTTGTACTCGTCGACCAGCGCCCGCAGGTCGCCCGCGTCGAGGTCGAGGTCGTTTTCCGTGCCGCGGGCCCGCTTGGCCTCGTCGAGCGCGTGCTCGAACTCCTCGCCCGGCACCTCGCACACGGTCTTGCCGAACATCTGGATCAGCCGCCGGTACGAGTCCCACGCGAAGCGCTCGTCGCCACCGGCCTGCGCGGCGAGGCCGGCCACGCTCTCGTCGTTGAGCCCCACGTTGAGGACGGTCTCCATCATGCCCGGCATCGAGAAGCGGGCACCCGAGCGCACCGACACCAGCAGCGGGTCGGCCGCGTCGCCGAGGCGCTTGCCGCGCGCCTCCTCCAGGGTCGCCAGGTGGGTCTCGACCTGCTCGCGCAGCCCGTCGGGCTCACGCCCGGTGGAAAGGTAGGCGCGGCACGCCTCGGTGGTGATCGTGAAGCCGGGCGGCACCGGCAGCCCCAGGTTTGTCATCTCGGCGAGGTTGGCCCCCTTGCCGCCGAGGAGGTCCGCCATGTCCTTGTTGCCTTCGGCGAAGTCGTACACGTAGACGTCGTTCGCTGCCACCTGAGCCTCCTGCCACCCGCGTTCACCATTGAACGAGGGTTTAGTACCCAATGGTGGGCGAAGGTTAAGCGAGATACGCCACGTCTCGGGAGGGTTCGGTGACCATCGGCACACGCGCCGGGAGTGTGACGTTCACGCCCGTTTCTGGGTACGCTCCCACGCTCAGATTCGCGCGCGGTCAGCCGCCGGAGTCGTCGTGTTCGGCGTCGTCCGGGACGGCTTCGGAGTCGCGGTCGTCGAGCCACCCGTACGGGAGGACGACCCGGGCCGGCGCGTTGGTGCGGCCGCGGGGCAGGCCCAGGACGTCGGTCGGAAACGGCTCGTCGGCGTCGACCTTGCCCAGCAGGTCGTCGAGCTCGGCCAGCGACGAGGCCATCGCCATCGCCCGGCGCAGCTCGGCGCCGACCGGAAAGCCCTTCAGGTACCAGGCGACGTGCTTGCGGAAGTCGGTGACCGCCTCCCGCTCGGCGCCCCACCAGTCGACGAGCAGCTCGGCGTGGCGGCGCATGACCCGGGCGACCTCGCCCAGCTTGGGCAGCACGCGCTCGTCGCGGCCCGCGAACCCGGCGGCCAGGTCGGCGAAGAGCCACGGGCGGCCCAGGCAGCCCCGTCCGACGACGACACCGTCACACCCGGTCTCGGCCACCATGCGCAGGGCGTCGTCGGCCTCCCAGATGTCGCCATTGCCCAGCACCGGCACGTCGAGCGCCTGCTTGAGGGTGGCGATCGCCTCCCAGTCGGCCGCGCCGGAGTAGCGCTGGGCGGCCGTGCGCGCGTGCAGGGCGACCCAGGCGACCCCCGCGTCCTGGGCGGTCAACCCCGCCTCCACGTAGGTCAGGTGATCGTCGTCGATGCCCTTGCGCATCTTGACGGTGACCGGCAGCCCGGCCGCGTTGTCGACGGCCGCGCGCACGATCGCGCCGAAGAGGCGCCGCTTCCACGGGATCGCCGAGCCGCCGCCCTTGCTGGTGATCTTTTTGACGCTGCACCCGAAGTTGAGGTCGATGTGGTCGGCCAGGCCCTCGTCGACCACCCGGCGCACGGCCTTGGCGGTGATCTCCGGGTCGACGCCGTAGAGCTGCATGCTGCGCGGATATTCGTCGGGCCCGAACTGGATCAGCCGCTCGGTCTTCGGGTTGCGGTGATGCAGGGCGACCGTCGTGATCATCTCGCAGACGTAGAGGCCCGCACCGTACTCGCGGCAGAGCTGGCGAAACGCCACGTTGGTGATGCCGGCCATCGGCGCCAGCACCACCGGCGGGTCGATCCCGTGCCGACCCAACGTCAACGTTCCACTCACGGCAACCAGGGTAGTTTGGTCAGGTGACCACATCCGATCCGGCGTGCGCCACGGCACACGGCGACCTCCCGCCCGATCATGGACCACGCACGCTCGTCGCCGTCTTCGAGACGCCCGTCGCCGAGCATCTGATCCGCTTCGCCGCCGACCTGGGCTACCGCACGGTGCTCGTGGAGCCCCAGCCACGGCTGCTGGCCGGCACCCCTAAGCCACACGGAGACCAGACCGTCGCCAGCGTGAGCGCCGCCGGGCTCGACGAGCACACCGACGTCGTCATCACCGACCACGACCGGCCCGAGCTGGGCACCCTGCTGCGCGACGCGCTCGACGGCAAGGCGCGCTGGATCGGCGTGATGGGCGCCAAACGCCACTCCGCCCCGCACATCGAGGCGCTGCGGGGCCTCGGCGTCGACGAAGACTCGATCGCCCGGGTCCACCGCCCGATCGGCCTCAACATCGGCTCCAAGACCCCCGCCGAGATCGCCCTCGCCACGCTGGCCGGCCTGATCGCCGACCGCAACGGCCGCCCCGGCGGCTTCACCTTCTGATTCCCGCCCGCGTCCGCCGCCGCGCTTTTCCCAAGAGGGCAGCCCTCTTGGGGCAGCAAAGGGCGTAGTGGGGGTAAGGCGCAGGTCAGCAGCCGGGGAGGCGGTCGAGTAGGTAGCGCTCGACCTCCGCCAGCGGCACCCGCTCCTGCTGCATCGTGTCGCGGTCGCGGATCGTCACGGCGTCGTCCTGGAGGGTGTCGAAGTCGACCGTTACGCAGAACGGGGTGCCGATTTCGTCCTGGCGGCGGTAGCGGCGGCCGATCGCCTGCGAGTCGTCGAACTCGACGATCCAGCGCTTGCGCAGCGTGGCGGCCAGCTCGCGGGCCTTGGGCGAGAGCTCGGGGTTGCGGGAGAGCGGAAGCACCGCGACCTTGATCGGCGCCAGCCGCGGGTCGAAGCGCATCACCGTGCGCTTGTCGACGCCGCCCTTGGTGTTGGGCGCCTCGTCCTCGTCGTACGCCTCGAGCAGGAAGGCCAGCACCGCGCGGGTGAGGCCGGCGGCCGGCTCGATCACGTACGGCACCCAGCGCTCCTTCTTCTCCTGGTCGAAGTAGGAGAGGTCGATGCCGGAGTGCTTGCTGTGCGTGGTGAGGTCGAAGTCGGTGCGGTTGGCGATGCCTTCGAGCTCGGAGAACTCGGTGCCGCCGAACTGGAAGCGGTACTCGATGTCGACGGTCCGCTTCGAATAGTGCGAGAGCTTTTCCTTCGGGTGCTCGTAGAAGCGCAGGTTTTCGGGCGAGAGGCCGAGGTCGATATACCAGTCCCACCGCTGCTGGAGCCAGTACTCGTGCCACTGCTCGTCGGTGCCGGGCTCGACGAAGTACTCCATCTCCATCTGCTCGAACTCGCGCGTGCGGAAGATGAAGTTACCCGGGGTGATCTCGTTGCGGAACGACTTGCCGACCTGCGCGATGCCGAACGGCGGCTTTTTGCGGGCGGCCGTCTCCACGTTGCGGTAGTTGACGAAGATGCCCTGCGCGGTCTCGGGCCGCAGGTAGTGCAGGCCCTCCTCGCTCTCGACCGGGCCGAGGTAGGTCTTCATCAGGCCGTTGAACATGCGCGGCTCGGTGAAGGTGCCCTTGTTGCCGCAGTTGGGACAGTTGATCTCGGAGAGGCCGGCCGGCGGGCGGCCGTGCTTGTGCTCGAACGCCTCCTCCAGGTGGTCGGCGCGGAAGCGCTTGTGGCAGGAGAGGCACTCGGTCAGCGGGTCGACGAACGCGTCGAGGTGGCCCGAGGCGGCCCACACGTCTTTGGCCAGGATCACGGCGGAGTCGAGGCCGACGATGTCGTCGCGCTGCTGGACCATCGTGCGCCACCACTGGCGGCGGACGTTTTCCTTGAGCTCGACGCCTAGCGGGCCGTAATCCCAGGCCGACCGGGTGCCCCCGTAGATCTCGCTGGAGGGGAAGACGAAGCCCCGGCGCTTGGCGAGGCTGACAACGGCGTCGATGCGGTCGGCTGGCATGTGAGTTCCTCCTGCGCCGGCTGGCGGTCGGCGGGGACAAAGGTGCTTCGGACGGGATTTACAACGGCTACCGACACCGTACGGTTACCGGCTGCCCAAACCCCAGCAGATTACCCCGCGACGCCGCACACCTCGAACTCGCCGGTGCCCCTGTCCTGGGCCAGCGTGATCTCCAGCCGGTCACTCCCGCCGGTGGCGTACGTGACGTCGGCCGGCACGGTCAGGCTGGTCAGCTTGAACTCGCCCACCTGGTACGACGTGATGCGCGGCTCCCGGGACACCCGCGCGGTGAACTGGGCGGGCGTCTCGTCCTCCTGCCGCTGGTCGCAGAGCAGCTTGTACGCGTCTTCGTAATTCTGGTCGGAGAGCGCGTCGAAATAGTCGCCGACGATCGTCTGGGCCTGCTCGTTGAGCGCGTCGGCCTGGGTCACGACGAGCCCGACCAGCGCGGTGCCCCCGGCGCCGCAGCACAGCACCGCGGCGAGGCCGGCCACACCCAGGGACAGCCACATGCGCGCGGTGCGCCCCTCGGTCGGCGGCGCCGCGAACGGCGGCGTCACGCCCGGACCGGGTGGTGGCGGTGGCGCGTGGGTGGGCGAGGGGGCGCCGGCTGCCAGCGTCATGACCGCAAGAGTAGTGCGCGCGGGGTCACTCGGTCGCGCGGTCGCTGGCGGCCGTGACGACCTCGCCGCCGGGTGCCGCTTCGGCCAGCGCCTCGTACGCCGAGGGCTCGTCCAGTGACTCGGCGAGCAGCGGCGTCGCGTACACCTTGACGTCGAAGGCGCCGAGGGCCCGCCGGTAGGTGCCGACCGACTCCCACTCGGTGACCAGGCACCAGTGCGCGGGCTCGTCGAGCGAGCGGGTGAGCCGGCCGCGCCGGTAGCCGGGACGTGCGGCAAGGGCGGCCAGGGCGGCGTGTGCCCGCTCGGTGAACGAACCCGCCGCGTCCTCCTCGACCACGAACCGGTTGAGGACGAGCACGCGCGCCTCCTTAGAGTGAGTCCCATGAAGGGTACGCGTGACGCCCGGCTGGCCCGGGTCAACCCGACCGCCGCGTTCCTCGGGGCTCTGGTCGTCGTGCTCGTGGGCCTCTTCGCGCCCGGGGTGATCGGCGGGGTGGTGCTGCTGGCACTGGCGGCGGGGATGATCTACCTGATGACCCGCACCTGGCCGATTACGGCGCAGCGGACCCGCACGATCCGGGTCGTGATGCTCGGCGTGCTGCTCCTCGTGGCCCTCTTCAAGATCCTGTAACCCATGCGCTTTTGACAATCATTGTCATGTCGGCGGAGAGTGGGTACATGCGAAACCGCCCCACCCCTCGGGCACTCCTCGCCGCGGCTCTCGTGATCGGCACGCTCACCGCGTGTGGCGACGACGCCCCGGACGCCGGCACTGCCCCGACCAAGCTCGACGTCGTGGCCGCCTTCTACCCGCTCCAGTTCGTCGCGGAGAAGGTCGGCGGCGACGCGGTGAGCGTGACCAACCTCGCCAAGCCTGGCGCCGAGCCGCACGACCTGGAGCTCAACGCCGACCAGGTCGCCCAGATCGCCGACGCCAAGGTCGTCGTCTACCTCAAGGGCTTCCAGCCGGCCGTCGACGAGGCGGTGGAGCAGCAGGGCGCCGACCGGGCGTTCGACGTCTCGACAGCCGTGCCGCTGCTCGACGCCTCCGCCGGCCACGAGCACGAGGGCGAGGAGGCCGGTGCCGAGGAGGGGCACGAGGAAGAGGCGACCGGCGGCAAGGACCCGCACGTCTGGCTCGACCCCACCCGCCTGGCCACCATCGGCGAGAAGGTCGCCGAGCGCCTCGGGCAGGCCGACCCGGACCACGCCGCCGACTACACCGCCCGCGCGGCCACGCTCCGCACCGACCTCGACGCGCTGGACAAGGAGTACGCGGCGGGCCTCAAGACCTGCCAGCGCCGGGAGATCGTGACCAGCCACTCCGCGTTCGGTTACCTGGCCGACCGGTACGACCTGGACCAGATCGGCATCACCGGTCTCACTCCGGAGGACGAGCCCTCGCCCGCCCGCCTGGCCGAGGTGGCCAACGAGGCGCGCGAGCACAAGGCGACCACGATCTTCTTCGAGACGCTGGTGAGCCCCAAGGTCGCCGAGACCATCGCGAGCGAGGTCGGCGCGAAGACCGCGGTGCTCGATCCGATCGAAGGGCTGCAACCGGGCAGCTCGGACGACTACTTTTCGGTAATGCGGAAAAACCTCGCAGCGCTCAAGCCGGCGCTCGGCTGCACATGACCGACAACGTCGTCGACGTTTCGCACGGGGTGGTCGCATACGGCGACCGCCCCGTCCTGCGTGACGTCTCCCTCCGCGTCACCGCCGGCGAGGTGGTGGCGATCCTCGGCGCCAACGGTTCGGGCAAGTCGACGCTGATCCGCGCGATCCTCGGGCTCATCCCGCTCCGCCAGGGCACGATCGCGCTCTTCGGCACGCCGCTGCGTCGCTTCCGGCAGTGGCACCGCATCGGGTACGTGCCGCAGCGGGTCGGCGCCGGCAGCGGCGTGCCCGCCACGGTGCGCGAGGTCGTCGCCTCGGGCCGCCTCGCCCGCCGCGGCGTGCTCCGCCCGCCGGGTGCCGCGGACAAGGCCGCGGTGGTCGCCGCGCTGGCGGCCGTCGGCCTCGCCGAGCGGGCCGGCGACCCGGTGGCCACCCTCTCCGGCGGCCAGCAGCAGCGCACGCTGATCGCCCGCGCGCTGGCCGGCGGGCCCGAGCTGCTGGTGCTCGACGAGCCGACGGCCGGCGTCGACGCGGCCAGCCAGGAGGCGTTCGCGGAGGCGCTGCGCGGCTTCGTGGCCGCCGGCGGCACGGTGCTGCTCGTCGCGCACGAGCTCGGGCCGCTCCAGCCGCTGGTGGGGCGCGCGGTGGTCGTACACGATGGACAGATCGCGCACGACGGCGCGTGCCCGCCGCCGGCCGGCCATCACGCCCTCCCGGGCCACGACCACGTCCACCCGCACGAACATCCGGCGCCGCACGGGGTGTTCCAGACGTGAGCATGTTCCAGTACGACTTCATGATCCGCGCGCTGATCGGCGCGCTGGTCATCGGGCTGTCCGCGCCCGCGCTCGGCATCTACCTCGTGCAGCGGCGGATGTCCCTGATCGGCGACGGCATCGGCCACGTGGCGCTCACCGGCGTCGGCGTGGGCCTGCTGCTCGACCGCTCCCCCGTGCTCACCGCGGTGATCGTCGCCACAATCGGCGCCGTCGCGATCGAGCTGCTCCGCGAGCGCGGCCGCACCTCCGGCGACCAGGCGCTCGCGCTGCTCTTCTACGGCGGCATCGCGGGCGGTGTGATGCTTGTCGGCCTCTCCAGCAACCGCAGCAACGCCAACCTCATGGCGTACCTCTTCGGCTCGCTCACCACCACCTCTCGCGACGACCTCGTGGTGATCGTCGTGCTGGGTGCGGCGGTGCTCGCCGCGATGCTGCTGCTGCGCCCGGCGCTCTTCGCGATCTGCCACGACGAGGAGTACGCCCGCGTCTCCGGCCTGCCCGTCCGCACCCTCAACGTGCTGATCGCGGTCACCGCCGCGGTCACCGTCACGATCGCCATGCGCACGGTCGGTTTGCTGCTGGTCAGCGCGCTGATGGTGGTGCCGGTGGCGGCCGCGCAGCAGGTCACCCGCGGCTTCCGCGGCACGATGGCGCTCGCGATGGGGCTGGGCGTGCTCTCCGCCGGCACCGGAGTCTGGCTGGCCGGCGAGGCGGACACCGCCGCCGGCGCGACGATCGTGGTGCTGGCCATCGGCGGGTTCATCGCGATCGCCGCCGGGGCCGCCGCCTGGCGGCTGCTGCGTCGCCGCGTCCAGGCTTTCCCCCAAACCGCCGACGTGGAACCCCCTGACGTCGTGCTCGAGCGCTGATCCCGCGCCGATTTGGTCTACGGTTGCGGGATGACCACGACGGCCGGATACGAGGCGTACGAAGGTGCGGGCGAGTTGCTCCGCGCCCTGTCCGCCCCTATCCGGGTCGCGATCGTCACCGAGCTCGCGGGCGGCGAGCGCTGCGTGCACGAGCTGGTTGACAAGCTCGGCGCGCCGCAGCCGCTCGTCTCCCAGCACCTGCGCGTCCTGCGTGGCGCCGGCGTGGTGCGAGGCGCCCGGCGCGGCCGTGAGATCGCATACACGCTGGTCGACGAGCACATCGCGCACATCGTGGCGGACGCCGTCAGCCACGCGCGGGAGGCACACGTGAGAGAGCGTGGCCCGACGGCGGCGGCGCACGACGGCGGTGAGCGAGCGATCGAGGAGAAGCATTGACCATCGAGGAGGGGACCGGGGCCGCGGTCCGCAATACGCGCCAGCGCACGGCCGTGAGCTCCCTGCTGGGTGAGGTGGAGGGCTTCCACAGCGCGCAGGAGCTGCACGCGATGCTGCGCGAGCGGGGTGAGCGGGTCGGCCTGACCACGGTCTACCGCACGCTTCAGGGCCTGGCCGACTCGGGCGAGGTCGACGTGATGCGGCCGCCGGGCGGCGAGCACCTCTACCGCCGGTGCAGCGAGGGCCACCATCACCACCTGGTCTGCCGCTCCTGCGGCCGCACCGTCGAGGTCGAGGGTCCCGCGGTGGAGAGCTGGGCCGACCGCGTGGCCGCACAGCACGGTTTCGTCGGTGTGAGCCACACGCTCGAAATCTTCGGCACCTGCCCGGAGTGCGCCATTCGCACCGGGTGATCTTGGAGGGCGTGCGGGACGCTGGTTCCCGTGAAGATTTACGCCGACCGCGCCCCCACCGCCGCACGCCAAATAGTCACCGATGTACTCGTCGCCGCCTGGGTGTACGCGGCCATCCGGGCCGCGATGTGGCTGCACGACCTGGTGCAAAAGCTGGCGATACCCGGCCAGCGCCTGGAGGGGGCGAGCACCGGGCTCGCCGACGGCCTGTCCGATGTGGGCAGCAAAATCGGCCGCGTCCCGCTCGTTGGTGACGAGCTGACCGCACCCTTCAACGGCGCGGCCGACGCCGCCCGTTCGATGGCCGACGCCGGGCAGCAGCAACAGAGCATCGTCGACGACCTGTCGCTCGCCCTCTCGTTGGGCCTGCTCGTCTTCCCGCTGGGCCTGGTGCTCTTCGTGTGGCTGCCGCTGCGGGTCCGCTGGATCCGCCGGGCCGGTGCCGCGGCGAGCCTGCGCGCGGCCCCCGCGGGACGCGACCTGCTGGCCCTACGCGCGCTGGCGACCCAGCCCTTGCGCAAGCTGACGAAGATCGACCCCGATGTCGCGCAAGCCTGGCGCCGCGGCGACGAAGACGCGGTGGCGGCGCTGGCCGCGCTCGAACTCAAGGGTCTCGGCCTCCGTGGTTGACCCTTGAAACAGATGAGCTACCGCGATGTCCGCGGTGGTACGGACCGTCGCTCCCGCGGCCTCACCCTGATCGTCTGGTCACGCCCCACCCCCAAGAGGGCTGCCCTCTTGGCGGCGGGCCTGCACAGTGCCGGAGGCGAAAGGTGAGCGCGACCAACCGCGCAGGGTGAGGCCGCGGGAGCAGCGGTCTGGACCACCGCGAACGTCGCGGTAGCTCGAATCGGTTTTGAACTCAGCTGGGTGGCGGGATGCGGCGCCGAACGTCTTCCGCGGTCGAAGGGCCGGGCTCCCAGGTCGCGACCCAGGCCGCGTCCGATGTGGACGTCACCACGCCCTCTTCCAGGAAGGTGTAGCGGCCTTCGAGGACGCGCTTCGCGACCTTGGTGTCGAGCGAGTCGGTGTTGTCCCACAGCGCCGCGAAGAGCGCCTCCGCACGCAGCCGCGCCTGGCGGCAGAAGAGGTCGGCCAGCTCGACACCCTCGGGCCGCGTCTCGCGCTCGGAGCGGGCGCGCACGCACACCGCCGACATCGCGAACAGCTCCGCGCCGATGTCGACGATCCGGCCGAGGAAGCCCTGCTTGCGCTCCAGCTTTCCCTGCCAGCGGGACATCGCGTAGAACGTCGAGCGGGCCAGCTTGCGGGAAGCGCGCTCCACGTACCGCAGGTGGCTGGCCAGCGGGCCGAACTCGCCGTAGCCGTTGGGGACCTGCCCGCGCCCGACGGCGAGGGTGGGGAGCCACTTGGCGTAGAAGGCGCCGGCCTTCGCGCCCGCCCGGGCCTTGCGCCCCAGGCCGGCGTCCGGGTCGATGATGTCGCCGGCGACGGAGAGGTGGGCGTCGACCGCCTCGCGGGCGATCAGCAGGTGCATGATCTCGGTGGAGCCCTCGAAGATCCGGTTGATCCGCAGGTCGCGGAGGAGCTGCTCGACCTCGACCGCGCGCTCGCCGCGGGCGGCCAGCGAGTCGGCCGTCTCGTATCCCCGGCCGCCGCGCACCTGGATCAGCTCGTCGGCGACCTGCCAGGCCATCTCGCTCGCGAAGAGCTTGACCAGCGCGGCCTCGATGCGGATGTCGTTGCGGTCGTCGTCGGCGATGAGGCAGCAGAGGTCCAACATGGACTCCATCGCGTACGTGGTGGCGGCGATGAAGGCGATCTTCTTGGCCACCGCCTCGTGCTTGCCGACCGCCCGCCCCCACTGCACCCGCTCCGCGGACCACTCGCGGGCCACGTTGAGCGACCACTTGCCGGCGCCGACGCACATCGCGGGGAGGGAGAGGCGGCCCGTGTTCAGGGTCGTGAGGGCGATCTTGAGCCCTTTGCCCAGCCCACCGATGACGTTTTCCGCGGGCACGAACACGTCGTGGAAGCGGGTGACGCTGTTTTCCAGCCCGCGCAGGCCGAGGAACGCGTTGCGCCGCTCGATCGTGATGCCCTCGGCGTCGCCCTCGACCACGAACGCGGTGATGCCCTTGTCGGGCACCCGCGCCATCACGACGAGCAGCGTGGCGACCGTGCCGTTGGTGGCCCAGAGCTTGACGCCGTTGAGCTTGTACCCACCCTCGACCGGCTCGGCGATGGTGCCGAGGCGGGCCGGGTCGGAGCCGACGTCGGGCTCGGTGAGCAGAAAAGCGGAGACCTCGCCGCCGGCCAGCCGGGGCAGGTACTTCTGCTTCTGCTCGTCGGTGCCGAAGATCTTGAGGGGCTGCGGCACGCCGATCGACTGGTGCGCCGAGAGGAGCGCGCCGATCGAGGGGTTGACCGAGCCGGCGAGCGTGAGCGCCTTGCAGTAGTGCAAATTGGACAGCCCGAGCCCGCCGTACTTCTTGTCGATCTTCATGCCGAACGCGCCGAGCCCGGCCAGCCCCTGGAAGACCTCGTCCGGGATGCGCGCCTCACGCTCGATCCGCGGGCCATCCACATCGGACCGCACGTAGGCGTCGAGCTTGGCCAGGAACTCCTCGGCGTCGGGCCGCTCCTCCGCAGCCGGCCAGGGATCGATCAGGTCCAACCGGAAGCGCCCGAGAAAGAGCTCCTTGCCGAAGCTCGGCTTGCGCCACTCCGACTCGCGCGCGGCCTCGGCGACCTGCCTGGCCTGCTTTTCCGAAACGGTCGCGGTCACGGCTAACCCCCTTGGCGAGGACGGCTTAGTGCCACGCTACCCGTAGGTACTACTGGGCGGTAGGGTTCTCGTCCCGATCGTCCCGGCGCAGCAGTGGAAGCACGAGCCACAACAACAGGAACCACGCCCCCGTGAGCCCGCTGAGCAGGCACGCCACCCACCGGTCGAGGATGAAGTCGGTGATCAGCAGTACCGCGCTCACCATCGCCACCAGCATGAACACGAGCCCGATGGAGGCCATCCGGTGCGCCGACCGGACCAGCTCCGGCTTACGCCCGCGCTGGAAGAGCACCCGGTGGTACGCGACCGGCGCGATGAGCGTGGCGGCAGCGCCGGCGGCGGCGAGCAGCGAGACGATGTACACGTCGCGCTGGAACTCGTTCACCTTGTCGAAGCCCGCGCTGAACGGCAGCGTCAGCAGGAAGGCGAAGAGGATCTGCACACCGGTCTGCGCCACCCGCAGTTCCTGAAGCAGGTCGGCGAAGTTGCGCTCATAGCGCTCCTTGTCGGTCTCCGGCACGCCGCCGACAGTGCCCCGGCCACCCCAAGATCAAACCCGCTCCTGATCAAGGCCGTTCGGTCAGGACGAACAGAGCGTGAAACCGAATGCTTCGTTCCCGGGTCCGCGTCAGCGGCAGACCGCCGCTCCCGCCGGAGACCGCTCCGGCCGGCGGCGAGCTGGCGCTCGCCGAGATCCCCGACCTCCGCTGCCACGTCCGCGAGACAAGTGCCACCCCTGAACCGCCCGGTCGCCGCCCGGACGCACAAACGGGGCAGCTCGACAGGCGAAGCGGCGACCGCGACCAACAGCGGACGGGTGAGGCCGCGGGAGCAACGGTCTGGACCACGACGGACATCGCGGTAGCCCAAAGATTTGGAAATGGCCTCGACGCCAGCGGGCCCTCGATCCTGAAAGCAGGCCCTAGGCGCCGCGGCGGAGGCGGCCTTCGTAGCGGGCTTCGAGGGCGTGGTTGTGCTCGTCGCCGCCGGGGATGTTGGCGGAGAGGTAGACCGGTGGGGCCTCGCCGGCGTCGAGCATCCGGCGCACCACCTCGACCACCATCTGCTGGGCGAGCAGCGCGGCGGTGATCGAGGAGATCGCGCCGACCGCGCCGCCACCGGCCAGCGGGAGCGTGGCGTCGCCGTAGGGGGCGCCGTTGTCGAGCACCACGTCCGCGATGTCGGAGAGCTTGCGCCCGGACGGGTGGCGGGAGTCGACGCCGGCCGAGTGGGCCAGCGAGGTGACCGCGATCAGCGCGTGGCCGCGCTCCTTGACCAGCGTGGCGAGCTCGACGATGGAGCCGTTGACGCCCGAGTTGGAGGCGAAGACGAAGGCGTCGGCGGGCCGCACCGGCGCCAGCGCGTACAGGCGGTGGGCCACCGACGGGTCGCGCTCCAGCATCGGGCCGAGCACGCTCGGTGGCTCGCCGCCGAAGAGCACGAGGTCACGCAGCGCGATGCGGTTGGTGGGTACGAGGCCGCCGGCCCGTCCGGCGATCTCCATCGCGAACGCCTCGGAATGGCCGCTCCCGAACGCGTGGACCACCCCGCCGGCCCGCAGCGCCGCGACGATGAGGTCGGCCGCCACGGCGACCTGGGAGCGCTGGCTGGCCGCGACCTTTTCCATGGTCGAGACAGCCGTGCGCAGGAAGCCGTCCGCGCTCAGCTCCTCACTCATACTGCTGTTTCGGCGGGTCGATCTGGGTCCAGGTCTCGACCTCGATGTACGGGATGCTCTCCTCGTTGACCGGGTCGGTGACGGTCTGGTCGGTGTACTTGCCGACGACCTCGACCCAGGTGTCGTTGGCCAGCCCGGCGGGCGCGTTGCCCGACATGCCCACCTTGATCGGGCGCCCGTCGGCCGCGCAGCAGCTCAGGATGATCCGGGCCAGGATGGGCTCGCCGTTGGGGCCCTGCGCCACGAAGCCGGTCAGCTGCACCGTGCGGTCGCCGAGCGAGACGCCCTTGTCGAAGACCGCCCGCGACGCGTAGTCGAGCACGCTGATCTTGGCGGGGTCGCCGGCCGGCAGCGGTGGGTAGTCGGATATCTGCTGGCTGGAGAGGGCGGTGCCGGCCTGGCCCGCCGCGTACGACCCGAGGGCCGGTGGGGCGACCAGCAGCAGGCCCAGCACCGGCAGGATGAGCAGCCAGGCCACCCACGGTTCGCGGTGCGGCTTGCCGTCACCGTGGTCGTGGTCGGCGTGCTCGCCGGCGGAGGCGTCCCGGGGCCGGAGCACCTCGTGCACCAGCGTCATCACCGCGGCCGCGATCAGCACGAGACCAGCCGCGATCAGGAAGGGCCGGAGCGACTCCTTCACGTACCGCAGGTACATGTCGGTCACGCTGGCCCGGACGATCGCGCCGCCGAACAGCAGCATGACCACCGCCTGCGCCTGCTTGTTCATAGAACCACCGCCCCTACGCCGACGGCCGCGAGGACGCAGATCGCGAACGTCGCCGGGGCGAACCGGGACGCGAACCGGCGGCCGAACACCCCGGTCTGCATCGAGATCAGCTTGAGGTCGACCATCGGGCCGACCACCAGGAAGACCAGCCGCGACGTGAGCGAGAACTGGGAGAGCGAAGCGGCCACGAACGCGTCGGCCTCCGAACAGATCGACAGGAGCACGGCCAGCACGGCGAGCGCCAGCACGGAGAGCACCGGGTTGTCGGCGAGGGTTTGCAGCCAGCGCTCGGGCACCACGACGTTGATGGTCGCGGCGGCCATCGCGCCGAGCACGAGGAAGCCGCCGGCGTGCACGACGTCGTGCCGCACCGACGCCCAGAACGCCCGCGCCTTCGGCATGCCGTCGATGTCGGGACGGTGTGGCAGGCGGATCCACTCGGCCTTGCCGAGACGCAGCCAGAGCCACCCCATGATCATGGCGACGATCAGGCTGGCCACCCCTCGGCCAACCACCATCTCCGGGTTGTTCGGGAACGCGACGGCGGTGGCGGCCAGCACGATCGGGTTGATCGCCGGGGCGGCGAGCAGGAAGGCCAGCGCGGCCGCGGGCGTGACCCCGCGGCGGATCAGCGAGCCGGCGATCGGCACGGCACCGCACTCGCAGCCAGGCAGCACCACGCCCGCGCAGCTCGCCACCGGCACGGCGAGCGCGGGGTGGCGGGGCAGCGCGCGGGCCCAGAAGGAGCGCGGCACGTACACGGCGATGATGGCGGAGAGCACCACCCCGAAGACGAGGAACGGCACCGCCTGCACCATCACCGACACGAACACGGTGGTCCAGGTCTGTAGGCGCGGGTTGGAGATGGCGTCGGCGACCGGGCCCCGGAAGAGCACGAGCAGGACGAGCAGCACCGCCAGGATCTCGACCGAACCGATGCGGTCGCCGAAGATCCGCCGGCGCGGCTGAGGCTCTTCGGGTGGTGGCGGGGGCGTCCAGTCGATCTCGTCGCCGTCGGGCTGCACAGTCGCGCGGTCTGCGGCAGTCACAGCAGGTGGTTCCCTTCACTCGCGCGGCCCGCCTCAGGGTAGCCGGTGTTAACGTTGGCGGAAACAACCGACAGGGGAGCGCACAGCGCTGAGAGTGCGGTTGCCGCAGGACCGAGGCGGCCGCAGACCCTCGAACCTGATCTGGGTAATGCCAGCGCAGGGAGTCGATTCTCAGGCTCGCCGATCGCCGGCGTGCGTCTTCTCCTGGTTCGCGAGGACTGGGAGGTTTTCACATGAACAACAACCGTTGGCGCACCGTCGACGTCGTGGTCGCGGCCGTGCTCGGCGTCGCGTTCGGCGTCATCTTCTGGGCCTGGGGCCTGCTGTGGGACGGCCCGGCCAGCGCCATCCCGCTGCCCGGCCGCGCGCTCGTCTACGGCATCTGGCTGGTCCCGGCCGTGCTCGGCCCGCTGGTCATCCGCAAGCCGGGCGCCGGCGTCTTCACCGAGCTGGTGGCCGCCACCGTCTCGACGTTCTTCGGCTCACCGTGGGGCCTGGAGACACTGCTCTACGGGCTGTTTCAGGGCGCGGCGGGCGAGTTCGCGTTCGCGGCGACCGGCTACCGGAGCTGGCGCCTGCCCACCGCGATCGTCGGCGGGGCGCTGGCCGGCGTCGCGGCCACTCTGCTCGACTTGAGCAGGTACTACCCCGACACGAGCGCCGCCTGGAAGTGGGCCTACGCCGCCCTCCTCGTGCTCAGCTCGGCGGTCATCGCAGGCGTGGGCGCCTGGGCGCTGACCAGGGCGCTGGCCCAGACGGGCGTGCTCGACCGCTTCCCGGCGGGGCGCGACCGAGCACTGGTGTGATCCGGGCCAAGGGCTTCGGCTGGCGGCACGCGGGGCGCAAGGCGTGGGCCGTCCGGGGGCTCGACCTGCGCGTCGAGCGCGGCGAGCGGGTGCTGCTGCTGGGACCGTCCGGCGCCGGCAAGAGCACGCTGCTGGCCGCGCTCGCCGGGCTGCTCGCCGCCGACTCGGGCGAGTCCGAGGGCACGGTAGAGGTCGACGGGCGGGTCGGCATCGTCTTCCAGGACCCGGAGACCCAGCTCGTGATGGCGCGGGCCGGCGACGACGTGGCCTTCGGGCTGGAAAACCACGCCGTGCCGGCCGCGGAGATCTGGCCCCGGGTCGACGAGGCGCTGGCCCGGGTCGGCTTTCCCTACGGCCGCGACCGCTCCACCGCCGCCCTGTCCGGCGGCGAGCAGCAGCGGCTGGCGCTGGCCGGCGCGCTCGCCCTCCGCCCCGAGGTGCTGCTGCTGGACGAGCCCACCGCCAACCTCGATCCGGCCGGCGCCGACCTGGTACGTGGCGCCCTCCGCGAAGCCCTCGACGCCGGCACCACCGTCGTCCTTGTCGAGCACCGGGTCGCCGAGGCACTCCCGCTCGTCGACCGGGTCGTCGTCCTCGATCCCGGCGGCGGGCTCCGCGCCGACGGCCCGCCGGACGAGGTCTTCGCCAACCACGGCGACCGCTTGGCCGCCGAGGGCGTGTGGGTGCCGGGCCATCCGGTGGCGCCCCGGCGCGCTGACGCGCCGCCGGGAGAAGGGCTGCTCGCCGCGAAACGGGCCACCGTCCGCGGTCGGTTGCCCGCCGTCGATCTTCTGGTACGAGACGGCGAGGCACTCGCCATCCTCGGTCCGAACGGCACGGGCAAGTCGACGCTGGCCCTCCTCCTCGGCGGGCTCCTCAAGCCGGACGGCGGTCGGATCGCGGCCACCGCCGCGCTCGCCGGCCCCGACGTGGCCACTCCCCCGCACCGCTGGCGCGCGCCCGCCCTGGCGCGG
This sequence comes from Phytohabitans sp. LZ39, assembly GCF_059359075.1. NCBI lineage: Bacteria > Bacillati > Actinomycetota > Actinomycetes > Micromonosporales > Micromonosporaceae > Phytohabitans > Phytohabitans sp. LZ39. The sequence goes on along the minus strand of NZ_JCADBM010000013.1, from coordinate 89,041 downwards.
CGGATCGGATCGGTGTTTCAGGACCCCGAGCACCAGTTCGTCACGTCCACTGTGTACGACGAGCTGGCGTTCGGCCCCCGGCGAACGGGACTGCCTGACGCCACGGTCAGGTCCACAGTGGACGGGCTGCTCGCCCGCCTGCGACTGGAACGGCTGGCCGGCGCCAACCCGTACACCCTCTCCGGTGGTGAGGCGCGGCGGCTGAGCGTGGCGACGGCGCTGGCGGCAGCCCCGGCACTGCTGGTTTTGGACGAGCCTACGTTCGGGCAGGACAGGCGCACCTGGATCGAGCTCGTCGACCTGCTCGCCGGCCTGCGCGACGAGGGCCGCGGGATCGTGACGGTGACGCACGACCCGGACTTCGTGGCGGCCCTGGCTGACCGGACGGTCAGGCTGTGAAACGCACCCCGCACGCCGTCCTCGCGCGGCGTAACCCGGTCGCCAAGGTGGCCGCGGCGCTCGTCTTCACCGTCGCACTCGTCACCACCCTCGACCCGGTGCCACCGGCCGCGGCGATCGCGATCGAGCTCGCGCTGGTGCCGCTCTTCGGCGTCCGCTACCGCACGCTCGCCCGCCGCGCCTGGCCGCTGCTGATCAGCGCCGCCGGCATCGCGCTGACGATGGTGCTCTTCGCCGCCGAGCGCACCGGCGACACGGTCGTGCAGGCCGGGCCCATCGAGGTCACGACGAGCGTGCTCAACGGTGCGCTCGGGCTGGCGCTGCGGGTGATCGCGATCGCCCTGCCCGGTGTGCTCGTCTTCGCCTCCATCGACCCGACCGACCTCGCCGACGCCCTGGTGCAGAACGTGCGCGCGCCGTACCGCTTCGCGATCGGCGCGCTCGCCGCGTTCCGCCTGGTGCCGCTGCTCGGCCAGGAGTGGCAGATGCTCCGCCTCGCCCGCCGAGCGAGGGGCGTCGACGCCGGCCGCAACCCGGTCGCCGCGGCGCGCCTGTTCGTCTCGACCGCGTTCGGGCTCCTCGTGGGCGCGATCCGGCGCGGCACGCGGCTGGCGGTGGCCATGGACGCGCGCGGATTCGACCGGGGCGGCCCGCGCAGCCAGGCCCGCACGCAGCGCTTTCGGGCCGCCGACGCGGCGCTCGTGTTCGGCGCGGTCGTACTCGCCGCGGCGGTGCTCTCCCTGGCGTGACCAGGGCACCTACAAGCCTTGGTAGTCGGTCTCCCGCTTGATGTCGCTGTCGCTCATGGCCAGGACGCCGGGCCGGGGCACCAGGTAGACCTTGGCGGACTCGCCGCTGGAGATGACGCTGAACATCTCGTTCAACGCCGTCACCATCTGCTGCTCTTTGCCGGAGATCTCCGTCGAGATGCGGATGACCGCGTCGACGGCCTTGGACAGCACGCCGTCGACGGTGTCGGCGTTGAGCGGGGTGTCCTCTTTCTTGCCGAGGTCCTGCGAGCCGATGCCGGAGGAGACGCCGGCGATGATGGTGAACGTGGCCACCCCGGCCGGTGCGAGCGAGGCACCACCGGTCACCGGGATGGCGGCGACACCGGCCGCGACCGTCGCCACCGCGCCGATGACGGTAAAGACGTTCTTGACCGTGTCCGGGTTGCAGTAGTTGCTCTGCTCCACCGCCGTGGTCGCCTTGGTGGCGTTGTCCAGCAGGTCTACCCGCTGGGCCAGGAACATGTCCCGGTTGCCCTGCACCGCGTGGGCGAGCGCGGCGGCCAGGTAGGCCTGCGCCTGCGCGGCGTCCGGGATCTTCAGCATGAAGTTGTTGCGGAAAGCGACGGCCGCGGCGCCTATCCACTCGTCGAGCGCGGCCTCGGTCGGTCTGAGGAGCCCTCCGATCGGGTCCGTGGGCGCCGAGGGTGCGGCACCCGGGCTCGCCGTCGGTGCGAAATACAGCTTGCTCGACACCGACTTCATCGTATTGATCAACTGCTCCATACCGGACGGTTCGGGCCCGATGCTGTGGCCGTAGAAGTCGGGAATCCAGCTGTACTGCGAGTCGAGCTCGGCCCAGTGGGCGTCGGTGCCCATGTAGTTGCCATTTTCGTCGATCGCGTAGGCGTGCCCTTGGTAGTCCGAGGCGCTCTTGCCCACGATGCTGCGCGCCGGGTGGTCGGGGTCGCGCGGGATGTAACGCAGCTCCATCTCGCCTTTGACCTTGATGGCCGCGTCACGAAGCTTTTCGGCCTGCGCCACGATCTGATCCCGGCTCACGTACGGAATCTCTCCGGACATGGGTTTCTCTCCCCTACTCGTCCGGCTGGTCCGGCTCTTGCCGGGAGTGCGGGTCCACCAGCTTGAATTCTGGGTCGCCCTGGTATTTGGCGACTTCGGCCCGGAAGCCGGCCGCGATCTCCTGATCTTCGCTCGCGAACAACTCGGCAACCCGGATGACCAGGTCTCCGGCGTCGTAGAGGTTGGTGGCCGACTCCGCCAATATCCCCTGGAACTGGTCGCGGACCTTCTCCCACACCGGAAAGACCGGACCGGGAAACGTGCCGCTGACCGGCGTCCCCGGGATGGTGCCGTATCGCTCGAACCTCGCCCCGGCGTTGTCCGAGCCGCCCGCTTCCTTGCTCAGGCCGGCGTAGTGGTCACCGGCCTGCGGAAGATACGAACTGCCAGCGAGCCACATCTCGCCAAGTGTCAGCGACACCTGGTGTTTGTCGGTCATCTCTCGTCCTCCCCGTTGAACCGACCTCCGGTCACGCCGAGATCCGGCCATCCGCCCATGGGTCGAAGAAGCGGCTTTCCGGCCGGCCGTAGTGCTCGTCTTTCAACTCGCGCACCTGGGCGAAGAAGTCGTCGAGCGTCGCCCGGCCCACGGCGAGGAGCTCCTGGCGAAACTCCTCCTCGCTCAACGCCCGCACGGTGCCCGGGCTGATCTCGAAGTCCCACCGGACCAGCGCCGTGGTAGTCGCGCGGATGCGCCCGCTCGGTGACCGGCGGTCGGCGACGACGGCCGCGACCGCCTCCCGGTAACCCTGGCTGTCCCGCTCGCTGTCCAGCTCTTGCCCGTCGCCTCGAGCCGGCTCGCCCAGCGCCTCGCTCAGCGCGGCCAGGAAGCCGCGCCGGTGCCCCGCCCACAGACCGGTCGCCACCGCGGCCAGCTGGCGCTCCAGCGTGTCCTCCCGATAGCGGCCGTAGCATCCAGGGGTGAACGTCACGTCCAACTCGGACGGATGGGTCAGCACCGCGCTGACGCACCCGTCAGGTGACGTCACGCGAACGACAAGACGCTCCATTTGCTCAGCCAGAACACCCACAGCGGTCCCCTCGTAAATCCGCTCGGTCCGACATCATGGCAGTGGTCGATATGATTCAACCACGTCGCGCCAATTGGCATGGGGGGTCGGATGTCCGTCAGGTCGGCAATCCGCAGTTTCCGCGTGGCCACACTGGCCGTGCTGGCCTGCGCGACCGTGGGATTGACAGCGGCGAGTTGCGACGACACACCAGCACCCGGCGAAAGCCCTCAGGCCACCGGCGGTCAGGTCCCGGCAGCGCCGGTCAAAGGCGCCCAAGCGCCCGGCGGCGGCGGCCTCAAAGTGGTCGAGTCGGGCGTTTCCATGACCACCGACGGTCGCGGCGACACGATGGCGACATACGGGTTGCTGCTGGAAAATACGAGTCGCGACCACCTCGCCTACGACGCGGAAATCTCCGTCACCATGCTCGACGCCAGTGGGCAGCCGGTCAGCGATCGCCTCGAAAAGTCCACCCGGGTCACCAAGACGCTGCGGTTCTCCGCCCCTCAACAACGCGTTGGCCTAGGCCAATACGTTTATGTTGATCGTGGCCGCGCTGTTACCAGCCTAAAAGTCGAGATCGGCGAATCGTGGTGGCTGCCGGCTTCGGCCGCGCGGATCGCCCCACTCACCACGTCCGGCGTGACGGCCACCACCGACGACGTGGTGCACGTCCGGTTCACCGTCGACAATGGATACCCGGTCCCGGTCAAGCGCGTCGCGATGGCACTGCTCCGCGACGCGGCCGGTGCGATCGTCGGCGGCACCGGGCCGGACGAGGCACAGGCGAGCCTCGGCGACTTCCCGCCCGGCCGGTCGCCGGGTGAGATCGAGAGCATCGGCGGCGCGCCGGCGGGCGTCGACCTGGGCCGCACCGAGGTGTACGTCTATCCGACGCCCGAGGCGTTTCGCGCGCGTTGAGAATGCCCTGATCACGGAGTGTACGAGTGCGCATGTTCGCATGTGCGCAGCCGTGAGGCCACCTCCTGTTCTCCGATGAGGACGAGATTGAGCGCTGGATCATCGGGCAACACGAGGAGTAATCGCATGGGCCACGGCCACCACCATCACGATGTCGGCGGGCAGCCCGCCGACGTACCCGAGGCTCTTGATCTGTCCATCCCGGACAGTGAGCTTTCGCCCGCGGACGTCTCGCGGCGCGGCTTCCTGCGCGGTGCCGGTCTGCTGGGTGCCGGTGCGGCGGCGAGTGTCCTGGCGACGCCCGGCGCGGCGCAGGCGCACGGCGACGACCACGATCACGGCCCCGGCGGCGACCACGGCCGCAAGGGCGGCTTCCGCTGGCTCGCCGGCGACCACCACATCCACACGCAGTACAGCTCGGACGCCATGTACCGGGTGTACGACCAGGCCCGGCACGGGCGGGCGTACGGCCTGGACTGGATGGTCATCACGGACCACGGCAGCGTGACGCACGCCAAGATCGGCGTGGAGAAGGTGAACCCGGACATCGTCTCCACCCGTGAGGAGCTCAAGGACCTGCTGGTCTTCCAGGGCCTGGAGTGGAACATCCCGGCCGCCGAGCACGCGACGGTCTTCGTCCACCCCGGCCGCAACGAGGTCGCGGTGCTCAAGGAGTTCGAAAACGCGTACGACGGCTCGGTGAAGGGCGCCGGCGCGAACACCCCGGAAAACGAGGCGCTCGCGATCGCCGGCATCCAGTTCCTGGGCGAGCAGGTCCGCAAGCGGCGCGTCCAGGGTGCGCTCTTCCTCGCCAACCACCCGGCCCGCCGGGGCATCGACTCGCCGCACGAGATCCGGGCCTGGCGCGACGCCGACCCGAGCGTCGCGGTGGGCTTCGAGGGCGCGCCCGGCCACCAGGCCGCCGGCCTGCCCGGCCCGATCGGCAACGCCGGCGGCCGCGGCTTCTACGAGGGCAGCCCCTCGGCGGCCTCGTTTCCCGGATACCCGCTGGAGAGCTACCGCACCTGGGGCGGTTTCGACTGGATGACCTCCACCGTCGGCGGTCTCTGGGACAGCCTGCTCGCCGAGGGCAAGGCGTGGTGGATCAGCGCCAACTCGGACTCGCACAGCAACTACCTCGACACGGCCCAGCGCGGGCCGGAGAGCAACTTCGAGCTCAACGGCCGGTACAACGACCCGGTGTACGGCCCGCTGCTCACCGAGGCCGGCGACTACTGGCCCGGCCAGTACAGCCGGACGCACGTGGGCTCGACCTCGTTCTCGTACCGCGCGGTCATGGACGGCCTCCGTGCCGGCCGGGTGTGGGTCGACCACGGTGGCTTGATCAGCGGCCTCGACGTCCGCGCCCGCGTGGCCGGCGACCGGCACCCCGGCACCGGCGTCCCGCTCGGCGGCGTGCTGCGCGTGCGCAAGGGCGCCAAGGTCGAGCTCACCATCGACATCGACCTGGCGAACCGCCCCAACTGGGCGCAGTTCGTGCCGGTACTGGCCCGCGTCGACGTGATCGCCGGCTCGGTCACCGGTCCGGCGACCGACCGTGACACCTTCACCGCCCCGAACACCAAGGTGGTCAAGTCGTTCGAGGTCGACAAGGGCACCGGCAAGGCCTCGTTCACGTACTCCTTCGGCCGCGTGGACGAGCCGTTCTACGTGCGCGTGCGGGGCACCGACGGCAAGCGCGGCGCGCCCGGCTTCATGGGTGCGGCCGTCGACCCGGCCGGCCCGGCCATGGACGTGATCGGCGACGCCGACCCGTGGCTCGACCTGTGGTTCTACGGCAACCCCATCTGGGTGCTCCCCAGTTGAGATACGTCGGATTGAGCCTCGGTCACGGGGCCAACCGGGAGGCTGAGCACTGGCTTCACTCGCTCGGCCTCCCGGCCGGTGTCGAGGCGTGCACGCACCTGGCGCGCACGCCGTACCCCCATGTGGTGGTGAGCCTCGCGCTGCCGGACGGGGTCGACGCCGAGCTACCCCAGACCCCGGACGACCTGTCGAAGGCGGCGGCCGAGGCGGCCGCCGACCACGCCGCGCGGCGCGGCGGCCGGGCGTTTCTCTTCGCCGGCGTCGAGGCCCTCACCGGCACCGTGACGGTCGCCGACCTGCTCGCCAAGAGCGCGATCTCCCGGGTCAGGGTGCTCGGCGGTCCCGACCCCGATCCCGCGACGGAGGTCGTCACGCGCGACTTCGTCCGTCCAGAGTGGACAGAGGGCGAGCTGACGCTGGTCACCTCGCCGGCGCCGGGTGGCCGGCTCGCGCCGTTCGAGTTCCCCAATCCGACACCATGTTGCGGTGGGGCACACTGAATCCATGTCTCGTGGCACCCGCTTGGTCATGTGGGACGTCGACCGCACGCTGTTGAACGCCGGGGGCGTCGCCCAGCTCGCGTACGCCCCCGCGTTCACCGCGGTCACCGGCGTCGAGTGGCGCGACATGGCGTTCGCGGCCGGGCGCACCGACTGGGACATCGCGGTGGAGACGTTCGCGATGCACGGCATCGACGACTGCGAGCCGCACCTCGACGCGTTCTTCACGGTCTTCGCGGCCGAGTTCGCCGCCCGCCGCGACATGCTGCTCCGCCAGGGCTTCGTGCTGCCCGGCGTCCGCGAGGTCCTGGCCGCGCTCGGCACCCGCCCGCACGTGGTGCAGACGCTGGTGACGGGCAACATCCGGCCGGTCGCCGTCGACAAGCTCGCCGCCTTCGACCTGGCCGAGCTGGTGGATTTCGACATCGGTGGATACGGCACCGACGACGTCGTCCGGGCCACGCTGGTGCGCCGCTCGCTGGAGCGGGCGGCGGCCAAGCACGGCCGCGCGTTCGACCCGTCCGAGGTGATCGTCGTCGGCGACACCGCGCACGACGTCAACGCCGCGCTGGCCAACGGCGTCACCTGCGTGGCCGTCGCCACGGGCGGCACATCTGCCGAGGCACTCGCGGCGGCCGGCGCACACGTCGTCCTCGACGATCTGAGCGACGTCGATGCGGTCGTGACCTTGCTCGCCGGATAGGAGCCTGATCGCCTAAAACCCCCTTGGGGTCCTGTGCGCGTTGTGGGAGCGGTTCCAAACTCTAGAAGGAATCCAGTTGGCTAATCCCTTTAGCCCGATCTCACAATGCTCCGGAAAGGCGGCAGCGCATGCCTACGCGACGTCGACCCCGGTCCGACTCGACCCCCTCCGTCAGCCGACGGGGATTCATCACGCGCGTTGGCGGGGCGGCAGCCGGTGCCGTTGCTATCGGCGCGGCACCCCCGTTCGCCGGCTCACACGCCGCCTACGCGGCGACTCCGCCTGACCGCTTCGGGCGCATGTTCCCCGACCTCGGGCCCTTCATCCCAGCGGACGACCGCCGGCGCGCGGCGCTCATGGACATCGGACGTCCCGGCGGGATCCTGGACGCCAAGGACCCCCTCGCGGAGGGGCCGGTCCGGCTGATCACCAACCCCGAACTCAGCCCGAACAACCGCGACAGCCAGGACGGCACGACCATCCACATGACGGCGGGCGTGACGTTCTTCGGGCAGTTCCTCGACCACGACATGACGTTCGACACGACCTCGCCGCTGGGCATCCCCACGACTCCGGAGTCGTCGCCGAACAGCCGCACCCCCTCCTTCGACCTCGACACCGTGTACGGCGGCGGCCCGGTCGCGAGCCCGGCTTTTTACGAGCCCGACCGCGTCAAGCTGCGCATCGAAAACGGCGGGCTCTTCGAGGACGTGCCCCGCCAGTCGAACGGCACCGCGATCATCGGCGACCCGCGCAACGACGAGAACACGATGATCTCCGGCTTCCAGAGCGCGTTCATCCTCGCCCACAACCGGATCGTCGACCAGTTACGCAGCCAGGGCGTGCCGGCCGACCAGCAGTTCGCGCAGGCCCGGCGGATCCTCACCTGGCACTACCACTGGATCATCCTCAAAGAGTTCCTGCCGAACATCGTGGGCCAGCCGATGGTCAACACAGTGCTCAATGGGGGCCGTCGCTGGTTCCGTCCGGACCCGTCGCCGGCGTTCATCCCGGTAGAGTTCCAGATCGCGTACCGCTTCGGGCACAGCATGATCCGCCCCTCGTACCGGCTCAACCTCGCCGGAAACCCCGACGGCACGCCGTTCTTCGGCTTCATCTTCGAACCGGCCGGCGAGGGCCAGGCCGATCCGGTCGACCTGCGTGGCGGCGCGCGGGCCCGGCGGCGCTTCGTGGGGTGGCAGACGTTCTTCGACTTCGGCGGCGACCAGACCCAGCACGTACGCCCCAACAAGCGGATCGACACCAAGATCTCGACGCCGCTGTTCAACCTGCCGCTCGGCGCCATCGCGAGCGGCGACCCGCCGACCTCCCTGGCGACCCGCAACCTGCTGCGCACGATGACCTGGGGTGTGCCGGCCGGGCAGCTGATCGCCCAGCGCATGGGCTACCCGCAGCTGCTGCTGCAAGAGCTCGCCCACTACGGGGTCGCGCTGGAAAACCACACCCCGCTCTGGTACTACGTGCTGGCCGAAGCCGAGCGCATGACCAACGGCGTCACCCTCGGCCCGTGCGGCGGCCGGATCATCGCCGAGGTATTCATCGGCCTGCTCCAGCTGGACCCCAACAGCTGGGTGCGCACACAGCCCAACTGGAGGCCCACCCTGCCCTCCGCGACACCCGGCACCTTCAGGATGACCGACCTGCTCCGTTGGGCTCGCGTCGACCCGGCGAGCCGCGGCCAGTAAACCTGGCCGTAAACAGGGACGCGGGTGCGCCCGGCGTGGGGCCGGGCGCACCCGCCCGTCATCTCGACCGCGAGCTCACCACCCCCCGGGGGGGTGAACAAATGATGCCGGGATTTGACCCAGCTTGCCTTGGCGATCTAGAGACCTTTCGGGATCAGGGTGGCTCCACCCGGGGCAATGCCCCTGGGTCTCCTAGATCTCACAGTCCGGCTCCCGACGCTGGTGACGCTACGTCAGGATGTCGCCGGTAGGCGCCCGCGACTGGACCCGAGGCCTTGCCGCGCGCAGCCTTCGCACGCTGCCTGCGGCTTCCGGGGTTGGCTGGACCGCGAAACGCGATGGTCAACGGATCGCCGGGCACCTTTGCACTGTTCGGGAGAATCTGCTCGGCCATTGGGCGGCGTCATGATCGTTAGCCCGGAACCCGTGTGACACACGGGCGAGAACGCGGGATTCGGGCTAACGATCATCGAAGCGTGGTGGACGCCCGGGGCTCGCGGAGCCTTGCTCGGCCCGGCCACAAGCCGGCCAAGATCGCGAAAGTCGAGTGGCCCAGCCCGGGGCCATCGCGTACCAAGATCTGCTCGCGTCCCCACAGCGGACGGGTGAGGCCGCGGGAGCAACGGCATGGACCACGACGAACATCGCGGTAGCTCGATATCCTTTCCCAGAATTGGGTTTGGGCACGCCGATGCGGCACCCACGCGCACACCCTGAGTGTCGATCATGTTTGGATGGGCTTATGCCCAACCCCGACCGCCGTGACCTGCCGGCTCGTCGCCGTGGGCCGCGTGACCGGTGGGTGCCGGTGGCGGAGCTCTCCCCGATGGCCCGCGCCTTGCTCAGCGACGACCTCGGTGGCCGGGACGTCGTGCCTGGGCACGTGGCGGACCGGGTCGCCGAGCGGGCGGACGAGTGGCTCGCGCACGGCTTCACCGTCGAGACCGTGCGGGCCTGGCAGGATCTGCCGCCGGCCGCCGCCGCGTACCTGGCCGAGCGAGGGGTCGAGCCGCGGGTGCTCGACCTGCCGGTGGACGCCTTTCCGGGCGCCGCCACGCCGGTGCCGCTGCGGATCGCGATCAGCACCGAGCGGATCCCGGTCGAGCGGGCGTACCAGCTACTGGTCCTGACCGGCGAGCACCAGCCGGCCGCACCGCCGCCGGCACCGCCACCACCGCCGCCGCCACCGCCGTCCGAGAAGCCGGCTCGCCCGGTCGCTCCGGTCCTCTTCTCGCACGCCCGCCCCGAGGAGGAACATAAACGCTCGTGAGCGCCGTCGACGTCCTGCTGCGTTCGGAAGAGCCGTCCATCAGGTGGAAGGTGCGCACGGGGGTGCTCGGCGAGCCCACGGACGGCAAGGCCGCCCGCCGGCTGCGCGAGGAGATCCGCCAATCGCCGCGGGTGCGCCGGCTCCTCGCGGCCCGCGACGCCGACGGGCGGATTACCAACCCCAAGCAGGTGTACGCCAAGTGGCGCGGCGCCCACTGGGTGCTCGCCACCCTCGCCGACCTCGGCTACCCGCCCGGCGACGAGTCCCTCCATCCGCTGCGCGACCAGGTGCTGCGCCGGTGGCTGCGAGACGTGGAGGTGCCGGTCGTGCAAGGGCGATACCGGCGCTGCGCCTCCCAGCAGGGCAACGCCCTGCGCTACCTGACCGCGCTCGGCATCCTCGACGACACCGACGCGCGCACGCTGACCGAGCGCCTGGTCAAGTGGCAGTGGCCGGACGGCGGGTGGAACTGTGACCGCAACCCCACCGCGCGGACCTCGTCGTTCATGGAGACGCTGCTGCCTATGCGCGGGCTGGCGCCACACGACGCCGGCGCCGCCAGGCGTGCCGCGGAGGTATTCCTGGCCCGCGGGCTGGCCTGGCGGCGCACGACGGGCACGCTGATCCATCCCGACTTCGCCCGGTTGCACCACCGGCTCTACTGGCACTACGACGTGCTCGGCGGCCTGGTCGGCATGGTCGAGGTGGGCACGATCGGCGATCCCCGGTGCGCGGGCGCGCTCGACCTCCTCGAGTCCAAGCGGCTGCCGGACGGCGGCTGGCCGGCCGAGAAGGTGTATGCCACGAAGGCGGGCGATCCGCTCGACTGGGGCGTCACCGGCGCCGGCCGTTCGAACGAATGGGTCACCGCCGACGCGCTGGCCGTCCTCGGGGCCGCCGGCCGGCTCAGCTAGGCGGCGCGACCGGGTTGGGCAGCGCCCCGCCGAAGCGGCGGTCGCGCTGGGCGTAGAGCTCGCAGGCGTACCAGAGGTGGCGCCGGTCGAAGTCGGGCCAGAGCGTGTCGAGGAAGACCATCTCCGCGTACGCCGACTGCCACAGCAGGAAGTTTGACGTGCGCTGCTCGCCGGAGGGGCGGAGGAAGAGGTCGACCTCGGGCACCTCGGGGTGGTAGAGGTACCGCGAGATCATCTTCTCGTTCACCTTGTCGGGTGAAACTTTGCCCGCCGCGACGTCGCGGGCGATCGCGGCGGCCGCGTCGGCGATCTCGGCCTGCCCGCCGTAGTTGACGCAGAACTGGAGCGTCAGCGTCGAGTTGCCGCGGGACATCTCCTCCGCGGTGACCAGCTCGGAGATCACGCTCTTCCACAGCCGGCCGGCCCGTCCGGACCACACCACCCGCACGCCGAGGTCGACAAGCTGGTCGCGGCGGCGGCGGATCACGTCGCGGTTGAAGCCCATGAGGAAGCGGACCTCCTCCGGCGACCGCCGCCAGTTTTCGGTCGAGAACGCGTACGACGACAGGTACGGGATGCCCAGCTCGATCGCGCCCTCGATCGCGTCGAACAGGGAGTATTCGCCCCTTTCATGCCCCTTCGTCCGGGGTAGGCCGCGCTCCTTGGCCCAGCGCCCGTTGCCGTCCATCACGATCGCGACGTGCCGCGGCAGGCTCTCCTTGGGCAGCGCGGGCGGACGCGCACCGGACGGATGCGGCGTCGGCGCCACCGGCACCCGACGTCGTAACGAACGAACCACAATCAACCCCTATCAACCAGCGGCAGCGAGCGTAGCGCGCGCTCAAGGTGCCACTGCAAATGCGCCGCCACCAGCCCGCTGCACTCGCGGCGGCTGGCCGCCTCGGCGATGTCGGCCACGCGCCAGTCGCCCGACGTGAGGGCGGACATCAGGTCGATCGTGGCCGGCGCCGGGTGGGCCGCTCCCGGCGGCCGGCAATCCGGGCACACACAACCCCCCGCTGGTACGGAGAAGGCGCCGTGCCGCCCCGGCGAACCGCACACCGCGCACTCGGCGAGCGCCGGCGCCCACCCGGCCACACCCATGCTCCGCAGCAGGTACGCGTCGAGGACCAGCGTGCTCGCGTGCGCCCCCTCGGCCAGCGCGCGCAGGGCACCGAGCGTGAGCAGGAAGAGCCGCAGCGAGGGCTCGAGCTCGACCGGGGTGAGCCGCTCGGCGGTCTCCGCGATCGCGCTCGCCGCCGTGTAGCGGGGATAGTCTTCGAGGAACCGCTTGCCGTACAGCTCGATGCCCTCGACCTGGCTCACCGTGTGCAGCGACGGCCCCTCGGCGAGCTGGAGATCGATGTGGCCAAACGGCTCCAGCCGCGCGCCGAAGCGGGAGCTCGTGCGGCGCACCCCCCGAGCCACCGCCCGCACCCGGCCGTGCCGGCGGGTCAGCAACGTGATGATGCGATCCGATTCGCCCAGTTTCTGCACGCGCAGCACCACCGCGTCGTCGCGGTACAGCGGGCGGCGAAATCCGGGCACCGGCCCATTCTCCCCTACGCCGTCTCAGGGTCGTCTCGGTGACCACTCCGGATGTGTCCCGGGGTCGGGCGCCCGTAGCGTGCACAGCATGGATCCCCGAAAGCTGCTCGCGGTGGTCGGCGTGGTCGCGTTCGCCGGCCTGGTCGGCTGCGACGACGTCGCCCGGTCCCGCCTTGACTACAGCAACACCGAGAAGGTGGCGATCAAAGAGATCGTCGTCGAGCCGGGCTCGGGTGACGTGACGGTGACCACCAGCGACACGCAGCAGGTCGACATCCGCCGCGTGGTCCACTACAACGGTGACGAGCCCGACACGTCGTACCAGATCAACGGGGCGGTGCTACAGCTCGCCACCGACTGCGGGCGCATCGACTTCTGCCGAGTCGACTACGAGATCGTGGCCCCTAAGGGTGTCGCCGTCCGCGGCAAGCTCGGCTCCGGCGACCTCTCGCTGAGCGGTGTGTCCACGGTGGACCTGGACGCCGGCTCGGGCAACGTGGGCATCACCGAGGCCTCCGGCAAGGTAAAGGTGCAGACCGGCTCCGGCGACATGGTGATCACTGACGTCGCCGGCGAGCTGGACGCCCGCACCGGCTCGGGCAACATCGACGCCACCGGCCTGTCCGGCCCGCTGAACACGGCCCGCACCGGCTCCGGCGACGTCACGCTGTCGCTCGACAAGAGCGGCGCGGTGCGCACCCACACCGGCAGCGGCAACGTCGACGTCGCCGTACCGGCCGGCTCCTACCGGGTGGACGCGCGCACTGGTTCCGGGGACAAGACGCTCGGGGTGGCGAGCTCGCCCACCGGCACATTCCTGCTGGACCTGGAGACCGGCAGCGGCGACATCACCCTGCGGGAGGTGTGAGGCACCGGCAGCAGCACCGGCCGGCGGCGTGCCGACACGTCCTCCACCCAGCCGAAGAGCGCGACGGCGACGGCCACCAACGCCGTCACGACGGCTAGCCGCGCGGCCATGCCGAGCGGGAGCACCGCGGTCACGCCGATGACGATCGGCATGTGCCACAGGTAGATCGTGAGCGCGCGGCTGTTGAGCACCGTGACGGCGCGGAGCAGGCCGGCCCGGCATTCCAGCCAGGCCGTGGTCGCCGGCGCGAAGCCGAGCAGCGCGACAACGAACGCGGCGGACCACAGGGCGTTGCCGAGCCGGATGTCGTTGAGGTCGTAGCCGCGCGGGCCCGGGTGGGTGAGCCACCAGGCCGCGCCCGCCACCGCCAGCGCGGCCACGCACGGCACCAGCACCCGCCAGGACAGGCGGCGCAGCATGCCGTCGTGGTGCGCGAAGCCGAGCAGCCACGCGCCGAAGTAGAGACCCACGTCCTTGAGCACCGTGTGTGCCGGCATGACACCGAACTCGATGAGCACCAGCAGCAGGTACGGCGCGGCGAGCGTGGGGATCGGAAAGCGCCGGAAGAGCGGCAGCGCCAGCGGTGAGAGGAGCACGAACCACAGGTAGTCCCGCAGGTACCAGATCGCGCTGAGCGCCAGCGCGCCCCACGCGTTGGACGGCGGGTCGAGCAGCGGCAGTCCCCAGTAGAGCAGCCGCCAGTCCACGGCCAGCCCGGTGAGCAGCATGGCCGGCACGAACACCGCGGCGAGCACCCACAGCGCGGGCAGCAGCCGGCGCAGCCGCCGCCCGACCGCGCGCACGCCGTGACTGTCCAAAGAGGCCGCCATGAGCGAGCCGGCGAGCGCGAACATCACCGACATGGCCGGGAAAGCGATCGTGAGGAACGCCCAGTGAGTGGTGTGGTAGACGACGACTCGGACGATGGCCAGCGCGCGCAGCAGATCCACGTATCTGTTTCGCATGGGTCCAATCGGGAGGCCGGGGCTCGGGGGTAGCTACCGCCCTACCCCGCTGACCAACCGATGAACCCGCCCACCCGGAAACGTCCGCGTGACGAAGCGCACAAAGCCCGTCAGAAGCCGAGCTTGCGCAGCTGCCTCGGGTCGCGCTGCCAATCCTTCGCCACGCGAACGTGCAGATCGAGGTAGACCCTGGTGCCGAGCAGCGCCTCGATCTCGGTGCGGGCGCGGGTGCCGACGTCTTTGAGCCGGCTGCCCTTGGCCCCGATCACGATGGCCTTCTGGCTGGTGCGCTCGACGTACACGTCGGCGTAGATCTTCGTCAGCCCGCCCTCGCGAAGCATCTCCTCGACCACGACGGCGATCGAGTGGGGCAGCTCGTCGCGCACGCCCTCCAGCGCCGCCTCGCGGACCAGCTCGGCGATCATCACCTGCTCGGGCTCGTCGGTGAGCATGTCGTCGGGGTAGAGCTGGGGCGACTCCGGAAGGTACTTGGTCATCACGTCGACGAGCCTGTCGACCTGGTATCCGGAGACCGCGCTAACCGGCACCACCTCGGCGAAGTCAGCGAGCTCGCTGACCGCGAGGAGCTGCTCCGCCAGCCGCTTCTTGTCGACGAGGTCGGCCTTGGTCACGACCGCGATCACCGCGGCCTTCAGCTCGGACAGCTCGCCGGTGATGAAGCGGTCGCCCCGCCCGATCTCCTCGTCGGCCGGCACGCACAGGCCGATCACGTCGACCTCGCTCCAGGTCTGCCGCACGAGGTCGTTGAGGCGCTCGCCGAGGAGCGTGCGCGGCCGGTGCAGGCCGGGGGTGTCGACGAGTACGAGCTGCGAGTCTTCCCGGTGCAGCACGCCCCGGATCACATGGCGGGTGGTCTGCGGCTTGCTGGAGGTGATGGCGATCTTCTGCCCGACGATCGCGTTCATCAGCGTGGACTTGCCGGCGTTGGGCCGGCCCACGAAGCAGGCGAATCCGGCCTTCACTCGACGACCGTGCCGATGAGCTTGCCGTCCGGCCCGGCGACGTGGACCGGCGCGTCGGCGGACAGGTCACGGACGGCGGCGTAGCCGGCGCCGTCCAGAGTGGACGCTTCGGTGACGACGGCCGCCGCTTCCAGCCGCTTCGCACCGGCCGCCGCGGCGGAGGCCACGGCGAGCTGGAGCGCGGTGACCGTCAGCGAGGGGAGCGAGACGCTCGCCGCCGCGTACGTGCGGCCGTCCTGGTCGCGCACCGCGGCGCCTTCGACAGCGCCGATCCGGGCCCGCGCACCGCGCGCCAACAGGACCAGCTTCGCGTCTTCGGCGTCCAGGTCGGTGGGCGCGCCGACGGTTGCCCTGCTGGCCGCGCTCGCTCCGCTCGCTGTCGCCCCGGGCGGCCGGATCGGTCCGCCCTCGTCGCTACGCTCCTCGCGTGCGGACCTCGCCGGCCCCGGGACGATGGACGACGGCTCAGGCATCGGCGGTTTGCCTCTCTTGCTCGGGTGTATCGGCGGGGACGTCGCCCTTAGACGCGGGGCGGACCAGGACCGAGTCGATCCTGTTGCGCCGGCCCGTGGTGCCCTCGGCGACCATGTGCAGCCCGCTCACCGTAGCCTCCGCACCGGGGATGGGCACGCGCCCCAGCGACTGGGCGAGCAGGCCGCCGACGGTCTCCACCTCGTCGTCGGGCAGCTCGACGCCAAACAGCTCGCCGAGGTCTTCGACGGGCAGGCGGGCGGTCACCCGCACGGCGCCGTCGGCGAGCCGCTCGACCGGCGGGCGCTCGACGTCGTACTCGTCGGTGATCTCGCCGACGATCTCTTCGAGGATGTCTTCGATCGTGACGAGGCCGCCGGTGCCGCCGTACTCGTCGACCACGATCACCAGGTGGGTGCGGGCGGCCTGCATCTCGGAGAGCAGGTCGTCGACGGGCTTGGACTCCGGCACGAAGGTCGCCTCGCGCATGAGGTCGGCCACCGCGGTCGCGTCGGCCCCCGGGTCGCCGCTCTGTGCGCGCCGCACGACGTCCTTGAGGTAGAGCACGCCGAGCACGTCGTCGACGCTCTCGCCGATCACCGGGATGCGGGAGAAGCCGGAGCGCAGGAAGAGCACCAGCGCCTGCCGCAGCGACTTGTGCGACTCGATCCACACCATCTCGGTACGCGGCACCATCACCTCGCGGGCGATGGTGTCGCCGAGCGCGAAGACCGAGTGGATCATCTGGCGCTCGCCGTGCTCGACCACGCCCCGCTGCTCGGCGAGGTCGACGAGCTCGCGCAGCTCGATCTGGGTGGCGAAGGGGCCCTCCCGGAAGCCCTTGCCGGGCGTGACCATATTGCCGATCAGGATCAGCAGCGAGGCGAGCGGGCCGAGCGCCCGGCCCAGCCAGCGCACCAGCGGCGCGGTGGCGCGGCCCACGGCGTACGCGTGCTGGCGGCCGATCGTGCGCGGGCCGACGCCCACGACGACGAAGCTGACCACGGTCATCGCGCCGGCCGTGACCAGCGCAGCCGTCCATCCGGCGCTGAACGTGTCGACGGCCACCAGCGCCACGAGCGTGGTGGCGGTCAGCTCGCAGAGCAGCCGCAGCAGCAGGAGCAGGTTGAGGTGGCGGACCACGTCGGAGGCGACGATCTGGAGGGCGCGGGCGCCGCGTACCCCCTCGCGGGCCAGCTCGGCGGCGCGCGCGGGCGAGACGGCGGCGAGCGCGGCGTCGGTCATCGCCACGATGCCGGCCAGGACGACGAGCCCGGCCGCGAAGATCAGCAGTTGTAAGTCGGGTAACCCGCCGCCGGCGGCGGCCGCCGCGGAAGTCACTGGCCTCGGGAGGCCCGCCAGCTGGACAGCAGCCGGGCCTGAAGCGCGAACATCTCCCGCTCCTCCTCCGGCTCGGCGTGGTCGTAGCCGAGCAGGTGCAGGGCGCCGTGGACGGTCAGCAGGTGCAGCTCGTCGGCCGCGGAATGGCCGGCGGTGGCCGCCTGCTTGGCCGCCACCTCGGGGCACAGCACGATGTCGCCGAGCAGCGCCGGCTCACCCGCGCCCGCCTCACCCGGCCCGTGGTCGACGCTCCCCTCGTCCATCGGGAACGCGAGCACGTCGGTCGGGCCGTCACTGCCCATCCAGCGGTGGTTGAGCTCGGTCATGTAGTCGACGTCGACGAGCAGGACGGATAGCTCGGCGAGCGGGTTGACACCCATCTCGTCGAGGGCGTGCCGGGCCACCGCCAGCACGGCGTCGGTGTCGACGTCGACGCCGGACTCGTTGGCGATTTCTATGGACAACGTGCTTTCCCCCAGAAGACGGACTACCGGCGACGGCCGGCGCGGGCGGTGCGGTCGGGCACCGCGTGCACATTTTGCGTCTCGCGCTCCGCGTCGTACCGGGCGTACGCGTCGACGATGTCGCTGACCAGCTTGTGGCGCACCACGTCGGAGCTGCCCAGCTGCGCGAAGTGGACGTCTTCGACGCCTTCGAGGATCCCGCGCACGACCTTGAGGCCACTCGTGGTGCCCCCGGGCAGGTCGACCTGCGTGACGTCACCGGTGACCACGATCTTGGAACCGAAGCCGAGCCGGGTCAGGAACATCTTCATCTGCTCGGGCGTGGTGTTTTGCGCCTCGTCGAGGATGATGAACGCGTCGTTGAGCGTGCGACCCCGCATGTACGCCAGGGGCGCGACCTCGATCGTGCCGGCCTGCATCAGCCGCGGGATCGACTCGGGGTCGAGCATGTCGTGCAGCGCGTCGTAGAGCGGCCGCAGGTAAGGATCGATCTTCTCGTAGAGCGTGCCGGGCAGGAAGCCGAGCCGCTCGCCCGCCTCGACGGCCGGCCGGGTCAGGATGATCCGGTTGACCTGCTTGGCCTGGAGCGCCTGCACGGCCTTGGCCATGGCCAGGTAGGTCTTACCCGTGCCGGCGGGGCCGATGCCGAAGACGATGGTGTGCCCGTCGATCGCGTCGACGTAGCGCTTTTGCCCCAGCGTCTTGGGGCGGATGGTGCGCCCGCGCCGGGACAGGATATTGAGCGTGAGGACCTCGGCGGGCCGCTCGGCCGTGCCCTGCTCGAGCATGCCGACGGTGCGCCGGACAGCGTCGGTGGTCAGTGTTTCACCCTTTTCGATCAACTCGAGCAGCTCGGCGAAGAGGCGCTCGGCCAGCGCGTTGTCGGCCGGTGCGCCGGTGACGGTGATCTCGTTGCCCCGCACGTGCACGTCACTCGCGAGAGAACGCTCGACGAGCCGGAGAATCTCATCCCCGGCGCCGAGCAGGTTCACCATGATCTGCGAGTTAGGAACCGTGATCTTGGTCTGCACGCGGGTCTGCTCGGTGGGGGATGTCGTGGTCATAGATCGGCCCGCGGGCCAACGCCACCTGCTCTCGGTCTCGGTGCCGCGCCCCGTGGCGCGACATGCGGAACTGCTCCATCGTATCGGCTCAACGCCCTGACCACCGCGCCCATTTCCGCGCGCGCGACCGGTTGGTTGCGGATTTCCGAAACGGACAAACGAGCAGTTACCGGATGTCGGCCGTGACGAACGCGTCGGCCAGCGGCCCGCCACCCCGCCGGAGGGTCGCGACCGCCCGGCTGGCCCGGCTTTTCACCGTCCCCACCGAGCAGCCCAGGTCGGCCGCGATCTCCTGCTCGGACAGCCCGCCCCAGTAGCGCAGCACCAGCACCACACGCTGCTGGGCGGGGAGCGTCCGCAGCGCCTGGAGGACGAGGTGGGCGGTGTCCGCGCCGTCGTACGGGTCGGAGCCGGCGCGTTCGGGCGGCGCCTCGGTCGGCACCTCCCCCCGCCACAGCCGCCGCCCGGCCCGCCAGGCCGCCCGCACCATCACCCGCCGGGTGTACGCCTCCGGATCGCCGTCCGGGTGCAGCCGCCGCCACGCGCGGTACGTCTTGACCAGTGCCTCCTGGGCGAGGTCCTCGCCGTGACCTGGGTCGCCGGTGAGGATCGCGCCGTGCCGGACCAGCGCCGTGTACCGGTCGCGGACGAACTCGGCGAACCCCTCCGGCCCTCGACTAGCCCCGGTCACGGCAACTCCACTCCGAAGAGGTCGCCCAGCTCGGCGAGGCTCGCGCCGTCGAGGCGCACCCGCCCGCCCTCCTCGGAGACGACCTCGTGGCAACCGTCCGCAAGACCGATCAGGAAGGACGACAGCACCGGGTTCTTCACGAAGTCCTGTTGCGGCGGGGCCGGGACGCCGGGCGGCAGGCCGATCTCCAGCTCGACCGTCGGCTGGTCCTCGCGGGCGCAGCTGTCGCCCTGTGCCACCTTGGGCGCCTGGCGCAGCAGCTCCATCGCACGCCGCACCTTCGCCTGGTCGGTGAGCTCGTGCTCGCGCGCCCGCTCGGCGTCGGTCGAGACGGTGAGCTTGGCGTACTCGGCACGCAGGGGCAGCGCGAGGGCAGCCGTCGCCCAGCGGCCGGTCTCGAGGGAGTCGAGGACCTGTTGCCGCAGGTCCGCGCCGGCACGGATCCGCACCTCGACCCGTGACCACGGCAGCACGAGCCAGTACACACCGTCGGCGTCGGTCCGCAGCCAGGCCGACTCGCCGCCGTCCAGCGTCATCATCCGGGGCGGGACGATGGGCGTCGTGGCGTCACCGGACCGCGTGTAGACGTACGGGCGGAAGTCGTAGAGGCTCTGCACCTCGATCTCGCCGGTCGTACACCAGATTGGCGGTCCATCCGGGTTTCCGCCCTCGCCGACCAGGACCGTCCGGGCGTAGTGGGCGCCGCATCCAGGGTCGGACGGCGGCGGCGTGTACTCGGGGTACGGGGGATACACCTTCCAGCCGTCCGGGACCGCCAGGCTCACGTTCCCCGCTACCACCCGACCCTTCACCTCGCGCGGCGCCGGCGGCCGGTCGGGGCGCGTGGCGGGCTTGGCGGCGGCCGTCGTCTCCGTCGCCGGCTCCGGCGGCGAATTGTCGAGCAGGCGCGTCCCGGCGACGGTGCCCCCCGTGAGCACCGTGACCACGGCCAGCGCCGCGGCGGCGATGGCCCTGACCCGCCCGGCCCGGCCGCGGCGCACCACCGCCGCCACCGGATCGGGGCTGCGCGGCTCGATCCCTGCGCACGCCTCGTCCAGCAGGTCCTTCACTCGATGCGACATGCCGCACCTCCCTCGTCACCACCCCAAAGGCAGCCGGGGCGGCGCGGGGTTCCCTCAGTCTCCGGAGAACGTCTGCTGGTCGCGGGTGAAGCGGTAGGTGGCCCAGTGCATGCGTACCACGGTGCCGCCGGCGTCGCGGGTGAGCCGCAGCAGCTCGCCGACCTCGCGGCCGGCGACACCGCGCAGCACGTCGGGGCGGTCCGGCACGGGCGCGAAGGTGGCCGGCGGGCGGCTGGGCGGGTCGTCCGCCCCGCGGGCCCGCAGGGCGCCGTCCCGCCAGAAGAAGACGTACTCGAAGCCCTCGCCCCACCAGCGGCCCAGCACCGACCGGTACGCCTCCGGGGCCGGCTCACCCGGTGTCCACGGCGCGATCTCGGCCGGGTCTTCCTCGACAGCCGCGGCGAGCAGCTTGTGCGGCAGGTCGATGGTGGCGACCGCGGTGCCGGACGAGCCGAGCACGGCGCAGCCCATGGCCCGCGGCGTGCCGTCGCCGACGCCGGCGGGCGCGGGGCGGCGTCCGTACACGCCGGCGAGGAAGCCGGGCATCGCGCCGTCGTGTCCGACGTGGACGATGCGCTCCCCTTGCGGGATCAGGATCAGTCCGAGCCCGAACCCGGCCGCCCACAACGCCTCGTCGGTGGCGGTCAGCGGCCAACGCATCTCGTCCAGAGTGGACGGAGCGAGCACGTCCGCTCCCGGGTCGAGCGCGGCCGGGTCGGCGAGGAACGCGGCCCAGCGCGCCATGTCGCCGGCAGTGCTCCAGAGCTGCCCCGCTGGGCCCACGCCACCGAAGTCGGTCGACGGCTCCGGGCGGGTGTGGTCGCTGTACGCGTCGACGAGGTAGCCGGTCACCGCGTGGCCGGTGGGCTGGACCGTCGTAGCGGAGAGGCCGAGCGGGCGCAGGATGCGATCTTCCAACACCTCGCCCCAGGTGCCGCCGCGCAGCCGGGCGACCGCGTGCCCGAGTAGCGAAACGCCCAGGTTGGAGTAGTGGTACCGCCGGGCCGGCGGGAGCACCCGCTCGGCCCGGTCGATCTCGGCGAGCAGCCGGTCGGCGTCGGGCGCGAGCAGCGTGTCCCATACGTCGCCGTACGGCTCGCGCTGGAGCCCGGAGGTGTGCGAGAGGAGCCGCCGCAGCGGCAGGTCGCCGTGCGCCGGCAGGTCGAGATGGCGGCCGATCGGGTCGTCCAGGTCGAGCAGGCCGTCGTCGCGGGCCTGGAGCACGAGCACGGCGGTGAACGTCTTCGTCACCGACCCGATCCGGAACTGGCTCTCCGCGCCGGCCGCGCCGGCCTGCACCTGCCAGAGCGGCCGGTCGGCCCGGTGCAGCGCCGCCGACAGCGCCGGCACCCGCGCCTCGGCCTGCACCTGCTGTGCGAGCCTCGCCAGCTTCTTCGACATCCGCGGCTCCTCCCCGAAATCCCGGCGATCGTATCGCCCGAATGGACCTTGACACGGGACACAAACATTCGGAAACTTTCTTCAGCCACCTAACAAAGGTACTGAAGGAAGGATGCCGCCGATGACCTCCGCCACGTCGGGACCGCGGTTGCGAGACGTCAACCGCGTCGCGGTGCTCGCCCTCGTCGGCCGGCACGGCCCGATCTCGCGGGCGGACATCGCGCGCCGGCTCGGGCTCAGCCCGCCCACCGTCACCGCGGTGAGCCGGGCACTCATGGAGGCCGGCGTGATCCGCAAGGTCGACGACGCCGAGCCGCGCGGCGGCCGCCCCGGCGAGCTGCTGGCGGTCGTCGGTTCGGCCGCCGTGGCGATCGGCGTCAAGGTCACCTCCGACCGGGTCACCGGCATCCGCGCCGACCTCGACGGCACCGTGCTGGCCGAGTTCTCGGCGCCGTTCGACGCGATCGCGGCCAACCCGTTCGACGCGCTCTCCGAGCTGCTCCGGCCGTACGTGGCGGAGGCCGCCGACACCCCGCTGCTCGGCGTGGGGCTGGGCGTGCCCGGCTTCGTCGACGGCCGCAGCGGGCTCGTCGAGGCGCCTCTGATCGGGTGGCGGCACATGCCCCTCCCGCAATACCTGAGCCGCCTGCTCGACGTGCCGGTGCTCGTCGACAACGACGTCAACACGCTGGCGGCCTACGAGCACCTGTACGGCATCGGCCGCCCCTACGACGACTTCCTCACCGTCACGCTCGGGCAGGGCGTCGGTGCGGCCGTGGTCAGCGGCGGTGACCTGCGCCGCGGCGGGCACGGCGCGGCGGGCGAGCTGGGCCACCTGCCGGTCGACCCGGCCGGGCCGCCCTGCCACTGCGGCAAGCGCGGCTGCCTGGAGACCTACGTGTCCGACGCCGCCCTCGTCGAGCGGGCCCGCGCCGCCGGGGTGGCCGCGAACGGTCCCGCCGACCTGCGCGCGGCCGCCGACGCGGGCGACCGGGGCGCCCGCGAGGTCTACCGGGAAGCCGGCGCCCGCCTGGGTGGCATCACCGCCGGCCTGGCCGCGGTGCTCGACCCACAGGCCGTGCTGGTCAGCGGCGAGGGCACGCTCGCCTGGGCACACCTGTCCGAGGGCTTCCTGCGGGCGTTCCGCGAGGGGATGTTTCCGCCGCTCGCCGACGCGGTGGGCGTGCACGTCGACCCGTGGGACGACGCGAAGTGGGCGCTCGGCGCGGCCGCCCTTGTGCTCCGCACGCCGTTCACGCTGAGCGCCGAGCCACAGGCCTACGCGGTGCGCGCGCGGATGGCCGCGTTTCCCGGCGCGGAGCTTGCGCAATGACCGCCGTCGCCACCCGGCCGCCGGCGACGAAGCCGGCCGCACGGCGCAAGCCGGGCCGGGCCCGGCGGTGGCGGACCGCGGGCGCGGCCGCCGCGTTCCTCTCCCCCAGCCTGGTGCTGCTGCTCGCATTCTGGATCGGCCCGATGGTCGGCACGCTCTGGGTCAGCCTCCAGGACTGGAACCTGATCGGCACCGCCGAGTTCGTCGGACTGGACAACTACACCGAGCTCGCCGGCGACGCCGACTTCCGCGCCGCGCTCGGGCACACACTGCTCTACCTCGCCGGCTACCTGCCGCTCGTGCTGGTCTTCGGGCTGGCCGTGGCGCTGCTGCTCGACGCCAAGCTGCCGGCGATGACGCTCTACCGGGCCACCTTCTTCCTGCCGGTGATCAGCAGCTGGGTGGCCGTGTCGTTGCTCTGGAAGTGGCTGCTCAACCCGGCCGACGGGCTCGTCAACCGGGCGCTCGGCTGGGTCGGCGTGGCGGGGCCCGGCTGGTGGACCGACCCGGACTGGGCGATGCCCTCGGTCGTGCTCGCCTCGGTGTGGAAGGACGTCGGCTTCGTCGCGGTCATCCTCCTCGCCGGGCTCCAGGCGATCCCCCGCGACCTGCTCGAAGCGGCCTCGCTGGACGGTGCCGGCCCGTGGCGCAAGCTGCGCGGCATCACGCTCCCGATGCTCTCGCCGTCGCTGTTCTTCGTCACGGTCATCAGCCTCATCAACGGATTCCAGGTCTTCGACCAGGTCTGGGTGATGACCGAGGGCGGGCCGGGCGGCGCGTCCACCGTCGTGGTCCAGCAGATCGTCGAGTACGCGTTCTCGTACGGCCGGGTCGGCTACGCCTCGGCGATGAGCATCGTGCTCTTCCTCGTGATCCTGGCCGTCACCGCGGTACAACTCCGCCTCCAGCGCCGGTGGGTGCACTATGAGTAAGACGATCCTGCGGTACGCGGCGCTGACGTTTGGCGCGCTCGCGATGGTGGGCCCGTTCGTGTGGATGGTGCTCACCAGCGTCACCGGCGACGCCCAACTGGGCCGGGCCGGCGCGCCGCTGCTGCCCGATCCGGCCACAGTGGACACCTACGGGCGGCTTGGTGACGCGTTTCCGTTCTGGCGGTTCGCGGCCAACAGCATCGGCGTGGCGATCGCCTCGACGCTGCTCCAGCTCTTCACCAGCGCCACGGCGGCGTACGCGTTCAGTCGCCTCCGCTTCCGCGGCAGCAACCTCGTCTTCCTCCTCTACCTGGCCACCATGATGATCCCGATGCAGGTCATCATCGTGCCGCTCTTCATCGAGATGCGGTACCTCGGCCTCGTCGACAGCTACGCCGGCCTGCTGCTGCCCACCGTGGTCTCCAGCTTCGGCGTGTTCATGCTCCGCCAGGCGTTCCTGGCCCTGCCCAAGGAGCTGGACGAGGCGGCTTATGTGGACGGTGCCGGGCACGTGCGGGTCTTCGCCCAGGTGCTGCTCCCGCTCGTCGCCCCGGCGCTCGCCACCTTCGCCGTCTTCGCGTTCATGTCCAGCTGGAACGCGTTTCTGTGGCCGCTCGTCATCGCGCAGACCGAGGCGCACATGACGCTGCCCGTGGGCCTGTCGCTGCTCCAGGGCCGGTACAGCACCGCCTGGAACGTCGTCATGGCCGGCTCGACGGTCTCCGTCCTGCCCATCCTCGCGCTCTACGTCTTCGCGCAGCGGTACGTCGTGCGCGGCATCACGTTCACCGGAATCAAGTCCTAAGGAGAACCACCAATGGGCACGTTCAGGAAGGTCGCGGCGCTCGTCGCGGCGGCGGGTCTGCTCGCCGCGTGCGGCGACGGCGGCGACTCCGGCGACTCGGGCGACAGCGGCGCCACGGGCACGGTCACGTACTTCACCTTCTCCGCCGCCCCCGACCACCTCAAGGACCTCGACACCATCAAGGCCGAGTTCGAGAAGCAGAACCCCGGCATCACGGTGCAGGTGCAGACCGCGGCCTACGACGACTACTTCACCAAGCTACAGACCGCGATCGCGGGCGGGAGCGCGCCGGACACGTTCGAGCTCAACTACGAGAACTTCGTGACGTACGCCCGCTCGGGCGCGCTGCTCAACCTCGACAAGCTCGCCGGCCAGGACGACGGCTACGACCCGGCGCGGGTCTACCCGAAGGCGCTGGAGGCGTTCAAGCACGACGGCAAGCAGTACGCGGTGCCGACGACGTTCTCCGACGTCGTGCTCTTCTACAACAAGAAGCTCTTCGACGCCGCCGGCGTGGCGTACCCGACCGCCGACTGGACCTGGGCCGACGAGAAGGCGGCGGCGGAGAAGCTGACCGACAAGGCCAAGGGCGTCTACGGCGACTACCAGCCGGTGACGTTCCACGAGTTCTACAAGGCGCTGGCCCAGGCCGGCGGCTCGTTCTTCTCCGCCGACGGCAAGAAGGCGACATTCAACGACGCCAAGGGCCTTGAAGCGGCCAACTGGCTGCTGGGCAAGCCGGGCACGGTGCAGCCGACCGTGGCGGAGATCGGTGGCAAGGCCGACTACGACACGGCGCTCTTCAAGTCGGGCAAGCTCGCCATGTGGCACAACGGGATCTGGCAGTTCGCCGGGCTGGCCGGCGCCGGCCTCGACTACGACGTCGTCACCGAGCCGGGCAACACGGCCAAGGCGAACGCGGTCTTCATGAACGCGACCGCCGTGTCGGCCAAGACGTCCAAGGGCGCCGCGGCGTGGAAGTGGGCCCGCTTCCTGTCCACCTCGCAGACGACGGTGCAGACCCGGCTCGCCTCCAACTGGGAGCTTCCGGCGGTCAACGACCAGGCCGCGTTCGACACGTATCTGAAGCAGACCCCGCCGGCGAACCGGAAGGCGGTCTTCGACGCGCTGGACGCGATCGCGCTGCCGCCGGTCGTCGACACCCAGCAGGCCAAGATGCAGGACATCGTGACCGAGGCGCTGGAGAAGGCGGCGTCCGGGCAGGCGACCGCGCAGGAGGCTCTCGACGAGGCCGCCAAGTCGGTGGACGCGCTGCTGTGACCGACACCGCCCGCCGCGCCGACCTGCGCACGCTCGCCGAGTCCAGCGTCGCGCTGATCGCCGCGCACCAGCACCCGTCCGGGGCGTACCCGGCCTGCCCGACCTATCCCGTCTACCGGTACTGCTGGTTGCGGGACGGGGCGTTCATCGCCGACGCGATGAGCCGGGCGGGCCGGCCGGAGAGCGCCGAGGCGTTCTTCGCGTGGTGCGCGGGGGTCATCGAGGCCCGGTCCGGCCGGATCGCGGAGCTCGTGGCGCTGGGCGAGGCGGCGCCGGTCGAGCGCATGCTGCCGACCCGATACACGCTGGAGGGCGGCGACGGCGACGAGCCGTGGTGGGACTTCCAGCTCGACGGGTACGGCACGTGGCTGTGGGCGCTGCACGCGCACGCGGCGCGGCACGGGCGGTCGGTGGAGCCCTACGCCGGCGCGATCAAGTCTACTGTGGACTACCTGGTCGCGTTCGGCGACCGGCCCTGCTACGACTGGTGGGAGGAGCACGCCGAGCACCGGCACGTCGCCACGCTCGGTGCGGTCTCGGCGGGGCTCCGCGCCGCCGGGGCCGCCAGCCCGGCGGTCGACGCGCTCATCCCGGCCGGCGGCCACCTGAGCAAGTGGGTGGGCAGCACGGCGGTGGACGGCAGCCTGCTGGCCTGCCTGACACCGTTCGAAGTGGTCGACCCGGCCGGGCCGGCCGCCGAGCGCACGTACCAGCGGGTGGTGAGCGACCTGCTGCGCGGCGGCGTGTACCGGTACCTCGGCGACACGTTCTACGGCGGCGGCGAGTGGCTCATCCTGACCGCCTGGCTCGGCTGGCACGAGGCACGCACGGGCCGCCGTGACCTGGCACTGTCCAGGCTGGACTGGGTCGCCGCTCAGGCCACACCGGAGGGTCACCTGCCGGAGCAGGTGAGCGGGGCGACCCAGCGGCCGGAGTTCATCGCGGAGTGGACCGCGCGGTGGGGGCCGGTGGCCACTCCCCTGCTGTGGTCGCACGCCATGTACGTGACGCTCGCCGTCGAACTGGGAGTCCTGTGATGCGCCATCGTCCCTTCGGTACCGAGCACCCGTACCGGTACGACCTCGACCAGCGGGTGCCGGCCCGGCCCTCGGCCGGCGACGAATACGAGATTCGCGTGCTCGCCTCGCCCGACGTCGACGCGGTGGAGGTGTCCTTTGCGAGTGGCAAGATCGCAAAAGCCGAGCGGGTCGATCCCGCGACGCTGACCCTCGACTTCGGGGCGCGGCCGGCACCGCCCGCCCGTAGCGCGGGTGGTCATCTCGCGGATGCCGCGGCGGCGGCTCCGGCCACCGGAGGCGACGCCGTATGGATCGCCCGCGCGGTGGCGAGCGGCGACGACTCGTACACGATCAGCGGTGGGACCACGACGGTGGGCCCGTTCGAGGTAAGGCCGCTGGACTGGCGCCGCGACGGCGGGCGGCTCGACGTAACCGGGCCAGGCGCGGTGTCCGATGTGGAATGGCTGGTGGGGAGCGAGGGGCCGCGACGGGTGCGGTTCGCCCTGGCGCTGGCGCCGGGCGCGCACGTGGTCGGCTTCGGCGAGCGGTTTCACGGCCTCGACCAGCGCGGCGAGATCCTCGACGCCACCGTCTTCGAGCAGTACAAGCGGCAGGGGCACCGCACCTACCTGCCGATGCCGTTCGCGCTCGTCGTCGGCGCCGAGGGATGCTGGGGGTTCCACGTCGCGACGAGCCGCCGCACCTGGTACGACGTCGGCGCCACCGCTCCCGACCGGCTGCTGGTCGAGGCGGAGATCGACCCGATCGACCCGGTGCTGCCGCTGCGCTTTTACGCCGGCACACCGTCCGATGTGGTGAGCGCGTTTCTCGCCGACACGGGACGGCCGAGCCTGCCGCCGGAGTGGGTGTTCCGGCCGTGGATGAGCGGCAACGAGTGGAACACCCAGGAGCGCGTGCTGGCCGAGGTGCGCCGCAGCCTAGCCGAGGACGTGCCGGTGGGCGCCGTGGTCATCGAGGCGTGGAGCGACGAGGAGACGTTCGTCGCGTTCCGCGACGCCAAGTACGAGGTGCACCCGGACGGCGCGCCGCACCGGCTGGCCGACTTCGACTTCCCACCCGACGGCGCCTGGCCCGACCCCAAGGCGATGGTCGACGAGCTGCACGCGGCCGGCGTCAAGGTGCTGCTGTGGCAGATCCCGCTCGTGCCCGTCGATCGGGGCTCCACCGGGCAGGTGGCGGCGGATCTGTCCACGATGGAGGAGCGCGGCTACGCGGTCCGCGAGGCCGACGGCTCCGCCCACCACAACCGCGGCTGGTGGTTTCCCGGCGCGCTGCTGCCCGACTGGACCAACCCGGACGCCCGCCGGTGGTGGCTGGACAAGCGCCGCTATCTCGTCGAGGACCTCGGGATCGACGGGTTCAAGACGGATGGTGGAGAGCATCCGTGGGGTCACGACCTGCGCTACTTCGACGGCTCCCGGGGCGACGCGGCCAACAACCTGTACGCCGTGCGGTACGCCGCCGCCTACCACGAGCTCGCGCCCGTCACGTTCAGCCGGGCCGGGTTCACCGGGTCGGCGGCGTTTCCCACGCACTGGGCCGGCGACGAAGACTCCACATGGGAGGGCTTCCGCGCCTCCATCACGGCCGGGCTGACCGCGGGTGTCGGCGGCATCTTCTTCTGGGGCTGGGACCTCGGCGGCTTCTCCGGCGAGATCCCGGACGCCGAGCTCTACCTGCGGTCGGCGGCCGCGGCCTGCTTCGCGCCGCTGATGCAGTACCACTCGGAGTTCAACCACCACCGCGTGCCATCGCGCGACCGCACGCCGTGGAACATCGCCGCGCGGACCGGAGACGCGAGCGTGCTGGCGGTGTACCGCCGGTTCGCCAAGCTCCGCGACGACCTCGTGCCGTACCTTGTCCAGCAGGCGCGAGTGTCCGTCGAGAGTGGACGTCCCCTGATGCGGCCGCTCTTCTTCGACCACCCGGGCGACGAGCGGGTGTGGGACTTTCCGCTCCAGTACCGCCTCGGCGACGATCTGCTCGTCGCGCCGGTCACCTCACCCGGTGCCACGACGTGGCCGGTGTACCTGCCGGCGGGTAAGTGGGTGGACTACTTCACCGGCGAGCACCACACCGGACCGGTCACTGTGGACCGGCCGGTGCCGCTCGACGAGATCCCGGTCTACCTATTTGG
This sequence comes from Phytohabitans sp. LZ39, assembly GCF_059359075.1. Classification (NCBI taxonomy): domain Bacteria; kingdom Bacillati; phylum Actinomycetota; class Actinomycetes; order Micromonosporales; family Micromonosporaceae; genus Phytohabitans; species Phytohabitans sp. LZ39. The sequence goes on along the minus strand of NZ_JCADBM010000013.1, from coordinate 59,571 downwards.
AGATCATCGGGCCTAGCGGCTCGCCGCCGAGCACGTGCGCGTGCACGTGGAAGACTTCCTGGCCGGCGTACGGCCCGGTGTTGAAGATGACCCGAAAGCCGCCGTCGAGCAGCCCTTCGGCCTCGGCCACGGCGGCGGCCGCGGTCAGCACCTCGCCGGCGAGCGCCGGGTCCGCGTTGGCGAGCGCGGCGACGTCGGCGTGGTGCGCCTTCGGGATCACCAACACGTGCACGGCCGCCTTCGGCCCGATGTCCCGAAACGCGAACGTCGTCGCCGTCTCGTGCACCTTGGCGGCGGGGATGTCGCCCGCGACGATCTTGCAAAACAGGCAGTCTGTGGTGGTCATCCGCTGAATGCTAGTGCGGCGGCCTTCGGCCCGCCGCTCACCCGGGCCGACCAAGCCGGCCAACGTTTTGGCCGCCACACTTGAGATCTTCCGGGATCAGGGGTGACGCCGCCGTCGTGTTCCTCGAGCTTGAGTTCGCCCGGGTCCGTGTCAGCTGCGGACCGCCGCTCCCGCCGGAGACCGCGCCGGTCGGCGGCGAGCTGGCGCTCGCCGAGGTCCCCGACCCACGCTGCGAGGCCCGCGGTGCAAGCCCACGGCGCGAACCCTTGTCGGATCGGTGCCCCCGGGTGTGTCGGCTCAGTCGACGCGCCGCCGGCCGGGCGATGGCGAAACCCCCGAATCCGAAAGGCCTCCAGAGACCCTTCGGAGCCAAGGTCGCTGCGGTCTCGAAACTCAGTTTGCCCCGTCCGTGTCAGTTGCGGGCCGCTTACTCCCCGCGGGCACCGCTGCGGTCGGCGGCTCGCCGGGGCTCGCCGACCTTCGCTGCCGGCGAGGGGGTAGATCTTGGTATGAAGGTGCCCCTCTGGGGGCCAATTCGTACCAAGATCTGCTGTGCCGGGGAGCCCGCCGTGGCTGGGTTCCTTGATGTGTGGGTCCAGGTCTTGTGCGAAAGTCAGATCAGTGGCTCAGCCGGGGGCCAGCCGCCGAGCATGGTCTTGCCCGAGGGCTTGCACCGCGGGCCTGGCAGTGGACGGCCGGGGGTTTCGGCTCGGTCTGCGAGCCGCCGGCCGGGAGCGGTGCCCGCGGGAGCATACGGTCTACAGCTGACGCGGGCGTGGGCAAAATCTGCCCTGGAAGTAACGTCCCGGCAGGCGGCGACCCTAGCTCCCTAGAGCGCGCCGGCGGCCTGGGCGACGAAGAGGGTCGGGTAGAGCGGGCGGTAGCCCAGCTCGGTGCGGATGCGGCAGGTGTCGACGATGCCCACCCACGGATCGTCGAGCGGGCGGTCGGCGGCCGCCGGGTCCGGCTCCTCCTTGTTGGCCCGGAGCAGCTCCAGCGCGGTCACCGGCGCGTCGTCGGCCACGTTGAAGATCTGCCCGTCGACTCCCTCGGCCGCGAGGATGCGATCGAGGGCCTGCGCCACGTCGGCGTGGTGCACCAGGTGCAGCCGCTGGTGCGGGGGCCAGCGGCGGGCCCACATCAGCGACTCGGCCAGGTGCGGGTCGCCGTCGCCGTACACGAACGCGAGCCGGGCGACGCGCACCGGCAGGCCCTGCTCGCGGTGCATCCGGAGCAGCTCCACCTCGGCGGCCGCCTTGCCGGTCGGGTAGGCGCCCGCCGGCCGGGGCTCGTCGCGCTCGTCGCACGGCCGGCCGCGTCCCGGGCCGTACACGAGATTGGTGCTGACGAAGACGAACCGGCGCACACCGGCGTCGAGCGCGGCTCGGGCCAGCGCGATGGTGGCATCGCGGTTGACCGCGTAGGCCTCGTCGTCGGGCACGCCCCGGAACGCCGCCGCGATGTGCACCACCGTGTCGACGCCCTCGACCGCCAGCCGGGACGTCTCCGGCTCACGCAGGTCGCCGACGACGACCTCGGCCCCGCCGTTCCACCAGGGGGTGACCTGGGCCTCGGTCCGCACCAGCACCCGCACCGGCCGATGCAGGTCGAGCTGGCGCCGCACGTAGCGGCTGCCCACCCGTCCGGTGGGCCCGGTGATGAGGGTGCGCACGACCCTCTCCCTCCGTAGGTATCATTAGCCAGACAATGATAATACGTTAGCCGGCTAATGACTGTGGGGCAAGGGTGGGCGGTGAGTTCCAGGCCGCGTTCTGGGCGGCGAAGCGGGCAATCGGCGCCGCCTCCGAGGAGGCCTACCAGCGGCACGGCGTGCGGGCCGGCCAGCAGTTCCTCCTCTACGAGCTGTGGGCCGAAGACGGCCTCACCCCGGGCGAGCTGGCCAAGCGACTGGGCCTCGCCGTGCCCACCGTCACCCGCACCGCCACCCGACTGGAGGCCGCCGGCATCCTGCGCCGCGAGCCGCACCCCACCGACGCCCGGCTGGTCCAGCTCCGCCTCACCGACCGGGGCCGCGAGCTCAAGGACATCATGGCCGCCGAGGTGGCAAAGCTCACCGAAAAGGCACTGCACACATTGGACGAGGCCGACCGTGAGCGCTTCATCGGATACCTGAACGAGGTCCGGGCAAACCTCACGACCCCGACGGTATGACGTAGCTGGGATGGCATCGACTCATTGCCATTCGTAAATCACGATCCGTACGCTCCCGACATCCGTGACATGTGCGCGCTCACGAGGTGCGCCATCCGTGTGGGGAGGATCCTATGGTTCGCTGGCGCAAAGTCGTGGGGGCGTTCGCTGCGGCACTGGCGGTTGGCGGCTTCACCGTCGCCGCACCGGTGGCACCGGCCGCCGCGGCCGACGTGACGCCGTTCGTCGTGGGTGGCACGCGTGCCGCGCAGGGCGAGTTCCCGTTCATGGTCCGGCTGTCGATGGGCTGTGGCGGGGCGCTCTACAGCCCGCGCCTGGTGCTGACCGCCGCGCACTGCGTGGGCCGGACGGGCACCAACACAAGCATCACGGCGACGCTCGGCGTCGTCGACCTACAGTCGACCTCGGGCCGCATCCAGGTGCGCTCGAACTACGTCTACCGGGCACCCGGCTACAACGGCAACGGCGACGACTGGGCGCTGATCCGGCTCGCCAGCCCGGTCACCGGCCTGGCCACGCTGCCGATCGCGACGAGCACCGCGTACAACAGCGGCACGTTCACCATCGCCGGCTGGGGCGCCACCCGTGAGGGCGGCGGGCAGTCGCGGTACCTGCTGAAGGCGCAGGTGCCGTTCGTCAGCGACTCGACCTGCGACTCGATGTACGGCGGCGACGTCATCGTGGCCGAAGAGATCTGCGCCGGGTACACGGCCGGCGGCGTGGACACCTGCCAGGGCGACTCGGGTGGCCCGATGTTCCGCCGGGACGCCAGCAACGCGTGGATCCAGGTCGGCATCACGAGCTGGGGCAACGGCTGCGCCCGCCCCAACTTCCCCGGTGTCTACACCGAGGTGAGCACGTTCGCCTCCGGGATCCAGTCGGCGGCGGCGAGCCTGGGCGGCTGACCCCCACCGCCCGAATGCGAGGCGTCCCCACTGCGGGGCGCCTCGCGCGCGTCTAAGATCAAACGATGTCGGTCATCGAGGAAGCGCTGGCGGCCCTGGACCTCGAGACCAAGGTCAAGCTGCTGTCCGGCAAGGATTTCTGGACCCTCCCCGCCATCCCCGAGATCGGCCTGCGCTCGCTGGTGATGTCCGACGGCCCGATCGGGTTGCGCGGCATCGGGTGGCGCCCCGACGACCCGTCCGTCGCCCTGCCCAGCCCCACCGCGCTCGCGGCGACGTGGGATCCGGCCCTGGCCCGCACCGCCGGTCAGGTGCTCGGGCAGGAGGCCCGCCGCAAGGGCGTGCACGTGCTGCTCGCCCCGACCGTCAACCTGCACCGCAGCCCGCTCGGCGGCCGCCATTTCGAGTGCTACTCCGAAGACCCGCTGCTGACCGGCGAGATCGGCGCGGCGTACATGACGGGCGTGCAGGAGCAGGGCGTGGGCACGACGGTCAAGCACTTCGTGGCCAACGACGCGGAGACCGACCGGTTCACGGTGGACATACGGGTCGGCGAGCGGGCGCTGCGCGAGCTCTACCTGGCGCCGTTCGAGCGGATCGTCGGTGCCGGCGCGTGGGGCGTGATGGCCGCCTACAACGGGGTCAACGGCAGCACCATGACCGAGCACGCCGACCTCCAGCTCGGAGTGCTCAAGCGGGAGTGGGGCTTCGACGGCTTCATCGTCTCCGACTGGACCGCCGCCCGCACCACCGCACCCGCGGCGAACGGCGGGCTCGACGTGGTGATGCCGGCGGTCGGCGACCCGTGGGGCGAGGCACTGGTCGCCGCGGTCCGCTCCGGCGCCGTCCCGGAAGAGGTGGTCGACGACAAGGTACGCCGGGTGCTTCGCCTCGCCGCCCGCGTCGGCATCCTCGACGGCGCCACACCCGCGGTCGTCCCGCCTTCCACACTCGACGGTGCGGCGGTCGCCCGCGAGATCGCCGCCCGCTCGTTCGTGCTCGTCCGCAACGAGGGCGACCTCCTCCCCCTCGACCCGGCGCGCCTGCGCACGGTCGCCGTCTCGGGTGCGCTCGCCGCCGACGCGCGGGTACAGGGCGGCGGGAGCGCGCTGGTCCAGCCGGCCCGCGTCGTCTCACCGCTCGACGGGCTGACCGCGGCGCTCGCCGGTGAGCCCACGCTGGCTGTCCCCGGCGAAGGCTCGGCCTACGCGGCTGTGCTCAACGCGGCCACGGTCACCTACGCGGTGGGCGCCGACCCCCGCCAGCGGGTGCCGTTCGCCGCCGCTCCACAGTGGAGCGACATCACCGGTGTCCTCCGCGCGGCCGGTGGGCGCGAGCTCTACCGCACCCCGCTGCGCTCGGCGTACGTGCGCTGGATGGGCGACCCGCCCCCCGGCGTCGATCCGGACGAGATCGAGGTGCTGTCCCTCTCCGCACGCCTCACTCCGGCCGAGAGCGGCACGCACGAGCTGGCCATCGTGGGCTTCGGCGAGTTCGTGCTGACCGCCGGCGACCACACCCTCTTCGAAGGCCCGGTCTACCGCGCCAACGACGAGTCGGACGTCTTCCGCGGCGCGGGCGAGCGACGCTTCCCGCTCGAACTCACCGCGGGCCAAGCGATCGACGTGGTGCTCACCCAGCGTGGCGGCAACCCGGGCTTCGTGTCGTTCGCGATCGGCCACGCACCACCGTCCCCCGGCCCCGACGCCCTGCTCGACGAGGCGGCGAACGCCGCAGCCGAGGCCGACGTCGCCGTCGTGGTGGTGGGCACGACCGAGGAGGTCGAGTCGGAGGGCTTCGACCGCACCACGCTCGCACTGCCCGGCCGGCAGGACGAGCTCGTCTCCCGCGTCGCCGCCGCCAACCCGCGCACGGTGGTCGTCGTCAACGCCGGCTCCCCCGTCCTGATGCCGTGGGCCGACGAGGTCGCCGCGATCCTGCTCACCTGGTTTCCCGGCCAGGAGGCCGGCGCCGCACTGGCCGACGTGCTACTCGGCGCGGCCGAGCCGGGCGGCCGCCTGCCCACGACCTGGCCCCGCCGCGACGCCGACGCGCTGCCGGTCACGCCGACCGACGGCGCCCTGGCCTACGACGAGGGCGTCTTTCTGGGCTATCGCGCGGACCCGGCCGACCCGCTGTTCCCGTTCGGCCACGGCCTCGGCTACACCGAGTGGGCCTACGAATCACTGTCCATCGAGGACCGCGCGGCGGTGGTGACCGTACGCAACACCGGCCCGCGCCCCGGCCGCGAGGTGGTCCAGCTCTACATCGGACCCTCCACACCGGACGCTTCACGGCCACGCCGCTGGCTGGCCGGCTTCGCGACGGCCGCGGCCGAGCCGGGCGAGGCGGTCACGCTACGGATCCCCCTGCCCGATCGCGCCTTCCAGGTGTGGGACGGCGGCTGGCAGACGGTGCCCGGCACCTACACGGTCGAGGCAGCACACAGCGTCATCGACCGCCGCCTCACCGAGCCCCTCAGCATCTAGGGAGCTTTCGAATTCAGGGTCGCCGCCCGTCGTGACGTCACTTCGAACCAGATTTGCCCGCGTCCGCGTCAGCGGCGGACCGTATGCTCCCGCGGGCACCGCTCCCGGCCGGCGGCTCGCGGGGCGAGCCGAAACCCCCGGCCGTCCCCTGCCAGGTCCGCGGGACCAGCCCCAAGGAGTCTTCCCGCCGCGCTCGGGCCCCCGACATCCTGTAGCAGCGTCACCAGCCCCGGGCTCGAGACCTCGAGATCTAGGAGACTCAGGGTTGAAATAGCGCACTATCTCCCCTAGATCTCAACTCACGCGCCGCTCACACCCTCACGGCCGTTACTCCTGGCGGCGAAAGCCCGCAGTTCGCCCTCACCACCGATCCAGCAACAGACAATGTGGACAAACCGTCTCCCCCAGAAGGAGTAACCACAACCAACCGCGAAGGGTGAGGCCGTGGGAGCAAGGGTGCGGAGCCGGCTACCAGCGGCCGAGGCGGGCGGAGAGCACGGCGAGGGCGGCCACGCCGGCGGTGGACGTGCGGAGCACCGCGTCGCCCAGGCGGACCGGCCTTGCGTCCGCTGCCTCGAAGGTCGCCAGCTCCTCCGGCGCTATGCCGCCCTCCGGGCCCACCACCAGCGCGATCTCGCCGGTGGGTGGGAGGTCGACCGTGGTCAGGCGGTCCTTGGCCTCCTCGTGGAGCACCAGCGTGGCGCGGGCCGCCGCCTCGCGGGTGGTGGACGCCGGCGCGACGAGTGGAAGCCAGGGGCGGCGGGCCTGCTTGGCGGCCTCGCGGGCCGTGGTCACCCAGCGGTCGCGGGCGCGGTCGCCGCGGTCGCCGCGCCACTGGACCACCGAGCGGGAGGCCGCCCAGGGCACGATCTCGTCTACGCCGGCCTCGGTCATCGCTTGCACGGCCAGCTCGCCGCGCTCGCCCTTGGCGATGCCCTGGATCACCACGAGCCGGGGGTCGGGTGCTTTCACGTACCCGGTGCTGACGATCCGCAGATCGAGGGTGCCGCGGCCGGCGGCGGTGACCACCGCGGTGGCCGTGCCGCCCCGCCCGTCGGCCAGCAGCAGCTCCTCACCGACCCGCAGCCGCTGGACGGTGGCCGCGTGGTGTCCCTCCGGACCGTCGAGGACGTGGGTCGACCCGGTGGGCAGCGCATCGACCAGAAAGAGCGGGAGGCTCACGCCGCCCCCTTCGACCGCTCGCTCACCGCCGCGGGCGAGCTCCGCTCACTCACGCGTGGCCGTTGAAGGCGTCCCGCATCCGGGAGAAGAAGCCGCCCTGCTTGGTGAGCTCGGCGACCTCCTCGCCGCGGGTCTTGGCGAACTCGCGCAGGATGCGCTCCTGCTCCGGGTCGAGCTTGGTGGGCGTGCGTACGTCGAGGTGGACGAAGAGGTCACCCCGGCCGGTGCCGCGCAGGTGGGGCACGCCGCGGGCGCGCAGCCGCAACGTCGCGCCGGGCTGGGTGCCGGCCTTGACATCGAGCTGCTCCTCGCTGTCGAGCGTCTTGATGGTCAGGCGGGTGCCGAGCGCCGCCGCGGTCATCGGGACGGTGACGCGGCAGTGCAGGTCGTCGCCCTTGCGGGAGTACACGTCGTGCGGGCGCTCGTGGATCTCGACGTAGAGGTCGCCGGCCGTGCCGCCGCCGGGGCCGACCTCGCCCTGCTGGGCCAGGCGAATGCGCATGCCGTCTTCGACGCCGGCCGGGATCTTCACGGTCAGCGAGCGGCGGGTGCGGACCCGGCCGTCACCGCCGCAGGTGGCGCAGGGGTGCGGGATCACGGTGCCGTAGCCCTGGCAGACGGTGCACGGCCGGGACGAGACGACCTGGCCGAGGAACGTGCGCTGCACCGACTGCACCTCGCCGCGCCCGCCGCAGGCCTCGCACGTGGCCAGGTGGGTGCCGGCGGCGGTGCCGGCGCCGGAGCACGTGGTGCAGAGCACGGCGGTGTCCACCGTGATCGGCGCCTCCACCCCGAACGCGGTCTCGGTCAGCTCGAGCTCCAGCCGCAGGATCGCGTCGGCACCCGGCCGGGTGCGCGAACGCGGACCGCGCGCCCCGGCAGCCGTGCCGAAGAACGCGTCCATGATGTCCTGGAATCCGACGAATGGCCCCGCGCCGGGACCACCACCCGGCCCACCGCCACCAGGGGCGAGAGGGTCGCCGCCGAGGTCGACGATCTGCCGCTTTTGGTCGTCTGAAAGCACCTCGTACGCGGCGTTGATGTCCTTGAACTTCTCGTGCGCATCCGGATCCGGGTTGACGTCCGGATGGTACTGGCGGGCCAGCTTCCGGTAGGCGCGCTTGATCTCGTCGTCGGATGCGTCTCGGCTCACGCCGAGAATCCCGTAGTAGTCCTTGGCCACTGCGTTCCGTGTCCTCATGCTCTCGCGCTGTCCCGGGCTAGTTGTTTCCCAACAGGTCGCCTACGTAGCGTGCCACGGCGCGCACGGTGGCGATGGTGCCGGGGTAGTCCATCCTCGTCGGCCCGAGGACGCCGAGACCACCCACGATTGTCGCGCCTGGACCGTAGCCCGTGCTGACAACCGAGGTGGACCGGAGATTGTCGATCTCGTTTTCGTCGCCGATGCGGATCAGGAGGGTGTCCGCGTCGACCTCGCCGAGGAGCTTGAGCAGGATGACCTCCTCCTCGAGCGCCTCGAGGATCGGGCGCAGGGAGCCCTGGAAGTCGAGCAGGCCGCCGCGGGTCAGATTGGCCCGGCCGGCCAGCGCGATCCGCTCGTCGTGCCGCTCGACGAGCGTCTCCAGCAAGACCGTGGCGAGGGTGGCCATGGTGTTTCGGGCATCCGGCGCGACCTCCTCGACCAGCGCCTGGACCAGCGGCGGCGCGTCCGACAGCCGCTTGCCCACGAGCTTTTCGTTTAACAGGCGGCGGAGGTCGGTGACGGCGTCGACGGGCACGGGCGCAGGCAGCTCGACGAGCCGCTGCTCCACCCGACCGGTGTCGGCGATCATCACGAGCATGACCCTCGTCGTGGAGATCGGCACCAGCTCCAGGTGGCGCACCGAGGAGCGGGACAGGCTTGGGTACTGCACCACGGCGACCTGGCGGGTGAGCTGGGCGAGCAGGCGCACCGTGCGGTGCACCACGTCGTCGAGGTCGAGCGCCCCGGCCAGAAACCGCTCGATCGCCCGCCGCTCGGCGGGGCTCAGCGGCTTGACCCGGGAGAGCCGGTCGACGAAGAGCCGGTAGCCACGGTCGGTCGGCACGCGGCCGGCGCTGGTGTGCGGCTGCCGGATGTAGCCCTCCTCTTCGAGAACGGCCATGTCGTTTCGCACTGTCGCGGGCGAGACGCCCAACTGGTGTCGCTCCACAAGAGCCTTGCTGCCGACCGGCTCCTGGGTGGCGACGTAATCCTCGACGATCGCTCGGAGCACGTCGAGCTTGCGGTCATCGAGACTCACTGTCACCCCCTGCCGCACCAGATGAAGAGACTGGCACTCGACTGTAGCGAGTGCCAGTCTACGTCGCACCCCCACACGACCGCGATGATCTCTTTGGGCACAATGTCCGCAACTGGTAAGTGTGTTGTGTGGCGTCGGTTGATCCGTGCCCCTACCGTGACCTTCATGACAGAACCACCTCGCCCTCCCGGAGGGGACGAGCCTGGCGCCACGCCGCCGGAGCCGACCTCTCCGCCGACACCCCCAGCGTCCTACTCGATGCCGGGCGAGGCACCCTCTCCCGGTTACTCACCCCCACCGAGTGACGCTCCACCGCCACCCCCGCCGCCCACGAGCGGGGCCGGCTACCCACCGCCCGGAGCGGGTTACCAGCCACCGCCCGGCTACCCGCCGCAGGGTCCGCCCGGCGGCTACTACGCGGCCGGCCCGGCGCCGGCGGGATACGCCAACAACGACGAGAAGACGTGGGCACTCGTCGCCCACTTCGGCGGCGCGGCCGGCGCGTTCATCGGCGGCGGCACGCTGGGCTGGGTTGGCCCGCTGGTGTCACTGCTGGCCAAGGGCAGCCAGTCGCCGACCGTGCGCGCGCACGCGGTCGCGGCGCTCAACTTCCAGCTGCTGTGGTCGATCATCACGGTGATCTGCTGGATCCTGGTCTGCGCGCTGATCGGCTTCATCCTCGCGCCGGTCGCGATGATCATCGCGATCGTCTTCGGCATCATCGGCGGCGTGAAGGCCAACGACGGCCAGCTGTACAACTACCCGATGAGCATCTCGATCATCAAGTGACAGCGCGAGACCCCGGTGATCCACTCGGTCACCGGGGTCTCGCAGCATCAAAGATCCAACCCAATACTCGATATCTGAGCTACCGCGATGTCCGTCGTGGTCCAGACCGTCGCTCCCGCGGCCTCACCCGTCCGCTGTTGGTTGAAGCGTCGCTTTCGCGACGCCCGAAAGGGCTTGAACCGCGGACCTGGCAGCGGGGGTTGGGGATTTCGGCTCGCCCCGCGAGCCGCCGACCTCCGCGGTCTCCGGCGGGAGCGGCGGTCCGCAGGTGGCGCGGATCCGGGCAAGTCTGCTTCTGGGTCTCGGGTCCTAGGGCAGGAGGTCGCGGACGACGGCGTCGGCGAGTAGGCGGCCACGCAGGGTCAGCACCGCCCGCCCGTCGCGTGTCTCCAGCAGGCCATCCGCCGCCGCCCTCGCGGCCGCCTCGCGGCCCGGACCGTCGAGCACGGAAAGCGGCAGGCCGGACGCGAGCCGCAGGCGCAGCATCACGTCTTCCACGTGCCGGTCGCCGGCCGACAGCACCTCCCGCGCGTAACCCGGTGACTCGCCCGCGGCCAGGCGCGACGCGTACGCGGACGGGTGCTTGACGTTCCACCAACGCACGCCGCCCACGTGGCTGTGCGCGCCCGGCCCGAGGCCCCACCAGTCGCCACCGGTCCAATACAGCAGGTTGTGCCGGCAGCGCGCCGCCGGGCCGGCCGCCCAGTTGGAGACCTCGTACCAGGAGAGGCCGGCCGCGCCCAGGGCGGCGTCCGCGGCCAGGTAGCGGTCGGCGGCCACGTCGTCGTCCGGGTACGGCAGGTCGCCGCGGCGTATCCGGGTGGCCAGCCGGGTGCCGTCTTCCACGATCAGCGAGTACGCGCTGACGTGGTCGACGCCCGCGCGCACGGCCGCCGCCAGCGAGGCGGCGAAGTCGTCCGCGGTCTCGCCCGGCGTGCCGTAGATCAGGTCGAGGTTGACGTGGTCGAAGCCGGCTTCGCGGGCCTCGGCCGCCGCGGCCGGCGCCCGGCCCGCGGTGTGCCGGCGCTCCAGCACCTGGAGCACACCCGGGGAGATCGACTGCATGCCCAGCGACACCCGCGTGAAGCCGGCCTTGCGCAGGCGCTGGAGCGACGCCGGCGTGACCGACTCCGGGTTGGCCTCGGTGGTGACCTCGGCGTCGGCGGCGAGGCCCCAGGTGCGGTCGATCGCCTCCAGGATGCGGGCGAGGTCGTCCGGGTCGAGCAGCGTGGGCGTCCCGCCGCCGACGAACACCGTGTCGACCCGCGCGGGTGACACCACCCGACGCGCGAGGTCGAGCTCGGCGAGCACGGTGTCCGGATACTCGTCGCGGCTCGCCCCGCCGCCCAGCTCGGCCGCGGTGTAGGTGTTGAAGTCGCAGTAGCCGCACCGGCTCGCGCAGAAGGGCACGTGCACGTACACGCCGAAGCCGCGCCCGCCCAGGCTCGTGCCCGGCGGCAGGGCGCCGTCGCGGGGGACGGCCTCGCCTTCTGGGAGTGCTCCGGGCATGGGTTCTAGTCTGCCCGCATGACTTCTGACGGTGAGTCGCTGGTCCGGGTCGAGACCGGGCAGGGCGTGGCGACGCTCACACTCGACAGCCCGCACAACCGCAACGCGCTCTCCACCCCGCTGATGACCCAGCTGATGGCGGCGCTGGAGGCGGCGGAGGGCGACGAAGCGGTGCGGGTGGTGGTGCTCTCCCACACCGGCCCGGTCTTCTGCTCCGGCGCCGATCTCAAGGAGACCGCCGAGGCAGTCACAAGCGGGCGGATCCCGGTGGGGATGCTCGGCGACGTGCTCGCGGCCATCTGGGAGTGCCCCAAGCCGGTGGTGGCCCGGGTGGGTGGGCCGGCGCGGGCCGGCGGCCTCGGCCTCGTGGCGGCGGCCGACATCGCGATCTGCGCCGAGGAGGCCACGTTCGCCTTCTCCGAGGTACGGCTGGGCGTGGTGCCCGCGGTCATCTCCGCCACCGTGCTCCCCCGCCTCACCCCGCGGGCGGCGGCCGAGCTCTTCCTGACCGGAGACACCTTCGACGGGCGGAGGGCGGCGCAGATCGGGCTCGTCACGGCCGCCGCGCCGGCGGCGACGCTGGACGCCACCGTCGCGGCCTACTGCGGCGCGCTGGTGCTCGGCGGCCCGGAGGCACTCGCCGGCACGAAAGGCGTCCTGCACCGGAGATCGACCGCTACCGTACGTGAAGAACTGGCGGAACTCTCCGCCCTTTCGGTGGGCTACTTCCAGTCAGAAGAGGGGCGGGAGGGGGTCCGGGCGTTTCGGGAGAAACGCCACGCGTCGTGGGTGCCCGCAGGGCCGGAAGGGGCTTGACTCCCCCTTCCGCGCCAAACCGCCCATGGGTACGGTCGCCGGCAGGTTGAGGTCGTACCCTGGACGGACAACTCACTGAGGGGTGACGGTGCGTATTCGGGCAGGGGTAGTGGCAGCCGTCGGCCTTGCACTCGTGGCCGTGCTCGGGCTGGTCGTCGGCAGGCACGACTGGAGCCGCGACCTCAAGCTTCCCCGGCCGCACAGCCGCGCCTGCACCGTGCAGGCCGACGGCGAGGTCGCCCTCAATCCGGAGCAGATGGCACACGCCGCCACGATCGCCGCGATCGGCATGCAGCGAAAGATGCCCGAGCGGGCGGTCGTGGTGGCGCTGGCCACCGCGTTCCAGGAGTCAAAGCTGGAAAACCTCTCCGGTGGCGACCGTGACTCGATCGGTCTCTTCCAGCAGCGGCCCAGCCAGGGGTGGGGCACGCCGGAGCAGATCAGCGACCCGCGCTACGCGGCCAACAAGTTCTACGCCGCGCTCAAGAAGGTGCGCGGCTGGGAAAAGATGCGGGTCACCGACGCGGCGCAGCGGGTGCAGCGCTCGGCCTACCCGGGCGCGTACCAGAAGTGGGCCGACGAGTCGACGGTGCTCGCCAAGGCGCTGCTCGGCAACGCGACCGGCGCGGTGGCGTGCACCGTCGACGGTGAGCCGGCGATGCGGGGCGCCGCGGCGGCCGAGGCGCTGGGCACCGGGCTGCGCCTCGACTGGGGTCGCCTTGAGACGTCCGCCCAGGTCACCGGCCTGACCGTGCCGGCGGCAAGCCCGCAGGCCGGCTGGCGATACGCGCACTGGCTGGTCTCGCACGCCACCGACCACGGGGTAAAGCGGGTGCGGTTCGGGGGTCTCGAGTGGACGGCCGACGAGGGCGCCTGGGCCCAGATGACGCAGGGCGACCAGGCCCAGCAGGTGGTGGCGGAGGTCTTCGCGGAGCCGTGACACACGGATGGGGCCCCGTTGCCGGGACCCCATCCACAGTGTTCAGTTCTCAGCGTTTTAATACCTACTGACGCCGCGGCGCCCGGTGACACCCACCACCAGGGCCACGCCGATCGCTGCCAGCACGACCTGGATGAAGATCTCCGTCCAGTCGAGCCCGGACGTGTTAGACACGCCCGCGGCACGCGCGATCACGGTGCCGAGCAGTGCGGCGCCCACGCCGATCAGCATGGTGAGCCAGATGGGGATGTTCTGGCGGCCGGGAACTACCAGCCGCCCCAGCGCACCGATGATCAGCCCGATGATGAGCGCTGAGATGATGCCGGTTGCGGTCACGGTCGTCCTCCAATCGGGGGTTCGTTCTGACCGCAAAGGTGCCCGGCACTTCACCGGCCTAAACGCCGGGCCGCCTCGGCCACCGCCCGGTCCATCGTCTCGAACGCGAGCGGCGGGGGTTGGTCGAGGTCGAACCAGGCCATCGCCGACGACTCTCGCGGATCCAACGTCACCTGGGCCCCGTCGTCGAACGTGGCGAGGAAGAAGCAGTCGAGTACCGGCAAGCGCTCGCCCTGGTAGTCGTAGCTGCCCACGTACATGCCAACGAAGTCACCGAGGGTGACCTGCACGCCGAGCTCCTCACGGCCCTCGCGCAGGGCGGCGACCGCCGGCTCCTCCCACCCGTCGCAGAAGCCGCCCGGCACCTCCCAGAGCCCCGCCCGCGGCTCCATCGCCCGCCTCAGCGCGAGGAAACGCCGTCCATCGTGGACGATGAGGCTGGCGGTGGGGCGAGCGTTGACGAAGAGCGCGTAACCGCACGCCGCACACGTGGTGGGCGGCTTGTCGTCCAGGCCAGCACCGCAGCGCGGACAGAACCGCGCCTCCACGGTCACTTCTTGGCCTTGCCGTCCCCGCTGTCCGAGGTGGACAGTGCCGCGATGAACGCCTCCTGGGGCACCTCGACGCGGCCCACCATCTTCATCCGCTTCTTGCCTTCCTTCTGCTTTTCCAGCAGCTTGCGCTTACGCGTGATGTCACCGCCGTAGCACTTGGCCAGCACGTCCTTGCGGATCGCCCGGATCGTCTCGCGCGCGATGACCCGGTTTCCGATCGCGGCCTGGATCGGCACCTCGAACTGCTGGCGCGGGATCAGGCCGCGCAGCTTGGCGGCGATCGTGACGCCGTAGTTGTACGCCTTGTCCTTGTGGACGATCGCGCTGAACGCGTCGACCGCCTCGCCGTGCAGCAGGATGTCGACCTTGACGAGGTCGGCCATCTGCTCGCCGCTGGGCTCGTAGTCGAGGCTCGCGTACCCCTTCGTGCGGCTCTTGAGCTGGTCGAAGAAGTCGTAGATGATCTCGGCGAGCGGGAGCGTGTAGCGCAGCTCCACCCGGTCGGCCGACAGGTAGTCCATGCCCAGCAGCGAGCCGCGCCGTCCCTGGCAGAGCTCCATCACGGCGCCGACGTAGTCGTTGGGGGTCAATACCGTCGCCCGGACCACCGGCTCGTACACCTCGGCGATCTTGCCGTCGGGGTACTCGCTCGGGTTGGTGACGGTGTGCTCGGTGCCGTCCTCCATGATCACGCGGTAGACCACGTTGGGCGCGGTGGATATCAGGTCCAGATCGAACTCTCGCTCCAGCCGCTCCCGGATGATCTCCAGGTGGAGCAGGCCGAGGAAGCCACACCGGAACCCGAAGCCCAGCGCCGCACTGGTCTCCGGCTCGTAGTTGAGCGCGGCGTCGTTGAGCTTGAGCTTGTCGAGCGCGTCGCGGAAGTCGGGGTAGTCGGAGCCGTCGATCGGGTAGAGCCCGGAGTAGACCATCGGCTTCGGGTCCTTGTAGCCGCCGAGCGCCGCCTTGGCGGGCCGCGAGTTGATCGTCACCGTGTCGCCGACCCGGGACTGGCGCACGTCCTTCACGCCGGTGATGAGGTAGCCCACCTCGCCGACGCCGAGCGCCTGCGCCTTTTGCATCTCGGGTGAGATGACGCCGATCTCCAGCAGCTCGTGGACGGCGCCGGTGGACATCATCTTGATCCGGTCGCGCGCCTCGATCCGCCCGTCGATTACCCGGACGTAGGTGACCACGCCCCGGTACACGTCGTAGACCGAGTCGAAGATCATCGCGCGGGCCGGCGCCTCCGCCTCACCCTTGGGCGGGATGAACTGCCGCACGATCTCGTCGAGCAGGTGGGGCACACCCTCCCCGGTCTTGCCGGACACGCGCAGGCAGTCTTCGGGAGCGCAGCCGATGAGGTGGGCCAGCTCCTCCGCGTACTTGTCGGGCTGGGCGGCCGGCAGGTCGATCTTGTTGAGCACGGGGATGACGTGCAGGTCGTTTTCCAGCGCCAGGTAGAGGTTGGCCAGCGTCTGCGCCTCGATGCCCTGTGCGGCGTCGACGAGCAGCACGGCGCCCTCGCAGGCGGCGAGGCTGCGCGACACCTCGTACGTGAAGTCGACGTGCCCCGGCGTGTCGATCATGTTGAGCACGGCCGCCTCGCCCTTGAGGTCGCCCTCCCGCACGGCCCACGGCATGCGCACGGCCTGGCTCTTGATCGTGATGCCGCGCTCGCGCTCGATATCCATGCGGTCGAGGTACTGATCGCGCATCTGCCGCGCGTCGACCACGCCCGTGAGCTGCAACATCCGGTCGGCCAGCGTCGACTTGCCGTGGTCGATGTGGGCGATGATGCAGAAGTTACGGATGCGGCCGGGGTCGGTCGCGCCCGGGCTGTTCGCGCTCATCGGTGGCACAGTCGTCCGTTCTCGTTCAACCTGCGGGAACGGCCGGCGAGTGGCCGGCCGTTCTCTATGGTCCCACGTCTTCTTCGGTTACTCCGCTGGCGCCTCGGTGAAGAGGGCCGCCAGGCCCGGGAAGCGGCGGCGAACCTCGTCTTCCTCGGCTACTCCGCCGGCGCCTCGGTGAAGAGGGCCGCCAGGCCCGGGAAGCGGCGGCGAACCTCGTCTTCGTCGTCGAAATCCCAGAAGTCGTCCGTATTGGGGCGCTTTGCGGCGGGTTCTTCCGGTAGCTCCAGCCCGGTCGCGCGGCGGTGTGCCTCCGCGGCGGCCGCCAGCATCTTTTCCGAGGCGAGCTCCTCACCGGTGAGCGCGGCCCGCTTTACCGCCGGCAGCTCCGCGAGCGCGTCGGGCTCACCCACCGCCCGCGCGAACGCGTCGCGCCCCTGCACCATCAACCATCCGCGGAACGCGTCGAAGCCCTCGTCGGAAC
Organism: Phytohabitans sp. LZ39; assembly: GCF_059359075.1. NCBI lineage: Bacteria > Bacillati > Actinomycetota > Actinomycetes > Micromonosporales > Micromonosporaceae > Phytohabitans > Phytohabitans sp. LZ39. The sequence goes on along the minus strand of NZ_JCADBM010000013.1, from coordinate 42,953 downwards.
AGCCACCGTTGATCAGGTACGCGGCCCCGAAGAGATCCACTTTGTACGACGCGTCGAGCACCCGCCGCAGGTGGCGCTCGAAGCCGACGATCTCGCCCGCGTCGAGGCCGGCCAGCGCCGTGGTGGCCCGCTCGGCCACCGTGTCCGGGGTGCCGCCGTCGCGTGCCGCGTCGCCGATCAGCGCCCAGAACTCGTTCGTGTTCATGGGGTCCGACTGTGCCAGACAGGTGTGACACCAGGGCACTATGGGGCTATGTCGAGGATGCCGATGCCGGCGGTCCCGTATGCGTCCACCGCTGTCCGCCCCTCCTGGGCCGACCTGCCCACCGACCTGCGCGCGGCGATCAGCGCGCGGCTGGGCTCGCAGGTGACCTGGGCCACGACGGCCGGCGGTGGCTTCACCCGCGGCTTCGCGGCCGTACTCGACACCGCCGACGGGCAGCGCGTCTTCGTCAAGGCGGCGTCGCTGGCCACGCAGCGCCACCTCACCGACTGGTACGCGCGGGAGGTCGCGGTCACCGCCGCGCTGCCCGCATCGGTCCCGGCGGCCCGCCCGCGGTGGACGCTCACCGCGGCCGGCCACTACGTGATCTGCCTGGACGCCATCGAGGGGCGGATGCCCGCGTTGCCGTGGCAGCCGGCCGAGCTCGACGCCGCGCTGGCCGCCTGGGCGGTGGCCGCCGATGCGTTGCGTGAGCCGCCGCCCGAGCTTGTGGCGGTAGGCCTCCCGGCGCTCTCCGACCTCATCCGGAGCGACCTGTCGTGGTGGCGGGAGATCGCCGCCGGTCGCGAGGCGATGCCCCCGGCGCCACCCTGGGTCGACAAGCAGCTAGACGACCTCGTGGCGCTGGAGGCCGCCCTCCCCGGATACGTCTACACCGACGCCGCCACCCACTGCGACCTGCGCCTCGACAACGTCATCATCGATCCGACCGGCGCCGCCCACCTGTGCGACTGGACCTGGATCTGCTTCGGCCCGGCCTGGTGGGATACGGCCTCGCTGCTCATCACCGCGTACGCGAGCGGCCTGGACGCGGACGCGCTCTTCGCCGCCCACCCCACGGCCCGGGATGCCCCGGCGGACGGCTTGGACGCGGCGCTGGCCGCGCTGGGCGGATACTTGCTGACCCGTGCGGAGGCGGGCCCGACCGGCGCGTCGCCGCACATCGTGGCCCATCAGCGGTGGACGGGTGAGGTGGCGCTGGCCTGGCTGGCGTCGCGTCGCGGCTGGGCGTGAGGGCCGTTTTGGCTGTGCGCGTGGGTGGCTGCTAGCCTGGTATGTCGCGCATGGTGGCGAGAAGGTGCTACCTGTGCTCTGAAACCCGAAACCTGAAGGACAAGGACGAGGCTGTCGCGTGGCGAACATCAAGTCCCAGATCAAGCGCAACCGGCAGAACGAGAAGCGCCGGATGCGTAACAAGTCGGTCAAGTCGTCGCTGAAGACCGCCATTCGCAAGTTCCACGAGGCGAGCGCGGCCGGCGAGACCGAGACCGCGGCCGCCCTGATGCGTGACGCCTCGCGCAAGCTCGACCAGGCCGTCAGCAAGGGCGTCATCCACAAAAACCAGGCCGCCAACCGCAAGTCGGCGATCGCCAAGCGCCTCCAGACGCTGGCCTCCTGACTCTCGCACCACCCTTCGGGCACCGCCGGAGCCAAGACGCTCCCTGAGCGGTGCCCGTTGCTATGCCCGTTTTGCGCGGCTTGTTACTCGTATCGCCAGCTAGCTGATTGGCGCTCGCGCTGGCTGCCGTGCTCGGCGTGGTCGGCTGGGCTTGCCATCGCGGCCTGGTGCGCCATAGCGCCCTGATCTGCCATCGCGGCCCGATCTGCCATTGCGCCCTGGTGTGCCATCGTGGCCTGACCTGCCGTTGCGGCCTGGTGCGCCATCGCGGCCCGATCTGCCATCGCGGCCTGGTTTGCCATCGCGGCCTGGTTTGCCATCGCGTGGGCGTGCTGCCGCCACGCCGCGTCCAGATATTCCCCAGCGGCCGCATACCGCCGAGCCGCATCCCGGCGCCCCGCGGCGGCGCCCTCAGCATGCTGATCGCGGTCGCCCTCTTGGCTGGCGATCAGCTCGTGCGCCTGGGTCGCGTCCAGATCGCGCGCCTCGTCCTTGGCCGGATCGCGCGGCTGGCCAGGGACCAGGTCGTGCGCCGCGGTCGCGGTCAAGTCGTGGCGGTGGGCGGCGGCCGCATCATGCGCAGCGGTCGCGGTCAAACCGTGGCCGTCGCCGGCGGCCGCATCCTGCGCAGCGGTCGCGGTCAAACCGTGGCCGTCGCCGGCGGCCGCATCCTGCCCAGCGGTCGCGGTCAAATCGTGGCCGTCGCCGGCGGTCTCGGCGACGGCCGGACGTCGCACGTGTGCGGGCGCCGGATCGCGCCCTCGCCCTGCCGTCCGAGCGTGCGCCTGGGTCGCGGCCGGATCGCCGGTGCTGGGGGTTGAGTCGTCGCTCAGCGCGTCGCCGGTATGCGAAGCCTGTGGCGGCACCACGACGCTGGCGCGCCCGACCACCGGCATGAACGCGCTGACCTCGCGCCGCACCCGCTCCCGCTCACGCTCCGGGATCCGCGCGGCCGAACGCGCCACCGCGCCGGCGACCAGGTCGTTGACCTTGACCATCAGCGCGACCGACACCGGCAGGATCAGCACCACCCACCAGCTCACCAGCTCGGCCAGCGCCAGCAGCAGGCTGAGCGCGACCGCGCCCTCCAGGTAGACGAAGCAGAGCATGCCGCCGGGCTGGAGGTAGCGCAGCCCAAGCGCGCGGGCGTACAGCGGGCGGTATCGCACCCCCACCGCGCCCGGCTCCGTCTCGCGCGCGACCGTCCGTTTGCTCATCGGGAGCCACCCCCTCGCCGCGCGCCATGCCCCGCCGTGCCGGGTGAGACCGCGCCAGCACCGGGTCGAGCCGAGGACGCACCCTGCCGGGCGGCGGCCACGGCGAATATGGCCCGCTCAAGCGCGTACCCGCGGTCGTCGGAGCCACCCTTGACCTCGGCGTTGCAGTCGGCGGCCGCCCGCATCGCGTCGACCAGGCCCTCCGGGGTCCAGCCACGTCCCTGGCGCTGTGCTCGCTCGATCTTCCATGCGGGCATGCCGAGGCTGCTCGCGAGCTGGTACGCGCTGCCCCGCCCGGCCGAAGCGACCCGCGCGACCGTGCGCACGCCGTCGGCGATGGCGTCGGCGATCGGCACAGGGTCGACGCCGACGTGCAGCGCCCACCGCAGCGCCTCCAGCGCGCCCGGCACGTCGCCGACCATCGCCGCGTCAGCGACGGTGAAACCGCTGACCTCGGCGCGCCCCCGGTAGTAGCGGGCCACCGTGTCGGCGCCTATCCGACCGCCCGTGTCGGCCACGAGCTGCGAGCAGGCGGCGGCGAGCTCGCGCAGGTCGTTGCCGACGGCGGCGAGCAGTGCCTCGGCCGCGTCGTCGGTGCACCGCCCGCCCAGCCGCCTGAACTCGTCGCGCACGAACGCGACCCGCTCGCGGTTGCCCTTGAGCTTCATCGCCTGGACCACCGTGGCACCGGCCGACTTGAGACCGTCGGCGAGCGCCTTGCCCTTCGCCGCGCCAGGATGCGTGACCACGAGCGTGACGTCGGGCTCGGGCTGCTTCGCGTACGCCAGCAGGGCCGCCGTCAGATCCTTTTTGGCGTCCTGCCCATTGCGGATCACGAGCACCCGGCGCCCGCCGAAGAGCGAGGGACTGATCATCTCCGCGATCTCGCCGGGACTGAGCGCACCACCCTCGTACTCCCGCAAGTCGGCACCGGGATCGGCGGCCCGTGCGGTCTCGACGGCGTGAGCCACGGCTCGGGTGACCAGTAGCTCCTCGTCTCCAGAGACGAGCACGATCGAGTCGGTGGCTCCTACAGTCACGCAGCCCATACTTGCACGGCTGATCGTTTGAGTATCACGTTCGCTCACTCGATCGGGTTGTCGACGCATCGCTCACCGCCAAAGCGGACAAATCACTACGGCGGACCGCGTCCTCGGGTCGCGACGGCGAGCTGCCCCGTGGCGGTACGCACCGCCGCAAGGTCACCGTCCACATCGGTGCGCAGCACCCGCGCGCCGCCGCGTGCCAGGCGGCCGAGCACTGCCGGGCTGGGATGGCCGTATCCGTTGTCGACGCCCACCGAGACGAGCGCGAGCGCGGGATCCACCGCGTCGAGGAACTCGGGATCCTGGTAGCTCGAACCGTGGTGGGCGACCTTCAGCACATCCGCGCGCACGCCCGCCGCACCCATCTGGTCGAGGAGCGCGCGCTGCTCCTCGCTCTCCGCGTCACCGGCCAGCAGCACGCTCAGCCCGCCGGCCGAGACGCGCACGACCAAGGAGTTGTTGTTGGGATCGGAACGCGTGCCGCGCATCTCGTGTGGCGGCCCGACCACCTCGACCCGCACCCGGCCCACCATGCGGGACCAACCCGCGGTCGCCGCCTCGACCGGCACCCGCTTGACGGCGGCGGCCCGCGTCACGAGGTCGCGCCCATACGCCGGCTCGTGCCACGCCGTGGTCACCACCGTGCCGACCGACCGTCCACGCAGGACGCCCTCGAGCCCGCCGACGTGGTCGGCGTGGAAGTGGGTGACCGCCAGCAGGGGCACCGCGCGCACGCCGTGACGCCGGAGGCATTGATCGGCGGAAGCCGGCTCGGGCCCCGCGTCGATCACCACCGCCTGCCCCGGGGCGACCGGCACCAGGGCCATGTCGCCCTGCCCCACCGAGCACACCGCGATGAACCAGCCGCCGGGTGGCCAGCCGGACGCCACGAGTCGCACGGGCAGCGCGCCGATCACGACCGCCACCGCCACCACCGCCGTGAGCCGGCGCACGAGCCGGCGGCGCGCCGCGATCAGGAATGCCACCGACAGCGCACCGAGCAGCAGCGCGCCCGACAAGCCGTCAGGCCACGGGAGGTTGCCGGAGGGGACGCGGGCTCCGAAGCGGGCAACCGTCACCAGCCACCACGCCGGCCAGCCACCGAGCCAGGCGGCGAACTCCGCGCCCGCCGGCCAGACCGGCGAGACGACCGCCGCGCCCACGCCGAGGAGCGTCGCGGGTGCGATCGCGGGGACAGCGAGCAGGTTTGCCGGCACCGCCACCAGGCTCACCGTGCCGGAAAGCCCGGCCACGACCGGCCCGCAGGCGAACTGCGCGGCGGCCGGGACGGCGAGCGCCTCCGCGGCCCCGGCTGGCACACCCGCCCGGCGCAGCCCGTCGCGCCAGCGCGGCGCCAGCAGGAGGAGGCCGCCGGTGGCCAGCACCGAGAGCGCGAACCCGGCGTCGCCGGCCAACTCGGGATCCCACACCAGGAGCACCGTCACCGCCGCCGCCAGAGCGGGCACGGCAGCGCGGGGTCGCCCGCTGGCGAGGGCGATCAGGCCGATGGCGCCCATCGCGCCCGCACGCACGACGCTTGGCGATGGGCGGGCCAGGATCACGAAGCCGGCGAGCGCGACCGCGCACAGCGCCGCCGAGAGCCACGGGCTGGCGCGCGCCCATCGCGCCAGCAACAGCACCGCGCCGATGACGATCGCTACATTGGCGCCGCTGACCGCGACAAGATGCGTCATGCCGGTGGCCCGGAAGTCGTCGTCGACGGCCGGCTCCAGCCGGCTGGTGTCGCCGACCACGAGGCCGGGCAACAGCCCGCCAGGATCGTCGGGCAGCGGCTCGCAGGCGCGCTGGAGACCGGCGCGGAGCGCTCCGGCGGCCCGCTGCGCCCACGACGGCTGGCCGTCGCGCACCGGCGGGCCGGTGGCCGAGAGCATCGCCGCGCTGAGGTCGCCGCGGCCGGCCGGGAGCAGCCGCCCGGTCGCCGACAACCGCTGGCCCGGCAGGAGGTCACGCCACTGTGGATCGCTGGCGAGCACGATGACCCGCGTCCGCACGGCGATCGCCCGATCAGCCGAACGCGCCTCCCCCGATAGGCGTAGGCCCCGGAGATGGGCGGCGACAAGGTAGGTCTGCGGACGGCCGGCGAGCGAACGGACCGGCCGCGGATCGTCGCGGACGACCAACTCGGCGTCGACGCGCGTGTGCTCGCGGACCAGCGCGGCGACGGGCTCGGCGTCGCGGGTGGCCACCCGGGCCGCGGTCGCGGCGCTCCCGCACACGACGCCGAGCAGCACGCTCGCGACGATCCAGCCGTGCGGCAACGCCCGCCGCCGCATGACCACGGCCACGGCGACGGCGGCCAGCGCGGCGGCAGCGGCGGCAGCGACGGCGCCGCGCACCGGGATGTAGAGGGCGGCCAGTGCGGACAGCCACGTCGCCATCGCCAGACCGGCCAGCCGCAGATCCGGCACCCGGTCATCCCGAGCGCCGGAACCGCCCGGCCCAGACGGCAGCCGCCCGTCAACGGAGCGGACACCGCCCGGCCAAGACCGTGGCCGCCCACCACCGGAGCGGGAACCACCCGGCCCAGGCTGCTGCCGCCCACCGTCGGGGCTGGGCCTGTCTGGGCCGCTCACACCGTCACCAGGTCCTTGAGCTGCTCGTAGCGCGTGTCGCCGATGCCCTCGACCTGTCGCAGGTCGCTCACCGTGCGAAACGGGCCGTTCTTTTCGCGGTGGTCGAGGATGCGCTGTGCGAGCACCGGACCGACGCCGGGCAGGGAGTCGAGCTGGGCGAGCGTGGCGGTATTGAGGTTGACCTTGCCGCCCGCGGCGGCACCACCGGGCGGGCCGGCGGGTGGTGCCTCGCCGGGAGCGCCCGGCGGAGCGGACACGCCGACCAGGATCAGCTCGCCGTCGGTCACCTTGCGGGCGAGGTTGAGCAGCGCGATGTCGGTGCCGGGCAGCACGCCGCCGGCCGCGGTGAGCGCGTCGGCCACGCGGGCGCCCTCGGGGAGCCGCACGAGGCCGGGCTTGCGGACCTTGCCGGCCACGGCCACCACGACCTCGGCGCCGCCCGCGGACGAAGCCGCCTGCGCCGGCTCGGCGCCTCCGGTGGCCGCGGGCACCGGCTCGGCGGCGACGGGCTCGGCGCGCGGCCGGGAAAACCAGGCGATGGCCCCCGCGACGAGCACGACGACGGCCGCCACCGCCGCGAGCGCCCGCACCCCGCGCCGCCCAGGATCGAAGGCCGACCCACCACCCGCTCGGCTCGGCCGCCCAGGCTCCAAGACCGACCCACCGGCTCGGCTCGGCCGCCCGGAACCAACGGCCGACCCACCAACCCCGCTCGGCCGCCCAGACTCGCCATCTTCTGCTCCAGCGGACAGTGCGGCAGCGCGGCCGGCCGCGGCAGGCGGCGGCACCGGCGCTCGGCCACTCGCCGCGACCGCTGAGGGCTCGTCACTCAGGCGCATGAGCCGCTGCCGCACGGCCGCTTGGTCTTCGCTCGATCCCCTGGGCACGGCCATGACGCTAGGCCCGGCACACCGTCCGGCGTGGCGCCGTCAGCGTCGTCTGTGGACAACGAGCCCGGTTGTGGAAAAGCGCCTGATCAACGCCGAACGTGCTATGAGCAAAGCCCTAGCCGCCGCGATGGATGACGATGCCGAGCAAGCCGGGGCCCACGTGGGCGGCGACGACGGCGCCCACCTCCGTCACGTACCGCTCGTGGAGGCGCTCCCCAAGCCGCTCGCTCAGCGCGTCGGCCAGCGCCGCCGCACGGTCGCCGGCGCCAAGGTGGTGCACCGCGGCGTCCACATCGGACTCTCCGGCCGTCTCCACCGCCAGGTCGACCAGGCGGGCCAGGCCGCGGCTGGCCGTGCGAACCTTGTCGCGGAGCACGATCGCGCCGTCCGAGACGTGCAGGATCGGCTTGACCGACAGCGCGGTGCCGAGCAGCGCCGAGGCGGGCCCGATGCGGCCACTGCGGCGGATGAACTCAAGCGTGTCGACGTACAGCAGCGTGGTGGTGCGGTCGATGGCGTCGGCGGCCGCGCGGCGTACCCCATCCAGGTCGGCGCCCTCGGCGGCGGCCGCGGCGGCCGCGAGCACCGGGAAGCCCAGGCCCATGCCCGTCGATCGTGCGTCGACGACCGCGACGCGCTCGCCCACCTCGGCCGCGGCGAGGGTGGCGGACTCGACCGTGCCGGACAGTGCGGCGGAGAGGTGCACCGAGACGACGCCCGGGGCGCCCGCGTCGAGCAAGCGGCGGTACGCGGAGACGAACAGCTCCGGCGACGGCCGCGAGGTCGTCACGGCGACCCGCCGCGCGCCCAGTGCCCGGGCCACCTCGGCGGGCGTGGCGTCCAGGCCCTCGCGGCCCTCGACCCCGTTGATCACGACGGTGAGCGGGACGACCGTGACGTCGTGCCCGGCGGGAAGGTACGCGGTGGAATCGGTGACAACCGCGACGCGCATGCGGGCACCGTAGCGGATCAGATGGTCAACGCGACACGATCTCGGTGACCTCGAACGGCGTCCCCTGCTGGCACGTGGACATCATGTCCTTCCGCACCTGCCCACGGACCGTGAGGGTGGCGCCGATCCGCAGGTCGTCGCGGTTGATCCCGGGGCCGGGCATCAGCAGGTACTGGTCGATCAACCGGCACCCCATCTCGACGCCCTGCACGACCGTGCCGCTGATCTCGATCGTCGTGCCGCCCGAGCGCTTGCCCGACGGAGTGGGCGTCGGCAGGTCTTCGGGAAAGGACGGGCTAGCGGACGGGCTCACCGTGCCTCCTCCTCCGGGATCGTCCGAGTCGGTGCCGGCACAGCCGCCGAGCAACGCGGCGGCCACTACGAGAACGGCGAGAGCCCGGCGAATACCCATGTCAGATGCGACGCTGCCCGACCGCACGTGGTTCCTCAGACGGGAGACGGAGTCGGGCGGTGCGCGGACGGCCCGGTGTTGTGGGCGCGCAGCCACCACCCGCGCACGTGGTCATGGCCGAGCTCGGTCCAGTGGCAGTTTTGCAACGGTCCGACCCGGCGCAGCACCTCGCTCGACCAGCCGAGCAGAAAGCCGCACCCCTGCCGCGCCGCCCCGCCGTGGGTGGCCACGACCACCGTGCCGCCGGGCACCTGGTCGGCCGCCTCCTGGAGCGCCTGCCCCACCCGTTTGCCCAGGTCGTCGAGGGTCTCCACGTCGCAGCCCTGTGGCTGCTCACCGGCCCGCCAGCGGGCGTGCTCGGTCGGGAAACGCTCGGCCACCTCGGCCATCGTGAGGCCCTGCCACTTGCCGTACGAACGCTCGCGCAGCCGCGCGTCGGTGCGCACCGGCAGGCCGGTCAGCGCGGCCAGCGCGGCGGCGGTGTCGGCGGCCCGCCGCAGGTCGCTCGCCACGATCGCGTCGGGGTGAAAGCCGGCCAGCAGCGGCGCGGCCGACTCCGCCTGCTCACGACCGAGGTCATTGAGAGGAGTGTCCGTCTGGCCTTGGACGCGATCTGTCGCGTTCCAGTCGGTATTGCCGTGGCGCCAGACGATCAGACGGGTCATTCCGCCTCTACCAGGGCGCGATCCACGAACGGGATCGTCGGGCAGTCCTTCCACAACCGGTCGAGGGCGTAGAACTCGCGCTCCTCGGTGTGCTGCACGTGCACCACGATGTCGACGTAGTCGAGCAGGACCCAGCGCCCGGACCGCTCGCCCTCACGCCGCACCGGCTTGGCCTTTTCCGGGAGGCTGACGAGAGCCTCCTCGATCGCGTCCACGATCGCCTGGACCTGCCGCTCGTTGGGCGCGGAGGCGAGCACGAAGGCGTCGGTGATGACCATCTGCTCGGCCACGTCGATGATGACGATGTCCTGCGCCTTCTTGTCGGCGGCGGCCTGGGCGGCGCTCAGCGCCATCTCACGGGCGCGCTCGGATGCACTCACCCGACTAGCCTCTCACACCGGCTCTCGTACCGCGCAGCGGTAAAGGCGACAAATCATCTGTAAAGGCGCCTCTTGGCGATGTACTGCACCACACCGTCGGGCACGAGGTACCAGACCGGCTTGCCCATCGCGACGCGCGCCCGGCAGTCGGTCGACGAGATGGCCATGGCCGGCACCTGCACCAGGCTGACCGTGTCGGCGGGCAGGTGGTCGTCGGAGAGCGCGAACCCGGGCCGCGTGACCCCGATGAAGTGCGCCATCTCGAACATCTGGTCGGTGTCTTTCCAGGACAGCATCTTCTGAAGCGCGTCGGCCCCGGTGATGAAGTAGAGCTGGGCCTTGGGGCCGTACTCGGCACGCAGGTCACGGAGGGTGTCAACGGTGTAGGTGGGGCCATCGCGGTCGATGTCGACGCGGCTGACGTGAAACTGCGGGTTGGAGGCGGTGGCGATCACCGTCATGAGGTAGCGGTCTTCGGCGGGGCTCACCGCGACGTCCGCCTTCTGCCACGGCTCGCCGGTGGGCACGAAGACCACCTCGTCGAGCGAAAACCGGTTGGCCACCTCGCTCGCCGCCACGAGGTGCCCGTGGTGGATCGGGTCGAATGTGCCACCCATGATGCCGATCCGCCGCGTATCGTCCGCCATGGCCGAAATCGTAAGCGCGGTCGGTCAGCCGCGGGCGGCGAGGGCGCGACGCAGGTCGTCGTCGGCGTCGATCACCACCCGGCGGAGTCCCGGCTCCAGGTCGTCGCGGGCCAGCAGCGCCGCGGCCGCTTTCCGGGTGGACGCCGCCACGGCGTAACGGGGAAACGCGCGCTTGGCGACCGCGTCGGCGACCCATGGGGTACGCCGCCGCGCGGCGGCCGGCATGTCGGCGAAGTAACGCTCCACATAGGACTGGGTGAGGTCGGCCTGCTCCGGATGCCAGAAGCCCTCGGCGTGCGCCTCGACGAGCCGGTTGGAGAGCGCGGTCTCTTCGGCGATGACCCGCCAGGCCCGCTCCTTGGCGGCCGCGTCGGGCAGTGCGGCACGGCACCGCGCGGCCCACTGCTCACCGGTCGCGCTGTGGTCGGCGGCCAGCTCCGCGTCGATCTTGTCGGGACCGGCCGCGCCAAGCACCACCAGCCGGTAGCACAGGGCCCACCGCAGGTCGGTGTCGATCCGCAGCCCCTCGGGCACGCCCTTGCGCTTGAGCCAGCCGGCGAGGCGGCGCGCGTCGGTGCTCGCCTCGATCAGCCCACGCGCCGCGGCGAGCTGGAGCGACCCGCCGGGCGGCGCGCTGGTGAGCAGCCGGTCGCAGGCCATCGCCACCGGCTGGAGCGCGATCTCCCGCGGCACCGGATCGAGGTAGCGGTCGAGCAGGTCACGAGCCATGCCCAGCACCCCTTCGACCACCACGGGCTCGGTCTCCAGCGGCAGCGCGGTCACCACGAGCGCGACGAGGTCGGCGGGTGAGCTTTCGCCGTCGCGTACCGAGTCGACGACGGTGGACCACAGCACGGCACGGTCGAGCGAGTCGTCGAGCCCCGGCAGGATCCGCGTGGCCGCGGCGCCCGACGCGGCGTCGAGGCGCACCTTGGCGAACGTCAGGTCGCCGGAGTTGACGAGCAGCAGATCGGCCACCGGCTCGCCGGCCAGCTCGGCCACGGAGGTGCGCTCGCCCGCGACGTCGACGGGCACCACCCGGCGCAGCACCGATCCGTCGTACACGCCGAGGCCCACCCGGTGTGGCCGGGGCGCGCCCGTCTGTGCGATGTGGACGCTCTGGTATCGACCATCCACAGTGGCCACGTCGATGCGCAGCGTGTCGACGCCCGACCGCCGCAGCCACACGTCGGCCCAGCCGCTCAGGTCGCGACCGCTGGCCGCGGAGAGCGCGGCGAGCAGGTCGGCGAGCGTCGCGTTGCCGAACCGGTGGGCGGCGAAGTGCGCCCGCAGGCCGGCGAAGAACGCCTCGTCGCCCAGCGAGGCGACAAGCTGGCGGAGCACCGAGGCGCCCTTGGCGTACGAGATGCCGTCGAAGTTGAGCAGCGCGTGCGCCGCGTCGACGACGTCCTCCGGCGCCACCGGATGGGTGGACGGGCGCTGGTCGGCGGCGTAGCCGGAAGCCTTGCGCCGCAGGCCGAACGTGGTCCACGCCCGGTCGAAGCGGGTCGACTCGGCGGTCACCCGCACCCCGAGGTACTCCGCGAAGGACTCGTTGAGCCAGAGATCGTCCCACCACCGCATGGTCACCAGGTCGCCGAACCACTGGTGTGCCATCTCGTGCGCGATCACCACGGCGCGCCACTCGCGGTCGCCGTCGGTCACCGCCGAGCGGAAGAGGTAATCGTCGCGGAACGTCACCAGGCCCGGGTTTTCCATCGCGCCCGCGTTGAACTCCGGCACGAACGCCTGGTCGTACTTGCCGAACGGGTAGCGCACCCCGAAGAGCTCGTGAAACCGGTCGAAGCACGCCTTGGTGATCGCGAAGATCTCTTCGGCGTCCTTGTCGAGGTGGGCCGCGAGCGAACGCCGGCAGAAGAGCCCGAGCGGGATGCCGTCATGCTCGTCGTGGCGCGCGTGGTAAGGCCCGGCGATCAGCGACATGAAGTAGGTGGCCAGCGGCGGCGTGGTCACGAACCGCCCGGCGCCGTCGCTCGCCCCGTTTGCCGCCACGAGCCAGCCCTCCGGCGCGCGCACGGAGAGGGTGAGCGGCGCCTTGAGGTCGGGCTGGTCGAAGCAGGCGAAGATCCGCTGTGCGGCGTCCAGGAAGGACATCGCGTACAGGTAGGTCTCGCCGTCGGCCGGATCGACGAAGCGGTGCAGCCCTTCGCCGGTGTTGGAATACGCCATCTCGGCCTCGACCACCAGCTCGTTGGCCTCGGCGAGCCCGGGCAGCGTCAGCCTGTTGCCGTCGAGCGTGGCTATGTCGAGCGCGGTGCCGTTGAGCCGCGCCGATCGCAGCTCGGCCGGCCTGATCTCGGCGAACGTCGAGGCGCCCGCCCGAGCCGCGCGGAACCGCACCGTCACGACGGAGTGGAACCGCTCTGGACCGCCGGTCACGTCCAGCTCCACGGTGTACGACTCGACGGTGAGCAGCTCTGCTCGCTCGGCCGCCTCGGCCCGGGTGAGGCTTCGCATCCGCTCATCCTGCCCGATCACGCGCGGTATAGCCTTCCTCGCGAACCGCCCTCGCGCGACGAGCGCAGCGAGGGCCAGGACAAAGGAGTACGCGATGGCCCAGCACCCCAAGGGTGATTTCGACCTGAGCCGGGCGGTGTGGCAGCGGGCCAAGGGCGACGAGTCGGAGAGCGCGGTCGAGGTCGCCTTCGTCGACGACCTCATCGGACTGCGCAACGCGGGTGAGCCGGACGGCCCGGTGCTGGTCTTCACCAAGGACGAGTGGGACGCTTTCGTGGGCGGCGCCCAGGACGGCGAGTTTGACATCGACTGACGGCCGCGCTCATCCCACGAGCTCGCGCACCGCGTGCATGCCGCTGATCCGGGGCGCGAGCCGGCGCAGCTGGAGCGCGAGGTTCATCGCGACGAGCACCGGCTCCTCGTCGGGCAGCTCGTATCCCATCCGGCGGCGCAGCCACTGCACGATCTCGGCCCAGCTGTAGAACGACGTCTCGCACCCCGGGTTGAGCGGCGGCGGAAAGCCACCCGGGCCCTGCCGCCCGACCGACCACAGCCGCACGATCTCGCGGGACCGCCCGATCCGGGCCGCGACGTCGGCGAGCGTGACCCAGTCGCCGGCGGCCACCCGCACCGGGCGCAGCCCGGCCGACTCGACGTCGCGCACGGCCGCCGTGACCGCCTCCGCCAGGCCGGGCGCGTGCCGCCGGACCACCACCGCGCCGACGCCCTCACGGAAGCCCGGTGCCGGGGCGAGCCCCTCGCACGACCGCAGGACGGCCTTACCCGGCACGCCCGCCACCACGAGCACGAACTCCTGAAGCGCCACAACCCACCTCCGGAATTTCCGGCCACCACGGCCTGGGTGCGCGGGCCTGGTCGAGCCGAGACGGGCGCCCGGCTGCTATCCGGGCCCGTCGCGGCCCGGCCATGCCCCTTCGAACCGACCACCAGCAAAGCCCACCCCCACGCCCCACCGGAGGAGCCAACACAGGGGCCAGCACCTGGCCCCCTGCTACTGTTGACGACATGCGTACGACGCTCCGGCACCTCGGCTGGTGGACCGCCTGACGGGCGGCCCACACGCGTTCACGCAGACCCAGACACTCGACGGCCGCCCCTCCGGGCGGCCGTTTCGCGTGCCCGGAGAAGGGCGGCTCCAGTACCCAGAAAAGGAGCTCGTCATGACGACCACCGCGACCCTCACCGGTTTCCAGCCCACCGGCCACCTCCACCTCGGCAACCTGCTCGGCGCCGTCCGTCCGGTCGTCGCCGCGCAGCGGCGGACGCGACCGGTGACCTTCGTGGCCGACCTGCACGCGATGACCATGCCCCACGATCCGGGCGAGCTGCGCCAGCTCACGCTCGAGGTGGCGACGCTGCTGCTCGCCGCCGGCGTCGACCCGGACCGGAGCCTCTTCTACCTGCAATCCCAGGTGCCCGAACACACCGAGCTGCACTACCTGCTGGAGTGCGCCACCCGCTACGGCGAGGCGCATCGCATGATCCAGTTCAAGGAGCGCGGGCGGGGGCGGAGCACCCGGCTGAGCCTGCTCACGTATCCCGTGCTGATGGCGGCCGACATCCTGCTGCACGACACGGCGGAGGTGCCGGTCGGCGACGACCAGCGCCAGCACGTGGAGCTGGCGCGCGACGTGGCGACCCGGTTCAACACCCACTATGGACAGACGTTCGTGGTGCCACGCGCGGTGAAACCCGAGGTCGCCGCGCGGGTGATGGATCTGTCGGACCCGAGCGCGAAGATGAGCAAGTCCAGGGGTGCGGCGGGCACGCTCTTCGTGCTCGACCCGCCTGAGGTGATCGAGCGAAAGGTGATGCGGGCGGTCACCGATTCGGGTGACACGGTCAGCTACGAGCCCGATGCCAGGCCGGGCGTGGCAAACCTGCTGGAGATCCTCGCCGGCTGCGCGGGCGGGTCACCCGCCGCGCTCGCGTCCGGCTTCACGTCGTACGGCGCGCTCAAGCGCGCCGCCGCCGAGGCCGTGGTAGCCACCGTCCGGCCGGTCCAGGCCCGTTTCACCGAGCTCTCGCGCGATCCGGGGTACGTGCGGAGGGTGCTCGCCGACGGCGCGGAGCGGGCCCGGGAGGTGACCGCCGACACGGTGCACCGGGCGCGCAAGGCAGTGGGATTGATCGCGTGACGCCGCCGAGATGGGGTACGCATGGGCCATGAGCAAGTCTCAGGACGCCGCTGAACGGCAGCACAGCCCCTGGCTGGTCCTCGCCACGCTCTGCCTCGGCTTCTTCATGATCTTGCTCGACACCACGATCGTCAACATCGCGATCCCGGACATGAGCGCCAGCCTCGACGCGTCGCTCGACCAGATCCTGTGGATCGTCAACGCCTACGTGCTGGTCTACGCCATCCTCCTGATCACCGCCGGCCGGCTCGGTGACCTGTATGGCCCCAAGCAGCTGTTCATCGTCGGCCTGGTGGTGTTCACGCTGGCCTCGGCCGCGTGCGGGTTCGCCACCAGCCCGGGGCAGCTCGTGGCCGCCCGCGTCGTACAGGGCGTGGGCGGCGCGCTGCTCACCCCGCAGACGCTCTCGGTGATCACGGTGATCTTCCCGCCGGAAAAGCGCGGCGCCGCGTTCGGCATCTGGGGCGGCGTGGCCGGCGTCGCGACGGTCACCGGCCCGACGCTCGGCGGCTACCTGGTCACCGACTGGGGCTGGGAGTGGATCTTCTTCGTCAACGTGCCGGTCGGCGCGGTCACCATCGCCCTCGCCGCGGTCGTGATGCCAAACCTCAAGCTCAACCGCCGCCACCGGCTCGACTGGACCGGCACCCTGCTGGCCACGGTCGGGCTTTTCCTCATCACCTACGGGCTGATCGAGGGCGAGTCACACCACTGGGGCGACGTGTGGGGGCCGATCACGATCCCGGAGGTGATCGGCGCCGGCGTGCTGGTGATGGTGGCCTTCTTCGTCCACCAGTACATGACCCGGGCGCAGGAGCCGCTCGTCCCCTTCTCGATCTTCTCGGACCGAAACTTCTCGCTGATGAACTGGGTTGTCGGCGCCATCGCGTTCGGCATGCTCGGGCTCTTCCTGCCCCTGGTCATCTACCTCCAGTCGGTGATCGGGCTGAGCGCGCTGCAAGCCGGCGTCGCGGTGGCGCCGATGTCGCTGCTCTCGATGGTGATCGCCCCGTTCGCCGGGCGCGCCGCCGACCGGATGGGCGGCAAGTGGATCCTGTTCACCGGGCTCACGCTGTGGTCGGTCGGCATGGGGCTGGTGGTCTGGCTGGCCCGGGCCGACGCCGGGCAGTGGAGCCTGCTGCCCGGCCTGCTCGTCGCCGGCGTCGGCCTCGGCATGACCTTCGCGCCGCTCCAGACGATCGCGATGCGCGACATCGCGCCGCAGGTCGCCGGCGCCGCCTCCGGCCTGATCAACACCAGCCGCCAGCTCGGCGGCGTGATCGGCTCGGCGGCCGTCGGCGCGCTGCTGCAAGCCCGGCTGGCGACCGACCTGCCCCAGGCCGCCCGAAACGAGGCCGGGACGCTGCCCCAGCGGTACCGCGACCAGTTCGTCGACGGTTTCAGCAACGCCAGCACGGGCAGCCTGCACGTCGGCGCGGGGCAGACCGGCGTGCCGCTGCCGCCCGGCCTTCCCGACCAGGTGCGGCAGGTGATCGCCGGGGCCGCGGAGAGGGCTTTCCGGGACGGCTTCACCCACGCGATGCGGCTGACGCTGATCCTCCCGCTGGTGATCCTCGCCACGGCGGCACTCTCCTGCCTCCTCATCCGCCGCCGCGCCCGCGCCGCCGAGCGCGAGCAGGACACCGCGCCGGCCGCGGTCGGCGGCTGACGCTCCTTCCCGGCGGCTTCTGCCTTCGTGACCCCGAAGCCCAATCCCGAAGATGTGAGCTACCGCGATGTCCGTCGTGGCCCCAGACCGCTGCTCCCGCGGCCTCACCCGTCCGCTGTTGCTCACGCTCACCCCGCCGGCTGCGCCGGCCCTCCGGGCCGGCGAGGTGTGCGCGCCCAACAGCGGAGGGCGGCTGTACGTCCGTGGCGATTTTTGGCCCCTGGAGGGGCATGTTTTCGCCACGGACACTCGTGTCCGGTGACCCCCGTCCCTGAGCCCGCACGCCATCGGGGCCGGGCGGCCGGCGGGGTCAGGCGGCGACGAGGATGCGCTTTTCGAAGCCGTGCGCGGGCGTCTCGCCGTAGCCGGCCGAGCGGAGCAGCGCCAAAGCGGCCGGAAGGTAAACAGCCGCCTCCAGGCGCAGCACCACGTGCCCCGCGTCGAGGGCCATCTCCTCCAGGGCGGCGAGCATCTGGCGCGCGATGCCCCGGCCCCGGAAGGCGGGCCGCACGTACATCCGGCGGATGGCGCCGACCTGCTTGTCGAGAGGCTGGAGCGCGCCGCATGCCACGGCCCGCCCGTCGACCACGCCGACGAGATGCTGGGCACCGTCTCCGAACGTGGGATCCAGCCCGCCGCCGGCCTCGCGGAGCTCCCGCTGCAACGCCGTAATCAATGTGCCCAACTCGGCGTCATCGACGGGGCGGGCTTCTATCAACACCAGTCCAAAGTAGCCGGACGCGATTTCCGACAGGTTTCGTGCATGTGGACCGGATACGGACACTATTCGTCCGTGGAGTCCGACTCCAAAACGGCGCCGCTGGTCGGGTCGCGTTGGGGCTGGCGGGCCTGGTGCGCGGCCAGGCGCTCCGCCGCGGTGGCCCGGGTCGAGGGCTCCTCCAGCCGGATGTCGGTGCCCCGCGGGCCGGACGTGTAGGCCCCGGCGGTCGGCTGCCAGTCGAACTCCCGCGCGCCGATCCGCACCAGGTCGCCAGGCTCGGCGCCGGCCTTGGCCAGCGCTTCCTCGACGCCGAGCCGCTCCAGCCGGTCGGCGAGGAAGCCCACCGCCTCGTCGTTGTCGAAGTTGGTCTGCCGCACCCACCGCTCGGGCCGCGGGCCGCGTACGACGTACGCCCCGTCCTCCTCGGTGACCGTGAACCCGGCGTCGTCGACCGCCGTCGGGCGGATCACGATGCGGGTCGGCTCGGGCGCGGGCGCCAGCTCACGGGCCTGCCGCACCAGGCCGGCCAGCGCGTACGTCAGCTCCTTGAGCCCCTCGCGCGTCGCCGTGCTCACCTCGTAGACGGGCAGCCCGCGCGCCTCGATGTCGGGGCGGGTGATCTCGGCGAGGTCGCGGGCGTCCGGCACGTCGATCTTGTTGAGCACCACCAGGCGGGGGCGGTCGGCGAGCCCTCCGTACTCGGCGAGCTCCGCCTCGATCGCGTCGATGTCGCTGAGCGGGTCACGGCCCGGCTCCAGCGTGGCGGCATCGACCACGTGCACGAGCACGGCGCACCGCTCGATGTGGCGCAGGAACTCGAGCCCGAGGCCCTTGCCCGTCGCCGCGCCCGGGATAAGCCCTGGCACGTCGGCGATGGTGAACGTGCTGTCGTCCACCCGCACCACGCCGAGGTTGGGCACGAGCGTGGTGAACGGGTAGTCGGCGATCTTGGGTTTGGCCGCGGAGATCACGGAGATCAGCGACGACTTGCCCGCCGACGGAAAGCCGACCAAGCCGACGTCGGCGACGCTCTTCAGCTCCAGCACCACGTCGAGCCGGTCGCCGGGCTCGCCAAGCTCCGCGAAGCCCGGCGCCTTGCGGCGGGAGCTGGCGAGCGCCGCGTTGCCCCGCCCGCCCCGGCCGCCGCGCGCGATCTCGATCGTCGTGCCGGCGCCGACCAGGTCGGCGATCGTCTCGCCGCCCGTGGTCTGCACCACCGTGCCGTCCGGCACCTTCAACACCAGGTCGGCACCCTTGGCGCCGTCACGGTTGGAGCCCTGCCCGCCCTTGCCGTTTTCCGCCTTGACGTGCGGCCGGAAGTGGAAGTCGAGCAGCGTGTGCACCTGCGGGTCGACGACGAACGACACGCTGCCGCCGTGCCCGCCGTCGCCGCCGTCAGGACCGCCGAACGGCTTGAACTTCTCCCGGTGGATGGAGACGCAACCGTGCCCACCGTCACCCGCCTGGAGGTGCAGCGTGACCCGGTCGACGAAGGTCGCCACGTCCCTATCCTTTCAACAAACACGACGAAGCGGGCCGGACACCAGCCCGGCCCGCTTCGGAAGCTGACGCTGTTACTGCTGCACCGGCACGATGCTGACGGTCTTGCGCCCGCGCTTGGTGCCGAACTGGACCGAACCCGCCGCCAGCGCGAAGAGCGTGTCGTCGCCGCCGCGGCCGACCAGGTCGCCGGGGTGGAACTTGGTGCCGCGCTGGCGGATCAGAATCTCACCCGCGCTGACGACCTGCCCGCCGAAACGCTTCACGCCGAGGCGCTTTGCCTCCGAGTCGCGACCGTTGCGCGAGCTGGAGGCACCCTTTTTGTGAGCCATGTCGCCTCGTCCTTACTTCCCGCTCGAGATGCCGGTCACCTTGACCTGGGTCAGCGGCTGACGGTGGCCCTGGCGCTTGTGGTAACCGGTCTTGTTCTTGAACTTGTGGATCCGGATCTTCGGGCCCTTGGTGTGGGCGGCGATCTCGGCGGAGACCGAGACCTTCGCCAGCTTGGCCGCGTCGGTGACCAGGTCGTCACCGTCGACGAGGAGCAGCGCGGGGAGCGTCACCGCATCGCCGGGCTCGCCGACGAGCTTCTCGACCTCGATCACGTCGCCCTCGGCGACCTTGTACTGCTTGCCGCCGGTCTTGACGATCGCGTACATCGGACGCGGACTCCCTGTCGCTAAGCGGATGATTTACGGGCACAAAAACCGGGCGCACTCAACGTGCGCCACCGGCAAGAATACGTCACCCACCCGCGCCGGACCAAATCAGCTGGCGCACAAGGTGTCGAGGCGCTGCTGGAGCTGGTCGAGCTTGGCACTGTTGACGCTGTCGATGTCGGCGCGCATCGTGCCGACCTCGTTGCCGATCTCGGTGAGCA
Organism: Phytohabitans sp. LZ39; assembly: GCF_059359075.1. NCBI lineage: Bacteria > Bacillati > Actinomycetota > Actinomycetes > Micromonosporales > Micromonosporaceae > Phytohabitans > Phytohabitans sp. LZ39. The sequence continues at coordinate 23,121 of NZ_JCADBM010000013.1, read as the reverse complement.
CCGTCCGCAGCCGCCCGTCGGTGGCCTTGGCCGCCTGCTCCTTCATCGCGTTGGACCACGTGGCGAGTGCCGCCTCGGCCTTCTGCCGGGCCTCGTACTCGGCCTTGCCGTCGCCCTCCCCGGCCGCCTTGAGCATCTTGCCCAGCTCGGCCAGGAACGTCGTGACCCCCTTGCCACTGGCCGCCAGCGCGTCGGCGCACACCTGCTTGGCGTTGCCGGCGGCCGGCCCGGTCTCGGTCACGTCCGGGGAGCCGCCGGTCGCGGCCGGCGTCGGGTCCGGCGCCACGGAAGCACCGCCACCCGAGGCCGACGCGGATGGCGAGGCGTCCGGCCGATCAGCCGAACACCCCGCCCCCGCCAATACGAGTGCGACTACGACCGCCAGCAGAGGGGATCGACCCATGGGGCAGAGCCTACGGGCGGGTACGCCGCCGGGCACCACCGCGCCGGGTGCGCCGCCGGCCACCCGAGCCGCCGGCCTCCTCGGCGTCGTCTTCCTCGTCGAACGCGTCGGGGTCGTCCGGGCCGGCCAGGCGCAACGGCTCGACCGCCTCGGTCACCACCGGCACGTCCTCCTCCAACGCGGTTTCGTAGCGCGACAGGTCGTACCCCATCGTCTCGTCCTCGTCGAAAGCCGGCGCCGCCTCGACCGGCTCGGCCGAGACGGAGGTGGCGGCGCCCTTGCGACCCCGCCGGCGCCCGCTGGTCACGCCCGAGGCGCCGTTGGCCGGCGGCTCGGTGCGCGGCGCCGCCGCGACCGCCTTGACCTTGTCGCCGGCCCCGGAGTTGGACGAGCCCGAGGGGTTCTTCACCGGCACCGGCTCGGTGTGGATGATCAGCCCACGACCCTTGCAGTGCTCGCAGGTCTCGCTGAACGCCTCCAGCAGCCCCGCGCCGATCCGCTTGCGGGTCATCTGCACGAGGCCGAGCGAGGTGATCTCGGTGACCTGGTGCTTGGTGCGGTCGCGCCCGAGGCATTCGGTGAGGCGGCGCAGCACGAGCTCGCGGTTGGACTCCAGCACCATGTCGATGAAGTCGATCACGACGATGCCGCCCAGGTCGCGCAGCCGCAGCTGGCGCACGATCTCCTCGGCCGCCTCCAGGTTGTTGCGGGTGACGGTCTCCTCGAGGTTGCCGCCCGCGCCGGTGTACTTGCCGGTGTTGACGTCGATGACCGTCATCGCCTCGGTGCGGTCGATGACCAGGTGGCCGCCGGAGGGCAGGAACACCTTGCGGTCGAGCCCCTTGAGGATCTGCTCGTCGATCCGCTTTTCGGCGAAGACGTCGACCGCACCGGCGTGCCGCCGCAGCCGCGCGACGAGGTCGGGCGAGACGTGTTGCAGGTACGACTCGACCATGTCGTACGCGCCGTCGCCCTGCACCACGAGCTCGCGGAAGTCTTCGTTGAACAGGTCGCGGACGACCCGGATGACCAGGTCGGGCTCCTCGTAGAGCAGCGCCGGAGCGCCACCCTCGGCGGCCCGCGCCTGGATCTCCTCCCACTGCGCCTGGAGGCGCTTGACGTCGCGGGCCAGCTCGTCTTCGCTGGCGCCCTCGGCGGCGGTGCGAACGATCACGCCGGCGCCGTCCGGCACGAGCTTCTTGAGCACGTCACGCAGGCGCTTGCGCTCGTTGTCGGGCAGTTTGCGGCTGATGCCGGAGGCGTTGCCGTGCGGCACGTACACGAGGTGTCGCCCGGAGAGGGCGATGTGGCTGGTGAGGCGCGCGCCCTTGTGGCCGATCGGGTCCTTGGTGACCTGCACGAGCACCGAGTCGCCGGACCGCAGGGCCTGCTCGATCGAGCGGGCCCGCCCCTCCAGGCCGGTGGCGTCCCAGTTGACCTCGCCCGCGTACAGCACGGCGTTGCGCCCGCGCCCCACGTCGACGAAGGCCGCCTCCATGCTGGGCAGGACGTTTTGCACCTTGCCGAGGTAGACGTTGCCGGCCATCGTGCCGGCCGAGGCGCGGGTCACGTAGTGCTCGACCAGCACGCCGTCTTCGAGCACGGCGATCTGGGTGCGGTCGCCGCGCTGGCGCACGACCATGACCCGGTCGACCGCCTCGCGGCGGGCCAGGAACTCCGACTCGCTCAGGATCGGCGGGCGGGTGCGGCGCTGCTCGCGCCCGTCGCGGCGGCGCTGGCGCTTGGCCTCGAGGCGGGTCGAGCCGGAGACGCCCTGCACCTCGTCGGAGCCGCGCCGCGGTTCGCGGATCTTGACGACCGTGGGCACGCCGTCGTCGGCGCCCGAGTCGACCTCGCTGGAGCCCTTGCGGCGCCGCCGGCGCCGGCGGCGGGTCAGCGGCTCGCCGTCGTCGTCCTCGTCGTCCTCCTCGTCGGCCGCCTCGGCCGCGGCCTCGTCCTCGTCGGCCTCGTCGTCGGCGGGGCCGCGCCCGCGGCCCCGGCCACGCCGACCACGGCGCCGCCGGCGGCGGCCGGCGGCGTCTTCGTCCTCGTCGTCTTCCTCGTCTTCCTCGGCCTCCGCGGTGGTGCTCTCCGCGGTGACCTCCGGCTCCGCGTCCACCGTTTCGGTGGTACGCCGTCCGCGGCGCCGCCGGCGCGAGGGCTCGGCGGTCTCGGTGGCCTCCTCGGTGGCGGCCGCCACGGGGGCGGGCTCGGGCTCGGCGGCGGGCTCCACGACCTTCTCCGCGCGCGCCTTGCGGGTGGCCTTGGCGGGCGGCTGGTCCTCCACCTCGGGCGGCATGAAGAGCACGGTCGGTGCGGACAGCGCGGCCCGGCGGCGCCGGCTCGACGACTCTTCGGCGGGGGGCGCCTCGACCTCCGCCGGCTCGGTAACCACGGCCTCGGCGGCCGGCTCGGTCAGCGGCTCGGCCGCGGGGGCTGCCTTCTTCCGCCTGGTACGCGTGGTCTTGGCCGGGGCGGCCTCTTCGACAACCGGCGCGGCTTCCGCCACGACTTGTGGCGCCGCGTCCGATTCATCCGGTACGACCGCCTTGCGCCGCCTCCGGGTCGGTGTGGCCGCCTCCGTGCCCGGCTCGGCGGGCTCGGCCGCCTTGCGCCGGGTTGTCCGGGTGCGCTTGGTAGGGGTGCTGCTTTCGGCGGTATCGCCGGCCGGCTCTGAACCGGTCCGGTCACCGCCCTCTGGCTCGTTGTCGAGCATGGGCGTTCTCCAGTTCTGGCGGCCCCGGGCGCGGGTGAGCGCTGCCACGCAGGGTCGCCGCAAAGTGTTTCCGGCGGCTCGCCCTCTCGGGCTGGCCACCGAAGTCTGCCTGCTGAGCGCTGGCCGGAGGCCGGCTAGCGTTCACCGATGGGTATCTCGTCGCGATCCGCCTCCAACGGATCGACGATCGCCCCCTGCGCGGTCAGCGTGCCCTGCGCCAGCCGGGTCGCCCGAGGGGGCACCGGCGGCTCCAGGTCGGCCACCACGCGGAGGCCGGCAAGAACGTCATCGGGCCGTACGGACGGGGTGACCTGCCGTACGACTAGGTCGAGTATCGCACACGGTACGGCCGTGACCTCGCTAGGTGCCGCCGACTGAGAGATCACAGAGATGGCGGCCACTGCCCCGCGCGTGTCGAACGTGCGGCGGCCCTGCTTTGTGAGGCGCTCCACGAGCACCTCCTCGGCGGCCGTGAACGCGGCCACCGCGTGCCCCAGCGTGTCGGGTGCGACACCGGGGAGCTCGATCCGCCACGACGAGGCGTCGATCCGGTCGGCGAGGCTGGTGCCCGGCCGCGCCTCGACCGCGTCGAGCACGTCCAGGCCGGGCGAGAGGGCGGCGTCGAGCGACTCGCGGACCACGGCCGGGTCGGTCGCCGCCTGGAGGCCGATCTCCAGGTACTCCGCCTCGCTGGCCACCCCGGTCGGCGCTGCCGAGGCGTACGAGATCTTGGGGTGCGGGGTGAAGCCCTGCGAGAAGGCGATCGGCACTCCGGCCCGGCGTACCGCCCGCTCGAACGCGCGGGCGAAGTCGCGGTGCGAGGTGAACCGGAGCGGGCCACGCTTGGCGTACCGGATCCGGATCCGCTGCACGACCGGCGCCTGGCCCCCTTCCGGCTGTGGTTTCCTGCTGATCGGATAGCTCCTCGGGTCAGCGCGCGGTGGCGACTGGCGTCAGCGGCAGCAGCTTGCGGCCGGTGGGACCGATCTGGATCTCGGTGTCCATCGCCGGGCAGACGCCGCAGTCGAAGCACGGGGTCCAGCGGCAGTCGTCCTGCTCGTACTCGGACAGCGAATCCTGCCAGTCCTGCCAGAGCCAGTCTTTGTCGAGGCCGGAGTCGAGGTGATCCCAGGGCAGCACCTCGGTCTCGTCCCGCTCGCGGGTCGTGTACCAGTCGAGGTCGACGCCGAAGGCGGGCAGCACCGCGGCGGCCGCGTCGACCCAGCGCTGGTACGAGAAGTGCTCGCTCCACCCGTCGAATCGACCACCCTGCTCCCACACCTGGCGGATGACCGCGCCGACGCGCCGGTCACCGCGGGAGAGCAGCCCTTCGATCAGCGAGGGTTCGCCGTCGTGGTAGCGGAAGCCGATCGCCCGGCCCAGCGACCGGTCCGAGTTGATCTCGGCCTTCAGCTTTCGCAGTCGGCTGTCGATCACTTCCGGGGTACACATCGAGGCCCACTGGAACGGCGTGTGCGGCTTGGGCACGAACCCGCCGATCGACACCGTGCAGCGGATGTCCTTCGAACCCGTGGCGGCCCGCCCGGCCTTGATCACCTCGTGCGCGAGGCGGGCGATCTGGAGCACGTCGTCGTCGGTCTCGGTGGGCAGGCCGCACATGAAGTAGAGCTTCACCTGGCGCCAGCCGTTGCTGTACGCGGTGACGACGGTGCGGATGAGGTCTTCCTCCGACACCATCTTGTTGATCACCTTGCGGATCCGCTCGGAGCCGCCCTCCGGGGCGAACGTGAGCCCGGTGCGCCGCCCGTTGCGGGACAGCTCCTGGGCCAGCGTGATGTTGAACGCGTCGACCCGGGTCGAGGGGAGCGAGAGCGAGACGTTGGTGCCCTCGTACTGCTGCGCGAGCCCGGAGCAGATGTCGCCGATCTCGGAGTGGTCGGCGGACGAGAGCGAGAGCAGCCCCACCTCGGAGAAGCCGGAGAACTCCAGCCCCTCCTTGACCATCTGCCCGACCGTCGTGATCGACCGCTCGCGCACCGGCCGCGTGATCATGCCGGCCTGGCAGAACCGGCACCCGCGCGTGCACCCCCGGAAGATCTCCACCGCGTATCGCTCGTGGACGGTCTCGGCGAGCGGGACCAGCGGCTTTTTCGGGTAGGGCCACTCGTCGAGGTTCATGGTCGTGCGCTTGTGTACCCGAAATGGCACGTCCGCCCGGTTTGGCACCACCCGCTGGATCCGGCCGTCGGGCAGGTAGTCGACATCGTAGAAGCGCGGCACGTACACGCTCTCGGTGCGGGCGAGGCGCAGCAGCAGCTCGTCGCGGCCGCCCGGGCAGCCCTCGACCTTCCACTGCCGGACGATCTTGGTGATCTCCAGGACGGCTTCCTCGCCGTCGCCGAGCACCGCCGCGTCGACGAAGTCGGCGATCGGCTCGGGGTTGAACGCCGCGTGCCCGCCGGCCACCACCACCGGGTGGGCCATAGTGCGGTCACGGGCGTGGAGCGGGATGCCGGCCAGGTCGAGCGCGGTGAGCAGGTTGGTGTAGCCCAGCTCGGTGGCGAACGAGACGCCCATCAGGTCGAAGGCGCCGACCGGCCGGTGCGCGTCGACCGTGAACTGCGGCACGCCGTGCTCACGCATCAGCCGCTCGAGGTCGGGCCAGACCGCGTAGGTGCGCTCGGCCAGCACGTCGGGCAGCTCGTTGAGCACCTCGTACAGGATCTGGACGCCCTGGTTGGGCAGGCCCACCTCGTACGCGTCCGGGTACATCAGCGCCCACCGCACGGTCGCCGAGTCCCAGTCTTTGACGACCGCGCCAAGCTCGCCGCCGACGTACTGGATCGGCTTGCTGATACGCGGCAGCAACTGCTCCAGCTGCGGAAAGACGGACGGGACGCTCACGTAACCTCCTGGGTGCGCTCCAAGGTCCACCCCAAAACGCTCCGCTTCGCTCCACGTTTCCCCGGGGACCCCGGATTGCCCAGAATACGCGGCACCCCGGCGGGTGGTGCCGCGGTATTAGCCTCGGAGGAGTCACGAGGCGTTGTGGAGGGAGTGCACGGAAAGATGCCGGGATCGGATCCCGACCCCACCCGACCGGAGCCCCGGGAGGACGAGCCGACGGCCGTGACTCCGCCCGCCGACGACGATGGCGTGAGCGGCCTCAAGCCCACCCGCAAGGAGCCACCGCGGTGGTCCGGCTCCGCCGCCGTGCCGCCGCCCACCGAGAAGAAGCGCAAGCGCTGGCTCGCCACGGTCCACGACCTGGAAGCGCCCGGTCTGGCGCCGTCGCCACCGCCTCGCGACCCGACCATGCAGCTGCCGGAGGAGGAGCGCCGGGCGTACGAGAGCGGCGCACCGGTCGACCCCTGGGCCGACGCCGACCCGCTCGACCAGCCGTACCCGCAGACCCTGCTGGACGTGCCCCACGCGCCGCCGCCGGCGCTCCCACCCGCACCACCGCCGCCGCCCGTGGCCCGGCGGCCGGCAGCGGCGCCGCCGCCCCCACCACCGCCGCCACCCGCGAACCTCCCCGCCCGGCAGGTCCGCCAGGCGCTGCCCGACGTGCGCAAGCCGCCCAAGACCAAAAAGCAGAAGTCGCGCCGGGGCCCGCCACCACCACCGCCGCCACAGGCACCACCGCCCGGCTGGCGGCCCCCGCAGGGGTACGTGCCGGTCGCGGTCCGGCGGCGCCGGCGCAAGTGGCCGTGGGTGCTCCTGCTCTTCACGCTCGCCTGCTGCTGCGGCTGCCCGGCGTACTTCGGCAAGCCGATGTGGGAGCAGTACCCGGCCTCCGCGTCCCTGCCCGCCGAGGTCTCCGACCTCGACCTCCGCGACGACGCGGCCAGCCGTCGGGTCGCCACCCAGCTGAAGGCCGACCTGCGCGGCACGCACATGCTCGCCGAAGACACTTTCGCCGGGGTGTACGCGGACGGCGCCGGCAAGCGGGTGACGCTCTTCGGCACCACCGGCTTCCGCTTCTCCCCCGAGTCCGACCTGGAAAAGGAGATCAGCAGGCTTAGCGAGCGCTACGGGCTGCGGCAGGTGAAGTCGATCGACACCGGCACCCGCGGCGAGTACCTGCGCTGCGGCGTGGGCAAAGACGGCCAGGCCGTGGTGGCCGTGTGCGGGTGGGCCGACCACGGCAGCCTGGCCACCGGGGTCTTCACCCGCCGCTCGGTCGACGACAGCGCCGCCCTCCTGGAGCGCCTCCGCGGCACGATCGTCAGCCGCGGGTAGTCGGTAGTCAGGAGCGAGTGAAAACCGACAGGTAATCAATGGGGCGTCCGGATGGCCACAACCAGGCATTACGAGGCAGAATCTGGACATGCGGCGATGGCTCTTCGCTGACCAGCTGGGGCCGCACTTCCTCGACGGGGCGCACCAGCCGGTGTTGTTGATCGAGTCCAAGGCGGTCTTCCGTCGTCGTGCCTTCCATCGGCAAAAGGCGCACCTGGTCCTCTCCGCGATCCGCCACCGCGCCGCCGAGTTGGGCGATCGCGCTCTGCACCTCAAGACCGAGACCTACCGCGAGGCACTGCGCCGCTACGGCGAGGTGGTCGAGGTGTGCCACCCGACCTCCCGCCGGGCCCGTGATTTCGTCCGCGCCCAGGAGAAGGTGACCGTGCTGCCGCCGCGCGGCTTCGTCACCAGCCACGAAGACTTCGCCGCCTGGGCCGACGGCCGGCGCGGCGCGGCCCGGCTCGACGACTTCTACCGCCACGCCCGCCAGGCCCACCGCGTGCTCATGGATGGCGACGAGCCGGCCGGCGGCCGCTGGCAGGCCCGGTTCGCCGACGTCCCGCGCCCGACCGAGCTGCCGCCACCGCCCGCGCCGGTCGAGGACGACATCGACGCCGAGGTCCGCGACGACCTCGACCGGTGGGCCGCGGAGGGCATCGAGTTCATCGGGCGTGACGGCCCGCGCCGGTTTCCGGCCACCCGCGACGAGGCGCTGTACCGGCAGCAGCACTTCCTCATCCACCGGCTGCCGCACTTCGGCCGGGCCGACGACATGCTCGCCGACGATCCCTGGCTCAGCCACAGTGGACTGTCCACATCGTTCAACATGGGGCTGCTGGAGCCGCTGCCGGCCGTGCGCCAGGCGGAGGAGGAGTTTCGGGCGGGCCACGCCCCACTGTCCAGCGTGGAGCGCTTCGTCCGCCAGGTGATCGGCTGGCGCGACTACCTGTGGCACCTGTACTGGTACCTCGACGCGGGCTACCCGGCCGGCGCACACACCCGTGGCCGGAGCTCCATCCCCGACTGGTTCGCCACGCTCGACGCCGAGTCGGTGCACGCCCGCTGCCTGTCCGCCGCGCTCGCGGCGGTGCGCGACCGGGGCTGGACCCACCACGCGGTGCGGCAGGCCGTGCTCGGCAACTACGCGGTGCAGCGCGGCTGGCGGCCGACCGACCTCGTCGACTGGTTCGAGCGCGCCTTCGTCGACGGCCACGAGTGGGCGATGATCGGCAACGTCGTCGGCATGGCCCGCCACGCCGAGCTCAGTGCGGTCACCACCGACGCGTACGCGGTGAGCGGCGGCCACATCAACCGCACGAGCGACTTCTGCACCGGCTGCCGCTACGACCCGAAGCAGCGTCTGGGCGCGGACGCCTGCCCCTTCACCGGCGGTTACTGGGCCTACCTGCACCGCACGCGCGAGCGCCTGCACGGCAACGTGCGGATGACCAGGGCGCTCAAGCAGCTCGCCCAGATCCCCGACCTCCGCGAGATCGTTGCGCAGGAGCGCAGCCGCGGCGACGACGCGCCGTAGTCCGGGGTACGGTCGCGTCGATGGATGCCGACGAAGACTCCACGGCCGGCCCGGCGAGCCCGCCGGCGGCTGAGCAGCCGCTCGGCGAGTACGCCCCGGCGCTCCTGGCGGCCGAGCACTGGAGCCTGCTCGCGTCGCGGTCGCTGATCTGGAGCGAGGCGCAGAGCCGTGCCACGGTCTTCTTGACCACCCTGTCCGCCACGATCATCGCGCTGGCGCTGATGGCCGACGCGACCGGCTTCGGCGGGCAGACCACGACGCTGGCGCTGATGCTGCTGCCGGTGGTGTTCCTGCTGGGGCTCGCCGCCTACGTGCGCCTGGTGCACATCAACGCCGAGGAGTTCCAGCTGGTGCAGGCGATGAACCGGCTCCGGCGCGGCTACCTGGCCCTGGAGCCCGGCCTGGAGCGATACCTCAGCACCGGCTACCACGACGACGAGCGGGGCGTGTTCGCCACCTACATGGTGGAGCGCCACTCCCAGCGTTCACTGTGGATGCACTTCCTGATCAACACGCCGAACATCGTCGCGACGGTGAACGCGGCGGTGGCCGCGGCCATGGTCGGGATCGGCCTACAGGCCGCCGAGGCGGCGACGGCCGTGGTGGCGGTCGGCGGGGCGGCGGCGTTCCTGCTGGTCTGGGTGACGCTCTACCTGCTCCAGCGGCGGACCCTTCGCCCATTCCGCCCGCAGACGGCGAGATTTCCCACCCCGCCGGACCAGCCCTGAGCGGGCCGCCGGGGGTCCCTCAGGCCGTGGAGACCTGAGAGACCCCTCGATCGGTCAGACCCGCGCGACGGAGACGGCCACCTTCTCGCCGTCGCCGACCTCGCCCTCGAAGCCGGCCGCCGCCGAGTCGAAGCGGAGGTCGGTGGCGAGCACCTCGGCCGCCACGAAGTCGCGGTGTGCCTCCACCGCAGCGACCACCTCGGGCGAGCCGGCGAGCGAGACGGCGACCCGGTCGGTCACGTCGAGCTGGGCGTCGCGGCGGGCCTGCTGCACGACGCGTACCACGTCGCGGGCGAGCCCCTCCGCGGCGAGCTCGGGTGTGACGGCGGTGTCGAGGACCACCACGCCCTCGCCGCCGGGGAGCGGCGCCGAGTGTTCGGCGTCAGCGGCCACGAGCTTCAGCTCGTACTCGCCGTCTTCCAGGGCCACGCCGGCCGCGACCGGGCGGCCGTCGACGAGCGACCAGTCGCCCGCCTTGACCGCCTTGATCACCTGCTGCACCGCGCCGCCGACCCGCGGGCCGAGCGCCCTCGGTACGACGGTCAACACCTGCTCGCAGTAGGAGGACAGCTCGTCGGTGAACTCCACCGACTTCACGTTGACCTCGTCGGCGACGAGGGCGGTGAACGGCCGCAGCGCGCCGGCCGCCGGCGTGGCCACGGTCAGCCGCGCCAGCGGCAGCCGCACCCGCAGGCCCCGCGCCTTGCGCAGCGACAGCGCCGCCGAGCTGACCCCGCGCACCGCGTCCATCGCGGCGACGAGGTCGTGGTCGGCGGGGAACTCCGCCGCGTCCGGCCAGTCGGTCAGGTGCACCGAGCGCTCACCGGTGAGGCCGCGCCAGATCTCCTCCGCGGTCAGCGGCGCCAGCGGCGCCACCACCCGGCTGAGCGTCTCCAGCACGGTGTACAGCGTGTCGAACGCGTCGACGTCGCCGCCCCAAAACCGGTCGCGCGACCGCCGCACGTACCAGTTCGTCAGCGCGTCCAGATAGGACCGCACCGACGCGCAGGCACCGGAGATGTCGTACTCGTCCATCTGCCGCCGCACCGTGGACACCAGCTCGCCGGTCTTCGCCAGCACGTAGCGGTCGAGCAGGTGGGTGGAGTCGACCCGCCGCCGTGCCTCGTGGTTGGACGCGTTGGCGTAGAGCGAGAAGAAGTACCAGACGTTCCACAGTGGAAGCAGCACCTGCCGCACGGCGTCCCGGATCGCGCTCTCGGTCACCGGCATGTCCCCGCCCCGCAGCACCGGCGACGACATCAGCATCCACCGCATGGCGTCGGAGCCGTGCGAGTTGAAGACGCCGTACACGTCCGGGTAGTTGCGCAGGCTCTTGGACATCTTCCGCCCGTCTTCGCCCAGCAGGATGCCGTGGCTCAGGCAGTTGCGGAACGCCGGCCGGTCGAACAGCGCGGTCGCCAGCACGTGCATGGTGTAGAACCAGCCCCGCGTCTGTCCGATGTACTCGACGATGAAGTCGCCCGGGTAGTGGTGCTCGAACCACTCGCGGTTTTCGAACGGGTAGTGCACCTGGGCGAACGGCATCGAGCCCGACTCGAACCAGCAGTCGAGCACCTCCGGCACGCGGCGCATCATCGACTTGCCGGTGGGGTCGTCGGGGTTTGGCCGCACCAGCTCGTCGACGCCCGGCCGGTGCAGGTCGGTCACCGCGACGCCGAAGTCGCGCCGCAGATCCTCGAGCGAGCCGTAGACGTCCACCCGCGGGTAGGCCGGGTCGTCCGACTTCCACACTGGGATCGGCGAGCCCCAGAAGCGGTTGCGGGAGATCGACCAGTCGCGGGCGCCGGCCAGCCACTTGCCGAACGAGCCGTCCTTCACGTGCGCCGGCGTCCAGTTGATCTGCTGGTTGAGCTCGACCATCCGGTCGCGGAACTGGGTCACCGCGACGAACCACGACGACACCGCCTTGTACACCAGCGGGGTGTCGCAGCGCCAGCAGTGCGGGTAGGAGTGGGTGTAGGTCTCCTGCCGCACCACGACGCCCCGCTCGCGCAGCTCGCGCGCGATCGGCTTGTTGGTGTCGAAGACCTGCTCCCCCTGGTACGGCGGGACGAGCGAGGTGAACCGGGTGTGCTCGTCGACCGTGACGACCGTGGGGATGCCGGCGGCGTTGCACGCGTTCTGGTCGTCTTCGCCGAACGCGGGCGCCATGTGCACGACCCCGGTGCCGTCCTCAGTGGACACGAAGTCGGCACCGAGCACCTGGAACGCGTTGGGCGTGTCGGCCAGGAAGTCGAACAGCGGCGTGTAGCGGCGCCCGACCAGCTCGGCCCCACGCACGGTGCCGAGCCGGGTGAGGTGGCCCAGCTCCTTCTCGTACGCGGCGAGCCGCGCGGCACCGACGAGGTACCGCTGCCCGTCGGCGTCGGCGAGCATCGCGTACTCGATGTCGGGGCCCACGGCCAGGGCCAGGTTGGACGGCAGCGTCCACGGCGTGGTCGTCCAGACCGCGACCTTCTCCCCGCTGTCCAATGTGAACCAGACGGTGAGCGACGGGTCCTGCCGGTCGCGGTAGACGTCGTCCATCCGGGTTTCCGTGTTGGACAGCGGCGTCTCGCACCGCCAGCAGTACGCCAGCACGCGAAAGCCTTCGTATACGAGACCCTTGTCGTGCAGGGTCTTGAAGGCCCACATGACGCTTTCCATGTAGTCGAGGTCGAGCGTCTTGTAGTCGTTGGTGAAGTCGACCCAGCGCGCCTGGCGGGTGACGTACCGCTCCCAGTCCTGGGTGTACGTCAGCACCGACGTGCGGCACACGTCGTTGAACCGGGCCACGCCGAGGTCGAGGATCTCCGCCTTGGTGGAGATGCCGAGCTGCTTTTCCGCCTCCACCTCGGCCGGCAGGCCGTGCGTGTCCCAGCCGAAGCGGCGCTCCACCTTGCGGCCGCGCATGGTCTGGTAGCGCGGCACCACGTCCTTCACGTAGCCGGTGAACAGGTGGCCGTAGTGCGGCAGCCCGTTGGCGAAGGGCGGGCCGTCGTAGAACACGTACTCGTTGGACCCGTTGCGGCCCGCGTCCCGGGCGTCGACCGACGCCTGGAACGTCTTGTCCGCCGCCCAATGGTCGAGCACACGACGCTCGACCGCGGGCAGGTCGGGGCTCGCCGGTACGCCGGCCTTCGGGTCGGTCTTGGGGTACACCGTCGTATCTCCTCGCAGCTGACAAAGCTCATGTTGTCCACTGCGAGGACGAGCCTGACAGGCCCGCGGTACCACCCCGCTTGGCGACCCCATGATCAGGGCCGCCCGCTCGTTGGCCGGCTGTGACGGGCCGGACCCGTCCGGTTCTACTGAGGCTCGCGCCCGTTCTTCCGGAGGCTCACCGGTGATGGCCGGGTCAACGCCTTTACGACCGTCAAGGGTACCCGACGACTACGGAAGCAGCGTCGTATTGAACAGCGACGCCCCGTCCGCGTCCCGCAGGTCCACCCGGAAGGCGCCTGTCTCGCCGTCGATCAGGACCTCGCCGAAGTGCTGGAAGCCCTCGGCCGGCGACGTGTTGGCCCGGGGCGGGGCGTGTACGAACACGGCTCGCGGCCCGAACGTGCCGTCCAGCGCGTTGGGCCCGAAGGCGCCCGCGTGGGCCGGCCCCGACACGAACTCCCAGAACGGGGTGAAGTCCGCCACCGCCGCCCGCGCCGGGTCGTAGTGATGGGCGGCCGTGTAGTGGACGTCCGCGGTCAGGAACACGATCCCCTTCACGCCGGCCCGGTGCGCCGCACCCAGGACCTCGGCGAACTCGAGCTCGCGACCCTTCGGCGCGCCCGGGTCGCCCTGCGCGACACCCTCCTGGGCGGCCGCCCCGTCCGGCACGACCAAGCCGAGCGGCAGGTCGGCGGCGATCACCTTCCAGGTCGCCCGGGAACGCTTCAGCTCGCGGATCAGCCAGGCCCGCTGCTCCGAGCCGAGCAGGCCGCGGCGCGGGTCGGCGTACGTGTTGCCGTCGTTGACGTCCTTGTACGTGCGCATGTCCAGCACGAACAGGTCCAGCCGCGGCCCGTACGACAGCTTGCGGTAGATCTTGGCCTCGCCGGTCGGCAGCCACTCGTGGAACGCCTGCCGGGCCCGGCCGGTCAGCACGTCGACCCGCCGCTCGGTGTACCGGGCGTCCTCCAGCACCTCGCCGGGGTACCAGTTGTTGGTCACCTCGTGGTCGTCCCACTGGTTGACCTGCGGCACCTCGGCCGCGAAGGCGCGCAGGTGCTCGTCGAGCAGGTTGTACGCGAACTGCCCCCGGTACTCGGCGAGCGTCTCGGCCACCTTCGACTTCTCCGGCGTGACGAGGTTGCGCCAGACCCGCCCGTCCGGCAGCGTGACCGTCTCGGCGAGCGGCCCGTCCGCGTACACGGTGTCACCGCTGCACAGGAAGAAGTCCGGCCGGGCCGCCCGCATCGCCCGGAAGATCTTCATGCCGCCGAGGTCGGGCGCGATGCCCCAGCCCTGGCCGGCGATGTCACCGGTCCAGACAAACCGCACACCACCCTTGCGCGGCGCGGTGCGCAGCGACCCGACCAGCGGCTCGGCGCACAGCCCGTGGCGGTCGAGGCTCTCCGCCCGTACCCGGTAGTGCAGGCGCTCGCCCGCGGGCAGGCCGCCCAGGCGGACCTTGCCGGTGAAGTCGGTGTCCGGGCCGAGCAGCGGCCCGCGCACGAGGCGGGCCCCGCGGAAGTCGGGGCGGCGGCTGACCTCGACGAGCATCCGCGACGCGCGGTCCGCGCGGGTCCAGAGCACCGCGCCGTCGGCGGTCGCCTCGCCGCTCTGCACGCCGTGCGTGAGCACCGGGCGTCCGGTCGGCCTCAGGGTGGCGCTGGCGCGGCCGGGTCCGAGCAGGGGAACGGCGGCGAGCCCGGCACCGGTGGCCAGCCCGAGAAGGGAACGTCGATCCATGTACCCCTGCCTATCGGCCGGAAATGACCGTGGCGCAAAGCCGGGGTTGCGTCCTAGGTCACACCGCCTTTCTGTCACGCCGGACCGTGGCCGCGCTGTCGTCCTGGCGAAGGAGGTAGGTCATGCAACGCATCAACCTGGGAGAGGTGGCACCGGAGGGCTTCGAGCTGGTGCTGAAGCTCGAGGGCTACATCCGGCGGCGGGTCGAGAAGAAGCTTCTCCACCTGGTGAAGCTGCGCGCTTCGATCATCAACGGCTGCACGTACTGCGTGGACATGCACTCGCGGGACGCCATCGAGGAGGGCGAGTCGACCCGGCGCCTCTTCGCGGTCGCGGCCTGGCACGAGGCCCCGTTCTTCGACGAGCGGGAACGGGCCGCGCTGGCCCTGACCGACTCGGTCACCCGTCTGGGTGAAGGTGGCGTGCCGGACGACGTGTGGGACGGCGCGGCCAAGGTCTTCACCGAGGAGGAAGTGGCCGACCTGCTGATCGCGATCGCCACCATTAACGTGTGGAACCGCATCGCGATACCCAGCCGGACCCCGCCGCCGGCGTGACCACCGACGCGGCCGCCGACCTCGTCGCGCACCGCCCCATGCTGTACGGGCTGGCCTACCGCCTGCTCGGAAGCGGGCACGACGCGGACGACGTGCTACAGGAGGCGTACCTGCGCTGGCTGCGCGCCGACCGCGTGTCGGTTACCGAGCCGCGCAGGTACCTCTCCCGCATCGTCACCCACCTGGCGCTCGACCGGCTGCGCGCGCGGCAGGCCGAGCCGTACGTCGGCCCGTGGCTGCCCGAACCGCTGGTGGAAGGTGAGGTCGACCCGGCCGAGCGCCGCGACTCGCTCTCGCTCGCGATGCTGCACCTGCTGGAGCGCCTCACACCCCCGGAGCGCGCGGTGTACGTGCTGCGCACCGCGTTCGACCTGCCCTACCCGGAGATCGCCGAGATCCTCGACCGTACGCCCGAGGACTGTCGCCAACTGCACCACCGGGCCGTCCGGCACCTGCCCGCGGCGCCCCGGTTCACCGCCGAGCCGGTCGAGCGGGAAAGGCTGCTCGACCGGTTTCTGGCCGCTGCCCGCGAGGGCGACCTGCCGGCGTTGAAACGGCTGCTCGCCGCCGACGCGACCGCCTGGTCGGACGGGGGTGGGCGGGTCAAGGCGGCGCCGCGGCCGGTCGTTGGCAGAGACCGGGTGGCCCGGTTCTTCACCGGGATCTACCCCGCGCCGCTGCTCGCCCAGCCGATCGCGCTCACCGGCGAGACGGCCGCACTGCTGAGCTGCGGCTGGCGCCTGCTCGCGATCGGTGTCGCCGACGGCCTGATCACCGACCTCTACCTGGTCGGCAACCCGGACAAACTACGCAGGGTCCTCAGCTGAGCTCGGGAAACCAGAGCGCGATCTCACGCTTCGCGCTGTCCGGCGAGTCGGAGGCGTGCACGAGATTTTCCCGGTTGGAGAGCGAGAGGTCGCCGCGGATCGTGCCCGCCGCGGCCTTGCGCCCGTCGGTGGCGCCGACGAGTGCCCGCACCACCTCGATCGCCTGGTCGCCGGAGAGCACCGCGGCCACCAGCGGACCGCCGGTCATGAACTCCTTCAGCGGCGGGTAGAACGCCTTGTCGACGTGCTCGGCGTAGTGCTGGTCGGCCAGCGCGGCGTCCATGCCGCGCAGCACCAGCGCCTCGATCGCCAAGCCCTTACGCTCGAACCGGCCGAGGATCTCGCCGAGCAGGCCCCGCCGGAGGGCATCCGGCTTGATCAGGACCAACGTGCGTTCGGACACGCTTCCTCCATCGCGGGGAGTGGACACCGCCCTAGGGTATCGGTCTTCCCATCACTGGCCCGGCCGGCCTAGCCTGGCGGGTAACCCGAGGGAGGTCCACTGTGGCTGACGCTCGTCGGAGGCCGATCGCACCGGTCCGCAAGCTCGTCGCCGCGGTGCTGGGCACGTTCGCCGTGTTCGTGATGCTCTTCGGCGCCGGCATGCAGAGCTGGGCGATCGTGGCTGTCGGCCTGGCGGTGCTCGTGCTGGCGATCAGCATGGTGCTGGTCACCACCATCCGCGGCGGCGCCCGCGCGTGGGTGGCCGGCACCGCGCACGTGATGACGGCCAGCGAGCCGCCCGCCTCGTCCACGTATGGCCGCTGCGAGCTCCAGATCGTCATCGACGCGCCCGGCCTGCCCGCCGCCTCGATCAAGGTGCGGGAGTCCCGCGTACCGGTCGCCAAGTGGCCGCTCCCCGGCGTGACGCTGCCGATCATGGTGGCGGTCGACGACCTGCGGCACGTCCGGATCCTGTGGGACGACGCGCTCACCCATGCCGAGGCGGCCGCGACGATGGCGCCGGATCCGGGCGACTACCTGCCGGAGTCCGACGACATCCTGTTCGAGGAAGACGAGCCGCCATGGTCGCGCCGCGGCCCGGACGAGCCGGTCACCGCCGACCTCACCGACGACCTGGGCGGCGGCATCCGCGACGAGCCGGTGGTGGTGCACCAGCCCACGCCCGGCGGCCCGATCGTGCTGGAGGGCACGGTCGTGGAGCAGGGCCCGACCGACCCGCGCACGGTCCCGCTGCCCCGGCGCGCGCGCTCCAAGCGCGACAAGGGCAAGGGCAACGGCAACGGCGCGACCACCGCGGTCGCCGAGCCGGCGCCCGTAGACGACCCGATCGAGCCGGAGCCGGTCGAGCCGGTCGCGGAGGAGACCCCCGTCGACGACGGTGACCTCGACGACCTCATCACCGCTTACCCGAGCGCCCACCCCGGCCCGAGCGGCTCGATCCACGGCGTCGGCGTGACCGTGCTCGTCACCGACCTCGCCCGGTCGATCGAGTTCTACCGCGACATGCTGGGCTTCTACGAGATCGACGGCGGCGACGGCAACGCGGTGCTCGCCTCCGGCGATACCCGCCTCGTGCTCCGCGTCATCAGCGACGTCTCACCGGCCGGCCCGCGCACCGTCCACCTCAACCTCGAGGTCGGCGACATCCAGACCACCCACGAGGAGCTGAAGGCCAAGGGCGTCAAGTTCACGTACGGCCCGCGCCCGGTCAACAAAGGCGCCAAGCTGGAGCTGTGGGCGGCCGCCTTCAAAGACCCGGACGGGCACGGCATCGCGATCACCCAGTGGCGCAACCGCCCCGACGAGCCCGACCAGCAAGCGATGTACGACGGCGCCTAAAAATCCCCAAGACAAAGACTTTGAGCTACCGCGACGTCCGCCCAGAGGGCTGCCCTCTTGGGGCCAAGCGGGTGGGGCTTGGGGCGCGGAGGTGGCAGCGGAGGTCGGGGATCTCGGCGAGCCCTGGCGAGCCGCCGACCTGCGCGGTCTCCGGCGGGAGCGGCGGTCTGCCGCTGACGCGGACCCGGGCGATATCGGAGGGTCTTCAGTCGGTGGGCGGCTCGTCGCGCTTGGGCGGGGCCAGGATCGTGCGGCGTACGTTGAGCACGTAGAGCCAGGCCAGGCCGAAGAGCAGCCCCACGCCGGCGAGCGCCCAGTGCAGAAAGCCGGCCAGCATGAGCAGCCCTTGGAGCACGGCCACCGCGTACCAGGCCCAGTCGCGGCGCAGCAGGCCGGCCAGCGCCACGCAGGCGACCGCCGCGCCGAGGATCACGCCGATCGTGGCGCCGCTCAGGTCGCCGCCGAGCATGCGCATCGGCTGGATGGCGAGCAGCAGCACGACCGTCTCGAGGATCAACGTGCCGGCGCCCAGCCCGCGCGCGGCGCCGGCGGGGTTGCGGAGTCCGGAACGCTGTTCGCTCATGGCTGTCCTCGCCTCGCCACGGGCGGCCTGGTGCGGTCGCTCATCGCTTCAGCAACCGCCGCGCGTCGGCCACCGTCGCCACCGAGCCGGTGATCAGCACGCCGACACCGGCGAGCTCGCGCTCCACATCGGACTCGGCGAGCGCGACCGCCGCCTCGATCGCGTCGGGCATGTCGGCCGCCACCTCGACCCGCTCCTCGCCGAAGATCTCCTCGGCCACGGCGGCGAGCTGGTCGACGGGCATGGCCCGCGGCGAGGTGTTGCGGGTGACGACAAGCGCGTCGACCACCGGCTCCAGCAGCTCCAGCAGGCCGGCCGCGTCTTTGTCGGCGAGCACCGCGACGACCGCGACAAGCCGGCTGAACGAGAACTCCTCCTGAAGCGCGGTCACCGTCGCGGCCATGCCGTGCGGGTTGTGCGCGCCGTCGAGCAGGATCGTCGGCGCGTTGCGCACCCGCTCCAGCCGCCCCGGCGAGGAGGTGCCGGCGAAGCCCTCCCGCACCACCTCGGGTTCGAGCTGGCGGGACGCGCCGGCGCCGAGGAACGCCTCCACCGCGGCGAGCGCCACCGCCGCGTTTTGCGCCTGGTGCGCGCCGTGCAGCGGGATGAACACTTCTTCGTACACGCCGCCGAGGCCCTGGATCGTGAGCACCTGCCCGCCGACCGCGACGGCCCGGCGGAGCACGCCGAACTCGCCGCCCTCACGCGCGATCGTGGCACCGACTTCCGCCGTACGCTCCAGGATCGGCCGCGCGGCGTCTTCCTCCTGGGCCGCCGCGATCACGGTCGCTCCCTTGTGGATGATGCCGGACTTGGCGAACGCGATGTCTTCGATCGTGTCGCCGAGCCACTCGGTGTGGTCGAGCCCGATCGGCGTGATCACCGCGATACCCGCGTCGAGCACGTTCGTCGAGTCTTCGGCGCCGCCCAGCCCCACCTCGACGACCGCCACGTCGACGGGCGCGTCGGCGAACGTCGCGAACGCCAGTGCCGTCGTCATGTCGAAGTAGGTCAGCGGCTCGTCGGACTGCCCGTCGACGAGCGCGGCCAGCGGTGCCACCTCGCGGTAGGCCGCGACGAACCGACGCTCGCTGACCGGCTCGCCGTCGAGGCTGATCCGCTCGCGCACGGTCTCCAGGTGGGGGCTCGTGTATCGCCCGGTGTGCAACCCGTGGGCCCGCAACAGCGAGTCGATCATCCGCGCCGTCGACGTCTTGCCGTTGGTGCCGGTCAGGTGGATCGCCGGGTACGCCCGCTGGGGGCTGCCCAGCAGGTCGAGAAGCTCCTTGATGCGGCCGAGGTCGAAGACCATCCGGGTGTACCCCCGGCTGTTGAGCTCCGCCTCGACCTGCTCGAACTCGCTGCGTTCGGTACTCATGCCGGCGGCAACGCCTCCAGTGCCGTAGCGATGCGCGCCAGGTCGGCCTCGGCGGCGGCCAGGCGGTCCTTGATCTTGCGGACCACCGGCTCGGGCGCCTTGCCGACGAACGCGGGGTTGTCGAGCTTGGCGCGGGTCTGCTCGGCCTCCTTGAGCGCGGCGGCCCGGTCCTTCTCCAGGCGGGCCCGCTCGGCGGCGACGTCGATCGCACCGCGCGTGTCGAGCGCGACCGAGACGTCGCCGGTGACCGCGAGCTGGGCCGTCGCGCTGAAGCCGTCGCCGGCCTCGTCGAGCCGCACCAGCGAACGGATCAGCGGCTCGTGCACCCCGATGCCCGCCGCGGCCAGCCCGTCGAGCCGCGCCGCCACCCGCTGCGCCGGCCGCAGCCCCTGGTCGGAGCGGAACCGGCGGATCTCGGTGACCACCCGCTGAAGCGTGGCCAGCTCGGCCTCCGCGGCGTCGTCCACAAGCGCTGGTGCGACCGCGGGCCAGGCCGCCGTCATGACCGTCTTTCCACTGGTCAGCGCGATCCACAGCTCGTCGGTGACGAAGGGGATCACCGGGTGCAGCAGACGCAGCAGCTGGTCGAGCACGTGGCCCAGCACCCGCTTGGTACGCTCGGCCGCCGCGCCGCCGCCGGCGAGCACCGGCTTGGCCAGCTCGACGTACCAGTCGCAGACGTCGTCCCACGCGAAGTGGTAGAGCACGTCGCAGACCTTGGCCACCTCGTACGCCCCGGACAGCTCGTCGACCTCGCCGATCACGTGCTGCAACCGGGAGAGGATCCACCGGTCGACCGGGCTCAGCTCGGCGGGCAGGTCACCCTGGACGTGGGCGCCGTTGAGAAGGGCGAAGCGGGTCGCGTTCCACAGTTTGTTGCAGAAGTTGCGGGAGCCCTGGGTCCAGTCTTCGCTGACCGGCACGTCACCGCCGGGGTTGGCGCCCCGCGCCAGCGTGAAGCGGGTGGCATCCGCGCCGTACCGCTCGATCCAGTCGAGCGGGTCGACCACGTTGCCGAACGACTTGGACATCTTCTTGCCGTGCTCGTCGCGGACCATGCCGTGCAGCGCGATCACCCTGAAAGGCACGGCATGGCTGTCAGGTTGCTCTTTCATGGCGTACAGCCCGAACATCATCATCCGGGCGACCCAGAAGAAGAGGATGTCGTAGCCGGTCACCAGCACGCTGGTCGGGTAGAACTTGGCCAGGTCGGGCGTCTGCTCCGGCCAGCCCAGCGTGGAAAAGGGCCACAAGGCGCTGGAAAACCAGGTGTCCAGCACGTCTTCGTCCTGGGTCCACCCGTCGCCGGCCGGCGGCTGCTCGTCGGGCCCGACGCAGACGACCTCGCCATCCGGCCCGTACCACACCGGGATGCGGTGGCCCCACCACAGCTGGCGGGAGATGCACCAGTCGTGCATGTTGTCGACCCAGGCGAAGTAGCGCTTGGCGAGCTCGGCCGGCTCGATCCGCACCCGCCCGTCGCGCACCGCGTCGCCGGCGGCCTTGGCGAGCGGCTCGGTCTTGACGAACCACTGGAGCGACAGCCGCGGCTCCACCGTGGTCTTGCAGCGCGAGCAGTGGCCGACGGCGTGCACGTACGGACGCTTTTCCGCCACGATCAGGCCCTGCGCGCGCAGCGCCGCGACGATCGCCGGCCGCGCCTCGAACCGGTCGAGCCCCTGGAACGGACCGTGCGCCGTGATCACGCCGCGCTCGTCCATGATCGTGAGGCTCGGCAGGGCGTGCCGCTGGCCGATCTCGAAGTCGTTGGGGTCGTGCGCCGGCGTCACCTTCACCGCGCCGGTGCCGAACGCCGGGTCGACGTGCTCGTCGGCCACCACGGGGATACGCCGCCCGGTGAGCGGCAGCTCCACCTCGGTGCCGATCAGATGCTTGTATCGCTCGTCGTCCGGGTGCACGGCCACCGCGGTGTCACCGAGCATCGTCTCGGAGCGGGTGGTGGCGACCACGATCTCTTCGCTGTATCGGATCGAGACGAGCTCGCCCTCGTCGTCGCTGTGCTCCACCTCGATGTCGGAGAGGGCGGTGAGGCAGCGCGGGCACCAGTTGATGATGCGCTCGGCGCGGTAGATCAGCCCGTCTTCGTACAGCCGCTTGAAAATCGTGAGCACGGCCCGGGACAGGCCCTCGTCCATCGTGAACCGCTCGCGGTCCCAGTCGACCGAGTCGCCCAGCCGGCGCATCTGGCCGAGGATCGCGCCACCGGACTCGGCCTTCCACTGCCACACCCGCTCGACGAACTTTTCGCGGCCGAGGTCGTGGCGGGA
Organism: Phytohabitans sp. LZ39; assembly: GCF_059359075.1. Taxonomy (NCBI): domain Bacteria; kingdom Bacillati; phylum Actinomycetota; class Actinomycetes; order Micromonosporales; family Micromonosporaceae; genus Phytohabitans; species Phytohabitans sp. LZ39. The sequence continues at coordinate 1,190 of NZ_JCADBM010000013.1, read as the reverse complement.
CAGCCCTTCGCGGGCGAGCTGGCGCTCCACCACGTTTTGGGTGGCGATGCCGGCGTGGTCCATGCCGGGCAGCCACAGCGCCTCGTAGCCCTGCATCCGCCTCTGGCGGGTGAGCCAATCCTGGATGGTGTGGTCGAGCGCGTGTCCCATGTGCAGGGAGCCGGTCACGTTGGGCGGGGGGATGACGATCGTGAACGGCGGCTTTTCACTTGTGGCGCTGGCCTTGAAGTAACCCGCGCGTACCCACTCCTCGTACCGCCGCTGCTCTACCTCGCCCGGCTGGTACTGGGCGGCCAACGTCGGTGTCGCGGAGCTGTGGGTCTGCGGTGTTTCGGTCACCCGTAGAGTCTACGGAGGCGTCGTGTGTCGGCTCCGCCCGGAGTCACCCATCCCTACGCTACGGTGGCGCAATGCAGCCGATCGACGTCACGCCCCCGCCCGGCGAGCCGGTGGAGGAGCAAGAGGCCACCACACCGCGCCGCCGTCGCACCCGGATGATCGTGCTGGGTTCGCTGCTGGCTGTCGGCCTGGTCGGCGCGGCGGTCGTGGGCACGTTCGGGTGGCGCGTCATGCAGCAGAAGGACGCGAGCCTCGAGACGCCGCCGGAGCTCGCCGGCCTGCGCCTCGACCAGAGCACGCGCGCCCAGGAGACAGCCGAGTACCTGCGGACCGCGATCGGCGCCCGCATCGACCTCGACGAGAGCATCGGCGTCGTCTACACCGATCCGGCGAGCGCGGACCGCAGTGTGCTGCTCTTCGGCGGCACGACGCTGATCTGGACCCCCGGCAGCGACCTCGACACGCTCTTCGAGTTGCTCTCCGACGACAACGGCGCGGTCAACAACCTGCACGAGGTCGACGCCGGCGACCTGGGCGGCGTGATGAAGTGCGGTGAGAGCGTGGCCCCGGAGGGCAATACGACCGTCTGCGGCTGGGCTGACCACGGGAGCGTGGTGCTGGCGCTGCTCCCCGGCCGCAGCCAGGACGAGGGCGCCGAGCTGCTGCGCGACATCCGCGGCACGATCCAGTCCCGCGAGTAGCGGGGCTGGTGCTCTCCTTCGAGAGTCCCGGAAATACATCGAGGCCGTCCCCGAAGGGACGGCCTCGATTGTTAAGAAGTCCGGCGGTGTCCTACTCTCCCACACCCTCCCGGGTGCAGTACCATCGGCGCTGGAAGGCTTAGCTTCCGG